>NZ_VIDQ01000002.1 GCF_009760915.1 Azohydromonas aeria
GCCCTTGAGCTTGTGATCGCGGATGTGCTCCTCGATCTCGTAGAGGGCAGCGATCTGGCGCAGGGCCTCGGCGGCCACCCGCGGCTCGGTGTTCTGGGCGTCGAAGAAGTTGCGCCTGCAATGAACCCAGCACTGGGCGTGGGTGATCCCGGTCTTCTTGGCGTACTTGCCGTAGGCCTCGTACCCGTCGGACAGCAGCACCGCGCCGGGCACGTTGTGCAGTCCCAGGGCCTGTTGCACGTGTTCGTGGCGCCGGGACTCGAAGTATGGGAAGCACACCTCGTCGAGCTCGCCGTACACCGGCCAGAAGTAGCCTGCGCGCATCTTGCCCGTGCCTGTGCGGCCGGCCTTGATGGGCGTCTCGTCCATGGCCTTCACCCGCGACAGGCGGATGGACTCGAACTGGGCGTCGTAGATCGGCTGCAGCAGCTGCGCCCCCTGCTGCACCAGTTGCGTCAGCCAGCCGCGGCTGAGCTTGAAGCCCGCGTCGAGCAGGCGCTGGTGCTGGCGGTACAAAGGCAGATGCCAGGCGAACTTGTCCAGCAGCAAGCCTGCGAGGAAGCTCACGTCGGCGCGGCTGCCCTCGATGACGCCCTCGGGAGCACTGGGGCAGTGCAGCGCCAGGGTGTCGAGCCGCTTGATCACAGGGCGCACGTACTTGAGCACGACGTACGCCCCCGGGCGCTGCGCAAGTCGGTAGCTGACCTTCTCGCCGATGACCTGGTACTGCTCGGGCGCGAGCGTCTGCACCTCGGGATTGACCACCTCGATGGTGTGAACCGGCACCTTCGTCTCGTCGAAGAACGACACGCCCACGCCGTCATCGGCGAAGTCGCTGCGCGGCTTGCGGCGCTTGTGCGAGCCGACCTCGCTGGTGGAGTCGTCGGCCCCGGCCGTGGCGGGGGCTTCGCCCAGCAACTGCCCCAGGTGCATCTGCTGAGGGTCGGGCGGCGGCACGAAGCGCTCGCTCTTGCGACCGAACAGCTGGCGCTTGAACCAGTCGATCTGGCGCTGCTGCGCCTCGATGAGATCGGCCTGGCGCTGCACCAGGGCTGCGAGCTGCTGCACGTCCAGCACGGCCGCATCGGCGGCAGCAACAGGGCGGGCAGGCAGCGTGGTCGACATCACGCCGATGTTACCGGGGACGACGGCGGCACTGCGCTGCCATGGCGGTAGCGCTTGGCTTGGCGCTGAGGCTCGATGCCTTCGAGCATGAGCTTCAGCGCCGTCCAGTCCATCTCGCGGTGCGACACCGCGGACCAGTCCCGGATGAAGCGCCCGGCCTCGAGCCGCTTGGCCCAAACGCACCAGCCGCTGCGGTCAAAATACAAGATCTTCATGTGCGAAGCGCGCCGGTTGACGAACACGAAGAGATGCCCGCTCAACGGGTCCTGCTGCAGACCGTGGCGCGCCAGCGCGTAGAGGCCGTCGAAGGAGTTGCGCATGTCCACGGGCTTGCCGTAGAGGAACACGCGGATGCGGCCCTCGGGGAAGAACATCAGCGCCGCACCAGGTGCACCACCACGCCGCCGCCGAGCTCGATGCGCAGGTCCAGCGCGGGCAGCGGCGCAGCGCTCCCACCGCTACCGAGCATCCCAAGATCCACGAACGCCGTTGGCGTCTCCTGCTTGGACGCCTTCGCCACCACCGGCACAGCACCCTCAGCCGGCGTACGCAGCCGTCGGCGCCAGCGGGTGAAGCTGCTGCGGCACAGTCCCTCGGCACGGCAGAAGTCCTCCACCGTCATCCTGGCGCCGTCGAAGCGCTGCAGCACCTCACGCCATGCCGGCTCGTCCAGCCGCCGCCGCCTGACGACTTGCCTGCCTGCTTCCATCCTTGTCGCTCCTCATGCGTTACCGATGAGGGCATTGTTCGGATGGCAAGGCCGCGGTGAAGGACGCCGCAGGGCGACCGCTTACCCTCGACGCTAATGCGCGGCTGTGCACGCACCAGGGCACCACGAAGGTCCGTGGTGCCAAGCGCGCAGTCACCCGCTGCATCTTCACGCGCTCGACCGCGATGCGGCCGGCCAGCACGGGCGAGGTGGTGCCCGAGGCAGCCAGGCTGCCGTTGATGACCCAGGCGAAGGGCTCGATTTGCAATCGGCGCAGTTCCTGTCGCAGCGCTGCAGGCTCCGACACCGAGGTGTTCTCCCGCAGCGGCACCAGCACGTTGCGGGTCCTACACCGGCCTGGACCTCTCCGGCGTAGAGGTTGGCCGGCTGCAGTCGCTGCAGGCTTTGCGTGCGCGGCCGGTGCAGCAGCTGCCGTCCGCGTGCACGGCCGGGGCATGTGGCTGGAGCTGGCGTCGCGCGGCGAGCCCGCCGCGGCGGACGTGGAACGGCTGCAGCGCGTCGACGCGATGGTGCTGTGTGCATGTGGCCACGGCCGACGGGCACTCCTTGCCAGCGGCGCTGGAGGCAGATGGCCCGCTTCGGGGTGCTACAGGGCGTCGTGCACGCGGTAGGCGCGGCCGAGGGGCGCGTACTCACCCTGGCGAAAGAGCGGCACGCAAAGGCGATGTTCGCGGCCAAGGTGGGCGGCACGCTGAACCTGGCGGCGCTGCTGTGCGGGGAGATGCAGGAGGTCTTCGCGCTGTGCTCGCCGCTCACCGCGCAGTCGGGCGCAGTGAGGCAACCCGCGTACACGGCGGCCTGCGCCTTCCAAGACGCATGGAGGCAGCAGGCCGCCGCAGCGGGCGCGGATTTGGACAACGTCATTTGAAAGGAGCGGGGCATGGTGCCCGGCGCGCAGGGCACCTCACGCGTCCCGGGAGCCGGCACGGTCTCAGGGCCTGGATCAGTTGGTGGCGAAAGCCGGTGCCACCGAGTTCGCCCCGCGAGCGGCCCTCCGCGGCCAGGCTGCGGGCGCAGCCCTTCGAGCCGAGAAACCCGGCGCCGGGCTACGAGATGTCGCTGGAAGTGCATGACGCCGGCGGTACCACCATGGGGCAGTACTGGATCTGCGCAACGGCGCTATTCGAGCCCAGCACCGAGCAGGGCATGGTGCGCCAGTGGCGCTGCCTGCTCGATGCAGCGATGGCACAGCACGACACGGCTGCAGCCGCGCTTCAACTGCTGAACGCGGCGCAGCGTCAGGCCGTGCTGGCGGTGGCGCGGCGCCCCGTGCGAGCCGACTGGGAGCCGGAGGACGAGGCCGGCTCCATCCACCGCCAAGTGCAGGATCGGGCGCCGCGCAGCCTCGAAGCGGTGGAGGTGTCAGAAAGCAAGCGCCAGAGGCGCTTCGCCGAGTCGACGGCCACTTCTTAAACCAGCCTTCGCAGCGTGTGAGGTTCTTCAACGATGCAAACCGCGCCTACTACCGCAATTGCAGCTCACCAGAACGCAACGCTACCCCTTCCAGCACCGAGACAACAGCATCTTGAACCGCCCGGCCAAGGAATCCCGTCGAGCTGGTGTTCGGACCGAAATCGTAAACGTTAGATTTAAAGTTAGTCCGGACGAATTCATCCAAGGTACCAATCTCGTCCACTAGGCCGACTACTAGCGCTTCTGGCCCCGGCCACACTTCGCCTGTCGCGATGTTGACACCAGCCTTCAACTTGGACGAACGCCGGGACTTCACCTCATTCACAAAAACCGCGGCAGTTTGATCAACAAGCATTTGCGCCTTCGCATCTACTTCAGGCGAAACTGGCGTGAATGGATTCAAGAACGCCTTGAGCTTTCCGGACGCGTAAACGCGCTGGGAGACATCAAACTTGGCGATTGCCTTGTCCAGCTGCCAGGGAGCTATGACTGCCCCGATAGAGCCAACCAGCGAATACTTGCCTGCCACAATCCGGTCGGCGTGAAGAGCAATAAGATATGCCGCGCTTGCCCCCAGATTATTGACTACGGCAATGACGGGCTTTGGATACTGCTTTTTATAAAACCCAATGGCCGTATATATGCGCTCTGACTCAACCGGAGCTCCACCTGGGCTGTCTATAGACAACACCACGGCCTCGACGCTGGCATTAGAAAACGCCTTCTCCAACAAGGGAACTATTTTGTCTGCAGATGCACGCTCACCTGCTGCAATGGGTCCTTCAATTCTAACAACGCCGACCGCTTTTCCAAACGGTCCCCACTGAAACCCAGTAGTGCTAAGAAAAAATAAGAAATATAATATACCAAGCAATACGGGCACACCAAAGACGAGTGCCTGAAACATCATCTTCCAGCGGCGCTCGGATCGCCGTTCGGAAACAGCCAAGTTTTGCGCAGTTTCAAACGACTGCCGCTGCGACCGCATCTCACGCACCAATTCAAGTATCAGCCGAAAGTGGTCTCGCTCGTGAGATCCAGCGGAGTCATCTACCGGACCTTTTTCGTGACCACTGCCATGGTCGCTCGATCTGTCTGAAGTCATGATCTAGCCCGTTAATTGAAGGTGAATTTCACTTGCAACCGGACGAGGCACCGCCGAGTACAACGGTTCCAAGCGATACTTTCGAGCAATCCCGTGCACCAAGCGCCTCAACACCGACAGATTTTTTATCGTCGCTGGTGGCGTGGTTGGACTGCTGCATACGCAGCAGAAGCGCACGGAGAGATTCCTTGCTCTCGCGCGCGGTCAGATCGGCACCGAGTAGTGAATGTTTCGCGATAGGACAACGAAGCTCGATTCCTTGAGAAGAACGACCCGCTCTTTCAACAGGCAGAGAGGCGCGTCGTACTTCGGCTGCTACGCACGCGCGATTGGCAATATTCTCCAAAACAAGCGAATCAACTTGGTTGTCAGTACTGCCGTGCAGGATGAGGATTTGTTTGTCAACGCAGTTTTTGACGATGAAGTTGGCACCTAGTCTGAAGTAAGCCTCGGCTTGATCCGCGGCGCTAGCGGTCCATGGCACCAACGCCTTCCGCGATAGCCTCTCGATCGTGTGAGGAGCGAGGTCACAGACCGAGTCATCGGTAGCCTTGTTGCCATGGAGCGCCACTGCTTCTGAGCACGGTGCGACACTGATCGCACACAAGGCCAGCATGGACCTTGACACGAAACCGACTCGCTTCATAACGATCTCCCAGACCAAGGACCTCAAAGTAGAAACCGTCATTGCAACAGGAGGCAGATCCATGCGTAACAGTTTGAAGCTAACAGCGGTGCGACTAGCTATTGCCATAGTGGTGTCGATAGCAAGTCTAATTCCAGACATGGGGTTCGACACAGCAACGCGTTCCATAACTGCGGCGATTATTGGTATAGCTGCATTTGTGTTGATGACGCTATCAGCAAAGAATTCATATACGCAGCGAGACGAGACTGAAGCGTTCTACTTCTCGCAAGATCAGTCACCAAGCCACTATCCTCCGCACGAGCGCCATTGACTTTGACCACTAGGTGCTACCTTGGACGTTTGCGCTGCTTTTCTTCCTCAATTTGCCGCTGCACGTCACTGACCATTCCCTTTACAACACCGCTTGCATCTCTAACAACCATTTCTCCAGTACGCCCGACCATGCTTCCTTGCATAGAAGGACGGCCATTCTTGTCTCTAACGATGCCGTGATCTTTGTCGAAGTCTTTGGGCTGGCGATTGGCCAAACCTTTATCACCACCACTGTTGACGCCTTCACGGAACCGATTGCTGTCCTCCAATTCTTTCGGAGGTGCGATTGCACCTGGCAAAAGAGCGGTATCAGTATCGGTTGAAGCACTGGGCCGGGAAGAAGGCGAACCTGGCCGGCCTGGCCTACCACTTCCTCCAGAGGAGCCACGCCCAGGGCCATCATGCCGACCGTGGTCACCCCGGACAGTGCCCGCATTAGCACCATGCAACTGCCTAACGTCTGCAGTAGAAGCAGGCACAGCGGTTCCGTCAGACCACCTGGATGGAGTTGCTGAGATGTTTCCCAGCCCGGAAGCTAGATGCGCGGCCATTGCCTGCGGATTGCCGTGATACCTGCGCGCAGCCTCATTCAACTCATACAACATATACGAGTTCACTGGATCAGCGGTTACGTTATATGTACCGCCAACCCCCGAATCACGAGCACTCCTAAATTCCTCTGCTCGGGTGACCGCCTCATTGAACCTAGCCTCTGCGGAATCAAGCCGCGTCTTGCTGCGATTCAACGCTGAAGAGAACGAAGAACCGCTGGTACTGTCAGTTGATATGGAATTCAAGAAGCTTGTATCTCGGCTCACACGGTCAGCAAAACTCTTAACTCGCTTCAACGTGTCAGAGTCTACGGCGTCGAGCACTTTCGATTCCACCTCATTCAGCTTGAATGCATAATTTTTTTCCATTTGAGCGCCCATTCTGACACCAGCGACCTTGCTGCCGATTGCGCCAAGTAAGCCCGGCGTAACGGCCAGTCTGAAGAGAGCGTTAGCGGTTTGGTCTTCTCCCACATTGGTGGCCTTCGATGCCCTGGATACGGCACCTTTCATCGTCTCCAAAGCCGACGTCATTTCCTCATTTGCACTTACGGTTTGACCAGCCGAGTTCCGAGTGCCACGAGACGTCGAGGTGGCACGGCTGTAAACGTCGCTGAGTATTGACGCCGTCGAAGAAGCAGACGAAACCAACTCGCCTTTGGCCGCAGATACAGCTTTATTGGCCATCTCCACGTGTGACGCAGTCACCTTTGCGGAAGCTTCAACCGAAGCAATCCCTTCGTTACGCAGGAAGGAAACTGCGGTTCTACCTGTGCCATCCCGCGTAAGCCAATTGCCCTGAATATCCTGAGTTCTACTGACAAACGGATTAGATGCCATAGGCGAAACCATCCGCTGATCAAGCGTCATGTTTCCTAGGCTCACGTTACCGGCAGCAGCAGCTGACGACGTGTTTCCAATCGTCGACTGGAGACCAAATAAGCCGCCGGTTAAGGTCGATCCAAAAGATACCAGCCTATTAGCAAGAGCATATGAAAGCGGAGGAATCGCTATGATGAGATAAGAAACGACCGCCTGGGCGGAAATCGAATTGCCGTATACACCGTTGGCGGTTTCAAGCGACAGAACTTTTAGCCCTCCGCCGATATCGACAGCGGCAGCCTGATCAAACTGTGCGTAAATCGAACCCATGTAGCTCAACACAGCAAACAAGGGCGGCCACAGTTGAATGGAAACCAAAACCGTAAGGTAACCACTCAGGACGGTGATGGTTCCCCTACCGCTTGTTAGAAACAGCAAAAGAACAATAATTGGAAATACCGCGTATGTGAGAGCTTCAGCAGCATTTCGCACAATCGGGAGCGCCTGCTCGGATATCTTGGCACCATTTATCCAAGCAGCGTTTTGAGCAGCCACCGCATTTGCCCGACCAGTGGCCATCATCATGCAACTGGGATCATTTATTCGCTGGCAGCGCATCTCCGAAGCGTCATTGATGGCGTTTATGAGGGCATTTTGTCGAAGCAACCCTGTCGCTCCGAGTGACGCCGCCTGCATTTGAGTGACTATGTAGGCTTGCGGAATAGCGTTAAGTAGAGCATTCTGCGCCGCAACGCTTGGCAATGATGGATATAACTTTCCGCTGAGCTTTTGCGCCAGGCCGTTTACTTGAGCTGGCATACGCATATCCAACATCACATATGCTTCATCGCACGGCTTGGTGGTGACTCCAGTGTCATCAGACACCGTTGAAAAGCGAGCCGGATTGGTCGTTCGCATCGCCGCCCACAAATCGGCGGACTTGTTGAAATCCGCTGGACCGATCGAACGATCCTCTAGATCATAAACCGTACAGTTTTCGACAAAATTCAAAAGATCAGCGCGAAGATAAGGATCGGAGAACGCTACACGGCGGGACTCTTGAATTAATCGGCTACCGAACATCATGCCGTTCTGCTGATACGCCAGCTCAGCCGGGAGCGAGCCATTGCCAGGCATTACCTGGAATGCAGCCTCGAATAATTGTGTTAGCGTATTGCCAATCGAGCTGGTCAACCCACCCAAAGCGGCAGCGCCGAACGGCACATTCTGTATGACTGTGACGGCAGAACCACCCGTTTTATCCACCACACCAACAGTCGCGCGCGGCAGAATCATTACTCCATAGATCAGTACGACACTTCCAAGCCATTTCCACCCTTGCAGTTTGTCGGGCGCAAACATATAAGCCACCATAGCGGCGAAAAATCCGCATACCGCGACAGCAGCAACCGATCCAAGATATCCTTGCGCACTGATGATTGCGGCCAAAGCGTTAAAGATGCCGGCCAGTGCTTCGCTATTATGGTATGCGTAGATTTCCCACATTTTGTGCCCCTCAGCTTCAACTATCTCGGCCCAAGATATGACTGTCGAAGCATGTCGGAGACGTGCGAAGACATGTTCACTCGCAGCCTCCGGTCTAACTGCTCGATATCTGCCGTGACTTGGGATACAGAAGCGAGTTTTTGATATTTAGCTGATAGATCAGCGTGCAAAAGGCTCAAGAAATGTTGCAGATCGCCACGCAGGCGGTTCGCATCCTCCTTTTGATTCTTGTCCAACCGGTAATTCCTTTGCAAAGCGCTCAAGCCGACAGAGGCAAAACGGTTCAGAAACATCATCGCGTAGTCGGTTGCCACGACATGCTTGTAGTTTTGGATCAAAACGGTATTTAGATCTGAGTTAGGCGTCGTACTTCCGATCGCAAGCAGACGCCATATCGGTATCGACGTCGCGTTGACAAAATTAATCAAACGACCATCTGCCGGGCCATAAGCGGCTCGGTTGCGGATATGATCGGCAATCTGAGTCATCAACTGCTCGACGCGTGTAGTCAGAGGTGTGTGCTCAACATCTTCATAACGAACCGTGTCGCAGCTGCTGTAGTTATTGCACTTCAGCATTTGTATACGAACTTTTCCACTCCCGGCGTCTTGTTGACCGTTAAGCAGGGTTCCAATATCCTTAATAGTAGGAGCAAAAACGTCGGGTTGCTTTTCTGCTTCTTCAGGATAGTATATGTAGGTGCCTATGATGCTCATCGCGATCTCACGAGACGCGTCATCCAGATCAGGTACCTTTTGAAGAGCCACCCAAGTTAAGTTTCCCACAAAGGGAGCCAAGTCGCTGTCTGGCCCACCTGAATCGCGTGAGGCCTTTAATATTGAAGCTCTATCGTTTTTACAGCGTTGGCGCGCCTTATTGATATCAGGCTCCAAGCCCGTTGATACCGCAATCTTGGCGCACATGTCAGTTGCGCTCACGCCGCTAGCTTCCATGGCGTTTGAAACTAAGGAACTGGCAGTCTCGCAACTATTGATACGTGCGTTATTGATCCACGATTCAAGACTTTTAGCCCACTTCGTTATACCGCCAAGCAATGGCGACACAGCATCTAGAGCCACTTGAAATGCTATGCCTGGCAAAGCCGACGTTATGTTTTGCAGCATTGCCTTGAATTCTTCCGCCGAAATGGCGGACATGCTGCCGCCGAAGAGGTCAATTCCTCCGCATCCCGCTTTTGCCGATGGATAGTTCATGGTAAGGAGCTGATACGTTCGATTCGGCGATCGCACGTAAAGGCTACCGCCAGTGAGAGTGTTATAGGTCTGGCCTTTGAATGCACCTGGAGCGCTGTAATTGCCTACTGCGCCAAGCGAATTGAACATATCGTTTACTTCGGCATCAAGGTTTCCTGCTCTGAGTTGCAACGGGGCAAGTGCTAAAGACGCAGCTGCCCCGAGAACCACGACTTTTCGGAAATAGGAGTGGTGCTTCATGGCGTCGTCCTCACTGCAGCCGGATCCGTCGCGTCGCCGAGGGCAGGGTTGCTTCTGCACCAGGAGTAGAGACGGTCGAAATTCTTTCTATCAACTGCGACTCCGAAAGTATTCCAAATCCAATCGGCGTGATTTTTCCCGATGCAGGCTCGGCCAAATAGAGGGCAGGGACCTGGGTCACTTGCAGCGTCGTGGCGATGCCGTTGTCGCGTCGTGGTTCCGGATAAACAGGCACCCCCCCACCATCCAGACTTACAGGCACGACCTTGATACCGGACTTAGCCTCGAAGGCCCGTAAAGTCGGTGAGAAGGCGTGGCAGTAGGGACAATCGCTCCTAAAAAAGAAAATCATGACATGGCTCTTGGCCAATGCCGCTATAGCTTCTTGGCGCTGCCCGGCCTGAACTTTGTCGAACACATCAATTGCCCGTGCGTTAATAGGGCGACCTTGCAAAGACATATCCAGCTCAGGCGTGGACCAAGCAACCCGCTGGGTGACTTCAGAGAACCGTCCCGCCATCCGGTAGACCCGATTCTCCATTTCCATATACCTGCGGACATTATTGTCGGTGGGATTCAAGACTGCAACTTTTCTATACTGCTCCAGTTCCTTTTGCATTGCCTCGAACCGGCGCAGGTCTTCTGTGTCAGCGTCTTTTGTTTGACGGGAGACACGTGGAGCAGGTTTCGCTCGTTCCGTAGGTTCATCGACCTCCGGCTCAGGATCGTTGAAAAAATGCCAACCGCGTCGGATGTCATCCAGGAAGGATTGATTCGACGTAGGGGGGCTGTCCGCGATCGAAAGGGATGCAGGCGATGCTGGGTTTGAGGCACGCTGAGCGGCGACTGGTCCAGCGGCCACTGTAAGAGTCGAGACGATAACTGCAATGATTTTGCGATACATGGTCCGCACCTTTACTCAGCACTCACCGGCGCAGAGCCATCCCGGCAATAATTCATCCCGATATCTAGCGTCCTCGGCTGAGGCGACGGAGCACCGGGAAGCTGTATTCCGTCCTGGGATAGCCGCACGTTGAGCCGGCTGCAGCCTGGCTGCTTGAGACGGCGGAGGGTCGTGACCTGTGCCTTGAGCGGGCCGGACGCCTTGAATCGGGCGGAGATAGCGGAAATCATCTCACCGGAGAGTTCGGCCGATGCCTCCCCGGTCGGTGAGTCGATAGCGGCGACCAGCAGCGATCGCAGATTTTCGACGGCCAGTGGGGGGGCGGCGCTCACAAGGTTGCCCCATGCTCCAGCAACAAGAATCGCGGGTACTGTTAGGACCGCCATAGAATTCATGGAGTTGCGCATTTGCCTGCCCCGTAATAGCAAGACGATACCTTTCCGGAGTTCTGCGAACGCAGGGCATTGATGTCCGGCATGGTTGGCGAGATGGAAGCGTAAAACTTGCTGAAATCCATTGCGCCGAAATTGAGTGCCTGGAGCTGCTCGACCGTGAAGCCGCTGCATTCCGGCCTTCGTGCGGACCCCCAGCCCTTGCCGATTTGAGCTCGCCCTTGCTCATTAATGAGTCGAGCCAGCAGCGAGTTGAAACAACATTTTCCCGTTGTGCGTTCGATGCAGGAAACGCACTTACCAAGAACTCGAATACACGAGGAGCAGTAAGTCCCGATTTCGTGGCAGAGTCCTGCGCCTTCTTGCAATGCCATTCGCCCTTCTTCTTCGTTGCAAGACATCATCGAGAGGACTACGAATACAACTACGGCCAGCGCCAACGACCAAGGGTCGAATGCGATAACGACACCCTGGCCCGCCGCAGCGGATGACGAATATAAAACGGTAGAGCCGGCGGGAATGGCGGTGCCATTCACAGCAATGGTGATTCCGTAAGAAGTGAAGCTGCCGCTGAAACCGGCACTTCCCAGCAACGCCTTGAGCCCGTAGTAGACAAATTCTCGGTTTTCAGCTTTCATTAGAACGTCGTACACGAGCTTCGTTCCAACGCCGAAGGCGGATTGATTTGTCAATCCTTTTCCGCTGCTGTCCTTCTTGCAGCAGTTGGTGAACAAGCGATTACGGCAACTCCCCGCTTCGCCTTGAAATACCTCCATGCGCGCCGGGTCCAGGTAGACACCGCCATGACGGGCGGCTTCCATATATGTCATGGCGCGAGCGAAATCGGCATCCGCAACGGAGGAGATATTGAAGCAATTTCCTCCAAGACAGAAAACGTCGGAGGGACAGTTGCTTGCCGTGGTAGCCGTTTGTGCTGGAAGATCGCAGGAGTAGTTATCTTTGTAGACCTCACATATCCCAGTGCTTGCGTTTCTGCTTTGGCATTCGGCCCCAATTTTCTTGCAGCTTTGCGAGGTCAGGGCGGAACACTGGTCCTGGATGCCGCCACCACCGCAATCCATTGCGCTTTTGTATTCCCAGCAAGAGCGCGTTACCGCTACTCCATCGATCGTTTTGGTTGATGGCCCGTCAACACAGACGGGGGCGGATACCACCTTGCATCTGCCAGCTGTTTGATTGGTCGGGCAAGAATTTGCCCATGTGTCAATTTCTTCGTGTGCAGTGCTGGGTTGCTGGTACACCAAGTCCATTCGTTGCAGCTGAGACGGATAGTTTGGGTTGGTCTCCCAGCCTGTATTCGATGCGTTCCGGCGAAACGGGTACCGTTCGCCACAGCCAAACGCATTCGGAAATCTGCTGCACTCGCCGTATACCAAGGACGCGACAAATACCGATACCTGGCACGTACCACCAAGGCAGCCGTTACTGGCGGCATAAACTCCCTTGAAGAACAGCCGGCCGATGACATCGCCGGCATTGCCAACCAGGGCGGGCATCGGTGAGACGTTGCCCGTGCTGAGGTCGAATTCAGCGACGAACCGTCCGCTCTCCGTTAGGCGGAAGTGCTGCTGGCCGTTGTCGCGATCTGGTAGGCACTGCGCCTCGACACGGTAGGGGCCTGCAGCAGCCGATGAGAAGAAAGATCCTGGCTCGCAAGTAGATCCGCGTTCCACTGCGACGTTCAGCCGGTTCGAGCAATCCACAGGGCTACCTGCTTCGTAGCGCAGGCAGCTGCGAACTTCAGTGCGGGCGGGCGTGGTCGTCGTGCCGGTGGTGCAGCCGCTGTAGTAGCTGGCGAGGTTGCCAAGCCCGAGAGCCGGATTGCGCGCGATCCGGTCGGCACCGGCGACACCGGCATCGCCCAGAGATAGCCCAGGTCGTGGCGCATTGGCCGAGTTCACGGCATTGCGCAGCGCCTGGCAGTTAACGTCGCCCGGGGTGGTTGCACAGGCGGCAAGCCTGTTTTGAGCTTCTGCGCCCAGCGCGGGGCGGCCAGCCAAAGCGGCCTCTGGCGGAGTGGAGGTGTAGCCCGGGACCACGGCTGCAGCGTTGGCCGGATTCACGGTTCCCCGGGCACTGGCATTGGCGGCGTTTCCAGCAGCGAGGCCGTCGTTGAAGGGTGATTGCGCAAAGGCGACGGGCCTGCCCAGCGCGAGAGTGGCTGCGAGCACCCAAACCAAAGCACGTACGCCGCTTCTCATGGCCGGGCTTTCATGGCGGAGAGCAGCACGCCAGCCTCTTTGCCAAACGATGGCGCGGCCCGCTTGATGTGCTCCAGCGCATAGTCGACGCTGACATCCCCTGACACCGCAGCGAAGCTGGCGTTGGGATAGCACGTGCCCGCGGCGCATGGTGCCGGCACGGCGCCATCCTTCAGCAGGACGAACGTCGGTACGACGTTCACCCCGAACCGGTCAAATGCCTGCGGGTCGAGCTGGAAGCCGACTTTTCGTTGGCCGATGAGCTGCCGTGCACGCAGCGCCGTCTGCTGCAAGGAGTTTGAGATCAGGCCCCTTACAACCAGGGTGGCATTCGACCTCGCCGCTTGCTCCACGAGCCGTGCCAACGTGGCATCCGGCATCGAAAAGCTGATGAACACCAGCAGCGCCGGACCTCCGCCTGGCAGGAGCGCGGTCGGTGCATTGCCACCAGCTTCGAAACCTCTGGCCACTGCTGCCAGATCCACCTGTTGGCGAGCCTGTGACGGGGTGGGGCTTGGAAGGGCTCCAATATTGGGCGCGCCGGCTGGAGGGACCTTCGCCAGGTCCGCCGCGTTGGGCATGCCGTGCTGTCGCACGGCGCGGTCGATGTCCTGCTGCGTGATGACCGGCTGGCTACGCTTGGCGCGCTCGATGTCGGCGGGGGTCACCTGCGCTGCACTCTGTGCCAACGCAGCGGCGAGGCCGGCGCCCAGTAGGGCTGTTGAGGCGATTTTGAAGACGCGCATGGTGCACCTCAAAACCCGACGCAGCAGTTGCGCTTGCGGAACAACATGAAAGAAAAGTCTTCACCGCGGACCGGATACTGCTTCCCGGCTCCCCAAAGTACCGTGGTGCGGCCGAACGGCCGGCAGCATCGTCCTTCGCCGGCGACAGCCATTGGGCTGTACAGCGTGCCATCCGGCTTGCGGCACATGCCTGAGGACGATTGCAGCGCGTCGCCGCCGCTGCACGAAAGCCCGTTGGATGCGGTCGTCGGGATCGGGTAGACGAGCTGGGTCTTGTACGCGGTCTTGTCCATCACCGGCTCGAAGTAGGGCCCGCACATGCCTTTCTGCCCGTGCCATCCCCAGGCGATGAGTTCTCGGTGCATCTTGGCCGTCAAGCGGTGAGCCAGCAGCTCGGCATTTCGCAGCCCACCCATGGCATACGGCACGTTGCCGTCGAACGGGTAGATGCCCCCCTGACAGCCACCGCACCAGAAAAGTGACTTCAGTCCGAAGCCTACCGTCGCGGAAACGCAATCGGCAGCACAAGCAGCCACCGCAATCGGATTCGCAAACAGCAGCGCATCCGGGTTCAGGAGCAGCGTGAGCTCGTCGTCATTCCAGAGAGGGTCAACCTCGGTCAGGTACACGAGATCCAGAGAACCCCGCTCCAAGCAAGGAAAGTCCGCAACCACTTGGAGCCAGTACAGGACCGGGTTCAGGTAGAAGTGCGCTTGGGCGAACGCCGAACCGGAACCGTCACTTTCGTTGGGTGTAAAGACGGTCCCGTGAGGCGCATAGACGCCCGGGTCCAAGGTCACGCCGCCGAGCGTCGGCATGCAGAACGGCTTGCGGGTCACTTCGACGAGGCGTGCAGGTTCCCAATAGCCGATCGAGAGCCCCACCGTTGGGTTCACGCCGCAGCTGCAGACTGGACTGGCCGGGTTGTCGCCGTTGTCCTCCTGGCTGCCGATGTTCATGAGCGTCATCGAGCCCAGCGTGATCGGCAGGATGCAGGACCAGCAGATGTCAGTGATGGGGTTCGGAAACTTTCCAGGGCACGTGGCGCTGGGCGCCGGCGCAGGCGCCGACTGACCATGTGAAGGCAGGCTCCCCAGCCAGAACACGACCAGGAGCAGCGATCTGATGAGCACGCGCATGCTGGTCACTGCGTCACCGCCACTTCGTCAATGCGAAGGCGCATGCCTTCTTGGGAAACGACAGCAGGCACGCCGGTGATGCCCAAACGCCTCGTCAACGTGCCGCGCTGGTCGAAATACAAGGGCACCTTCCAGGCGCGCATGAGCTCGATGTAGCTGCCGCCGACCAGGATGGGTTTGATCCGCCCGCGGTTCCTCGTGATGAGGTCTCGCGCGATGGCCTGCTGCGCCTTGTCGCGCCCGTCGAAAAAGAGAAGCTGCTTGGACAGCGGCACCACCTCCAACGGATTCTTGCGGGTGCCAGCCGGAAACAGAACACGCCCGTTCTGGTCGGTGATGTTGTGGTCCAGAGTGAACGTCGGATCGACATAGAAGGTGCGCGGGAAGCGGACTACCTTGATGCCCTCGACGGCCTGCGGATTCATGACCGACGCTGTTGCCCTCTCGCGCGCTTCCTGCTCCAGGCGGCGCAGCTCCCCGGTCTTCTCCTTGTCACGCAGCTTGGCAAGCAGCTGCTCCAGGAAATGCGGCTCGGAGATCGGGTAGACCGGCCCGATGGTGCCCAGCGTGACTGCAAAGGCGGATGAGCAACCGATGGCCGCGGCCAGGACACAGGCAGTGCGAAGCGTGGCCACGGTTCAGCCTCCAGTGCAGGCCACTGCAGAGCGCAACCGCAGCATGGCCAGCTGATCGCGCGTTGCCGCCGCGCGGATCATCGACATCAAGGTTGGATCCCCAGTGCCCGCGGCCATCGCACGCCGCAGCTCCAGCGTGCTGAGCTGCCGGCCGCATCGGGCTTGGAACGCCGACAGGTACGCTTCGGCGCCCTCGCGCGCCGGCGGAGCGACCTGGCTCAGGAGAGCCAGGTACTCGCTCATGGGAACGTCACCGCCGATCGGTGCAGCGCTTTGGGCGCCTGCGCATGCCGCAAAGGCGCAGAGCAGGCCTGCAGTGGCCGTGCGCGCGAAGGCAGGGCCTCGGCTGCGAACAATGGCACGGAGCATCACGGCGTCACCTCCTAGAAAATCGGCCGCACCTTGGCGATGACGGATCGGGCGTCCACCAACCCGCTGCTGCGGTATCGGCTGTCGAAGCTGTCCGCCGTGGTGCCCATGACGTAGAAATAGCCAGACGGAATGACGGTGGGCGCTATCGGCTCCAGTGGCCGTCGGTCGAACGCATGGGTCTTGGCCGTGCCCACGAAGGCGCCATTGACAAACACGTCCCGGCCACGGACCGAAACGCGGTCCCCAGGCATCCCGGCAACCAGCTTGAAGAAGGGTTGGTTGCGCAGACCCGGGTAGTCGGACTTGCCCGCCTCGCCGGTGAACGAGTAGACGACCAGGTCGCCACGGCTGATTGAACGCGACCCGTATTCGACGTACGCCACCCGGTAGGGGAGGCTGCCAGTCCAATTGAAAAGCACAGGCAGCCATGGCGTGCTGTCGACGAAGAGCCGCACAAGCGCCATGGTCCAGACCAGCGCGACAAGCCCGCACACCACGCGATGCCTGCGGAACTCATACGCCAACAGGACAAAGCCGCGGCGCCACCAGGCGACGAAGCCGACGGGACTGCGAAGCGCCGGGGCGCGTGCTCTCACTTTGCCGACTCCAGCTTTCGCACCAGCATCGGCGTGAGGTCAATCATGTTGGGAGCCAGGCCAGCCACCGCACTCTTGACGACAACCAGGCACCCGCAGGCCTGCGGCAACTCGTCAAGCGCCTCTGGCAGCTGGCGCGAGAACCGAGTGGCTTGCTGCATGGCCTGATCACGTTCCTGGTCCGTGGTGCTGCGGCTGAGCATCTGCGCGAACTGCGACTCCTTGCTCCGGTAGACGGCGCCCACGTCCACAACACCGATGAGCCGGGACGGCCTGACCACGAAACGGTCGTAGGCCAGCAGGCCCAGGGACATCACAGCCACCGAAATGGCCACGTGGATGACAGGCGCCCTCATACGCGGTGTCCCCGACGACGCAGCAGTTCGGTAATGGCCTCGTCGATCGAGTAGCCGGCACGCCGGAGTTCGTCCAGGGGAGCGTTGTCCTCGATCCGGTTGGAAAACAGCAGATGGCTATACGGATCGAGGATGATCCGCCCCACACCTTCTCCTACTGGAGACGAGACATAGCACTCGGCGAACACGCCAGGCTCCGTGCGCAGCGACTGGACGAGGCGCTTCTTCGCCTCGTCCATGGCGACCTTCCCAGACCGGGCCAGGAGTTCCACCGACTCGACCTTCTGCCGCAGCAGGAACATCCAGTCGCAGCAGGCCAAGGCGGCCTCCATCTGCTTGCTGCCGAAATAGTCCTCGGCCGAGTGCGTCGCCGTGACAAGCGCGCCGCCGTACTTGCGTGCCCTGCGTGCCGCCTCCTCGACGACAGCAGCCTTGATCGGATCGTCTGCGCCGATCTCGCCAAGCTGTTGCTTCAACTCGTCGATGACGAGCAGCTTCTTGCGATCCCGGGTGAGATACATCATCCCGGTGATTTGATAGAGCAGCAGGATGTTGACGACCGCATGCAGTTCAGGGCGGCGCTTGAGCTCCTCGTTCTCGATGACGATGAAATCGTTCTCGAAGTCGACGTTGTTCTTCCCTTCGAAGAACCGTGCGTACTCGCCATCCTTGCAGTAGGGCGTCAGCATGATGGCCAAGTCCCTGATGCGCTGGTCATCCTTGAGCTCGAGGTCGGCGATCGTTCCGCTCTTGCAGGCATCGCGAAGGCCGGTGATGGTCAGCTCGCGGCCGTACTCCCGGTAGAGCCGCAAGGTCAGAGTTCCGAGTGCCTTGATCTGCACCTCGCTCAGCGGGCTGCTCATCGAGCACATCTTGGCCAGCGCCGGCTTGAGCATGTCGATGTCTTCCTCGATGCCGCCCTCGGGCTGGCCATCCTCGCCGATGCCTGGCTCGGAGACGACGCTGAACGGATTGAGGTTGATGCGGGAATCAGGGCGGAACTCGATGTGGCGCCCTCCGGCCTTGTGGCACAGCTTCTCGAAACTGCGGCCCAGGTCACACATCCACACCTTGGCGCCTATGGCGCGATAGGACCATGCGAACTCGTTGAGCAGCGTTGACTTTCCCGAGCCTGGAGCGCCGATGACGCCCGCACTCGGGTTACCTAAGTCGTTGTCGTACAGGTCAAACGGCGTGAGCTGGCCGCGCCGTCCGCCAAGAATAAGAGTCGGTGTCCTTGTGCCCCTCCACTCGGCGAGCAGCGGTGCCAGGTGAACAGCGTTCGCATCCGTCTTGCGTGACACGCGCTTCATCTTGCGCATGTCGGCATGGAACTTCGGCGACAGCGTCATCGGAAGGCTCGCTATCAACGCCTGGCGATGTTGAAACGAGTCCGGATTGAGCTCGAACCCGCGGGCGCGCCAGATGGACTTGGCTGCCTCCTGGGCCTGGACGGCCTTTGACGGGTGAACGAAAAGGGCCAGCTCGTGGTAGAGGCTGACGAGGGTCCCGCCCATGTCGATGACCTCTGCCGCAGCGGACCAGTCACGCGCCTTCTTGTCGACGTCGGGCATGACGTTCGCAAGCTTGCTGCCTGCATTCTGGGTGGCGCGCATGTTGTTGGCGGTCACGGCCGTGCGCGTGCCGTTGGTGTCGAGGATGTGGACACCCATCGTGAGCAGGAACGGGCAGTTGTACTGCAGCGCTGGCTGCATCAGATCGCCGGCGAGAGCGCCCATCTGCCAAAGGAAGTAGCGTTCCGGGAAGCTCTTGATAGACAGGAAGCGAACTTCCAAGGGATCGCTTCCACCAGGCTTCCAGAGCTTCAGGCCGCTCACCTCCGGGTCCTGAATGGTGTCGTGATCAACTATCTGGTCACGAATCTCCCGCCCAGGGTCGTAGTTCACCTCGGGTACCTCGGCGCTCGTGATGAGGTCTGGGTTCACGAACGGCCGGCACCAGTTGATCAAGTCCCTGGCATCACAGACGCGGTTGGGCAGCGACGCTGCGCGCAAAGTAGTCGCCAGCCCCTCGCGAACCGAGACGATCTCCTTGCGGCGTGCGGAGTTGTGCGCGTCGCCTTGCATGGTGACGCTCGCCATAAGCCGGAAATTGCGCAGGCAGTAGTGGAAGCCGTTCGTGAGCGAATGGTGCGCTCCATCGGCGAGGAACTGGAAGCGCCGCCGCGCCATCGTGCGAAACAGGTTCTCGTTGCGGACCGGCCGGCCCCGCGCGCGCGCGTTCTCGGATTGGTCGTGGTCCTCCATGCGCATCGCCGCGTAGTCGCGCAGGATCGGGCGGACATGGGGCGAGCCGAACAGGCTGAACTGCACGCCCGTGCCGGCCGGAAGCGCGGCATAGAACGAGCGAAGCACGTCGACCATGCGTTCATCCGCGCCCGACTGGGGCATGACCTCCAGCAGGAAGCCGATCCCGTTCTTGTTCTCGAACAGCTGCTCGTGAGGGAAGTAGCTGTAGTAAGGGAGCCAGCTCGCAAACCTGTCGGCAGGAGAGTCGTCTTCGGTTTCGAGGCCGAGCAGGGTCCCCAGGCTCGGACTGCCGCGAAGGATTTGGGTCAGGAAGCCAAGACGGTTCGGGGAAAGCATGGCCGGAAGCTCCAGTTGCAGGACAGAGGACCAGGTACAGCGAAGGCTCAGTCGGACGGGCCAGGGGCCTGCTGCGGCCGCAGCGCGCGCAATGCGTCCTGCAGGCGACGCGCGTCTTCTTCGGGAGGCAGTAGCCGGGCTGCGGGCAGCCCCGCCAAGGACACCGGCGAAGCGTTCGCGCCACCGGCATTCGGCTGGGCGACTTGCGAGGCGGGATTGACAGCGCCAGCCGCCTGGGCGGACCGGTTGCGCGCACCGGCAGCTGAAGCGGTCGCTGTAGGGGCACGGGCTGACGCGAACCGCTCCCGTGCCGAGCGCTGGGCCGCATCGAGCAGCCATCGACCGTTGTCGACCTGCACGTACACGACGCTTTCGCCATTGAGATCCCGCTCACCGTCTTCCCACGGCTTGATCCACAGGCGCAGCTGGCGCGGGGCAGAGCGCAGGGGCGTGATCTCGCCCGGACGTGATCCAGCCGGGGGAACTGCAGGCGCCACGGTCGGCATCATTGCGGCCGTCCTGGAAGGCGCCGTCGCTGGCAACGTCTGGGCAGGACCGCCGCGGCGCTGCGTGTCAGCGGGAGCCTGTCCGGCCGGAGCCGACTGCTTGCGCTGCGCCGGCAGGTTGTCGTTGACGGCGTTGTAGTAGGTCCCCGAGACGGAGTCGCACCGGACACCGGGGGGCGCCTTGCAGGCGTACTCCGACGTGCCGTCAAGCCCGGTAATGCTGCCGCAGCCGCTGGCAGCCACACCAGCGGCGCCGATCCAGAGAAGAGAACGAAACAGCCGCGGCGCGCTCATGGACGGGCCTCCACGGTTGCAGCGGGCCTGGCAGCCCGTGGTGATGCGGTTGCAGCCACGGCCTGGCGGCCACTGGCTGCCGCAACGCGGGTCTCGATCTCCTCCTGGGGCGCGTAGCCTTCGGTACGAGAACCGTCCGCGTAGATCACGGTCGGGGTGCCAGCCACGCCGAGGCTGCGTGCCAGACTCGCGTTGCGGTCCAGAGGCGACTCGCACTGGGCCGCCGTGGAGGCCAGGCTGCTGCGGTCGCCCTTGGTCATCCAGTCTTGCCACGCACGGCTGCGGTCCTGGGCACACAGGACCGCCTGGGGCAACTCGCGACCGAGGAACGGAACCACAAACGTGTAGATGGTGACGTCCTTCATTTGAGCCAGCTCGGGCTCCAAGCGGCGGCAGAACTGGCATGCGGGGTCGCTGAAGACGAACAGCGAGCGCTTGCCGTTGCCCTTCACCGTCTTGATGGCGTCACCAAGTGGCAGCTTGTCGATCGCAACGGCCGCCGCTGCTGGCTGGACCGCATCTGAGGGCGAGCCGACCGGCTGTGCTGCGGCGAGCTTCGGCCCCGTCAGGTCGGTCAGCGTCACGGTGTCGATGACCCGGCCGAAAATGAAGTACCGCGGCTCTCTCTCGTTCACGAACGCCACGTTGGCGCCCATCCACACCTCGTACAGGCCTGGAACCACGCTCTGCTTCACCTCGGTGAACTTGGTGCCAGGGTGCGCCTGCTGGAGCTTGGCCATGAACCGCGTTTCAGCGGGGGTCGGTGCTGACCATGCCGCAGGCGCGCAAAGCGCAGCGGCCAGCAGTACGACGAAATGCTCATTCCTCTTCATCGCTTGCCATCCTCGTGTAGCGGTCAATCGGCTCCTCGTTCGCTGTTGCTCTTGTCGACGTTGGCCTGGCCCTGACAGGTGGCGCGTCGATGCGCACGCCCTTGGTGATGACGACATCGACCTCCCGGCCCGCGTCGACTTCAATGACGGGAAAAGTGTTCTCAGCGAGTCGGATGTAGTAGTCGGCGAGCCTTTCCATGGCGCGGCCGATGCCTGAGCCGACACCCGCTCGAAGGGCCTGAGATCCGGACGTCGTTCCCACCGCGCCCAAAGCGGAGGTGCTGTAGGTGGTGTTGGCGGACGCGAATCCCTGGCCGATGCCGCCGACGATCCCCGCACGCAGCGCGTTGGCCAGCATCTGCCCTTGCTTCGTCACGAGTCGGCCGCGGATTCCGTACTTGCCGTCCTCCCCCATCACGTTCCCTTCGATCTTGACTTCGAGCACGCCGCCGTCGTCGCGGACGCAGGACAGGGACGCCGTCCTCACCATCGCGCGCTCCGAGCTGATCTCCCCATACCCACCTGCGATGACGAAGCACTCCCGGTACTCGCCCCTGAAGCGGTTGGGAAGCACGGAGTTGTCGGAGAGGCGAATGAGGATCGGGTGCGGATTGCTCTGCGCCTGGCCGCCCGTGGGTGCATCCAGTCCGCTCAGCAAGTGCCCACGCGTGAAGCTGACCGGAAGGAAGTTGCTCAGGTTGTTCTGCGGTGCGGATGCTGCCGGCGCCGCGCTTGCCGCCGCCGCAGCGCTATCTGCAGCGTCCAGACCTCGCCCAACCGAAACCTTGACGACCGGCGGGACAAGAGGCTCGGGCGGCGCGGACGCCGTCGGCAACGCACCCCCAAGGCCGCCCAGGGGCGCGCCTGGGGAGCCAGGCGGATAGACGCCGGGGGATGTCTGCGCAGGCGCAGCAGGCGCAGGCTGAGCAGCAGGTGCTGGCGCTGGGGGCGCTGGCGCTGGCGCTGGCGCTGGAGAAGTTGACGGCGAATTGCCGAACTTGGTTTCAAGTTCAGCCAGCCGCTTGGTCAGCCGTTCCTCGGCCTCATCCCTGCGCCGGTCCTTCTCCTTGAGTCGGTCATTTTCTGCTTCGAGCGCCGCGACCCGCCGGCCAGCGCCGCCGGCCCAGGCCTCAGCATCGGTGACCTGCGACCCCGGCGTCATCACATCGAGGTTCGTGGGCTTGCTGTTGGCCGCGACCGCGTCGGGCGCCGGCGCGGGCCATGTGGAGGAGCTGCTCGCGAAGACCAGCCACAAGCACCCGAAGCAAACGCCCGCGAGACCACCCAGGGTCAGCCACTGCCTGGCCTTCGGAGACAGCGCGTCGAAGCGACTTCTGGCCCAGTCCTTGAATTTGGCCATGTTCAGCTCCCGCGGCGAATGACGTAGACGGCCGTGCTGTCGCCTGGACGCAGGTTGTGGTTCTCGACCGATACCGCGAGGACGTCATCGCCCTCGCGATCAAACTCCTGCTCAGCGAGCACCATGTCATTGCCGCTGACGTTGGTGAGGCGGTACCGCTCGCCGACATAGCCGCGGCGGGAGTACGTCCTCTCGAGGACGAACCGCGCTTCGACCCACAACGGAACTTCACGGTTGACGGACTGCATCTGCACGTCGTTGGGCAGCCGTGACGCCGTCATGGCGACCAGCATCGCCTTGAGTCCCATCACGTGTGGCGCCTGTCTGCCAGTTGAACCACCTTCTGCCCGTTCGGTCGCCGCGGCCTGGACCCCCTTGTCCCGCAGCACGATGGTTTCGGCGGGGACGTCGGAGCGGTGCAGCAGCAACGTGTACGTGCTGTACTTGGTCGAAATGAAAAGACTGATGGGCTTGCCAGCTGCCGGATCGCTTCCCTTGCCAGGAGGCCCGGAAAAGAAGGGAACCGGCCGGACGTACACCTCGCCCTTGTCGGTATCGCACTCCAGAACCACCTCGCCGGCGGGATTCACTGCAGGCGCAGCGGCAGGCGCCCCCTGCGTCGCCGTCGGTGTGGCAGGGCCGCACGTGCTGGAGTAAATGTTCCCGAACACGACAGTGATCTGCGCACCGTCAACGCGGATACGGGTCGGATCCTTCGTCGAAACGATCGCCTCGACCCGGGCACCATCCGAGACGTCCTTCTCTTGCAGCGCCAGCGCGCTGCCGGCGCTACCGAGCAGCGGCACCAGAAACAACAGCGCCGAGAGCAGGCTGCGATTGGACATTTGCGACCTCTTTGAAAACACGAAGGTGAACCCGCCCGCCCTTGAGACGGAACTGCGCGCGAAAAGTGGCCATCCGCGGTTCGCTGACGTCCACGCCGTTGACCAGGCGACGAAGCCGGCCCGTCACGAGCACGAGCTGCTGCGCTTCATCCGTGTTGAACTGCTTGATCTCGAACGACGTTGCGGCGTTGTTTTTCCTCAGCCGCTGAGCTTCGAGTTCCATGGCGGTCTTGAACTCGCCATGCATGTCGGGCTCGACATACTTCAGCAGCGTCTCCTTCTTCCAGTCAATGCTGCTGGGGGACACGTCGAGCACGAGCCAGGCGACGTACCCGGCCATCTGCTCCAGATATTCCTGGCTAGCTGACGAGCTGGTGACCCAGAAGGTACGGTTGTTGTCAGGGGGCTCCACGATGGTCCGCTCACTGCCAATCAACTTCAGGATGATGAGCAGGCTCAGGATGAGTGCGAAACCGCAGACGACAAGCGCTGTGCCCAGCATGCGCTTGTCCTTCTTCAGCAGGCGAACGTCGTCAGTACGGGCATTGGGGTCCATGGCGGGCCTCGCGCGCGATCAGCCGACCATGCGGCGAATGTGAGATGGAGGCGTGGCTCGCAGTGCCGTCAGCGGATTCGACGGCAAAGACCAATACGCCCAGTGCAGGAAGTAAGCAGGGTGCTTGTCGCTCTTGACGCGAGAGATCCAGCGGCTCACGTACAGGCCCAGCCCGGCCGCGATCACGAAGCCGAGCTTGGTGCCTGACATCCAGCCGAGGAAAAAGCCGAAGAGGGCAGGGACGGCGACGTCGACATCCCAAAGACCAATCTTCCACGCGTCGTCGAGCCGGCGCGGGATGTAGGCATCAGACTGCATCGCCATCTCCTCGTTGAAGCTGCCTGCCCGGTGCCGCGGTCAGATGGTGGCTCCCATGATGGCTCCCGCGATGGTCAATCCCACCGCGCCGAAGATCGCCAGTCCCAGATAGAAGAGCACCGGTGCAAAGTTGCGGAGTGCAGCAAGCGAGATCAGCGCGACCACGAAGCCGACGAAGCCGACAAGCGCCTTCACGCCTGGCGCCAGCGTCGCGAGTTGGGTGAGCGCGCTGACCATCGGTCCGGCGATGCCCGTGAACGCGATCAGGTCCAGCGCATGGCTGGGCATGGCCGCCAGCGCCAGCAGAAGCAGCAGAAGAAAGCTGGTGGCGGCGGCCTTCTTGTTCCTCTGCAGGATGGATGCCGAGATGGAAACCGGGGCGACGCTGTGCATGAGTGAACTCCAGTCAACAGGTGGTCAGGGCTTACGCACCGGGGACATGTCCGCCAGCGCGCGCTGCACGACGGCCTCTGGCCCAAGCTCCAGCGCTATGCGGATGCAGGCATCCGACAAGTAGCTGAGGTCAATGGCGGGGTCCGACGTGGATTTCTGAAGCTTCCGCAGCAAGGCGAAGGTTTCCCGCCGCACCAGGGTGGGTTTCCACCCCGGCCGCGGTCGGCGCCTGCCCGGAGATGCAGGGGATTCCGGCGCAAGAGCGCATTGCTGCGCGCGCTGCTCCGATTCCCCAGGAAGGAGCGAAGGCGGCTTGAGGACCGGGTGATCCATCACGCGCCTTCGCCCCAGAAGCTGACTTCAACGCGCCTGTTCAAAGAACGGCTGCTTTGGCTGTCGTTGGATGCGGTGAAGCAGCAGTTGCCCTGCGCGTCCAGTTGGACGACGCCTTGCAGCGATGGCTGTAGCTTCAGGAGAAAGTCCCGAACGGCGGCGGCGCGCGCAAGTGCCAGAGCCTTGTTCACGGCTGCGCTGCCGGAGCTGTCTGTCCGCCCAGCGACCGTGATCCGACCGGCGGACCCATATCGAGAAAGGGCTGCCTTGAGCCGAGCCTTGGCGTCGGGCGTCAGACCGGACGATCCCAAGGCAAAGGTGACGATGACCTGCGCCGGGGGCACGGCCGCCGACACACCGGTCGGGCCGCGCGCTGCCATTGCGCTCGATGCGCCTTCGAAAGCGCCAACCGAGACCATGCCTTCCTGGGCAATCGTCTTTTGCGTGACCTTGGGACATGCTGGTTCAATGCAGACGACAAACGTTGCGTCTGCACCGTATGCGACTTGAACCACTCTCTTGACCGGCGCTGTCGAGAGTTGCGGCGTCGTGCGAGCCTGTGCCGCGGGATGAACGCTCGCACATCCGGCCGTAAACAGCAGCGCGCCGGCGGCGAGGCAGGTGGTGGCCACTGTGAAAGTGGGCGTGGCGCTCACTGCGACACCTTCACGGACAGGATGAACCTGGTCGCCGCGGCAGGGCCGGCAGAAGGTGAGGTGGCAGCCATGGACGCCGGAGTGCCCTTGCGAGAGCCCGGCTGGAGCTGGCTGGCCGCACTCACGCCGGGCATCCGACGGTACACGCGCCATGCGTAGCGGCTGCGGGCCGCGGTGCAATCAGCGCCTTTCAGCTGCGTGCATGCCGCGTTGTAGGCGCCCACGGCTTCCCACGTCGGGCCATAAGCCTTGATCTTCTCGGCGAGGATGGACGCGCCCACGTCGATGCTCACGCAGGGGTCATAGAGCGACTTCTCGGTGATGCCCTTCGCGGCGAGGCGGGACAGGTTGCCGCTGTTGATCTGCATGAGGCCGATGTCATACGTCCCGGTGCGATTGCGATGCCCGTTGTTGACCGCGTCAGGCCGCAGGTCGGACTCAGCGCTGGCGACCGCGTACAGCAGCGACGCGGGCACACCGTGGCGCTGTGCGGCTTCGTTCCAGCATGCTTGGCACGCAACAGGCAGAAGAGCCACCGCGAAGCCCAGGTGCTTGAGCAAGTTAGCGCGCTTCACGGTTCTCAGTTCCTGATGATGGCCGCGCTGCTGGTGCGGGCGACAACGTTGCGCCGGGCTTGGCTCAACACCTGCGTCTGCGCGTCGCCCATGGTCATCACGACGGCAACGCAGCCGGTGCAGATTTGGTCAAGGTTGAACATTGGGTGCGGAAAGCGGTTCCAGTCATCCCGATGCGCGATCATCAACAGGTCGAATTGCGACTTCCATATATCGCAGGATCGGCGCGTTTTCTCCGGCTGCCGCAGCAGCAACTCGGAGCGCAAATAGGTGATGAGTTGATGCTGCAAGCCGTCAGAGGAGAAGGCCAACGTCACGCATGCCGCGAGCAAATCGGGTATCCGGAACTTGGGGCAGGTGTTACGCGGCGACTTCATCACCGAGTACAGCCACTCGTGCTCGCGCAGCCACAGACTGGTTTGCACAATGTCGGCTGCACGGTCGGCACCGTCGATCTGTTTAGGCATCGACCTACCTCGCGTTGCTGTTTGGGCCAGTTGCATCACCACCTGCCTAGAGGTTTTCAGCGCCCTGAGTCGCCGGTTCAAGACGTCAGGGTAGGCAGCGGCGTGCGCCGTGTCGACAAAAAATCCCGCCGAAAAATCGAAAGATCAGAGGGCTCGAAATTGGCCGTAACCCGGCATGCCGGGCTATTTGATGACGTGGTAGTTGGCGACGAACCGGCTGAACGCGAACAGGCTCAAAAGACTGCTTGCCAGGAACACCATGGGGTGCACCTCCACCGGCATGACCAGCATGACCGCAGCTCCACAGCCCAGCGCAACGCCTCCGGCCGCGTTGATGCCTGCAGCTTCGGACGAGTGCGCCACGAACTGCCGCGTGCGCACCATGCGTAGCACCGACCCGTCCACGAATACCACCAGCATGAAAACGAAAATGACTGGCACGAACTCCACCGCCAGGCTGAGCCGATAGATCACGAGAAGCAGCATGCCGTCGAGGGACCGCATGTAGTCGTTGCGCAGCAGCTGGTCTCCGACCTGGCCGAGCCGACCGACCACCGCGGAGTCAATGTGCACGCTGCTGGCGCCGGCTGCTGGCTGATGCACGGGTGCGGCTGTGGGCTTGGCCTTCTCAGAGGCGGCGTCCTGCATGTCGAGCATGCGGAGCATGACCCTGTCAGCCGCCTGCTGCGTGACGAAGTTGCGGTTGATCTGGTGCTCCGCCTTGACGATTTGCAGGAAGCGCGCCGGCGGCACCATGGCTGGGATGGCAAGCACGGCGATGACCAGCGCCACCAAACCCGCGATAAGCACGGCCCGGACGATGTTCATGGCGAACCTTCAGCTATGCAGCCTGGGCCAGTTCTTCGGTTTCGGGGTCCAGGATGGTGAAGCGGCCTTTGACCAAGCGTGCTCCCACCATGCCGAAGTACTGCAGGTCAGGCAGCTTGCCCAGCATGTCGACCGGTACCCGGTCCTCCATCGATTCGCTGAGCTGGACGCTGCGGCCAGAGCTCCAATCGCCAACGTGCGCGTCGGCGCCTTCGTTGAGGCCGACGCGCACCATGTGGATGCCTGTCTTGCCGAACGTCTCTGCCACGAAGTCCTGAGTCGGCCGGTCCTTGGAACGCAATGCAATCAGATTGTTGAGGTTGCCAAGAGCCATACGGGCCGCGTCGACGGAGCCCAACCGCGCGGCCAGGTCGCCGAGGGTTTGCATCGCGCAGATGGTATTGATGCCGCCCTCTGCGCCCTTGTTCAGGATCTCGATGAGCGGCCGGTTGATGACGTTGGCCATCTCGTCGACCACCAGTGTGAGCCTGGCCTTGATGCCGAGGTTGTAGCGCATGCCTGCGCGTGCGGCCAGGTCAGCTATGGCCAGTGCGGCGATCGCGGATGCCACGGCCGGGTCGGGCAGGGAGTCTGTGCAAAGCACCAGGACGTGGCCACCGCGCTCGATCTTCTCAAAGTTCATGATGGGACGCTTGTCGTCCAGGTCGAACGGGTCGGGGGACAGCGTTCGACCAAGGTCGCCTGACGTGAGCATGGACAGCACCGGCAGCAGGTTCGCGGTGATCTTCTGGTAGTGCTCCCTGTTGTGCCGGAACACGCGGATCATGGAGTCGATGATCTTCTCGCGCTGGGGCTCGGGGATGCGCTGCTCGTAGTAGATGACATAGGCCAGCAATTGGGGCGTCGTGACGTCCGAGGGCCGCTTGATCTGGCCCTTGCTCGCTGCGCCCACGAGTTCGCGGATGTCCTGCGCTTCCCGCCAGTTTGCGGCGAGGTGTTCGTCGTAGAACCGAGCGAGGGCAGCCTCCAGCAGGGACTCGATGCCGCCCTCGATGTAGCGGGTGAGCTTCATCAGGTTGGGACGGTCCTCGATGTAGACGACGCCCTGGACCACGACGTTGACGGCGTCCCACGAAAACGCCGCGAAGGCGCCACCGGTATCCACCGGCATGATGGACTGCAGCCGCGAAGCCACTTCGGTGGGCTTTTGCCAGTTGAAGAGGAAGTCGAGCCGTACGCCACGCTCCGGAAAGGCGGGATGACACTCAATGTACGTGTCGGGTTCCCGGTAGTCGGCGCACGCGCGGCGCACCACGCGCTTGAGTCGTTCCGAATTCTTCGGATCGATAAAGACGACGATGTCGCCGCGGCGGATGGCTTGCGTCAGGAACGTCGACAGCGCGACACCCTTGCCCGACTGTGTGGTCCCTACCAACAGCAGCCCGCCGATGAAGTTCTGCAGCGGCCGGTACAACGGCCGCTCCTGCAATTCGACGCCGTGGATGTAGGGCACGCCAATCTCGCTGTCGGGCTGCGGCTTGACGGTGTAGCCGAGAGCACGAAGCAGCAGCGGCGAAACGTAGTAGTCCTTGTAGTTTATTTTGGACAGCTCGTAGAGCCGCTGCGAGTGCACCGGCAGCCATTCAAAGCCGAAGCCGAGGAACACCTGTTCCGGGTCGTTGGTGAAGGAAGCGAGGCGCCGGGTGGTAATCACCTGCATTGCGCGTCCTGACAACGAGGCACGCTTCACCAGGACGTCGAGGCTCTGGTGCGCTCGCAACATCGCCATGGCCATCGCGGCCATGGCCAACGGCATCGCTGCGTCGGCACGCAGGTTCCCTTTGACGCCGATATAGGTGAAAAAGGCCATGCCAGCGAACCAAGTCCATGCGGCCCACATTTCGTAGGCGGGCCGCCATGGCATCTCGAACTTGCGTGCGAACATCTTTGCGGCTCCTTGGGGTCAATCCGCCGTGAAGTCAGCCGGGTTGAAGCCCTTGACGAATGCCGGCTTGAGCACGATGCCAAGCTCCATCTCGCCGGCGAACTCGTGCTTTTCAGTGACGGCGCGCCCATCGGCGCGCGTCGACACCATGGCGTTCTCAGCGAGCTCTCGAAGCGCTACCGGCGCCTCCACCCGTTGTGCTCGAAGAAAGCTCAGCGGCACAAAGACGCCAGCCGGGGTGGTCATGGCGGACGCCGCGCGGGGTTCGCCGTTGAGCGACTCGACAGCCAGCGCCAGCGCGTCGCGGACCTTTCTGTTCAGGCGCATCGGGGCCTGCAAGGCGAGTGGAGTCGGCGGTAGTGGTGCAGGGAGAGCGCCGGTGTCGGCCGGTGTTGGCGCAGCCGAGGCGCTGTTGCCTGCAGCTACCGGTTCCGCGTCGGGCGGCTGGGTGGCAGGTACGGCCGGCGCGGCCGCGGTGGGGAGCGCCGGCGGAGGTTCACCAGCAGGGACCGGCTCAGAGGCGGCTGCAGGCACAGGGTCAGATGCCGGTGCTTGCATCGGCGCGGGCCCTATGCCCGGCAGCCAAAGCTGGGGGTCCAGCGCGGTGGCGAGGACCGCCTCGGGTGCCACGGCGCCTGCTTGGCAAGGAGGCTGCGCTGGCGGCGCAGCGGGTGAGGCCTGTGCGACAGGACAGGCGGCGCCAGCTTGCGAATGCTGCGGCGGGGCCGCCACGGCTTTGGGCTGCACGGCCGGAGCAGCAGGTGCAGCAGGGACGATCGCGGAGACCGGCTGCGCTGCGGACACGCCTGCAGGCCGGCTTCCCTGTGGGTTGGATGCCTGGATGGTGCTCGCACCGGGGCGCGGGCCTGGTGATGCTGGCGTGGAGCTCACTCCGGGGGAGGCCGCTGCCGTAGCCGTCCGTTGCGCAGTGGCGGCAGCTGCGGCCGCAGCAACCGGTGCTGGAGCAGCCTGGACCAAAGGCGACGTCAACGCGCGAGGGCCTTGAGCATGGACCGGCAGCAGGATCTCCGGCGTGGTGAGCTTGAGCGCCTGTAGCGGCTGGCCGCCGGGGGGAGGCGCGATGGTCCACAGCGGCTGATCAAGAGCAAACGGCTCCACGACGGAAGACGCCAGCAAGACATCCTGCATCTCCTGCGGCGTCTTGGGCATGCCGGGGGTCTCGTCGTCCTCGAATACCTTGCGGATTTCGTTGGCGGCGTTGGGCCAGACCAGGAACAGCCCTTCACGCCCAAGCCAGACGCGCGAGCGATCGCCGTTGGGCTCCCATGCCTGATGGGAGACCACGAGCCGTCGCATCACGTCCAGGACATAGCGCTCAAGGTGGGCGCCCAGTACGGGCCGGCCGCTGCGGCTGGCGCAGATGATGAGATCCCGGTCGACAACGAGGGCTGCGGAGCGCCGCACTATCTCCGCCATCATGTTGGGCTCCCTGAGCAGAGGACTGCCAGACAGAGTGGAAATCAGCTGCGGCACCACGACGTTGTTGCCCGAGGCGAGATGCTGCAGCACCGCCGACGGCACCACCTGGGACAGTGCGCATAGGCCCAGCGCCGGAAATTCCTGTGCGTTGACGGGCCACCGCACGAAGTACCGCGCCTGGCCTCGATCCGCCAGCCACTGCGACAGCGGTGCCAGATACGCAGGCCACTCCTCGCCTTGCACGTCGGTGACGACGACGTGGCTCAGCGTGCGGTGCATCTCGGCGCACAGGCCGGCAAGGAACGTGGCATGGCGCCAGCGCGGCTCGAGCTGCTGACGCGTTGAGATGGTGGAACGGCCGGACACGATGTGGCCGTCCGTTGCCTGCAGCGCGACGAACCCGACTTCGAGCCCCAGGCGCAACAAGCCGCCGGGCTCACAGAAGTAGTTGTCAGGGGTCGCCGGAAGCGATCCGACGTAGGCCGCATACGCCCGCACAGGGGTGAGAAGGTCCGCGACGAAGGTTGCGCGGTCGCAGCCGTAGCAGAGCTTCAGCCGGCCAAGCAACTCGCCGTGTGGAGCAAGCAACTCGTCCACGGAACGGGCATGCAAGGCGCTGCCGCCGCCGGGCGGTGCTGCGGCAGAGGCAGGCTCGATGGGCGGCTCGACACGGGCAGCCGGTGCCGGGGCACGGGCGGAGGGCCAGGGAAAGGGCATTCGCGCAAGGAGCTCGCGTATCGGCATGTCAGCGCCAGGTGATTGCGGCACCGATCATGGGCAGCGCGGCTGTGACGGTCCACGAAAAATCACGCCGTTTTTGCCTGACTTGAGCCTAGGTCCCCGGGAACCGTGTCCCGCAGGTTTCGGCTTGCTCAGCGCTGCTTGAGCCCGAACACCACTGGACGGCGCGCGACCTGGCAAAACGGACAGTGGGCCGGCTCAAGTTCCAGCAGGCTCGACAGGTGCTGCGATCGGCAGCGAGGGCACTGCACGAGTTCCAGGCCACGTTGAGACCCCCAGAGACCGTCCAGGGCGGCTATGACGTTGAATGCCCGGTCGAACCGCAGCCGCGCGGGCGCTGGGCCCGGCAGCGAAGAGACATGCCGGAACGCAGCCACGAACGCCTGCTCGACCGTGCATCCTTCGTCCGACACGCGGCGGTACGTGCAGGCCAGGGCGGCAAACACGGCGCGATCCAGGGTCTTGACTTGCCGGCTCCAACGCTCGAGCGGCATTTCCTTGCCGAGGCCGGCTCGCGCACCTTCGCCCTCGCCGTCGCCATCGGCCGCAGAGCCGGCCAGGATCTGGACGTGCCGCTGGCTGGCGCCCAGGCGCTCCAACGCCTCCTGCATCCGAATCGCCTGGATGCGTTGCTCCAGCGCTGAGGCAGCCGCGCTTTGAACGCTCTCCCCGCGGCGAGCTACGACTTGCAACGAAGGCAGCTGCATGACGACTGCCTTGGGCGCATGAGGAGCACAGAAAGGGCACCACGCGGTCGGCACGTCGGGGTTGCTCACCAGGTGCAGGCTGGCGCAGCCTCCGCAGGGCCGCAGGAACAGAGTGCGCTTCGGCGCCGCCCACAGGCCGCTCAGGCAGGAGACGATGAAGAACGCCTGGTCGAACGAGAAAGCGGGCTCCAGGCGGCCGGCGCAGTAGTGCCGGTATGCGCTGATGAGCGCCTGCGCAGGCAGGACCTGCTGCTCAATCAGGAACGCGTAGTCGCCCGCGAACGTGGAGATTTCCGCCTTGACGGACAGCGCGGCGCTGTGAAAGAGCTCCTCGCTATAGGGCGGCCTTCCTCGCGGTATCGCGACATTGGCCTCGGCGGTCAGACGCAAGACCGCCTTGTTGCTCAGCCCGGTCAGCCATTGCGTGGTGCGAGGCCGGGCACCAAGCCGTAGGCACTGCCTCGCGGTTTCCAAGGTCGTGAGCCTGTACATGCCGCCTGGCTCCAGTGGCGTGACACTGCAGGCGGGACTTACAAAGCGGATGAAGCAGCAGGCACAGAGCTTATTCGTTGCGCCGACAACATGATGCCGAGGACCGATGTCGGAACTTCGAGCAAGCCGCCGAGATTGCGGTGGGGCTGGAAGAGAAGCTCGTTGCCGGCGGCATGGACAAGAGCAAGGACGCCGTCTGGTCCCAGGCTGCACAGTTGCTGCAGCTCCGGTGTGCTGAGCTTGAATTGTGTGACGGCATCAGCGATGTCGGCGAGCGCGGCATCCCGGATGAGGCACAGAATCGTGAAGTTGACCTGCTCCACGTCACTTAGCATTCGTTCATGCACGGTGTATCTCCGGTCTGCTTTTTCAGGCGGCAGAGCAACCTTGTCAGGTTGCTCAAACAGACCGGCTTTCGCTGCTCGTCGCCGGCCCAAAGTGGCAGTGCATGAACCTTTGCAGCCCGCTACAAACGTTCAAGCACCTACCTGAAGACGTTCGTTCAACCCTTGCGAACTTTGGCGATCGTTGGGGTGTCGGCTGTCAAGTGGCCGGCGCTCGCACTGCCTTCTGCTCTGTCAAGCAGTACAGCTATATCGACACACGGCTTGAAAAGGCTGCGTTCGCCGACCCGTTGAACCAGCTCAAGGAGGCAATGCGGCGGCATGGTTCCGATGCGCTGAAGAGCCTCACGGGAAACTCCAAACCGAACGATGGCAGCGGCGATGTCTGCACGTGCCATGTCTCGCATGCACATGAGGCTGTAGAGGTTCAGCCGCTTGATGTCCGACAGCACGTCCATGTTGACTTTCCGGTCTGCCAAGGCGGTGCGATGCGGTTGATTCCGTCTCGAACCGCCACATCAGGTTGACTTTCGCCGTTCGTCGTCAACCTGCTGCAAAGCGTAGGCACCAGCAACAGTGGACGCCACCACTTATTCAAGTGGTGCAACTTTACATTTTCATTTTTTGGAAACTAGAATTCGCTAGACGGAAATTTCGCCGCTAACGGAAGAATTATTCAAGCAAAACAGCACGCCGCTGGTGCCGGCCGCTATTTTCCGTTTGTCAGCGACTGCGTGCTGCGGTTCTCAAACCCAGCTCCAACGCACTGCACAGGTGCAGCATACGTGTCGGCTTGTCATAGAGCTGAACGTGGAAATTGTTGACAACAGTCTCTAGTGCGCGCTCTTGGTTGCGATCTGCCTTATTTGGCGTGGTGAGCACGATGATTGGCGCGGCGGTACTGCGCCCACGCACCTCATCGAGCGTGGGTTCCAGGTCTTTTGACAGCACAGTTTCATCAAGCACATAACCGTCGAAACTGGTTGCCTGCATGGCGTGGCGCAGACTCTTCGCCGCAGGGTAGATAGTTGGATCCAGACCCCGGGCGCGCAGCGTTTGCAAGGCAGCGGCACAGAAAGCTGCATCGCGCGAGACGATGGCGATCTTGGGCAGCGTACTGGCCTCGTAGACAATGCGTCGCACCTCATTGGTTGGGCGGTTTCCCGCTTCAGTTGCCGGCACGACGATCCACTTGTCGGACTCGCCGCGGTACGCGACGAAGAGCCCCAAGCGCGGCGAGTCCGAAGATGAAGGTCCGGGCCAAATGCAGCAGGGAATTTGCATTCCGCCAATGCACGCCGTGGCGGGATGACCGGCTTCGTCAACCAACGCACCGAGAAGCGAAAACAGCGGTTCCTTGAAGAACGCCGCCAGCTTCACCACCTCAGCAACCTCCAGCCCCGTCTCTCCTGTTATGCGACGCCGCGCGGCACCGTATGAGATTCCGGTCGCCTTTTCCAGCGTGTTGACGCGCTGCCGTTCCGGAACACCATGTCTGTCGAGCAAGGCCACCAGGGCGTCAGTCTTGAAGTGGCTGAGCGCCTCGGACTCGGTACTGCGTTCCATGAGTGGTCTTGATCAAAAAGTGGTGAAGGTGCGCGGATTGGGCTCGGAGTGTAGGCGGGCGTTACGTATGCGGAAAGCCGTTGTTGCCCCTGCCGGCATCCCGATGTTCAACGCGCATTCATGTGCAATCGTTCACGTCGCAAGAAAGGAAAAGGGCATCACCTTGGACAGGTGATGCCCTAACAAGTTGGGAGGAGAACTAATCCGGTCGTGCCGGTCAGGCCGCAGCGGGCAGCGGCAGCGGCCGGACCTTGGCCATCAATGCCTCCCAATCGGAGGCCTTCTGGTCAATGAGCTTGCCGCCCAGCGCCTCAAGCTCGGTTGACCGGTCGTAGTCGTCGACGTCCTGGGCGAACGCCGTGACCGCATTGACCAGGCCGTAGCCGGAGAGGTCCCCACCGCTGATGAAGTGGCGCAGAACGCCGGTGCGCTCCTGCTCGTTGAGCAGGTAGCGAACACCCAGGTTCTCCACCGTCTTGACGGGGTCAGCGCCAAGTTGGATGCCCAGCGTGCGCCGCATCTTCTCCGCGGCCAGCGTGAACGTGGCCTCCGACACGGCGCTTTGCACCACGTCGCGGACCTTCAGGAAGAAGGCCTTGTCCTCGGCCTCCAGGGTGTCGTCCTTGAACAACGTGATCTCGTTCTCGGACGCTTCGGCAGTGCGGCCGACGTGGGACTTACGCATCGCCGCATCGGGCAGGATCATCCCGTTGCTGCACACGAGCCGGTAGATCAGGGGTTGGACCGAGAGCGTTCCCTGGCCGACCTCGCTGTTGCTGATGACAACGCCCGCCTGGATGATGTCGCCACGCCGGATCTCGTACTCGACGTTGGGCGTGACGACCTTGAGGTACATCCGCACCGGCGTGAGCTCGCACGACTCGATGCGCGCGCCAGGCAGCTCCCTGAGCATTGGCAGCACGTGCTCCATCAAGTCGTAGTTATCCAGCCGGCGATACCGGTCCGACAAGTAGGCGCGAGCCTGCCCGTCGAGCGTGCGCACCATGCGCTGTTCGGGCTCGTTCTTGAGCCACGTGTTCACATTGCGGTCCAGCAGCTCAGGCTGCGTGGCGCGCATGCGCTCGAAGTAAGCGAAGGGAATCTTCAGCTTGTCCGCAAGTTGCCGACGGAACAATTCCGTTGTCTTGTAGCTCTGCACGCCATCGGGAGCAGTGATGGCGATGCTGGTCTCACCGCCCTGGGTCTGATGGTCCATCAGTACCGTGGGGACGATCATGTCGCGCTTGCTGGCGAGTTGGCGCTGCAGTTCCTCGGCGAGCTGCAGAAGAGTACGTCCGTTCTTCATTTGGAACTCCAAAGAAAAACGGGGACGGCATCCCCCTCGGGGAGCGCGTCCCCGCGGGGGTTGGACCAGTCGCATTGACGCGACTGGCGGATGTAGGGCGTATGTGCCCTGCGCGTAGAGGCTACCTTTGCCGCAGAAGCGGCCTGGTATGGCAGCTACCAGTTGAGATCCTTCTTCACCGCGCCCGCATGGACAGGCCCGCTGAAGAAGGGGCGGCTTTCGCCACCCCTCCGAGCTTATGCCGCCTGGCGCAGGCTCGCAACCTTCGCGAACCAAACGTTGGCCCAGTCGGTACCGCTGCGCCGCGGGATGAAGACCTGCACTTCGCGGGACAAGCCCTTGTCGTGCACGCGCTTCGACTCGCGCATCAGCCGTCGTGCGAGCACGTAGGCGCTCGCCTGCCCCTCGAAGCCGCCGTCGGCATCGTTGTCGCCGTAGATGCAAATCCGGCGAACCGTGTCCGGAATCCAGATGCGCTCCAGGTTCCCGCAGTTGAGCGCGGCCCAGACAGGCTTGCCGGTGGCCAGCTGCACGGCAAGGCCGTTCTCGACTCCTTCGGTGATGCCGAGCTCGTCGGTTGGCTCCTGCAGCCGTACTGCTGCTCCCTCGATGCCGCTGGACAGCAGCTTCTTGGACTCTTCGCCCAAGGCCTTGGCACCGTCGCTGAGGTAGGTCCGGTGCAGCGTGATGCCGTGTCCGTCAGGGCCCTGAACACAACCCAGCATGGCCGAGTAGGCGGCAACCTTTACGGACTTCCCACTTCCATCCTTCCTGTAGTACCCCAATTCAGGATGGAAACGCAGCGTGCGCGGGTAGTGCTCCAGGACCAGGCCGCGATTGCGCAGGTACCGGTCCACCTCGTCCCCGGCGGTGATCGGGCGCGCCTCGTGCCAGATGCGCTGGCACAGCTGCTTCATCCGCTGCGCGGACGGGCCGCTGTGCTCGACGGGCTTCGATGGCAGACGTCCCACTTGCTGCTCGATGCGCTCGAGCAATTCGCCGAACCTCAATCCAAGGGTGTGCTGAGCGAGCTTGAGCCCGCCGCCGGCGCCGCACGAGCGGCAGTAGTAGTTCCCTTCCTGGAACTTGTCCGTGTACTGGAACCGGTCCGTGCCTCCGCACATCGGGCAGGGCTGGTTCTTTCGGTTCAGGATCTTTGGATCGACCCCCAAGGCGGTCAGGATCCCCGTCCAGTGGCCGTAGGCCCGTGCCTTCACTTCACGGACTCGCTCTTCGAAATCATCTTGATTGCTCATCTCGGGCTCCGTAAGGCTAGATGGATGAAAAGCGCGAGCCGGCCGCGTGCAGCTGCTCGGGAGAGCAGCACACCGCGAATCAAGTGCGCTTCGTGGCGACGCCCGTAGCTGGGCATCGTGGGCATGCGGCCGATCAGGTGTGCCGGCGCATGCGTTGACGTCTTCCTCGCAAGGCAGGAAGGCGCGGCGACTGGCCTGTCTGCGATGACAGTCAGTGAACTCGTTGCGTGCAGGTGATGCCGCGAATGCTGGCGCTCAGCACCGCGCCTGACGGCACGGTCTGGGCATATGAGGTGCGACCCTCACGGCAGTGGCCACAGAAGCGAGCCCGGCTAGGGCAAGTTCATGGCCACGCGTGCGTGCCTTGGCAGGCACGGCTTCATGCGAATTACGTCGCGCCGCGGTTGCGGCACAGTGCTCTAGGGCTGACTTCGCGCCTTGAGACGCCAGGTATGACAGCTACCTGTGGAAAACCATCGGGTCCAATCCAACGTGCGTGATTGGCGCGCGAAGGAAACGACCGAGAGGATGCGCATATTGCGTCCTGAAGCCTCGCTGCTTGCAATGGCCGCTCGAATTTCCTCTCCAGCGACGTTGGCATACAGGAACTCTCAAAGCACTGCTTCACCACGACAAGGACGGAAGCCGAGCCGACTCGCGGTCGCCTGGCCTCATCACCGTCCGGAGTGATCAAGCTCGACTGTCCCGTGTCGTGCCTCCCGAAGCTGCGATGTCAAGGTACAGGCCTGTCACCGTTGGCTCGGACAAAGCCGCCAGCGCGCCGTCCCCGCCCCGAGTGCCGAATCACTCCGGCTGGCAGGGCAGCGCTTGTACCAAGCGTTCAGCCCTCAGAATGCGGCAGCTTCAGCGCCCGGGGTGTCGGTGGCCGGCGGCGCCTTAGGAGCGGCAGCAGATGCACCGTCCGCGGCACGTGCGGGCTCGTTCGAGCCATTGACCTTCTCAGTCTTGCGAGCCGCTTTCTTGGCCGATGCCTTTTTGGCCGATGCCTTCTTCGCCGCGCGCGTCTTCGCAACGGGTGCAGCCACATCGTCTGCCTCCCTCACCTCAGCGCTGTCTGCTGCTGGCTGGGCACGTGTCTTCTTGGCCGCGGCTTTCTTGGCGGCGGCCTTCTTCGCAGGCGCGGCAGCCAGCGGCTCTGCTGCCTTCACGGCAGCGGTCTTCTTGGCAGCCGGATCTGCGGTCTTGGCACCGCGCGGTGCACGGCCTTCTTGCATGCCGAAGCGCTTGGCAGCCTTGACATCGGTCGTTGCTAAGTGCGCTGCCTTGGCCGTCACCGGCTGCTCCAGCTTCACGGCGCCGTTCTCGTCCATCCTGGCCAAGGTCTGCGCCAGCTTGGCCACCGCCCGAGCGAGTTGCTTGACCGTCTTGGCGCCGACAACGAGGTTGGTCAGGTCGATCTTCGTGCGGAACGTGGCGGCTGCTGCCTCCGGCTGTGCAGCCTTCTTGGCCGCCGCTTTCCTGGCGACGGGTGCTGCCTTTTTCGCAGCGGACTTGGTAGCAGCGGCCTTATTGGTAGCGGAAATTTTCTTGGTTGGCATGGTCGTGTACCTCCTCAACGAAGGAACTGGTGTTGTAACAGTCGACGATTATTGCCGTTGCTCGCGTATGCCTTTGAACGAATCAGTGGGCAGGAACACGAAACCCTATCGCCCGATACCTGCGGTCCGCGGGGCCGGGTTTCGGCGATCCCGGCAAAACCAATAGCTGATGCGCCATTTGGCGCAGCCTGCGCGCGGTACATTGGCGAAGCTGGACCAGATGTGAAAGGGCGCCCATGAACCGAACCAGCCCTGTGGGGATGATGCTGCAGTTTGCATTCGGCCCGGGTTCCACAAGCGTCGGACCATCCGACGCCATGGCCAGCGAGATACCGGTGCCCATGCAGGCGCTGGCCGCCGCGGCCAGGGCGTGGTGGGAGAGCAGTCGGCCCGAGGGCTGGTCGCTGGAGCAGCATTTGGCTGCTCCTACCGCTGGCTGCGATGGCAGTGAAGCGGAGCGTGCACTGGCTGAAGCAGTCGGGCAGTGGATGCGCACCGGCACATGAGCGTGCCGTCTTGCGAACATAGCTGGTTCTCAGGATGGGCACAGCAGCCTTGAACGCGGCTGACCGCCGAACGATCCGCTGACGGGTCCGGCATGTTGGATAAACCTAATCTTTCCATGCACACTGCGGGCGTTCAAATATTGTTGAACAACGAGTTCCTGCAGTTCTCGTCTGGCATCGCATGCCAAGTCGTGCGCGGGAAAGTGAAGAAAACAGCAAGGCCCTATGCAACAGGCCCAAGCCGGTAGACCCCATGGAGCGTGAACAGCGACAAAGGCGGCCTATCCAAAGCCTGGTGAGGACATATCGCTCCAATGGATCAGCACGATGACGGCCTGGAAGCCTTTCTACGCGATCAGGACGCGGACGTCCTTGCATCGGTGCTTCTGGAACTGGCCCAGGACTACGACGTGGTCGCACGACGCCTGTCGCGACTTCGCTTGGCAAATCAACCAGCGTTGGTCGCCTCGCAATTTCGAGAAATCCTGGCGCGCTGGCGTCGGGATGACAAATACCTGAAGTTCCCTGAATCAAGCCACTTCGGCACGGAGTTGGAGATCTGGCTGGAGCAGGTCGAGCGCGAGTTGATGGCCACGGATCCGAGCGCGGTGCTGGAGCTGGCCGAAGCGTTCATCGAGGCCGACGCCGACTTCTTCGAGCGTGTCGACGACTCCTACGGAGACATCGGACGAGCAATGGAAGCAGCCTGCGGGCTCTGGCTGTGCGCGGCATCGCGGTGCAAGACGCCTGCCGGCGGCTGGCTGACCCGGCTCATGGAACTGCTGTCCCAGGACAACTATGGCGGTCGACATGCCCTGTTGCGTGATGCTGGCAAATTGCTCGATCAGAGCGACGTTTCAAGACTAGACGAGCGGTTGTACTGAGCGTCGGGATGATTGCAAACACAACCACTACAATTGTATTTATGTAAACATGGATGCTTTCTCAACTTTGTAGGAAGGGAATTTGGCATAAAGAGATATGACGTACTCGCAGACCGCACTGCACGCTTTTGAAATCAAGCCCCAGGCCCACGCCATCCTGCTCTTCATGCAGTACGCCTTCGCGACGCTGATCGCTACGGACTCCAGCCAGTTCTCAACCAAGTCCGATTGAAGCTCGCCTCGAGACTCCCGCGTGAAGCTGGCCCCAGGCTCAGCGCGAGCACGCTGCCCACTGCATCACAAGTGCGACGCCTGCGCCGAACCGCTCGCGCAGCGCAAAGATCTCCTGCCTGACCTGCGCCAGCGTCAGCTCGCCTGCCAAGGCACGCCGTTCGACGTCGGCCATCGCAGCAGCGTACTCCTGCGGCGGAGCAGGCGCCACGGCGAAGGAAGACACGTTGCTGTTTTTGCAGAGAACCATGGGGTTGTCAGGGTAGGTATGCTCATTCGAGAGCATTCGGAGCCACGGGCATGCCGCGATGCGGTCCGTAGCCGGGGGACAGTCCACCTCTCGCCGCGCTGCGGAAGCGACGGCCCGCGCGCTTCGGGCCATGCTTCCTGTGTGCATGGGCGCCGCCTCGGTTGACGGGCCAAGGCGGCACCAGGCGGCAAGACTACGGATTCAGCCGTGCTGCATGTAGACGACGTGCGTCTCGGTGAATTCGTACAGGCCGTGCTTGCCGTCGGCTCCACCGATGCCGGACTTGCGGCGCCCGGCGTGGAACCCCTGCATCGCCTCGAAGTGCTCGCGGTTGACGTAGGTCTCGCCGAACTGCAGCTCGCGGCATGCCTTCATGGCCGAAGCGAGGTCGCGCGTGAAGATGGACGAGGTCAGGCCGTATTCCGAGTCGTTGGCCAGCGCGATGGCCTCATCGAGATCCTCCACCACCTGCACCGGCAGCACCGGGGCGAAGATTTCCTTGCGCATGATCTCCATGTCGGAGCGGCAGCCCGTGATCACGGTGGGCTCGTAGTGGAAGCCGGTCTCGAGTTGCGCGCGGCGTCCGCCCTGCACCACCTCCGCGCCCTCGGCACGCGCCCGGTCTACCAGGCCCGCGACCTTGTCCAGCCCGGCCTGGCTGACCAGCGGACCCATGTGCACGTTGGGCTCAGCAATCGGGTCACCGTAGGTCGTGCCTGCCATGAGCTGCGTGATGCGGCTGACGAAGTCGTCGGCCACCTTGCGCTGCACGTAGACCCGCTCAGCGCAGTTGCAGACCTGTCCGGTGTTGATCACTCGGGACGCATGGATGGCGCGTGCGGCCAAGTCCAGGTCGGCGTCAGCCATCACGATGGCCGGCGCCTTGCCGCCGAGCTCCAGGTTCACACGCGTCAGATTGCGCGCCGCGGTGGCCATGATGCGGCTGCCGGTCTCGACGCTGCCGGTGAAGGAGACGATGCCCACGTCGCGATGGCCTGCCAGGTGTGAGCCGGCCACTGCGCCAGTGCCGCCCACCAGGTTGAACACGCCCGGCGGTAGGTCCGTCTGCGCGGCCAGTCGCGCGAATTCGAAGGCGTTGATCGGCGTGAGCTCGCTGGGCTTGATGACGATGGTGTTGCCCGTCACCAGCGCCGGCGCCAGCTTGCGGGCAATGAGGAACAGCGGGAAATTCCAGGGCAGGATGCCCGCGGCCACGCCCACCGGCTTGCGCAGCATGAAGATGCTCTCACCGGCACGGTCGCTCTCCAGCACCTCGCCCTCGATGCGCCGTGCCCACTCCGCCATGTAGTCAAGGTAGTCGGCCGTGAAGTCCACCTCGACGCGGGCCAGTGACAGCACCTTGCCCTGCTCGCAGGTCAGCGTGCGGGCCAGCATCTCCTTGTGCTCGCGCAGCCTTGCGGCAATGTCGCGCAGGTGCCGAGCGCGCTGCACCGCGGGCAGCCGTGCCCAGCCGGGCTGGGCCTTGCGCGCGGCTTCCACGGCCTGATCCACCACCCAGGCTGGCGCGTCGGGAGTGTGGGCCAGCAGCTCGTGCGTGGCCGGGTTGCGCACCTCGATGAGCGAGCCGGCCGGGTTGGCCAGGAACTCGCCGTTGATGTAGTTGCGGTACTCGGTGATCATGGTTTTCAACCTTTCACGTGGGGAAGTCTTGTGGGGAGCCATTCAGGCCGCAGGACGCGCGAAGCGCTTGCCCATGTGCTCGGATGCGAAGCCGAAGGCCACGCCGGCAAGCCAGGTGATGGACACCAGCAGCACGGTCTCGTCGGCCTTGGCGCCGGCGCCGAAGAACGAGGCGGCGCCCAGGAACGCGGCCGGCGTGTAGGCCAGCACGGGGATGTCGGCCATGGCCACCAGCACAAAGGCCAGCAGCGCCACCAGGCCGATCAGCCAGGGCAGGCCGCCGCCCAGCGCCGTGACGGCAGCCATGGTCGCGGCCGTGAGCACCACGCCGGCCAGCCCGCCCGCAATCGACTTCAGCGCCCCGGTCGCACCGCCACCGGCCGCGAAGAAGGCCGCCCAGGCCACGAAGCCGATCCAGGGATTGAAGCGCAACTCGGGCCGGCCGATGCTCAGGTAGACCCACAGCGCCACCAGCGCGGCGATGCTCAGGGCCAGGGTGTGCAGCAGTTTCATGTCCAGTCTCCTTGGGTTGTCGGGCTCACTTGGCGAGCTTGAACACCATCACCGTGCCGCCCTGAGGTACCAGCGTCTTGTGCTTGAGCACGGCGTTGAAGGCGCCCTGCATGCGTTCGGCATCCACGCCCCAGCCAGCCTGCACGGCGATGTACTGCTCGCCGTCCACCTCGAAGGACGACGGCACGCCCGTCACGCCTGAGCTGGCCGGGTACTCCCACAGCACCTGGCCGGTGGAAGCGTTGAAGGCGCGGAACATGCGGTCGTTGGTGCCGCCGCCGAACACCAGGTTGCCGCCCGTGGCCAGCAGCGGTCCCCAGTTCATCTCCGGGTACTTGTGGGTCCAGACGTTCTTCTTGGCGCCCACGTTCCAGGCCTGTACCTCGCCCACGTGCTGGCGCGATTCCTCGGTCATGCGCACGTTGGTGAGGATGTTGTCCAGCGACACGCCGATGTAGAGTTCGCCCTTGCGGTAGTTGACCGCCTCTCCCTTGAGCTCGGAGCACAGGTTGTTGTTGGCCGGCACGTAGAGCATGCCGGTCTTGGGGCTGTAGGCTTCCGGGAACCAGTCCTTGCCGCCCCACAGGGACGGGCAGAACGACACCGTCTTGCCCGTGCCGGGGCGCTTGTCCTCGCGGTAGGTCGGCCGGCCCGTGCGCGGGTCGACGGAGGCGAACACGTCCTGCTTCACGTAGGGCCAGGCATCCACGAAGTTGATGCGGTCGCTGGTGCGCTCCAGGTGCCACAGGTAGCCGTTGCGCCCGGCATGCACCAGCGACTTCACCTTCTTGCCGCCGCGCTCCACGTCGATGAGCAGCGGCGCGGACACCTCGTCCCAGTCCCACGCGTCGTTCCAGTGGTACTGGTGGTAGCCCTTGAGCGCGCCGGTGTCGATGTCCAGCGCCAGCGTGGAGTTGGCGTAGAGGTTGTCGCCCTGGCGCGTGTCGGGCATCCAGGGTGCGGCGTTGCCAGTGCCCCAGTAGGACAACTTCGTCTCGGGATCGTAGGTGCCGGTGATCCACACCGAGGCGCCACCGTTCTTGTAGGTCTCGCCGGGCCAGGTGTCGCCGCCGGGCTCGCCCGGCGCCGGCACGGTGTAGGTGCGCCATACCTCCTTGCCGGTCTCGGCGTCCAGCGCCACGATGTAGCCGCGCACGCCGTACTCACCGCCCGAGACGCCCACTACCACCTTGCCGTTGGCCGCCAGCGGCGCCAGTGTCGAGTAGTACCCGGCCCTCCAGTCGCCAATGGGCTGCTTCCACAGCTCCTTGCCGCTGGCCGGGTCGAGCGCGACCACCATCGCGTCGGTGGTCGCGAAATAGAGCTTGTCCTTGTAGAGCGCGACGCCGCGGTTGGTCGGGTGCAGTTGCTGCAGCTCCTCGGGAATGGGCTTCTTGTAGCGCCACAGCTCCCGCCCGGACTTGGCCTCGAAGGCGATGACCTGGTTGTTCGGGGTGGAGATGTACATGTATCCGTTGTTGACGATGGGCGGCGCCTGGTGCCCCTCGCTCATGCCTGTGACGTAGGACCACGCCAGCTTCAGCTTGCCGACGTTGCGGTCGTTGATCTTCTCCAGCGGGCTGTAGCCCCAGCCGGCGTAGTTGCCGCGGTACATGAGCCAGTTGGACGGCTCCGGGTTGACCAGCCGTGCGTCCGTCACCGGCTCGTAGGGCCTGAGCTGGGCCGACGCAACCGTGGGCAGCAGCGCGACCAGGCAGCCGGCAAGCAGGATCTTTGATGTCTTCATGGTGTCTCCTGAAAAGGTTGTTGTTGCATCTACAAGCGGCAGCAGCCCTCGTGCTGCTGCGCAGGGGCAGGCCGCGGGCGTCAGCCCGAGGCCTTGGCGCCTGGAGCGGCGCTGAAAGCTCCGGCCACGGTCAGCAGCCCGCTGTCCACCTTGAGCGGCAGGTTGGGCAGGCTGCGGGTAGCCGGCCCGGCGATCACCTGGCCGAGCCGGGCCGGGTCGAAGCGCGAGAAGTGGCAAAAGCACAGCAGCGCCCTCTCGGCCTCGTTCCATTCGCTGACGTCGCAGCCCTGGTGCGTGCACACCGCCGAGAAGGCCAGCACCCCGTCGGCGGCACGGCTGCGCACGGCGGGGTCGAGCCCGGCGGGGTCGAGCCGCACCAGCAAAACTTTGTTCAGGCGCGAGCCATCGCGCACCACACCGCCGGCGGCGTCGAAGGGGAATACCTGCACGGGCTTGGCTCCCAGCGGAACGTCCGATGGCGCCAGGGGCCGCGGCGCCTCGTCTCCACCGGCGAGCACCAGTCGATCGCCGGCGACCGGCCGCTGCGAGGCAGTCTCATTGGCCCAGGCGGCACCCATACCGGCTGCGCTCAGACCGGCGCCGATGCAGGCACATGCGCCCCGCCGCAAGGCGTCTCGACGCGCCTGGTCGGGCGAGCAGATGCGCACGGGCATCGGGCCGGTGGTGATTCGTCGCTGATTCATGGTCATGTCCTGGGAACTGCGTTGAGGCGACGCCCTTGCGCAAGGCCCATGCCATGTCCGGTCAGCGCTCTTGCACTTGCCAGGCAAGGAATGCTGGGCTTTTCAAATCAACGGGTTGCGTGTGCACCTTCGGGTTTGTGCTAGTGATGCGCGGAAGGTGTACAGGTGATGCGTTGATGGCCTGGCAAGGCCACAGGTGATGCGCTGGCCAGGCGCTAGGGACGGTTGCCGGCTCTGCAGGCTGCGGGCCGATACCGACACGACGGCACCGCGCTCTCGCATACAGTGCGCGGTTGACCATCCGGTCCGGGCTGTGTGGACGGCCCATCGGGACTGGCCCGGCCGTGTTGAGAACTGCGCTTGACGAACTGTCTCGATGGCCCAAATCCGAAGGAGTTGCCGTGTTGAATTCCTCCGAACCGCACGTCGAGCGCGTCCTGCGTGCCGCCAGCGGCGCAGTGCCCGCCAGCGACTCGCCGGACAGCCTGATCCACCGCTCGTGGCACCGCTGCTACCACCAGCATGGGCTCGACCCGGCGGACCGCTTCGACCCATGCGTCGAAAGCGCCGAGCGCGTGCGCGCGTCGCGCGAGCGGCTGGAGGAGTACCTGCAGGTTGCCCGCACGGGCATGGAGCAGCTTTTCAAGCACGTGGTGGACCTGGGCTACGTGCTGCTGCTCACCGACGCCAATGGCATCACCATCGACTACATCGGCAACGACACCTGGGCCCGGGACGCGCAGCGCTTCGGCCTGTACCTGGGCGCCAACTGGCAGGAGCACATTGCCGGCACCAACGGCATCGGCACCTGCATCCAGGAACAGACCGCGCTGACCTGCCACAGCGCCGACCACTTCTATGCCAACAACACCGGGCTGAGCTGCAGCACCACGCCGCTGTTCCACCCCGATGGCGGGCTCATGGGCGTGCTCGACGTGTCGGCGCAGGCACAGACTGACGCAAGGGAGAGCCAGCACCTGGCGCTGCACCTCACGCGCCTGTATGGGCGCATGATTGGCGACGCCACGTTCATGCGCCATTTCCGGGACCGCTGGATCCTGCGCCTGGCCACGAGCTGGGCCCTGGTGGACGTGACCGGCGACATGCTGTTGGCCTTCGATGCAGAGGGCGTGCTCGTGGGCGCCAGCGCCGCTGCCCGCCAATGGCTGCGCGCGCTGCCGCCGCGGCGAGGCACCGATCCCGTCGCGGGGCGCCACCTCACCGAGCTGTTCGACTCCACGATGGATGACATCTGGCGCCTGGCCCGTGCCTCGGACGCGATGGAGCGCTCCTTGCCCTCCCTGGTAGACCAGCGCAGCTACTTCTGCAGCGTGATCGCGCCGCGCGTGCGAGCCGTGCAGGAGAGCGCTTCACGCGATGGCGCTGACGGCGCTGCGGCGCTGCCCGTGGGCGCGGCGTTGCAGCGCCTGGCGGGCGAAGACCGGAAGATGCGCGCGCTGCAGCACCAGGCACAACGCCTGGCCAACCGGCGCATCAACATCCTCATCCAGGGCGAGACCGGCAGCGGCAAGGAGCTGTTCGCCCGCGCGCTGCACGAGTCCAGCTCCCGGCGTGCGAAGCCATTCGTGGCGGTGAACTGCGCCGCCATTCCGGAGTCGCTGATCGAGAGCGAGCTCTTCGGCTACACCGCCGGCACCTTCACGGGAGCACGCAGCCGCGGCATGAAGGGACTGATCCTGCAGGCGCACGGCGGCACGCTGTTCCTCGACGAGATCGGAGACATGCCGCTGCACCTGCAGACCCGGCTGCTGCGCGTGCTCTCCGAGCAGGAGGTGCTGCCACTGGGCGCGGAGCAGCCGGTGCGGGTTGAGCTGACCGTCATTGCGGCTTCGCACCGTGACCTGCGCCAGGCCATCGCCGCCGGCGGCTTCCGCGAGGACCTCTACTACCGGCTGTGCGGCGCCACGCTGCTGCTGCCCGGCCTTCGCGAGCGCCAGGACCTGGACTACCTCATCGACCTGATCCTGGAGGAGGAGGCAAGCGAAGCCGGCGTGCGCGCAGCCCTCTCCGACGAGGCACGGTCGCTGCTGCGCCGGTACCGCTGGCCCGGCAATGTGCGGCAGTTGCGCAACGTGCTGCGCTACGGACTAGCCCTGTGCGACGAGGAAGGCATCCTGAGCGAGCACCTGCCGCCTGAAGTCACGGCAGACGAGGCGATGGCCGTGGTTGCAACAGCGGCACCGGCCGCATCGCTGCTGCTGCCCTGCTCCATGGCAGGGGCTGCAGGCACCGATTTCGTAAAGCGCCTGCCTCCAGAAGCGGAGAGGTTGCACGCGATGCTGCAAGCCTGCCGCTGGAACATCTCGGCCGTGGCGGCAAAGACAGGACAGTGCAGAACGACGATCTACCGTCAGATGAAGCGCTTCGGAATCATTTCACCAATGGACGTGGCCAACGGACTGCGATAGCTACACGACCCTGTCAGCACCTTCACAACGTGAAGTGGATCGTCGTCTTACTTCCAAATTGAAATTGGAATCAGCTGGAACGCTGGAACGCCGCCCCGGTAAGCGGCTTGGGTCAAGCAGAGTTGCCTGCAGGTGCTACCGAGGCGCCTTGAATGCCATGCCGCGCCAGTGCCTCGGCCACGAAGCCTGAAGCTTTCATCTCTTCGACGAAAGCTCCCAGAGCTGCGGCCGCCGCGGCGCCCCTGCTTTTGGGCACGCCCATAGCTTGGCGGATGACCATGAAGCGCCCCGGCAGCAGCCGCAGGCCGCCCAGGCGTGCCGCGTCGGCTTCGAGCTGCTGCTTCACGCCCGCGGCCACGTCGGCCGCCTCGCCCAGCGCCATGAAGGTATCCACCACCGTCGGCGAGGTCGGCGAGCGCTCGATGCGCGCGTGTTGAAGCTCGCGCGTGAGGTACAGGTCGTAGGCGCTGCCCTTGCCGACCACGACCATGTGGCCGTCGCGGTCCACCTCCTCGTTGGCCCGCAGCGCCGAGCCCTCGCGCACGAGATAGCAGCCCTCGATCAGCACATAGGGGCCGGTGAAGGCGATGTCGGCACCGCGCAGCGGATCGATGGCGAAGAAGCCGACGTCCGCCCTCTCCTGCGCCACCACTTCCACCGACTTGCCGGCGGCGTCCACCACGATCAGCTCCAGCTCGACCCCCAGGCGCCGCGCCAGCTCGGTGGCGAGGTCCACGGAGACGCCCTTGGCGGCGCCGGTGGCAGGGTCCGTCCCGGCCAGGATCGGGTTGCCCAGGTTGATGGAAGCGCGCAGCCGGCCGGTGGGAGCGAAAGCGGCGATGAGGTCTTGCGTGATCTGCATGTCCAGGTTCCAGGTTCAAGGTTCAAGCGTGCGCGGCCTGCTGCTCGGCAATGGTCTTCTTCAGAATGGCCGGGATCACGCCGCCGTCGCGCAGCAGCGCCACTTCCAACTGCGTCTCCACCGCGGCGGTGGCGGTGAACGATTCGACGCGGCCGTCGCGGCGCAGCACGCGCACGGGCACGGCGCAGCGCGGCGACAGCGCGTCGGGCTGGGCATCAACCTCGATACGGTCGCCGGGCTGCAGCGCGAGCGACTTCGGGTCAGCGCCCTGCGGCAGGCGCAGCGGCAGGATGCCCATGCCGATCAGGTTGGAACGGTGGATGCGCTCGAAACTCATCGCCAGCACGGTACGGATGCCCAGCAGCCGCTGGCCCTTGGCGGCCCAGTCGCGCGAGGAGCCGGTACCGTAGCGCTCGCCGGCCACCAGCACCACGGATTCGCCCGCGTCGCGGTAGCGCTGCGCCACGTCCCATATCGGCAGAACCTCGCCGCTGGGTACATGCAGCGTGTGCGCCACCGGCATACCGGGTTTCAGCAGGTTCACCAGCGTCTTGCTGTGGAAGGCGGCGCGCAGCATCACTTCCCAGTTGCCGCGGCGCGAGGCAAAGACGTTCAGGTCGTTGCGGTCGTCGCCGCGCTCGACCAGGAAGTCCGCCACCAGGCTGTCGGGCGGGATGGCGCTGGCCGGCGAGATGTGGTCGGTCGTCACGTCGTCGCCCACCACCAGCAGCGGCTGCGCGCTGTAGCGGCCGAGCTGGCTGCCGGCTTCCACCGAGGCGAAGGGCGGACGCCGCAGCGCGGTGGACTTCGCATCCCACGGGAAGCGCTCGCCTTCGGGTGCTTGCAGCGCCTGCCACATCGGGTTGGCCGAAGCGATGGCGAACTCGCGCCTGAAGTCGTCCGCGTCCAGCGCCTGCGCCAGGTGCGCGGCGACTTCCTCGCGCGTGGGCCACAGCTCCTGCAGCGACACCGGCGTGCCGTCGGGCGCGACCTGCACCGGGTCGGCGCTGAGGTCCACCTCGGCATTGCCGGCCAGCGCGAAGGCGATCACCAGCGGCGGCGACATCAGGAAGCCCAGATCCAGGTCCGGGTGGATGCGGCCGGGGAAGTTGCGGTTGCCCGAGGTGGCCGCGACCGGGTGGATGGTGCCCCTGGCGCGCTCGTCGCGGATCACGTCGGGCAGCGGGCCGGGATTGCCGATGCAGGTGGCGCAGCCGAAGCCGACGATGTCGAAGCCCACGGCCGAGAGGTCGTCGATCAGGCCCGCGCGCTCCAGGTAGGCGGCCGCGGCGGGCGATCCGGGCGAGAGCGAGGTTTTCACCCAGTACGGCACGCTCAGGCCGCGTTGACGCGCCTTGCGCGCCAGCAGCCCGGCGGCGATCAGCAGGCCCGGGTCGGAGGTGTTGGTGCAGCTGGTAATGGCAGCCACCGCCACGGGGTGGCGCGGCATGTCGGCATGCGGCGCCGTGGGCTTGAAGCCGCGCGCGGCCAGCACCCGGGCGGCATCCGAATACGCCAGCAGGTCCTGCGGCCGCTGGGGGCCGGCGATGTGCATGGCGACCGTGTCCAGGTCGATCTCGATGCCGCGAGTGAAGTGCGGCCGCGCCTCGGGGTCGAACCACAGCCCTGCGCGCTGCGTGTAGGCCTCGACCAGCGCCAAATGCGCCGCGGAGCGGCCGGTGGCGCGCAGGTAGTCCAGCGTCTTGTCGTCCACCGCGAAAAAGCCGGTGGTGGCGCCGTACTCGGGTGCCATATTGGCAATCACCGAGCGCTCGCCCGCACTGAGCGTGGACACGCCGGGACCAAAGAACTCGACGAACTCCCCCGACACGCCGATGGCGCGCAGCCGCTGCGTTACCGTCAGCGCCAGGTCGGTGGCGAGCACGCCCGGGCGCAGCGCGCCGGTCAGGCGCACACCGATCACGTCCGGGATGCGCAGCATGGTGGGCATGCCGAACATCACCGTCTGCGCCTCCAGCCCGCCCACGCCCCAGCCCAGCACGCCGATGCCGTTGACCATGGGCGTGTGGCTGTCGGTGCCAATCATCACGTCAGGCACGGCCCAGGCCTCGCCGTCGCGCTGCTCGGTGGTCGCGACGGTGGCGAGTTGCTCCAGGTTGATGGTGTGCATGATCCCGGTGCCTGGCGGGTTGATGCGCACGCCACGCAGCGCCTTGGAAGCCCAGCGCAGGAAGCGGTAGCGCTCCTGGTTGCGGCGCAGCTCGTGACCCAGGTTCACCTGCGGCGCGTCGCGGCGGCCGTACACCTCCACTGCCAGCGAATGGTCTACCGACACGTCCACCGGCAGCCCCGGGTTGAGCACCGCCGGATCGACGCCGGCCTCGGCCAGCGCGTCGCGCATGGCGGCGATGTCCACCAGCGCCGGGGTGCTGGTGGTGTCGTGCATCAGCACACGCCCGGGCTGAAACGCGATCTCGGCCTCGCTGCTGCCCGTCTCCAGCCAGCCGAACAGCGCCGCCACTGCGGCCTCGCGCTCGGCGCCATTGGTGTGGCGCAGCACGTTCTCCAGCAGCAGACGCAGCACGGTGGGCAGCTCTTTCAGCTGCTCGCCGAACAGGGCCGGCAGGTCAATGAAGCGCAGCTCGGCACCGTTGACGGCGAGCCGGCCGGCGGCTTGGGACGAAGTGTTGGACATGGAACTGCGAAGGGAAATGTCAGGCCGCCGAAAACACCATGCACACCGGGCTGCCGGTGGCAACCTGCTGCCCGGTGGGCGCAAGGCGGCCAGAGACGGCGTCGACGGCGAAGGTCACGATGCTGTCGCTGTCCTCGTTGAGCGCGTACAGCAAGGAGCCATCGGGCGAGAGCGTGAAGGCGCGCGGCGTGCGCCCGCCCGTCGGCACGGCCTCGATGAAGCTGAGCTGGCCCAAGACCGGGTCGATGCGGAACACGGCGATGCTGTCGTGGCCGCGATTGGAGGCGTAGAGGCGCCGCCCCGATGCGTCGATGGCGATGGCGGCACAGCGGCTGTCGCCGGTGAAGTCAAAGGGCAGCGTGGGCAGCCACTGGAAGGGCGACAGCGCGCCGGTGGCGGCATCGAAGCGGTAGGCCGTCACGGTCGAATCCAGCTCGTTGACGACGTAGGCCCAGGCCCCGTGCGGATGGAAGGCCATGTGGCGCGGCCCGGCGCCCTCGCGCGAGTGCACGAAGGCCGGCTCGCAAGGCATGAGCCGCCCGTTCTCGAAGCGGAAGGACCAGGTGCAGTCGCAACCCTTGTCCGGCACCAGCACGAAGCGTCCCGACGGGTCGAAGGCGTTGAAGTGCGGCTTCACCTGCTTCTGCTCGACGCGGTGCGGGCCGATGGGGCCGTCCACCTTCACCAGCTGGCTCAGCGGCAGCAGCGACCCGTCCTGCGCCAGCGGCAGCACGGCCAGGCTGGCGCCCAGGTGGTTCGTCACCACCAGGTGGCGTTCCTCGGGGTCCAGCGCCAGGTGCACCGGGTTGCGGCCCTCGGTGCCAACCGTGTTGAGGAAGGACAGCCGCCCCGTGGCGCGGTCCACGGCAAAGGCGCTCGCCTCGCTTTGGTCGCCGTGCACGGTGTAGAGCCGCGTACCCTCGCAATTGAGCGTGAGATACGAGGGGTTGACCAGGTCCTTGACAAGCTGCACCAGCGTCAGCGCGCCGTCGGCGCCCACCGCGAAAACGCTGATGCCCTCGCCGCGCGCGTTGCGCTCGCGCGTGGTGCGGCAGCCGACGTAGGCGAACATCGTCATCGCGTCACTCCATGCGGATGTTCTTGGCCTTGATCAGCGCGCTCCAGCGCTTGCCCTCGGCCTCGATGAAGGCGCCGAACTCCTCCGGGCTGCCGCCGCCGACCACGTTGCCCGGGCCGGCGATCTTCTCGCGCAGTGCCGGATCGGCCAGGGCCTGGTTGAAAGCCGCGTTGAGCTTGGCCACCACGGGCTTGGGCGTGCCCTTGGGCGCAATCACGCCCAGCCAGTTCGACACGGTGACCTGCGGGTAGCCCAGCTCGGCCATGGTGGGCACGTCGGGCAGGCTGGGCAGGCGCTTGTCGCTGGTGACGGCCAGGGCCCGGGTCTTGCCGGCCTGGATGGAGGGCAGCGCGGCGTAGGTCTGCTCGAACATCATGTCGATCTCTCCCGACAGCAGCGCGGTGGCGGCCGGGCCGCCGCCCTTGTAGGGCACGCCCAGCAGTTCCAGCCCGGCAGCCTCTTCCATCAGCTCGGCGCTGAGGTGGTGCGCGCCGCCGGTGCCGGCGTTGCCGATGGTCAGCGCCCCCGGCTTGGCCTTGGCCGCGGCCACCACGTCCTTGAAGGTCTTGAAGGGCTTCTCCACGCGCGTGACCAGCACCAGCGGCGCCCGCTCGATCAGCACCACCGGCACGAAGTCCTTCGGGTTGAAGTTGACCTTGGGGAACAGCGTCGGGTTGACCGCCAGCGGGCCCATCGCGCCGATGCCCAGCGTGTAGCCGTCGCCGGCAGCGCGCGAGACGAACTCGTGGCCGATGTTTCCGCTGGCGCCGGGCTTGTTGTCCACGACGATGGTCTGCTTGAGCAGCTGCCCCACGGGCACGCCGAGCTGGCGTGCGCGCAGGTCGTTGTTGCCGCCTGCGGAGAAGGACACGACCAGCGTGACGGGTTTGACGGGGTAGTCCTGCGCGTGGGCGGCCACCGAAGCGGCGCCCAGCAGGCCCAGGACGGCGGCACGGGCCAGGAGGTTTCTGCGTTGCATGCTCATCTTGTGCTACCTGGCTTCAGTTTTCGGGGGTGATGTTGGCGTCCTGGACGATCTTGGCGAAACGCTTGGACTCGTCCTGGATGAAGGCCTTGAAGGGAACCGGCGGCATTGGCGTGACCTCGCCGCCGAGCTCGTTGAGGCGCTTCACGAGATCCGGGTCCTTGAGCACCTGCGCCACGGAGGCGCTGAGCTTGTCGATCACTGGCGCGGGCGTGGCCGCAGGCGCGAACAGGCCGAACCAGTTCTCCAGCGCATAACCCTCCAGGCCCTTGGTCTCGGCCAGCGCCGGCACGTCCGGCGCCAGCGGCGAGCGCTTGGGCGAGGTCATGGCAATGGCGCGCACGCGACCGTCCTTCATGAAGGGCTTGGCACCGGCCAGGCTCACGAAGGTCATGTCCACGCTGCCGCCGGCCGTGTCGGTGAGCTGGTTCGAGGCGCCGCGGTAGGGCACGTGCGTGAGCGCCTGGCCGGAGAGCTTCTCCAGCAGCTCGCCCGCGAGGTGCTGCGGGTTGCCGATGCCGCTGGTGCCGTAGCTCATGCCCGGATGGGCCTTGGCGTAGGCCAGAAGCTCGGCCGTGCTCTTGATCGGCAGCGCCGGGTTCACCACCAGCACGTTGGGCACCTTCACCACCAGGCTCACCGGCGCCAGGTCCTTCTCCGGCACGTACTGCATCTTCGCCTTGTGCACGTGCGGATTGATCGCCGTCTCGCCGGCCGTGGCCATCAGCAGCGTGTAGCCGTCGGCGGGCGCACGCACCGCGGCAACCGCGCCGATCATGCCGCTGCCGCCGGCCTTGTTCTCGACGTTGACGACCTGGCCCAGCACCGGGCGCAGCTTCTCGGCCAGCAGCCGCGCCATCACGTCCACGCCGCCGCCGGGCGAGAAGGGAACGATGATGGTGATCGGCTTGGCGGGGTAAGCGGCCTGCGCCAGCGCGGTGGCGGGTGCCAACAACGCGGCGCCCAGGGCGCACGCGGTGAGGCCGATGAGGCGGCGCTTGGTCTGCATGTCGGTGTCTCCTGTCGTGCCCGGCCGCGGGCCGGTTGTTCGGTGTGGAGGCAGATGCTAGGGAGGCGGAACGGGGCTGAAAAACGGTCTTTTGCCAACACAGCGTTCTCCGTTTGAGAACGCTTGCCGCTTTTCCAGGCAGATCAGGGCAGCGTGCCGGCCGCCTGCTGCAGGTGATCGATGAGCGCGCGCGTGATGTGGCTGAGCTCGTCCAGGTCGCGCACGACGATGGACATCTCTCGCGCCGCCCAGTGCTCCTGCAATTCCACGGCGCGCAGGCGGCCGGCCGCCACGGGCGCCGCCAGCACGCCCGCGGGCAGCAGCGTGATGCCCAGCCGCGTCTCGGCCAGGCGGCACATCGCCTCGAAGCTGCTGGCCTGCACTCGCTGCTGCAGCGTGCCGCCGCAGGCCTGCGCGCCCTGCTGCATCAGCATCGACAGCGAGCTTTCGGCATGCGGGCCGACAAAGGGGTATTTCAGGGCTTCCTCGAAACGCACCGCCTTGCGCCGCGCCAGGGGGTGGCCCTTGGGCACGCCCAGCATGAGCCGGTCGCTGCGGTAGGGCAGCGCGGCCAGGCCCGCCAGCGCCACGGGGCTCGCGACCAGCCCCAGGTCGGCGCTGCCGTCGGCCACCGCGCGCGCGATGGCCTTGCCGGTGCGCTCCTCCAGCGACACTTGCACGTCCGGATATCGCGTGAGGAAGCTCTCCAGCTCCGCGGGCAGGAATTGCGTCAGCGCGGAGGCCACGGCATGCAGCCGCACGTGGCCCTTGAGGCCGCCGGCGTACCGGCCGAGCTCCTCGTCCATGCGCTGCACCAGCTGCAGCATCTGCCGCGCGTGGTGCAACAGCGATTGCCCCGCCGGCGTGAGCCGCACGCCGCGCGGCTGGCGCACCAGCAGCGGCGTGCCTGCCAGCGCCTCCAGCTCGACGATGCGCTTGCTCACCGCTGACACCGCCAGGTGCTTGCGCTCTGCGGCGCGCGTGAGGTTGCCGCACTCGGCCACGGCAACGAAAAGATCCAGACTGGTGAGATCGTGACGCATGGCGCATTTTGTACCAAGTCATTCCATGCTCCATGCAAGCCTCGATGCCGCCATCTCGCACCCCTTGCTGAAAAAGGCCTGCCGCTCAGTAATCTCAAAGATGCGGCATGAGTTACGGGCAAACCCTGATCTTTGTACTAATGCATTCCTTAGTACATTGCGCGTCATGTCGCACCGGAACCCGGCCGGTGCCCTCTTCAGATCAAATTCGGAGACCGTCCATGCCGCAACCGTCCCTCCCCGGCGCCTTCACGCGCCTGCGCCGCGCCCTGCTCGCGCTGGGCGCCGCGCTGCTCGCGGGTGCCACGCTGCAGGCCCAGGCCCAATCGCAGCCGGCCTGGCCGGTGAAGCCGGTGACGATCGTGGTGGCCTTCTCGCCCGGCGGTCCCAACGACGTGATGGCGCGCATCCTTGCGGCCAAGCTCAGCGCCAACCTGGGCCAGCAGTTCATCGTCGAGAACAAGGTCGGTGCCGGCGGCACCATCGGCACGGCGCAAGTGGCCAAGGCAGCGGCCGACGGCTACACGCTGCTGTTCAACAGCGCGCCCTTCGTCACCGCGCCGGCGCTCTACGGCAACCGGCTGAGCTACGACACGCTGCGCGACTTCACCGGCGTGACCAAGGTGGCGGAGTCGCCGCTGGCGCTGATGACGGCCACGGCCTCGCCGCACAAGACGCTCAAGGGCTTGATCGCCACGGCCAAGATGCAGCCGGGCAAGCTCAACTTCGGCAGTGGCGGCGTGGCCAGCACATCGCACCTGGCCATGGCGCTGCTGGGCGTGACCGCCGGCGTCGAGCTGCAGCACGTGCCCTACAAGGGCGGCGGCCAGTCGATCACCGCGCTCATGGGCGGCGAGATCGACGTGCTGCTGGACAGCATCACCGCAGGCGGCTCGTTCCTCTCCGCTGGCCGGCTGCGCGCCCTGGCCGTCACCGGCACCAAGCGAGCGGCCAAGGCGCCCGACGTGCCGACTTTTGCCGAGGCCGGGCTGCCGGAATTCCAGATGGTGCACTGGGTGGGCCTGTCGGCGCCGGCGAAGACACCCGCGCCGGTGCTCGACAAGCTGCAGGCCGAGGTCGCCAGGGCCATGGCCGCCGATGACGTGAAGGCCCGCTTCGCCGAGCTCGGCGCCGAGCCCACGGTGACGTCGCGCCAGCAGTTCGACGCGTTCATCAAGACCGAAGTGGAGCGCTGGACGCGGGTGATTCGCGAGGCGCGCATCCAGCCGGAGTGAAGTAGTTTCCACGTCTTTTTCATGGTATTTCATTACTTCTTAAGTCCAATCGAATGTTGAAGCCCGACTGACCGGACAGCACCGGTCAGTTGCGGCCCGGCACCGCGACGCTCTTCTCCGACGACATCGTTGCTTCATGGTGAAGCGAAGGTGATTCACGTTTCGGCCGATAGCCTGGCACTTCACCAAGCTGGCATTCCGCGAGACCTGGCCTACGTGGAAGCACGTATTGTTCAATCTCTTGTTGGTTTTTTATATTCATATAAGACCAGAAACCGTAGCACTCGAAACGCCCATGCCCACCCGCACGCCCTCAACGACGGACCACGCCCTGCCGGCACGCGGTGCCACCGACACGCATGTCCACGTGTTCGACCCGGCGCGCTTCGGCTTCCTGGCCGGCCGCAGCTACACGCCGGGCGCGGCCAGCGTCGCGGCGCTGCGCGAGTGCCATGCGCGGCTGGGCCTGGAGCGCGTGGTGCTGGTGCAGCCCAGCGTCTACGGCACCGACAACGCCTGCATCCTCGACGCCATCGCGCAGCTGGGCCCCGACCGCTGCCGCGGCATCGCCGTGGTGCACCTGGAGCGCGTGACGCGCCATGAGCTGCTCACGCTGCACGGCGCCGGCGTGCGCGGCATCCGTCTGAACTTGGAAGTGCGCCACGAGGCCGACCCGGTGCGCGTGCTGGCCGAGCTGCGCCGCGCCGCGGCCGCCGTGGACCTGCCCGGCTGGTGCGTGCAGGTGCATTGCGCGGCCTCGCTGCTGCCCACCGTGGCGCAGGCGCTGCCGGACTTCCGAGTCCCGCTGGTGCTGGACCATTTCGCCGGCCTGCGCGCGGCCGACGCCGACCCGGCGCAGCCGCCGCTGTGCACGCTAATGGCGCTGCTGGACACGGGCCGCGTCTGGCTCAAGCTCTCGGCCTTCTACCGCGCCTCGATCGACGCGCCCGGTTACCCGGACTTGGCGCCGCTGGCGCGCGCGCTCCTCCAGGCCCGTCCCGACCGGCTGCTGTGGGGCTCGGACTGGCCGCACACAGGCGGCGGATCGGGCGCGCGCGACCCGGGCCGCATCGAGCCTTTCCGCCGAGTCGACCTGGGCGCCAGCCTCGCCGCGCTGCGCTGCTGGATGCCCGACGCCGCCACGCTGCGCCAGGTGCTGGTGAGCAATCCCGCCGCGCTCTACGGTTTCGCCGCTGAAGCCGCGGCCTGAAGCCCGCCCCGCCTTCCAGAACACCGCCGAACACCCCCCGGAGACCCGCGATGACCGCACCCCAAACCGACACGCGCCGCGCCGCCGTGCTGCGCCCGTCCGAAATCAAGACCCACGACCGCGGCGGCGGCGCCAGCACCACGCCGCTGGTCGGCCCCTCGGTGGGCGCCACGGCCTTCATCAACGGCATCACCAGCTTCGGCGCCGGCACCAAGATCCCGTTCCACAGCCACAACTGCGAAGAGAGCGTGGTGCTGCTCGAAGGCGAGGCCATGCTCGACATCGAGGGGCAGGAGTCGGTGCAGCTGCAACCGCTGGACACGACCTGGCTGCCGCCCAACCTCTCGCACCGCTTCCGCAACCTCTCCGACACGCAGCCGATGAAGATCCTGTGGATCTATGCCCGGCTCGACGCCACGCGCACGCTCACCGAGACCGGTGTGACCAATTTCGTCTCCGCGGAGCACAACAAGTGATCACCGAGATCGCCCACATCACCGTGAAAGCCGGCATGGAAGCCGCGTTCGAGCAGGGCGTGGCCGAGGCCGCGCCGTTGTTCCAGCGCGCCCACGGCTGCCGCGGCCTGGCGCTGCAGCGCGGCATCGAGCAGCCCACGCACTACCGGCTGGTGGTGCAGTGGGAAACGCTGGAGGACCACACGGTCACTTTCCGCGGCTCCGACGACTTCCAGGCCTGGCGCCGCCTGGTCGGCCACTGCTTCGAAAGCGCGCCGCAGGTCGAGCACGTCGCCACGGTGCTGCAGCCGTTCTGACGCCGCGCCCACCCAAAACACCGGAGACACGACCCATGAATCGACGCCTTGCCCTTGGGCTGGCGCTGGGCGCCCCTGCGCTCGCGCTTTTGCCCTCCCTGGCGCTGGCCCAGGCCTATCCCAGCAAACCGGTCACGGTGATCGTGCCCTTCGCCGTAGGCGGCGGCAGCGACAACGTCGCCCGAATGATCACGGCCAAGCTCTCCGAGCGCACGGGCAAGAGCTTCGTCATCGACAACCGCGGCGGCGGCGGCACCAACATCGGCAACGAGGCGGCTTCGCGCGCCGCGCCCGACGGCTACACCGTGCTGCTGGGGCAGTTCACGCTGTCGGCGAACCCGCACCTGTACTCGGGCCTGCGCTACGACGCCGACAAGAGCTTCATCCCGGTGGTGCACGTCGCCAATGCACCGACCGTGCTGGTCGTTCCCGCGTTCTCGCCAATCAAGGACGTGGCCGGCGTGGTCGCCGCGGCCAAGGCCCGGCCGGGCAAGCTCAACTTCGGCTCCGGCGGCGCGGGCACCTCGGTGCACTTGGCTGGCGAGCTGTTCAAGCTGCAGAACGGCGTGGACCTGGTGCACATCCCTTACAAAGGCAGCGCCCCGGCCATGACGGACCTCGTCGGCGGCCAGATCGAGATGATGTTCGACACCTCGACCTCGGCGCTGCCGCACGCCAAGGGCGGCAAGGTGCGCGCCATCGGCGTGGCCGCCGCCCAGCGCCTGAAGGAGTTGCCCGGCGTGCCGACCTTCGCCGAGCAGGGGTTCAAGGACTTCGACGTGCCGGCCTGGTACGGCTTCGTGGCGCCCAAGGGAACGCCGCTTGAGGCCGTGCAGTGGCTCAACGCCGAGGTCAACGCCGTGCTCAAGGACCCGGCCGTCGTGGTCAAGCTCGACGCCATCGGCGCCGTGCCCGTCGGCGGCACGTCCGCGCAGATGGGCGAGTTCATGAAGGCGCAGTCCACACGCTGGGCCAAGGTCATCAAGGACGCCGGCATCAAACTCGACTGAAGCGCCGGCCCCTCAGCTTTCCTCCCCCGCCCCTCTCCCTCCACCCCACCCCTCCCTAAAGGCATCACCATGAAGATCCTGGTTCTCCCCGGCGACGGCATCGGCCCCGAGATCGTCGAAGCGTCCGTCAACGTGCTCAAGGCCGCCGACGCCAAGTTCAAGTTGGGCCTGTCCTACGACTACGAGGACGTCGGCTTCGCCAGCCTGGATCGTCACGGCACCACGCTGCGCGAGGAGGTGCTGCAGAAGGCCCGCGGCTATGACGGCATCATCCTGGGCACGCAATCGCATGCCGACTACCCGGCGCCGGAAAAGGGTGGCCGCAACATCTCCGCGGCGTTCCGAGTACAGCTCGACCTCTACGCCAACGTGCGCCCGGCCCGCACGCGCTCTTTCCTGGAGTCGAACATGAAGCCCGGCAAGCGCATGGACCTCGTGATCATGCGCGAGGCCACTGAGGGCTTCTACCCGGACCGCAACATGGCGCGCGGCTGGGGCGAGATGATGCCCAGCCCCGACATGGCACTGTCCACCCGCAAGATCACTCGCCACTGCAGCGAGCGCATCGCGCGCCGCGCCTTCGAGCTGGCAATGAAGCGGCGCAAGAAGGTCACGGCCATCCACAAGGCCAACAGCTTTCACATGACCGACGGCCTGTTCCTGGAGGCCGTGCGCCACGTCGCCAAGGACTTCCCCGAGGTGCAGCTCGACGACCTGCTGGTGGACGCCTCCACCGCGCACCTGGTGCGCAACCCCGAGCGCTTCGACGTGCTGGTGGCCACCAACTTCTACGGCGACATCCTGTCGGACCTGGCCAGCGAGCTGTCCGGCAGCCTGGGCCTGGCCGGCTCGGTGATGGCCGGCGATGAGCTGTGCTGCGCGCAGGCCCAGCACGGCTCGGCGCCCGACATCCAGGGGAAGGACAAGGCGAATCCGGTGTCGATGATCCTGTCGGTGGCGATGCTGGCGCAGTGGATGGGCGAGCACCACGGCGCGCCGGCGCTGTTCGAGGCGGGCACCGCGATCGACGCGGCCGTGGACCGGGTGCTGTCCAACCCGGCCACGCGCACCGCTGACCTCGGCGGCAGCATGGGCTGCAAGGCTTTCGGCGAAGCGGTCGCACGCGCGCTCTGACTCCATCAGCACAACAAGGAGACGACATGACGGCATCGAACAAGACGCGCCGTGCCCTGCTGCTGGGCACGGTGAGCGCGGCGCTGGCCTGGCCGGCCCTGGGCCTGGCCCAGGACGCGGCCAAGGATTTCCCCAATAAACCCATTACGCTGATCGTGCCCTACGCCGCGGGCGGCAGCTCCGACACGCGGGCGCGCCAGCTGGGCGAGAAGCTGGCCGTGATCCTGGGCAAGGCCGTGGTGGTGGACAACAAGCCCGGCGGCAACGGCAACATCGGCACGGATTTCATCGCCCGCGCCACGCCCGACGGCCACACCATCGGCATCGGCAACTTCGCGCCGATGGCGGTCAACAAGGCGCTGTTTCCGAAGCTGCCCTTCGACCCGCAGCGCGACCTGGTGCCGGTGGTGCTGATCGAGAAGGGCCCGCTGGTATTGATCGTCAGCGCCGAAAAGTCGCCCTTCAAGAGCGTGCAGGATCTCGTGGCTGCGGCCAAGGCCCAGCCCGGCAAGCTCAGCTACGCCTCGGCAGGCTCGGGCGGCTCGTTCCACCTGGCCGGCGAGATGTTCAACAGCGTCACCGGCACTGACGCCGTGCACATCCCCTACCGCGGCGGCGGCCCGGCCACCAACGACCTGCTCGGCGGCACGGTGGACTACATGTTCGACATGGTGCCTGCGGCCATGGGCTACCTGAAATCCAGCCCGCCGCGCATGCGCGCGCTGGCCGTGGCCCACGACAAGCGGCTGGCCTCGCTGCCCGAAGTGCCGACCTTTGGGGAGCTGGGCATCAAGGACATGGAAATCTCCAACTGGTTCGGCATCGTGGCACCCAGGGGCACGCCGCCGGCCATCGTTGCCAAGCTCAACCAGGCCATCAACCAAGCGCTGCAGATGCCCGACGTCGCGAAGCGCATCACCGACCCCGGCAACGTGGTCGGCGGCGGCACGCCCGAGGCCTTCGCCGGCTTCGTGGCGAGCGAGTCCCAGCGCTGGAGCAAGGTCGTCAAGGACCGCGGCATCCGGCCCGACTGAAGCGACAGCGGCGCAGCACCCGCGCCGGCCAGGCGCATCCGCACGGAGATCGATAATGACGGACATGGCACGTGGACTTTCTGAGCAGTTGGCCGCCAGCATTGAAGCCTGGCTGGCCGAGGAACAGGTGCCTGCGTGCACGCCGCTGCCCGAGCGGGCGGTGGCGGAGCGCTTCCGCGTGTCGCGCTCGCCCGTGCGCGAGGCCATGCAGTTGCTGGCGCAGCGCCAGGTCATCGTGCCACGTCCCGAAGGCGGCTATGCCGTGGCCGAGCGCATGCAGGCTGCGCCAGCGCTGGCCCTGCCGCCGGCAGACGAGGACGAGCCGATCTACCTCAGGATCGCCCAGGACCGCCTGGAAGGGCAGCTGCCGGAGCGGCTCACGGAAAACGAGCTCATGCGCCGCTACGACGTGACGCGCGCGCGGCTGGCCGCCGTGCTGCGGCGCATCACCCACGAAGGCTGGATCGAGCGGCTGCCGGGCAATGGCTGGCAGTTTCTGCCCACGCTGAGCACCGGTGCCGCCTACGACCAGGGCTACCGGCTGCGCATCCTGCTGGAGCCGGCCGCCATCCTGGAGCCGACCTGGGCGCTGGACGCCTCGGCCCTGCGCAAGTGCCGCGCCGAGCAGCAGGCACTGGTGGACGGCGCGGCCGAGTGGGCATCGCCCGTGCAGCTTTTCGACGCCAACTCGCGGCTGCACGAAACCATCGCGAGCTTCTCGGGCAACGTCTTCATGGCCGATGCGCTCCGGCGCGTGAACCGGCTGCGCCGGCTCATGGAGTACCGCAAGGCCGTGGACCGCACCGCCGCCGCGCGGCGCTGCAAGGAGCACCTGGTGCTCATCGACCTGCTGCTGACGGGCCAGCGCGAGGCGGCGGCCGACTTCATGCGGCTGCACCTGCGCGACGCCGCGCGCGAGAAAGCCGGCGGCGTGCAGCCGCAAGGTGAAGCGTACGGTTCGAACGCCAACCCGCTGGGCACGCTGTTCACGCCGGCCAGCGACTGATCCGCCACGGCGCGCCGCGCCGCCCTCACCCGCCGCAATCCTTTTCAGCCCGCCCGGGAGTCCCGGGCAGGCGGAGCACTTTCATCTTCACGAATCCCACGCCATGACCCACGCGATCACCACCATCAACCCCACCACCGGCGCCGCGCTCAAGACCTACGAGAGCTGGACGCCGGAACAAGTCGACCAAGCCGTGGCCAGCAGCCATGCCGCCGCCAAGGCCTGGGGACAACAGCCGCTGGCAGTGCGCGTGGCCGCCGTGCGCCGCCTGGCCGACGAGTTGCGGCGCCAGAAGGACGCCTTTGCACGGCTGATCACCGCCGAGATGGGCAAGCCCCTGGCGGAAGCCGCCGGCGAGCTGGAGAAGTCGGCCGTCACGGCGCTGTACTACACCGACCATGCCGAGCGGCTGCTGTCGGACGAGCCCGTCGCCATCGACGGCGCGCAGGCCTGGGTCAGCTACGAGCCCATCGGCCTGGTGCTGGCCGTGATGCCCTGGAACTTCCCGGTGTGGCAGGTGATGCGCTTTGCCATCCCGTCGCTCACGGCTGGCAACGGCGTGCTGTTGAAGCATTCGCCCAACGTCACGGGCTGCGCGCTGGCGCTGGAAAGGCTGTTCCTGGATGCCGGGCTGCCCGCGCACCTGGTGACGACGCTGGTGGTGTCTGAAGCTCAAGTGCCCGCCACCATCGACCGCTTGATTGCCGACGACCGCATCGCCGCGGTGACGCTGACGGGCTCCAACCGCGCGGGTGCCGCTGTGGGCGCGGCCGCCGGGCGCGAGTCCAAGAAGTCGGTGCTGGAACTGGGCGGCTCGGACGCCTTCGTCGTGCTCGACGACGCCGACGTGCCGGCCGCCGCTGCCGCGGCCGTGAAGGCGCGCTTCCACAACGCCGGGCAGAGCTGCGTGTGCGCCAAGCGCTTCATCGTCTCGGCAGCAGTGGCCGAACGCTTCACGGAACTGTTCGTGCAGGGCGCGCGCGCGCTGGTGGTGGGCGACCCGACCGACGCGGCCACGCAGGTGGGGCCGCTCGCGCGCGCCGACCTACGCGAGGCGCTGCAGCGCCAGATCGAGCGCTCGGTGGCGGCCGGCGCGAAGCTGCTGGCCGGCGGCCGGCCTGTGGACGGCGCGGGCTACTACTTCGAGCCCACCGTGATCGCCGACGCGGCGCCGGGCATGGCGGTATTCGACGAGGAAACCTTCGGTCCCGCTGCGGCGATCGCCGTGGCGCGCGACGACGCGCACGCCGTCGAGCTGGCCAACGCCACGCCCTTCGGCCTGTCGGTGAGCGTCTGGACCGGCTCGCGCGAGCGCGGCGTGCAGGTCGCCAAGCGCATCACCACGGGCGCGGCCTTCATCAACGCCATCACGGCGTCGGACGCGCGCGTGCCCTTCGGCGGCACGAAGAAGTCGGGCTACGGCCGCGAGCTGGCGGCCGCGGGCGTGCGCGAGTTCTGCAACGTGCGCACGTACTGGGCCGCGGGCCAGGGCTGATGCCAGGCTCGGCTCCGGCCAGCCGCCCGTTGTTTCACTGGCATTGAGAAAGCTGAAACAAAGGGGCCCGCCTCACGGCGGGCCCCTTTTGCATTCGGGCCGGAAAGGCGACCCGGTTCAGCCCGACAAGCCCAACCGCACTTTGAGCGCCTCGATCGCCGCCGCCGGCGCGCTCAGCACCGGGCACGGCAGCACGGCCTGCACCGCGGCCTGGGCGCGTGAGTTGGAGAAGTGCGCCAGCATCACCGCGTCGCAATGCGCCAGGCGCGGCGCAGCCTCGACGTGCAGCCGGTCGTGCGTCGCCATGTCGCCGGCCTTGGCCGCGGCCAGGGCCTCGGGCAGGCACAGCACCTCCAGTGTGGCGTCCACGCCGCGCTCGCGTGCCATGGCGCGGAACTCCTCTTCCATTTGCGGCACGGCCGCGGCGAAGGTGGCGAGCATGCCGATGCGCCGACCGGCGCCGAGCGCGGCCTCGAACATCGCTTCGTTCGGCTTGAGCACGGGCACCGGCAGCACGGCCGCCGCCGCGGCAATGGCCTCGCCAAAGGCCGAGCAGGTGAAAAGCACGGCGTCGGCGCCGCCGTCGATGGCATGCGCGGCCAGGCGCCGGATGCGCGCGTGCATGGCGGGCGTGAGCTCGCCGTCGCGCTCCAGGTCCGCCGGCAGCGCGTCATCCACGAGGTTGACGCGCCGGGCCTGCGGCCAGTCGGCCTGGAACGCGGCTTCCACCGGCGCCATGGCGACGTACACGGCGTGGATGAGCGCGATGCGCGGGGCGGCGGCGGTGTCTGCAGACATTCAAGGGCTCCAAGTTCACCAAGCCGCACCGAAGGCCTGGCGCAGCTCCTCGATGGCGGCCTCGTCCAGCGGCGCGGGTTTCGGTTGCGCGAGCAGCCACAGCCGGGCCGTCTCCTCCAGCTCTTCAAGCACCGCCATGGCGGCGGCCGGCGTGGCAGCCCAGGCGTTGGGGCCCAGGCGGTCCAGCATGACGGCCGACAGCAGCGTGCCCTGCTGCCGGCCTGCCTCGATCGCGTGGGCAACCAGCTCGGCCGCGGCCGGGTCGCCCGGGCGGTGGTACGGGATCAGCGGCACGCGCCCGACCTTCATCACGAAGTACGGCGTGATCGGCGGCAGGATGGCCTCGCGGCCCCACACGCCCGAGAGCGTCAGCGCCACCAGGTGCGTCGAGTGCGTGTGGATGACGCAGCGCGCCTCGGGCGCAGCCGCGTAGATGCGCCGGTGCAGCGCCAGCGTCTTGCTGGCGCGGTCGCCGCCCAGCTGCTCACCCTCGGCTGAAACCTTGGCCAGGCGCTGCGGCTCCAGAAAGCCCAGGCAGGCGTCGGTGGGCGTGATGAGAAAACCGCCGTCGTCCAGCCGCACGCTGACGTTGCCGGCCGTGGCGTGCACGTAGCCGCGCTCAAACAGGCTGCGGCCGACGCGGCAGATCTCGTCGCGCAGTTCGTTCTCGCTCATACGCCCTGCTCCAGCAAAGTGAACGCCTTGGTGAAGAAGTCCACCGTGCCGAAGTTGCCGGACTTGAGCGCCAGCAGCAGCCCCTGCGCCCCGGCCGCGGGCGACGGCGCGTGGCACCAGGGCACGCCCGGGTCGATCTGCGGCCCGATGCGCAGCCGCTCCACCTGCAGCGCCTGCACGCAGGCGCCGGAGGTCTCGCCGCCGGCCACGACCAGCCGGCGCACGCCGCGCTCGACGAGGCCGAGCGCTATTGTTGAGAGCGTGCGCTCGACCAGCGCCCCGGCCTCCTCCACGCCCAGCCGTGCCTGCACCGCCTTCACGGCCTCGGGCTCGGCCGTGGCGTAGAACAGCACGGGCTGGTCACCCAGGCGGTCCGCCGCCCAGCGCAGCGCCTCGCCGGCCACGTCCTCGCCGGCGGCGATGCGCAGCGGCTCCACCGCAAAAGCCTCGCCACCGCGGCGCAAGAAATCCACCACCTGCGCGTTGGAGGCCGGCGAGCAGCTGCCCGAGACGATGGCGCGCGCGCCGGGCACGCGCGGCAGCTCGGCCGCGGCGGCGCTGGCAGTCAAGCCATGGTTTTGCGGCAGCCCGATGGCCACGCCGGAGCCGGCCACCAGCAGCGGCAGCCCGGTAAAGGCCTGGCCCATGGCCATCAGGTCGTCGTTGGCGATGGCGTCCACCACGCCGAAGCGCACGCCTTCGGCCTGCAGCGCCTGCATGCGCGCGCGCACGGCGTCCGCACCCTGGCGCACCACGGCGTGCTCCACCAGGCCGACACGGCCGCGGCACTGGCGCTGCATCACGCGCACCAGGCTGGCGTCCGTCATGGGCGTGAGCGGATGGTGACGCATGCTGCTGTCGCTGAGCAGCAGGTCGCCGACGAAGAGGTGGCCCTTGAACACCGTGCGCTGGTTTTCGGGGAAGGCCGGGCACACGGGCACGAACTCCGCGCCCAGCGCGTCGGCCAGCGCCTCGGCCACCGGGCCGATGTTGCCGCGCTCGGTGGAGTCGAAAGTCGAGCAGACCTTGAAGTAGATTTGCCCCGCGCCGCGCGCGCGCAGCCAGTGCAGCGCGGCCAGCGATTGGGCCACGGCGTCGCCGGGCTCGATGGTGCGCGACTTGAGCGCGACCACCACCGCGTCGGCCTCGACGGTTGCGCCCTCATCAGGCACGCCGATGGTCTGTACCACCCGCATGCCGGCGCGCACCAGGTTGTTGGCCAGGTCGGTGGCGCCCGTGAAGTCGTCGGCAATGCAGCCCAGCAGCATGGGAATGTTCCTTGTCAGAGTGCGCGTGCAACCGCCTCGCCGAAGGCCTTGCAGCCCAGCGTGCCGCCCAGGTCGGCCGTGCGCGTGGCCGGATTTTCCAGCACGCGGTCCACCGCGGCATGCATGGCGTCGCCGGCTTCAGTCAGGGCCGGCACGCCGTGGTGGCCGCCCATCCACTGCGCCAGCATCGCCACCGACAGGATCATCGACACGGGGTTCGCTTTGTCCTGGCCCTGGATGTCGGGCGCCGAGCCGTGCTGGGCCTGCGCGCAGCAGTGCGTGTCGCTGGCCATCATCGAGCCGGCCAGGCCCAGGCTGCCGGAGAGCTCGCTGGCGAGGTCCGAGAGGATGTCGCCGTAGAAGTTGGTGGCCACCAGCACGTCGAAGCGCTCGGGGTTGCGCACCAGGTGCGCGGTGGAGGCATCGACCAGCAGGTCGTCGAGCTGCACTTCCGGGAAGTCCTTGGCCACGTGGCGCACGGCTTCCAGGAACAGGCCGTCGGTCATGTGGAAGCTGTTGGCCTTGTGGATGGCCGTGACCTTCCTGCGCCGCTTCATGGCCAGCTCGAAGGCGCGGCGCGCGATGCGCTCGCTGCAGTGGCGCGTGATCTTGCGGGTCGAGAGCGCCATGTCGGGGCTGGGCATGACCTCGCCCCAGCCGCGGGCCATGTTGCGGTCGGGATAGAAGCCCTCGGTGGCCTCGCGCATGATGACCAGGTCCATGCGCTTGCCCGGCTTCATGTTCGACTCCAGGAAGGAGCGCGTGCGCGCCGGGCGCACGTTGGCGTACAGGTCCAGCCCGATGCGGAAGCCCGCCGACACGTTGCGCCCGCCCTTTTCCGGCGCCGGGTAATCGGCGTGCGACTGCGTGCCCAGGATGATGCCGTCGCAGCTGCGGGCCTTGGCCAGCACCTCTTCGCGCAGCGTGGTGCCATGCTTTTCCAGGCTGGTGAAGCCGACGTCGTCGTAGTCGAAGGACAGGCCGAGCTTGAACTTGGCGTCCGCTGCCTTGAGCACGCCCACGGCGGCATCGACGATTTCAGGACCAATGCCGTCACCCGGCAACACGAGGATCTTCATGCTTGTCTCCAGACCGAAAGGGACCGGCATCACCGATGCCATGCCCCGAAGTGTACGGACTGGATTGCACCAGATCAATAGTTAATACAAACAATCGGATCCGCAGTTCCACGTACCCCGGGGCCGGGCCGGCCCGGCGCGCGGGCGCTAGAGGTGGATCTCCACGGCCAGCTCGCCGGCGCGGGACGCCTGCGGCGACGCGGCGGCCGCCTTGTCGTCGGTCTTGATGGCGCGCACCACGTCGAGGTGCTGGCGCAGCCGGTGCGCGGCCTCCATGCGCTCGCCGGCTTCGAGCAGGTCCAGCAGCGCCAGGTGCTCGTCGCACTGACGGCGCATGCGCTCGCGGTCCGGCGCGGAATTGGTCTGGCAGTGGTACTCGATGACGCGGCGCTGCCGGTTCACGTTGTGCAGCGCGTCGAGCAGGAAGCGGTTGTGGGCGCAGGCCACGATGGCCTCGTGGAATTCGGCGCCGGCGCGGAAGCGCTCGGCCGCGCTCCAGCGCTCGATGCCACCGTCGAGCAGCGCCTGCTGCTGCTGGCGCACCTTGTCGAACAGCGCGCGGTCCACCCGGAAGGTCGGCTCCAGGATGGCGGCAGGCTCGATGATCATGCGGAAGCGGTAGCTTTCGCGGTGCGAATCCACGGTGTTGAGCACGGCGCGGAACAGCCAGCCGCGGCCCGGCTTGCGCTCGGCCAGGCCCTCGCGCGCCATGCGGTTGAGCACGCGCTGCACCTGCAGCCGCGTCAGGCCGTGGCGCTCCATCAGCTCGGCCTCGGACACTTCCTCGTCGATGGCCTCGTCGAGCCGGTCCTGCACGATGCGCATGTAGATCGCCTCGTCGGACTCGTCGTCGCTGATGCGGATGGCGCGCAGCTGGGCCGCGTCCTGCGCCACCTGGAAGCCGCGATTCGGGCTGGAGCTCAGCGCCCCGAGCGTCTGCAGGTACTGCAGCGCCTTGCGCACCGGCGAGCGCGAGACGCCCAGCGCGTCGGCCAGCGACTGCTCGGTGATGCGGTCGCCAACGGCACAGTTGCCGGAGGTCAGCAGCTCCAGCACGCGGCCGGCCACCACCGGGACGATGCCACCGGGCGGCGTGGAAGAGGAAGAGTCGTTCATGGCCTGTCCGGGTTAGCAGGCCTGCGGCGGCAGGCCGGTGGCTCCATACCGGCCGCATTTTATCTATGCGCAGTGCAATCCACGCCGGCAGCGTGACGGGCCCCGCTCCGGGCAGCAGTTGCGGCTCAAGCCGCGTTCGCCAGCGCCTGCAGCACGCTCCACACCGGGTCCCAGTCCTCGCCCCACCGGCGCACGCCCTGCATCACGTTGGGCCGCATCCGCACGCAGCGCACGCCCAGCGCGTGGCAGCGCCGGCTGCCTTCCAAAAGGGCAGCCCGATCTACGGCCTGCCGATCCTGGAGGCCTCCAAGGCCAAGACCGTGATCTTGAACAAGCGAAGAATGGCCGCGCTACGTCGGCCTGGACAACGAGCTGTTCTACATGGACAAGACCATGATGGTGTTCGGCGACGCCAGGAAGGTGGTCGAGGACATGGTCAAGGCCGTGGAGTAGCGTTGTTGCGCTGCCACTTGCAGAGGAACTGTGTCAAGCAGTCGCTCGGCTGCTTTGTGCTCTGAGTTTGGAGCCCTTAAGTGCTGAGGCGGGGTACCGCTCGCGCACCGGGACGCTCAGATCGGCTAGCCATTCTCAACATCTTTCGGGACGGTGGTGCGCATGGCGACTGTCCGTAGTCGCGACACTCTGGCACCACCAAGCCGCACTGCGGTGGCCGCCCAACGTGCGCCCCGTGCTGCTGCCGCCGTACTCGCCTGAACTCAACCCCGTGGAGCCGCTATGGGACGGGCTGCGCGAGAAGCACTTCCACAACCGCATCTTCGACACCCTGCAAGACGTCGAAAGCACGTGGTGATCGCACTGGCCGGACTTGAACACGATGCTCGACGTGTTTGGTCCAAGCGAAGCCTTGGAATGTTGGTTCACTTCCAAGTTGAAGTTGAAATGGATCCAAACGAAAGGGCTTGTCGGTCCTCCTCTCAAGGCACTTGCATCACGGTCAAGCAGTACGCCCATACTCAACCCCTTGCTCCGGGTATTGACGTGGGTCCTTTGAAATAATCCATCCCGGAGAAAATTCATTTGCGTGTGCGAGCAACTTGGCAAGAAAACCAAGGACGGTGTGCTCCTCGCGAATGTTGACGTATTTTCAACATGCTTTGAAAAATATTCATTTGCGGGCACTGCTTAATGCACGTCAACATGCCGTTGCCGGAGAAAACCGGATTACGGACTGGACGTCACATTCAACAGTCGAATGTTCGCCAGATGACATATCAACGGAATGCGCCTGTTAGGAGTCATTCCAAATCGGAGACAAAGCAAATGAGCCTGAAACCAGCCATGCATCCGCGCATACTGAAGTCTGCCGCCGTTGCGGCGCTTATCGGCGCCACCATGGTTCTGCACCCGGTGCAGGCTGGGCTTGGCGGTCAGTACATCACCAGTGCCGGCAACGCAGTTTCCACTCCCCAGGTCATCGGACCTGTCTCCGTGAATGCAACGCCGGGCGCTGGTCTCAGCCGCGACTACCCGTTCTTCGCCTCGGAGCCGCAGTTTGATCTTGCTGCAGCCGGATATGTAGAGGAAGAGTTCTTCGTCCAGGGAACCGCTACGCGCTACGAAACGCCATCCATGGCAAATGCCGTTGCAGTGTCGTCCGGGCACCCGTACAAGACCCGCGTCGTCGTGCGGCGCCCGGTGGAAGGGCAGAAATTTAACGGTATCGTGTTAGTCGAGTGGGCCAACGTCACGTCGGGATATGGCATCGATCTTCACTGGCACTATTCCAAGGAATACTTGACCAGAGAAGGCTATGCGTTCGTGCGAGTGGATGCCCAGCGTGTCGGGATCCATCAGCCCAGCACCGGACTGAAGGACTGGAGCCCCAAACGGTACGGCAGTTTGGACGTGACAGCGGGCGGTGCGATCACCGACGATTCGCTGTCCTACGACATCTACTCGCAGGTAATCAAGGCAATCAAGGCACCGGGCAATAATCAGATCCTGGGCAACCTGAAGCCCAAGGCTGTACTCGCAGTGGGGCAGTCCCAATCGGCCGGTCGGCTCACGTCGTACTACAACAGCATCCAGCCAATGCATCAGTTGGTGGATGGTTTCCTGGTTCAGGTATTTGGCGGACCGTTCCGTACGGACGTCAGTACGCCGATGATGAGAATCATCAGTGAAACGGAACTGATGCTCTATGGGCTGGGAGCAACTCGGCAGCCAGATTCGCCGACACTGCGCGAGTGGGAGATCGCCGGCGCAGCCCACGTGGACTATTGGTGGGTTCAATATCGTCAGGGGTTGGCCGTGCGGGACAAGCTGACGCCGCCGAGTCTCACCTGCGAGCCGGAACCAGCCAGCCACGTACCCTTGCGCTACGTGCTCAACTCGGGGTACCACCATTTGTCGCGTTGGGTTTTGAAGGGCATCGAACCTCCCCGTGCCGAGCCGATCCTGATGACCTCGGTGAATCCTGCTGTGATCCCGCGGGATGGCAACGGACTGTCGTACGGCGGTATTCGTCAGGCAGAAGTGGAGGTACCGACCGCTACCAATCGTGGCGACCAGACGGGCATGACGCCCGGATGTCCGAACAACTACGGCATGCACATCCCGTTCAGTGACGCAAAGCTGTCGCAGCTCTATCGCAGCAAGGACGCTTACGTGCGAGCTGTGACGGCTGCGGTCAAGAAAAACGTGCAGGATGGGTTTGTCCTGAAGGATGACGGGGATGAAATCATCCGCCGTGCTGCCAGTTCGAACGTAGGCACCGGTCGAGCGGTGTCGATCCGCTGAGCGATTTGCAGCACGTCGGCTGACTGTTCTCGTGGCCGTCGCGAGCCGGCGGCCATGAGATGCTTGTTATCGCCATGTGTGATTTAAAGCAGTTCAAGAAGGCCCTTAGCGAGCAATTTAACCTGCCGAGACGTCATTCAGTCCGGATCGGTCTTTTATTCATACGTGTCATCGCTGATTTTCCAGTCGCGCCAATTCTCAGGCTGGCCGGTCATTGTCACTGCCGTACTTGCGCCGAGTGCTCTTGTGCTTAACATGGGTCTGGATGAGCGTGCCGTACAAATTGGAGGAAAAACCGTTTCCAAGAGGTATATCTCCGCTCATGCACCCCTTGCACGGAAATTTTCTGCGTGCAAGCCGATCAAACGGTGCGGGTGAGGCCGCCATCAACCCGGATATTCTGGCCAGTGATGTAGCCTGCACCATCCGATACCAGGAAAGAGATGGTGTCAGCAATTTCAACGGCACTCCCATAGCGCTTCATCGGCACGCTGTCGCGTCTCGCCTCGGTAGCAGGTAGGCTGTCAATCCAGCCAGGCAGGACGTTGTTCATGCGGACGTTCTTGGCCGCATAGGTATCAGCGAAAATCTTCGTGAAACTTGCCAACCCCGCTCGAAACACTGCCGAAGTCGGGAACATCTCGGAAGGCTCGAACGCCCAGGCCGTGGAGATGTTGACAATCGCCCCGCCTCCTTGTGCCGCCATGATGGGCGCGACCAGTCGTGTCGGCCGCACGGCACTCAGGAAATAGACCTCCATGCCCTTTTGCCAGTCGTCGTCGGTGATGTCGAGGATCGGCGCGCGCGGGCCGTGACCGGCGGAATTGACCAGCGCGTCGATTCGCCCCCACCGTTCCATCGCCAGATCGACCAGCCGCTTCACGTCATCGTTGGACTGGTTCGAGCCGGTAACGCCGATGCCACGGAGTTCTTGGGCGAGTGCCTCACCCTTGCCGGAGGAGGACAGCACGGCAATTCGGTAGCCGTCCTGAGCCAGCCGTTTCGCAGCAGCGGCGCCCATGCCGGACCCGCCGGCCGTGATGAGAGCAACTTTTTCAACGGACATCGAATTTCTCCACATGAGTTACAGCGTCATGCCACAGCCTGAGCGCCGGTGATCTCGACCAGCGAGCCGCACATGAACGGCGCCTCGTCGGAAGCCAGGAAGGCCACGAGCGCCGCCACCTCTTCGGGCTTGCCGATGCGCCCGAAAGGCACCAGCTTGTCAAGGTCCGCGATGGTGCGTCCGGCTCGCTTCACGCCGGCTTCCAGCATCGGCGTGTGAATCTCGCCCGGGCACACGGCGTTGACGCGGACCTTGTGCGGCGCGTAGTCGCGCGCCAGGTTTTGGGTGAACGAGGCGACCGCGGCCTTGGTCACGTTGTAGGCGATGTGGTTGGGTGCCGGGTACAGGCCCCACTGCGACGCGGTGTTGACGATGGCCCCGCCGCCGGCCGCAATCATGTGCGGCAGCGCTGCCCGGCACAGGTGGAACATCGCGTCCACGTTGACGGCAAAGCAGGCGTGCCAGTCGTCCTCGCTGATGGCCAGCAGGTTGCCGCGACGGTTGATGCCTGCGTTGTTGACCAACACGTCGATGCGACCATGCTCGGCGACGACGCCGGCGATCAGCTCGGCGCAGGCCTTGCCCTGGGCGATGTCGGCCACGACGGCAACAGCCGCGCCGCCCTGCGCCGCGATTTGCGCCGCCACCGTGCGCGCGGCGTCCATGTTCACGTCGGTGACGACGACGCGCGCGCCTTCCTGGGCCAGGCGCTGGCAAATGGCCGAGCCAATGCCGCCGCCGGCGCCCGTCACCAGGGCCACCTTGTTTTCGAAACGCTTCATGCTTGTTTCCTGCCGAGTGTTGAACTGGATCGAATTGCCGGGTCAGCGGATGTAGCTGCCGCCGTTCACGTCGAGCGTGGCGCCGTTGAGCGAACGCTGCGAGGGCCGCAGCACGAAGGCCACCAACTCCGCGATCTCCGCGGGCTCGGCCATCGAGCCGATCGGGATGTCCCCGACCGCGGCAGCCTCGCCGTGACGAGCCACGAAGTCCTTGGCCATGTCGGTACGCACCCATCCCGGTGCCAGCGCCACCGCCGTAATGCCATCCTTGCCGAAGCTGCGCGCGATGGATTTCGTCAGGTTGATCAGCGCCGCCTTGGTGGCGCCATAGGGCAGCGCCTCGGCCGCGTAGCCGCGTTGCCCGGCGCGGCTGGACATGTTGACGATGCGGCCTTCCTTGTACCCGCGGAAGTGCAGGATGGCGGCCTTGCACAGATCGGCCGCCGCAAGGAAGTTCACCTGCAGCTCCGAAGTCCAGGCGGCGTGCCAAGCCTCGACCGAGGCATCAATTGGACACTCGGTGCGGATGCCGGCGTTGTTGACGAGGCCGTAGACACGGCCGGCCGCTGCCACGGCCCGGTTCCACAGCGCAGTGGGGCCATCCGTCGTCGAGAGGTCGGCTTGCACGAGGTGGCCCTTGCCGCCGATGCGCTCCAGCAGCGCGTGGGCGGAGCGTTCGTCGCGGCTGTAGTGGATGATCGGCGTTGCGCCTTCGTGCGCCAGGCGTTCGGCGATGGCGGCGCCAATGCCGCCCGATGCGCCGGTGACGAGGATGGCTCGGCCCACGAGCGTCTGGTGGTTGTCGCTCATGGTGGTCACTCCCTGGTTCCGTTCAGTTCGCCGACCTGGGGCCCCCAGGTGTCCGACAGTGCGAAGCCGGCCGGGAACGGATCGTCCGCATCCAGCCGCAGCTCCTCCATTCCGTAAATCCAGCCCCGGCCGGTGATGCGCGGCAGCACGGCTGGGCGGCCGGCCACGGTGGTCTCGCCAATCGCCTCGGCCGTGAATTCGCCGCCGATGATGGAGCGCGAGCGCCGCGCATCACCCACCTTCACCTCGCCGCGAGCATGCAGCACCGCCAGGTTGGCCGAGCTGCCGGTGCCGCACGGCGAGCGGTCCACGCGCCCGGGCTGCAGCGTCGTGCAGGTGCGCACCGCGCCATCGGCCTCGCGGCCGCGGAACATCACGTAGGCGATCTCATCGATGCCCGGGACTTCTGGGTGCTGCACGCTCACCTGCCGCGCCAGCAGCGCCTTGAGCTCGATGCCGGCCTCGGCCAGCTCGCGCGCATGGCGTGGGTCGATGGCAAGGCCGACCTGTTCGACATCGACGATGGCGTAGTACACGCCGCCGAACGCCACGTCGACCCGGATCGGTCCCCAACGCGGCGTGTCCACGATTCGGTCCAGCGCCTCGACGAAGGCTGGCACGTTGTCCAGGCTCACTGACAGGCAGCGCCCGCCCTCGCAGCGTGCGGTAGCCGTGATCAGCCCGGCGGGCGTGTCCAGGCGCACCACGGTCTGCGGCTCCACCATCGGCACCCTGCCCGTCTCCAGCAGGGCCGTCACGACGCAGATGCAGTTGCTGCCCGACATCGGGTGCGCCCGGTCGGCCTGCAGCACGATGAAGCCGGCATCGGCGTCCGGCCGCGTCGGCTCGACCAGCAGATTCACCGACATCGCCACGCCGGCGCGCGGCTCCGAGGTGACGAAACGGCGAAAGCCATCATCGACCTGGTTGATGTGGTTCATCTTGTCGGCCATCGTCGCACCCGGAATCTCCGGTGCTCCGGCGAGCACGACCTTGCCGATCTCACCCTGGCAGTGCACCAGGGCCAGCTGGATAGAGCGGTCCCACTTCATGTTCGGTCCGCCTCTCACTTGATGTACCAGCCCCAGGGCGCGTCGCTGACGTAGCGTGTGATCTGCTTGGTTTCCAGGTAGTTGTCCAGGCCCCAGTGGCCCAGCTCGCGGCCGATGCCGGACTGCTTGTAGCCGCCCCAGGGCGCTTCCGTGAACGTGGGCTGCGAGCAGTTGATCCAGACGATGCCCGCGCGCAGCGCCGCGGCCACGCGCTCCGCTCGCTCGCTGTCCGTGGACATGACCGCAGCACCCAGGCCGAAGATGCTGTCGTTGGCCAGGCGCACGGCCTCGCCTTCGTCGCTGAAGCGCCGCACGCACACCACCGGGCCGAAGATCTCCTCGTTCCAGGCCGCGCTGTCCAGCGGCACGTCCACCAGCACCGTGGGTTCCATGAAGTAGCCGGCCGCAAACCCGCCGGCGGCCCGCCCGCCCGTGGCCACCGTGGCGCCCTCCTCCTGCGCCTGGCTTACGGCGGACAGCACCTTGTCGAACTGGCCCTTGGAGACCAGCGGTCCGAGCAGCGTGCCGTCGTCCAGGCCGTTGCCGATCTTGATGCGGCGGGCTTCCTGCACCAGGCGCTCCAGCAGCTTGTCGTACAGCCCGTCCTGCACCAGCACGCGCGAGGTCGCCGAGCACACCTGGCCCTGGTTCCAGAAGATGCCGAACATGATCCACTCGACGGCCTGGGCCACGTCGGCGTCGTCGAAGACGATGAAGGGCGACTTGCCGCCGAGCTCAAGGCTCACCTTCTTGATGTCGCGCGCGGCGGCCGCCATGATCTTCGAGCCGGTGGGCACGGAGCCCGTGAAGGCCAGCTTGTCCACGCTCGGATGGCTGCTCAGCGGCGCGCCGGCGTCCGGCCCGGTGCCGGTGACGATGTTGAGCACGCCGGGCGGCAGCTCGACCTGCTGCGCGATGGCACCCAGCTCCAGCGCGGTCAGCGGCGTCAGCTCGGAGGGCTTGAGCACCATGGTGCAGCCCGCAGCCAGTGCCGGGGCGACCTTCCACGATGCCATCAGCAGCGGGTAGTTCCAGGGCACGATGGCGCCGGCCACGCCCAGCGGCTCGCGCACCGCCTTGGACGTGAAGCGGTCGTCGGGCAGCGCGATCGCTTCTTCCGGCTGCTGGTCCAGCGCTTCGGCCAGGCCCGCGTAGTAGTCGAAGCAGCCCGCGGCATCGCCGATGTCCCAGCTGGCTTCGGGCAGGGGCTTGCCGTTGTCCGCGACCTCCAGCCGCGCCAGCTCGTCCTGGCGCGAGCGGATGGCCTTCGCCATGGCCCGCAGGTACTTCGCCCGCTCAGCACCCTTCATGCGCGGCCAGGGGCCGTCATCGAAGGCAGCCCGTGCCGCCTTCACCGCCGCGTCGATGTCCTCGGCCGTGCCGGCTGGCGCATGGTGGATGACGGTTTCCGTAGCCGGGTTGACGACCGGGAAGGTTCCCTTCCGCACAGGATCGGCCCATTGGCCGTTGATGAAAAGCTGTGTGCGCATGGCGAATGCTCCAGAGGTGCTTTAGATCTCATGCCGGCGGTGGACCTGGCGTCCACCGCTGCGGCCGAAGGAACAGAAACTTGCTGACGGTCAGAACCGGCTAACCCGGTACGGCCGCATGTCGATCGGTGGCCGGGCGCCCGTGATCAGGTCGGCCATCAGCCGCGCCGTCGTGGCGGAGTACGTGAGGCCCAGGTGCCCATGCCCTGCGGCATAGAACACGCCGCGCGTCTTTGCCGACGGGCCCATGACCGGCACGGTGTCGGGTAGCGCCGGCCGGTGCCCCATCCACTCGGTGGCTTCGCGCGCCTCCAGCCCGGGCAGTGCCTGCTTGGCCCGCTCCACCAGGACCTTGGCACGGCGGTAGTCGGGCGGGGCGTCCAGCCCGGCCATCTCCACCGTGCCGCCCACGCGGATGCCGCCGGCGGTCGGGCTCACCATGAAAGCCCGCGCGGGCCAGATCAGCGAGTGCCGCAGCGACGTGCCCGGCACCATGATCTGCGTGTGGTAGCCGCGCTCGGTCTCCATCGGAATGGCCTCGTCGAGCAGCTTCGACAGGCGCCCCGTGTAGGCGCCGGCGCACAGGACGAGCGTTGCGGCCGGGATGCGCCGCCCGCCGTCCAGGCGCAGCGCCGTGATGCGCCCCTCGGAGCGCTCGAAGCCCATGACGTTGCCCGAGGCGAGCTGGCCGCCCAGCTCGCAAAAGCGCTGCACCAGCGCCAGCACGAGCCGGTAGGGGTCGCGCACCGTGCGGTTCTCCGGAAACAGCACGGCGTGCCGGATGTCCCGGCTGATGCCCGGCTCCAGCGCGCGCAGCGCGTCGGCATCGAGCACCTGGTGGGCGATGCCGAAGCGCTCGATGACCTCGAGGTGCTCGCGGTCCGCGGCCAGTTCGGCGTCGTCGGCATAGAGGCTCAGGCACCCCTCGGTGCTGAGCATGTCGGTGGCGCCGATGGCCGAGAGCATCGGCATCAGGTCGTCGTACACCCGCTTGCACAGCGCCGCGCCGGCCGATTCCAGCTCGCGCACGCGCGAGGGCCGCCCTGCGGCCATGAAGCGCAGGAACCAGGGCGTCAGGCGCGGCAGGTACGACGGGCGCAATCGAACCGGCCCCTGCGGATCAAGCATCCAGCGCGGGATCTGCGACCAGATCGACGGCCGCGACGACGGCAGGAACTCCGTCACCGCGATGCTGGCCATGTTGCCGAAGGAGGCACCGCGGCCGGGCTCGTCCCGGTCCACCAGGACGATCTGCTGGCCGCGCCGCTGCAGCTCGAAAGCCACCGCGGCGCCGATGATGCCGGCGCCGACCACGACGGTCGGCGCTGATGCAAGGGTGTTCAGCGCCATTTCTTCTTAGCCGAGCACCGGCTCCATGGCCTTGCGGAACGCAGCCTTCTCCGCGTCGGTCAGCGGCTGCAGCGGCGCGCGGCCCACGCCCACGGGCGTGCCCGCAAGCTCGCAGCCGTACTTGACCTTCTGCACGAACTTGCCGCTCTCCAGGCTCGACATGGCGCCGTAGATCACCTGCATCTTGTCCCGCGCGGCCAGCCAGTCGCCACGCTCGATGGTGTTGACCAGGTCCACGCAGGCCTTGGCCATGCAGTTGGCCGGGCCGCAGATCCAGGACGTGGCGCCCCACAGGAAGAAGTCCAGCGTCTGGTCGTCGGAGCCGTTGGTGAGCTGGTAGCGGTCGCCGTAGCGGCTGCGGATGTCGATGGCGCGCAGCAGGTTGCCGCTGGACTCCTTGATGCCGATCACGCGCGGCTCGTCCTTGAAGGCGTCGAGCACGTCCAGCCCCACTTCCACGCCGACCTTGGGCGGGTAGTTGTAGAGCACGATCTCGACGTCCACCGCGTCCAGCACCGCCTGGTAGTGCTGGATCAGCTCGTCCACCGCCGGCGTGGCGTAGAAGGGTGCCGACAGCAGCACGGTCTTGTAGCCGAGCTCGCGGGCGCGCTCGGTGTGCTGGATGACTTCCCAGGTCGAGCCGGCGTTGGTGCCGGCAATCAGCAGCTCGTCCTTGTTGGCGAAGTCGGCGACGAACTTCAGCACGGCGGCGCGCTCGTCGGCCGTCAGGGCGTTGTACTCGCCCGTGGAGCCGCAAGGCACCCAGCCCTTGACGCCGTCGGCACGCAGCTTGGTCAGCAGCTTCTCGTAGGCATTGAAGTCGATCTTGCCCTTGGCATCGAAGGGGGTGACGAGGGCGGGCATGACACCGGTCATTTTCATGGTGATCTCCAGTGGGGTGGGTGAGGAAAGGTTGAGGCTGCGAAGCCGTTGAGTCAGGCCGCGAGCTTGGCGAGCACGCGTCGTTCGACGGTGGTCACGGCCCGGGTCAGGGGAAACGCAATGACGAAGTACAGGAGCGCGACGGCGGTCAGCACCTCGATGGGCCGCGCGGTGTTGTTGGAGATGTTCTGGCCGATGAACATCAGGTCGGCCATGCCCACCGCCGAGACCAGCGCGCTTTCCTTGAACAGGCTCACGCAGTTGGACAGCAGCGTCGGCACGGCGCGCAGCACCGCCTGGGGCAGCACCACGCGGGTGATCTGCGTGTGCCGGGGCAGGCCCAGCGCGATGCAGGCGTCGTACTGCTCGCGGCCCACGCTCTTGAGCGAGGAGCGGAAGGTCTCGCTCGTGATGGCGCCCATGTAGAGCGTCAGCGCGATCACCGCGGAGGCCAGGTTCGACAGCTCCACGCCCAGCACCAGCGGCAGGCAGAAGAAGATCCAGAACAGCTGCACGATCACGGGCGTACCGCGGAAGAACTCGACGTAGAGGCTGATGGCGCCGCGCACGAGCCGGCTGCCGGAGCCGCGCGCCAGGCCCACGAGGAAGCCCAGGGCGCAGCCCAGGACGATGCAGATCAGCGTGAGCTTGAGCGTCATCAGCAGGCCCTGCAGCAGGGCCTCCTTGAAGCCGAGCACGACCGAGAAATCGATGTTCATGGCTTGGGCCTTTCAGTGCGCCACCGGGCCGCGGCGCCGCTGCAAGTACTCGACCAGCTGCGACACGGGGAACGAGACGGCGAAGTAGACGAGCGCGATCACGGTGAAGGTCTCGATCGGCCGGTACGTCTCGGTGGCGAGCGACTTGCCGACGTACATCAGGTCCTCGACGGCCACCAGCGCCACCAGCGCGCTTTGCTGGAAGGTGCCGATGCCGTTGGTGATGAGCACGGGAATCGAGGTGCGCACGGCCGAGGGCAGCACGATGTGCAGGATGCGCTGCAGCGGGTTGAGCCCCAGCGCGATGCCGGCATCGAGCTGCTCGCGCGGCACGGTCTGGATCGCTGCCCGGTAGGCCTCGGCGTTGAACGCGGCCAGGTTCAGGCCCAGCGCCAGCACGCCCATGGTCAGCGCGTCGAAGTACACGTCGAAGAGGATCGGCACGCAGTAGAAGATCCAGATCACCTGCACGATGGCCGGCGTGCAGCGGAAGAACTCGACGAAGAGCATGGCCGGCGTGCGCAGCGCGGCCCAGCGGCTCAGCAGCAGCAGCGCGATGCCGAAGCCCAGCGTTAGGCCGACGACGTTGGCCGCGAGCGTGAGCTGCACCGTGGTCACCAGCCCCTTGAGCAGCGGCGCGCCGTGCTGGCTGATGGCGTGGAAGTCGAAGCTGTAGTCCATGCCCGGCTCCTCACTGCTTGATGTGGAAGACGCGGTCGATGAACTCGCGCGTGCGCTCATGCTTGGGCGAGCCCAGCACCTGCTCGGGCGGGCCGTCCTCCACCACCACGCCGCCGGCGCAGAACACCACGCGCGAGGCGATGTTCTTGGCGAACCACATGTCGTGGGTCACGATCATCATGGGCAGGCTCTGGCCGGCCAGTTGCATGATCACCTGTTCCACCTCGGCCACCAGCTCCGGGTCGAGCGCGGACGTGACCTCGTCGAACAGCATCAGCTTGGGCTCCAGCATGAGCGCGCGCGCGATGGCCACGCGCTGCTTCTGGCCACCCGAAAGCTGGCTCGGGTAGGCCTTGGCCTTGGCGGCCAGGCCGAAGCGCGCCAGCAGCCCCTCCGCCCGCTCGGTGGCCACCTGCTTCGACTCGCCGCGCACCTTGCACGGTGCCAGGATCAGGTTCTGGACGATGTTGAGGTGGGGAAAGAGCGTGTAGTGCTGGAACACCATGCCGATCTCGCGGCGCACATTGGTGTCGATGCGCGTCTTGCCGCCGCCGTCGGCCGAGATGTAGGGCTTGCCGTCGAAGGTGACAGAGCCCTTGTCGATCTGCTCCAGGCCCATCATCACGCGCAGCAGCGTGCTTTTGCCCCCGCCGCTGGGCCCGATGACGACCAGGCGCTCACCGGGCTTCATCTCGATGTCCAGGCCCTTGAGCACCTGGACCTGCGGGCTGTAGCTCTTGTGCAGGCCAGCGACCTTGACGAGCGGCTGTGTCGAGCCAGATGTCACGCTTGTCTCCTTGGACGTCGAAGCGGAGGCCGAGGCCTCGGGCGTGAGCCACTGGCGCGGTGCCAGCGCGCGGGCTGCCGCGAGCATCGAATTCATGACCATGTGAGTTCCCGGTTGTTTGCCTGAAGTGAGGGGCTTACTTCTTCGCGGCGACCTTCAGAACCTGGTCGGATGCCTTGCGAATGAGTGCCTCGACCTCGCCGGTAGCCACCTTTTCTTCCAGGAAGATGTTCACCACCGCCACGTCGGCGGCCGACAGCTGCAGCGGCAGCCCGAAGGCCACGCCTTGCGACGCCAGGGCCGGCACCGGGTTGAAGGCCACCGCCCAGTCGGCGTTGGACTGCGTGAACAGCAGGTTGGTGTCCGACGCATCGACCACCAGGTCGGCGCGCTTGGAGATGACGGCCAGCCGCGTCTCGTCCGCGCTGGGCAGGCGCAGCACCTTGGCCTTCTTGACGGCCGCGGACAGCGCCTTGTCCTGGGCCGTACCCGACATGACGGCCAGGGTGATTTCGGGCTTGTCGATGTCGGCGATGCTGCGCGGGTTGCCCGCCAGCTTGGGATTGCTCTTGTTGTAGGCCAGCGAGATCTGGTACTGCATGGCCGGGATGGAGAAATTCACGGCCATGGCCCGTGCCGGCGTGCGGTTCAGGGCCATCGACATGTCCCACTTGCCCGACTGCAGCCCCGTGACGAGGTTGTCCCAGTTGGTGTCGACGAACTGCGCCTTGACCTTGAGCGTGTCGGCGAACTGCCGGCACAGGTCGGCAAAGAAGCCGCTGTACTCGCCCGTGGCCGGGTCGCGCATGACGTAGGGCGGCGCCACCGCCGCGCCGCAGCGCAGCACGCCGTTCTTCTGCACCTGCTGCCAGTAGCCCGGGCCGGGCTGCTGCGCCGTGGCCGCCACGGCCACCGTGCCAAGCGCCGCGGCGGCCAGAAGCCGGGTGGCGCGAATGGTGAGTTTCGGGGACTTCATGTTCTCTCTCCTTGACGGGCTGGCGTCGCCGTGCGCCTCTTGCGGCGCGGGTCGCGACGGGAACTTTCAATCGCTGTGTCGGCACTGTGACGACAATTTCAGTATGTCGTCACGTTGTCGGCAAGGCAATAGGAAAAGACACGTTGTCGACAGGAAATTGAGCTGCTATGGTCGAAACGCACCGCAACCCCAAACAGGAAAAAAAACCCATGAACCAGGAAGAAGAAGGCAAGCGCGCCAAGGGCTCGGGCTGGAGGAGCGTCTACGACGCCCTGCGCTCGGAGATCCTGTCGCTGGAGCTGCAGCCCGGGCAGCTGCTCGACGAGACGACGCTGGCCGAGCGCTTTGACATGTCGCGCTCGCCGGTGCGCGAGGCGCTGATCCGGCTGGCGGGAGAGGAGCTGGTGGTGACGCTGCCCAACCGCAGCACCATCGTGGCGCCGCTGGAAATCGCGACGTTTCCGAAGTACATCGACGCGCTCGACATCGCGCAGCGCATGAACGCGCGCCTGGCCGCCGAGTGCCGCACGGAAGAGGACTTGAAGATCATCGCGCGCCAGCAAAAGCGCTTCGAGGCGTCGATCAAGACCGGCAACCACCTGACCATGTCGGCGGCCAACAAGGACTTCCACATGGCCATCGCGAACGCCGGGCGCAACCCGTACCTGGCCGGCTTCTACGAGCGGCTGCTGGACCAGGGGCGGCGCATGATGCACCTGCACTTCGACTACCTGGAGCGCACCAACGAGGGCTACCTGCTCACTGACGAGCACGGCGACATGCTCGAAGCCATCCGGGCGCGCGACGTGGCCCGGGCCGACGAGCTCGCGCATGCCCACACCCGGCAGTTCCGTGACAGCTTCTTTGACTTTCTGCGGGAGAACTACACGGACAACGTCAAGCTGGGCCTGAGCATGGCGGCGTAGCTCTCGGCGCCATCATGGCAAGGGCGCATCTCGGCCGTTTTGCCTGGGGTGACATCGGGCTCCCGAGGCCACTGGACCCGGGAGCGCATTGACCAGGATCGGCCGTCACGCACGGCCGCTGGACGGCGCAGCCCGCCATCCGCCAGCGGACGCTGCCGCCCAAGACGGCGCGTCATAGCGTTGCACGCCCAGGTCGTCGATCTGGATTTCCGGCCTGCGTCCTGACATCAGGTCCGCCAGCGCCCGGCCCGACCCGCACGCCATGGTCCAGCCCAGCGTGCCGTGCCCGGTGTTGAGGTAGAGGTTGCGCAGCGGCGTGGCACCCACGATCGGCGTGCCATCCGGCGTCATGGGACGCAGCCCGGTCCAGAAGCTGGCCTTGGCGGTGTCGCCGCCACCGGGGAACAGGTCCGTCAGGCACAGCTCCAGCGTCTGCCGGCGGCGCTCGCGCAGCGACATGTCGAAGCCGCGCAGCTCGGCCATGCCGCCGACACGGATGCGCTCATCGAAGCGCGTGATCGCGACCTTGTAAGTCTCGTCGAGCACTGTGGATACCGGGGCGCGCTGCGCGTCCGTGATCGGCACGGTGATCGAGTAGCCCTTGACCGGATAGACCGGGATGTGAACCACGTCCTTGAGCAGCGCGGTCGAGAACGAACCCAGGGCCACCACGTAGGCGTCCGCCCGCAGCAGCCTGCCGTTCTGGTAGACGCCGGCGACCTGGCCGCCTTCGATCTTCAGGCCTTCAACGTCCACGCCGTAGCGGAACTTGACGCCCATGGTGCTGGCCAGCGCGGCCATGCGCGTTGTGAAGATGTGGCAGTCGCCCGTCTCGTCGTTGGGCAGGCGCAGGCCGCCGGTGAGCAGGTGCGATGAGGCGGCCAGCGCCGGTTCCGCCCGCGCCAGCTCGGCAGCGCTCAGCATCTCGAAGGGCACGCCGGCCTCGCGCAGCACCGCGACGTCCTTGGCCACGCCGTCGAGCTGCGCCTGCGTGCGGAACACCTGCAGCGTGCCGCCCTGGCGACCCTCGTAGGCGATACCGGTGTCATTGCGCAGCTGCTGCAGGCAGTCGCGGCTGTACTCAGCCAGCCGCACCATGCGCGCCTTGTTAACGGCATAACGGTCGGCGCTGCAGTTGCGCAGCATCTGTGCCATCCAGCGCAGCTGGGCCCACGAGCCGTCCAGGCCGATGGCCAGCGGCGCGTGCGCCTGCAGCATCCACTTCAAGGCCTTGAGCGGAACGCCGGGCGCGGCCCAGGGCGAGGCGTAGCCGGGCGACACTTGGCCGGCATTGCCGAAGCTGGTCTCCATCGCCGCCGCGTCGCGGCGGTCCAGGACCGTCACGTCGTGGCCGGCGCGGGCGAGGTAGTAGGCCGTCGAGGTGCCGATGACACCGCTGCCAAGGATGAGGACTTTCATGCTGGTCGTTCAGGCGAGGTTGCCGGCACTGCTGCCGAGGTGGCGGCGCTCGTAGCGATGGCCAAGCTGGGTCAGGATCTCGTAGGCGTTGGTGCCCGCCTGGGCGGCCAGCGCGTTGATGTCCTGGACTTCGTCGATGAGATCGAAGAAGGTCCCGGGCTGCAGCGCGTTGGCCGGCACGCGCGAGACGTCGACGGTGACGGTGTCCATGGACACGCGGCCGACGAGGGGCAGGTCGTGGCCCCGGAATCGCAGCGTGGCGCGGTTGCTCAGGCTGCGCAGGTAGCCGTCGGCATAGCCGACGGACACGGTGGCGATGCGGCTGGGTCGTGCTGCCTGCCACGTATGGTTGTAGCCGACGCCCTCGCCTTCGCCCACGTCGCGCACTTGCAGCAGCCGGGCTTGCAGCCGGATCACGCTGCGAAGGGGATGGGCCCGGCCCGGGACTGGGGCCACCCCGTACAGCGCCGCACCTGGCCGGGCGAGATTGAAGTGGTACGCCCCGCCCAGGAAGATGCCCGACGAGTTGGCCAGGCTGGCCGGGCAGGCGGGCAGCAGTGCGCGCAGCCGCTCGAAGCGCTGCAGCTGCAAGGCATTGAGCGGGTTGTCGGGCTCCTCCGCGCTGACCAGGTGGCTCATGGCCAGGCGCACGTCGATGCCCTGCCATCCGTCCCGTTGCGCGGCGAGCTGCTCCAGCTCGCGTTCCTGCAGCCCCATCCGGGCCATGCCGGTGTCGAACTGCAGCGCCGCGGGCAGCACGCGGTCCAGGCGCTGCGCCAGCGCGCGGTAGCGCTGGACCTGGTCCGGCGCATTGAGCACGGGAATCAACCCATGCTCGACGCAGTCGAGCTCGGTGCCGGGCAGCGGGCCGTGCAGCACGTGGATGACGGCGTCGGCCGGCAGCACCGGGCGCAGCGCGATGCCCTCCTCCATCAACGCCACGAAGAAGAAGCGGCATCCGGCCCGGTAAAGGGCCGCGGCCACCTGGGCCGCGCCCAGGCCGTAGGCGTCGGCCTTGACCACGGCGGCGCAGGCCCCCGGCGCCACGCGCCGGGCCAGCTCCAGCCAGTTCGCGACGATGGCGTCGAGATCGATGGTCAGGACCGCCGCGGAGCGCAAGGAGGCCGCCATCTCACTGGTTGCTGGGGAAAGTGAAGACGGCCTGCTCGCGCACGCCCGACGACGGCCAGCGCTGCGTGATGGTCTTGCGCCGCGTGTAGAAGCGCACGCCGTCCGGCCCGTAGGCACCCAGGTCGCCGAAGAGCGAGCGCTTCCAGCCGCCGAAGCTGTGAAAGGCCACCGGCACGGGCAGCGGCACGTTCACGCCCACCATGCCGACCTTGATGCGGTCGGTGAAGTACCGCGCCGCCTCGCCGTCGCGGGTGAAGATGCAGGTCCCGTTGCCGTACTCGTGCGCGTCGATCAGCGCGATGGCCTCGTCGAGCGACTGCACGCGCACGATGCACAGCACCGGGCCGAAGATCTCGTCGCGGTAGATGCTCATCTCGGGCGTGACGCGGTCGAACAGGCAGCCGCCCAGGAAGAAGCCCTCGGCGCCACCGGCCACCTGCACGTTGCGACCGTCCACCACCAGCGTGGCGCCCTCGCCCACGCCAGCGTCCACGTAGCCGCGCACCTTCTCCCAGTGCGCGCCGGTCACCAGCGGCCCCATGTCGTTGCCGGCCACCGTGCCCGGGCCGACCTTCATGCGCGACAGCTCGGCCGTCAGGCGCTGCGCCAGCGCGTCGCCCGCGGCATCGCCCACAGCCACCACCACGGGAATGGCCATGCAACGCTCGCCGCAGGAGCCGTAGGCTGCGCCCATCAGCGCGGAGACGGCGTTGTCGAGGTCGGCGTCGGGCATGACCACCGCGTGGTTCTTGGCGCCGCCCAGGGCCTGCACGCGCTTGCCGGCGGCGCAGCCACGGGTGTAGATCGACTCGGCAATCGGCGTCGAGCCGACGAAGCTCACCGCCTGCACGACGGGGCTGTCGAGCAGGGTATCAACGGCTTCCTTGTCGCCGTTGACGACGTTGAGCACGCCCGGCGGCAGGCCTGCCTGCAGCGCCAGCTCGGCCAGCAGCAGCGTGGACGACGGCGTCTTCTCCGAGGGCTTGAGGATGAAAGTGTTGCCGCACACCACGGCCAGCGGCCACATCCACAGCGGCACCATGGCGGGGAAGTTGAAGGGCGTGATGCCCGCCACCACGCCCAGCGGCTGGAACTCGCTCCAGGAGTCGATGGCCGGGCCGACGTTCTTGCTGTGCTCACCCTTGAGCAGCTCCGGCGCGTAGCAGGCGTACTCGACGTTCTCGATGCCGCGCTGCAGCTCGCCCATGGCGTCGCTGAGCACCTTGCCATGCTCGGCCGTGATCAGCGCGCACAGCCGCTCGGCGTTGTCCTCGAGCAGCTGCTTGTAGCGGAACATGATGCGCGCGCGCTTGGCCGGCGGCGTCTGGCGCCAGGCCGGGAAGGCGGCCTCGGCGGACGCGATGGCGGCCGTCACCGTCGCGGCCGAAGCCAGCGCCACGCGCTTGGTCGCGGTGCCCAGCGCCGGGTCAAAGACTTCCTGCGTGCGCTGGTCGTCGGCCACGTGCTGGCCGTTGATGAAGTGTCCAACGATGGTCATGGCGTGTATCTCCTGGAGGCGACCGGCCGCCGATGCGGCTTGCGGTCGCAGATGAATCGGGAAATGGGTCGGTGAAGAAGGCCGCCGCTCAGGGCTGCTGCGAAAGCGCGTCGGAGAGCACCCCGACCAGCGCGTCGATCTGCGGGGTGCCCGCGATGAAGGGCGGGGCGAGCTGGATCGTGTCGCCGCCAAAGCGCACGTAGAAGCCCTTTTCCCAGCAGCGCATCGCGATCTCGAAGGGGCGGCGCGTGGGCTCGCCCGGCATTGAGGCGATGGTCAGGCCGGCGGCGAGGCCGTAGTTGCGGATGTCGACCACGTGCTTCGAGCCGCGCAGGCTGTGCACCGCCGCCTCGAAGTAGGGAGCGAGGCTGCGCACCCGGCCCGGCATGTCCTCCTGCTGCAGCACGTCGAGCGTGGCCAGCGCGGCGGCGCAGGCCACCGGGTGCGCCGAGTAGGTGTAGCCGTGCGGGAACTCGATGTTGTACTCGGCACCGGCGGCGTCCATGAACGCCTGGTAGATCTCGCCCTTGGCCACCACGCCGCCCATCGGGATGACGCCGTTGGTCACCTGCTTGGCGAAGTTGAGGATGTCCGGCGTCACGCCGAACGCTTCCGAGCCCGTCCAGGCGCCGGCGCGGCCGAAGCCGGTGATGACCTCGTCGAAGATCAGCAGGATGTTGTGCGCGGTGCAGATCTCGCGCAGGCGCTGCAGGTAGCCTTCCGGCGGCACGATCACGCCGGCCGAGCCGGAGAACGGCTCGACGATCACCGCGGCGATGTTGGAGGCATCGTGCAGCGTGATCAGCTCCAGCAACTTGTCGGCCAGCTCGCGGCCGTTCTTGGGCATGCCGCGGCTGAAGGCGTTCTCCGGCAGCATCGTGTGCGGCAGGTGGTCCGACTGCAGTCCTTCGCCGTAGAGCTTGCGGTTGCCGACGATGCCGCCGACGCTGATGCCGCCGAAGTTCACGCCGTGGTAGCCCTTGGCACGGCCGATGAAACGCGTCTTCGACGCCTGGCCCTTGAGGCGCCAGTAGGCGCGCGCCATCTTCAGCGAGGTGTCGGCGGCCTCGGAGCCGGAACCGACGAAGAAGACATGGTCCAGCCCTTCGGGCATCAGCGAGGTGATGCGCTCGGCCAGCTCGAAGGCCAGCGGCTGGCCGAACTGGAACGGCGGCGCGTAGTCCAGCTTGGCGACCTGGCGCGACACCGTTTCTACGATCTCGGTGCGGCCGTGTCCCAGGCCGCAGGTCCACAGGCCGGAGAGGCCGTCGAAGATCTGGCGGCCCTGGGCGTCCTGGTAGTAGCAGCCCTTGGCCTCGACCAGGATGCGCGGGTCCTTCTTGAACTGGCGGTTGCCGCTGAAGGGCATCCAGTGGGCATTGAGCTGCGCTTCGGTGGGAAGCAGTGCGGAGCGGGACAGGTCGCTGAGGTCCATGGTGAGGCCGCCGTGGTGTTGGGTTGGCGGCCATTCTGGGCAGCCACCCCACTCCAATAAACTGTCACGTTTCGCAGTTTGCTTGCACTGGATTGAAACCAAATGGTCAAGAAGGCTTTGCTCGGCCAGGTCAGCGACACCGAGATCCGGCTGCTGCGCATCTTCAAGACGGTGGTCGAGTGCGGCGGCCTGGGTGCTGCCGAGCTGGAGCTCAACATCGGGCTTTCCACCGTCAGCCGCCATGTCAAGGACCTGGAGGAGCGGCTGGGTCTCGTCCTGTGCCGGCGTGGCCGGGCTGGCTTCGCGCTCACGGCTGACGGGCAGCGCGTGTACGACGGTGCACTGCGGCTGCTGGAAGCCATGGACGCGTTCCGAACCGACGTGCGGGATCTGCATGCCGAGCTGGTGGGGACGCTCTCCATCGGCCTGTTCGACAAGACCGTCACCAACCCGCAGGCCCGCATCGGGCAAGCCATCCGGGATTTCAAGCGCGCAGCGCCCGAGGCGCTTCTGGACGTCAAGGTCAGCACCCTCAACGAGATCGAGTCCGGCGTCATCGACGGGCGGCTGCAGGTGGGCATCGTGCCGGACCACCGCCGCTCGGAGAGCCTGGAGTACATCGAGCTGTTCGGGGAGAAGATGTACCTCTACTGCGGCCGGCAGCACCCGCTGTTCGGCATGAGCCACCAGGACCTCACGTGGAAGGATCTGCAGGACTACGACTACGTGGGCCTGGCCTTTCACTCGCCCAACATGGAAGCCACGCACCGCTTCCGGCTGCGGCGGCAGGCGGCCGTCAGCGACCAGGAGGCCATCCTCACGCTGATCCTCTCAGGCTGCTACGTCGGCTTCCTGCCCGACCACTACGCTGAAGGCTTCGTGCGCACGGGGCTGATCGAGCGTGTGGCGCATCCGGAGTGCATGTACGAGCTGCAGTTCGTGGCGATCCAGCGCCGCTCCCCGCAGCCGTCTCGGCTGTCCACGACGTTCGTGCAGGCCTTGCGGCATGCCCATGCCTGAGCAACGCCAGACAGGATGCCGGCGGCCCTTGCGACGAAACGCTTCATGAGCGCTCGAGGCCTGTGTGCAGCTAGAACGGCAGATTCGTTGCCTGCGTCACCGCGCGCGAGCCCATCTTGGCCTGGTAGGCCACGCCGGGCCGCGTGCCATCAGCCCAGACCCAGTTGTCCACGTCGGCGCCGGAGGCCAGCGTGAGCGAGGTGCAGTCGGGCAGACGCGCGGTATTCAGGCATAGCGGCGTGGCGTTGTAGCTGTCGGCGCTGGAGCCCGTGGCCACCGACGTTACCCACGAGGAGCCGTCCAGGATCAGCCCGTAGTCCGTGCCGCCCAGGCCGTAGTACGCCAGGCCCTTGCTGGAATTCTCACCCTGACCACTGCTCTGCAGCGCGTTGTTGAAGACGGTGGTGAGCGTGGACAGCATCGCGGCGCGGCCCTCGCCGGCATAGGCCGCTTCCTGCGCCTGCGCGTAGGGCGAGTAGCCCAGGTCCGGCACGAAGCCGATGAGCACCGGCGCCCCCGCCTGCACCACGCGGTTTACTTGCAGCGCCAGGTTCTCGGCGGCAACCTTCACCGCGGCCTGCGCGGCGTTGGCCGCGTCGGTGCCGCGCGCGCCGTCCAGCCAGGCCTGGTAGGCCGCCAGCACGTCGTGGCTGCCAACGAGCATGGTGACCAAGTGCGTCGAAGTGGGCTGGTCGTTGAGGAGGTAGCTCGAAACCTGCTGCTCCAGGCCGGCCACCGTGGCACCCACGGTGGCGCGCGTGACGGCGTTGAAGGTGGCGTAGCTGCCCGGACACTGCTCGAAGGCCATGCCGTAGTGGCTGGCCAGTGTCTGGATCCACAGCGGGTACGTGGCGCAGTCCAGCGCGCCGGCGCTGCTGTCCCAGTAGTTGACGCCGTATTTGCGCCCGTCGCTCTGCAGCAAGCTGAGCTCGTCGCCAAAGGCATAGATGCGCGTCGGCACGAAGGGCTCGGCACGCTCGCCGCCGCCGCAGCCGCCGACCGAGGCCAGCGTTGACAGGGCCAGCACCGCCGGCAGCAGCCGGCTCAGCAGCCGGTTCAACTGTTTTCCTAGGGCTTTCATCGTCGCTCCTCGCCCGGCGCTTACCGGTCGCGCCGCAGCACGCCGGTGGGCGAGGTGGCGGGGCCGAGCAGGAAGACCGTGTAGACGTGGCCGGCGGCCAGCGTCACGTCGGTCGCCAGGTACAGCGCGGCGGACGAGGCCGAGGACGTGACTTCCAGCCGGATGTCATCGCCCGCCACCAGGCCCGTCGGCGCGGAGGCCGTGCCGTAGGCCACCTCGCTGGCCACGGCGCCGTAGTCGGCGCTCAACGACAGCGTCGTGCCCAGCCCGACCACGCCGTGCAGCAGGCGCAGCCGCGCGTTGGTGCTGGTGCCCGAGGGCCGGTTGTCGTCGGTGATGGCCCGGCAGGTGGCCGCGCCGGCCTCGCCCAGCACGGCCAGCGTCACGTCCGAGCCGGCGGCCAGCGTCAACGCAGACATGCTTACCGCCGCGCCGTCCACCGTCACCGCGGGCGTCATGCTGCCGGCGTCCACCAGCTTGTAGGCGCCCACGGCCAGCGCGCGCAGACCGCTGGCCACCGCCGTGCCGGCCACTTCCACCGACACCGCGCTGCCGGCAGGCGTGCCGGCCACCACGCGCACGCGCGCCTGGGTGTTGCGCGCCACGGTCAGCGCGCCGCGCTGCACCAGCGCGTGGCCGTGCACCAGCACGCCGCCGCTGCCCGGCGTGAGCAGCAGCGTCACGACCGTGCCGGAGCCCAGCGCCAGCGCGGCGATGTCCAGGCGCAGGTCGGTGGCGTCGCCCGTGCCGGTGACGCGCAGCCGATAGTTGCCGCTGCTGATCTCGTTGTAGGCGCTGGCGCCGTCGCCGGCCACGGCGCTGAAGTTCGGCGCCAGTTCGCTCAGCGCGGTGTCGGTGTCGGTGAGGTAGACGTCCAGCGTGCCGGCCGCGGTGCCGAGGTTCACCACGCGCAGCTTGGCCGTGCCGGAGGACGGGGCGTCCTCGTCCTCCTGCAGCAGCCGGGTCTTGAGCGCGTCGGCGGTGGCGTAGGCCACCAGCGTGTAGGGCGTGCCCGACGCCAGCGTCAGGGTGGTCGTCACGGACGCGGTACCGCTGCCCGCGCGCTTCAACTTGAACTCGTGGCTGTCCGCGGAGAGGCTCGCGTCGGCGCTGACGCTGTCGGCGCTCACGCTGGAGAGCGTTTCGCCGTCGTCGGCGTACAGGTCCAGCGCGCCGTAGCTGCTGGCAAGGTTGAGCAGCCGCACGGTGGCGTCGTCATCATCGCCGCCGCCGCAGCCGGCCAGTGCCCAGCCGGCGGCCAGGGCCAGCGATCCCTTGATAATGGTTCTGCGTTGCACGCTTCTATCCCTCGTCAGTGTGTCGTTGTGTTGATGTGTTCGTCGTTTGTCTGGAAGGCATCCGGGCGACCGGACCTCACTCGGCGCCCAGCGCCTCGTGGAACTGCACCCAGGCCAGCGCCAGCCGGCCGCGCGCCGACACCACCCGGTCCAGTTGCATCAGCACCTCGCCGTAGCGCGCCAGCAGCGCGGCCTCGGCGCTGGGGTCGCTGCCCTGTGCGGTGGCCTGCGCACGCCAGGCGTGGAAGTTGCGCTCGCGGCGCTGCAATTGCGCCTGCGCGCCGTCGAGTTCGTCCTGCGCCTGCCGCAGCTCGGCCAGGCGCAGCGGCACCGCCTCGCCTTGCGGGGCCCAGGACGGCGGCTGCTGCGGCGCGCGGGCCTCGAACAGCGGCACGGGTGCCGGTTCCAGGGTCGGGTGCAGCGACACCCGCTGCGCCGCGGCCGGTGCGCCGGACAGCACCGACCACGCAGCCAACCACGCGTCGCGCAGTTGCAGGTGCTGCCGCAACCCGGTGCGCATGCGTTCCACCTCCTCGTCGAGCAGCGCCAGCGACCGCGCCGCCTCGCGCGTCGGCGCGGTGGCCGCAAGCGCGTGGCGCTGTGACTGCAGCACGGCCAGCCGCTCGCTGGCCAGCGCCGCATGCACGGCGTACTCGCGCGCGCCGAGGAGCACCAGCACGAGCTGCCCCGCGCGCGGCGCGGCCTCGTCGCCGGGTCTTGCCGCGCGCAGAACCTGCGCCACCAGCTGGTCGAACTCGGCGTCGCCGAAGCCCCTCCACCAGCCCAGGCGCGACAGCGGCACCTCGACAGCGGCAGGTACAGCGGGCTCGGCAGCGACGGCGGCGACGGCATCCGCCGGTCCATGCGCGCGCGCGTCGGCTGCGGCCGCCGTGAAGCACGACAAGGCAATCAGGGTGACATGCAGCGCATGCCGGGTGGACGTCTTCATTGCTCTATGGAGGGCGAACCGGATGGAAGGCCGGCATGGTCGCGGCAGTGCATCAACGCCGTGCGTCCGCCGCGTCAAGCTGTGTGAAGCGCAAAGGGCCCGATGTGTCGGCGCTGACAAGCCGCCTCAACAACCGCGCAGCACCGGGCGCGAACAATCGTGCCCATGTTTCGCAGTTCGGTTTTTCCCTTCATGCCGGGCACGGCGCGGCCCACCGTTGCCCGGGCAACCTCCACGATGCTGCCGCGGGCCCTCGCCCTGGCCCTGGCCGCGGCGTGGGCCGGCGCCGTGCCGGCCGCCCGCGCCGACGCGCGCGAGCGCACGGGTGCGGCAGCCCCACGCGCCGCGGCGCCCGCGCGGGCGGACGTGGTTTCGGTGGACTTCAGCGAGGCCGACGTGGCCGCCGTGACCCGGGCCATGGCGGCGATGCTGGGCCGCCCGATCGTGGTGGACCCGCGCGTCAAGGGCAAGCTCACGCTCGGCGGCGACGGGCCGTCCACGCCGGCGCAGGCCTGGGCTCGCTACCTCGCGGCGTTGCGGGGCCTGGGCTTCGCGGTGGTGGACTCGGCCGGGCTGCTCAAGGTCGTGCCCGAGGCCGACGCCAAGCTGCAGGCCGGGCGCGTGCAGGTCGGCGCCGGTGCCGTGCCGGCCGCGGCGCGCGGCGGCGAAGTGCTGACACAGGTGTTCCGCCTGGAACACGAGCTCGCCGCCAACCTGGTGCCGGTGCTGCGCCCGCTCATCAGCGCCAACAACACCATCAACGCCAATGCCGGCAACAACACGCTGGTCATCACCGACTACGCCGACAACCTGCAGCGCCTGGCGCGGCTGGTGGCTGCGCTGGACGTGCCCGCGGCCGGCACGGTGCAGGTGCTGCGCCTGAAACACACCGTGGCCAGCGACCTGCTGGCCACGGTGCAGCGCCTGTCGGACACAAGCACCAGCACGGCCGCGGGGGCGGCAGGGGCCGCAGCGGCGCCAGTGGCCGCGCTGTCCATCGCTGCCGATGCCCGGCTCAACGCGCTGGTGGTGCGCGGCGGCAGCCCGGCGCGGGTGCAGGCGGTGCGCGAGCTGGTGGCGCAGCTCGATGAGGCCCCGGCGCAGGGACCGGCCGGCGCCATCCACGTCGTGTCGTTGCGCAACGCCGACGCCGCCCGGCTGGCCACCGTGCTGCGCGCAGCCTTCAGTGCCGGCGCCGCGGCCTCGGGCGGCGGCTCGTCTTCCAGCTCGGCCGGCACCGCGGCGGCGGGCCTGACCACGTCCGGCGCCACGGCCTCCGGCCTCGGCACGGGCAGCACCACCAGTACCAGCAGCGCCAGCGCCACGGGCAGCAACTCCACCGCCGCCACCACGCCGGTGGCGGCCTCGCAGCAGCCTTCGACCGGCGGCTTCATCCAGGCCGACCCGGCCACGAACTCACTGGTCGTGACCGCGCCGGAGCCGCTGTTCCGGCAGGTCAGGGAAGTCATCGACCGGCTCGACGCGCGGCGCAGCCAGATCTACGTGGAAGCGCTGATCGTGGAGATCGACGCCGACAAGGCCGCCGAGCTGGGCGTGCAGTGGCAGGGCGCAGTCAACTCGACGGGCGACACGGCGCTAGTCGCGGGTACCAGCTTCGGCAGCGGTCTGGCCAACATCCTGGGCCTGAGCGTGACGGCGGCGCAGGGCTCCTCGGCCCTGGCGTCGTCGGACCTCTCCAGCCTCAACGGCCTGAACATGGGCGTGGTGCAGAAGATCGCCGGCACGTACACGCTGGGCGCGCTGGCGCGCGCGCTGCAGACGCGCACCGGCGCCAACGTGCTGTCCACGCCCAACCTGGTCACGCTCGACAACGAGGAGGCAAGAATCGTGGTCGGGCAGAACGTGCCCTTCATCACTGGCAGCTACACCACCAGCACCTCCTCGAGCACCACCTCGCCGTTCCAAACCGTGGAGCGCAAGGACGTGGGCCTGACGCTGCGCGTGCGCCCGCAGGTGGGCGACGGCGACACGGTGCGCATGACGATCTTCCAGGAGTCGTCGGCGGTGCTCTCCACCACCGCAGCCGGCACGACCAACGCCGGGCCTTCCACCAGCAAACGCTCGATCGAGTCCACCGTGGTGGTGGACGACGGCGCGCTGCTGGTGCTGGGCGGACTGATCGAGGACAGCAGCAGCGAATCGCGCTCACAGGTGCCGTTCCTCGGCAGCCTGCCGGGCATCGGCGCGCTGTTCCGCACCGACACGCAGTCGCGCAAGAAGACGAACCTGATGGTGTTCCTGCGCCCGGTGGTCATGAAGACGCAGGCCCAGGCCACGGCGCTGTCACGCGCGCGCTACGAGGGCATGCGCGCCGCGCAGGACGAGGCGCAGCCCGGCGCGCTGCCGCTGGTGCCGGCCGGAGCCGGGCCGCAGTTGCCGCCGGTGACGACGCCTTGAGCCCTACCGGCCCGGCCTGTGTCAACCGTGACATGGCCGGGCAATACGCGCTCAACCGTCGCGCACCAGACTCCTGCGCGCCCGTTGCCGGGCAAGCCGGCAGCGGGATCAAACCATCATCGCGAAGGGAGTTCCATGCCATCGACATCATCACGGCGTCACCGCCAGGCACCCGCCAGCCGTCCTGCGGCCATGCGGCTGGCCGTTGCCGCAGCAACGCTTCTGGCGCTGCAGTCCCTGCCGGTCGCGGCCTTCCAGCGCGCCGACGGCTCAGCAGCGCAGGCCTCGGCCAGCGAGCCGGCCAGCGACCGCCTGATCGTGCGCTACCACAGCGCCGCCGGCGCCAGCACGCCCTCGACGGCGGCCCAGGCTCGTGCCCGCGCCGCCGTGCAGCCCTATGGCGTCCAGGTGCAGCACCTGCGCGCCACGGCCAACGGCGCCCATGTCTTCAAGCTGGATCGGCCGGTGCCGCTGACCACGCTGGAGCAGATGGCGCAGACGCTGCGCAACGGCGACGCCGACGTGGAATATGCCGAGCCCGACCTGATCATGCGGCCGCAGTACACGCCTACCGACAGCCGCTATGCCCAGCAGTGGGACCTGTTCGAAACCACTGCCGGCATGAACCTGCCCACCGCCTGGGACAAGTCCACCGGCGCCGGCGTGGTCGTGGCCGTCATCGACACCGGCGTGCGCCCGCATGCCGACCTCAAGGCCAACCTGCTGGCGGGCTACGACTTCGTCACCAACACCACCACGGCCAACGACGGCGGCGGGCGCGACGCGGACCCCGCCGATCCTGGCGACTGGACCACCGCCGGGCTGTGCTACAGCGGCTCGGCCGCCAGCAGCAGCTGGCACGGCACGCACGTGGCAGGCACCATTGCGGCCGTCACCGGCAACGCCGTGGGCGTGGCCGGCGTGGCCTTCGGCGCCAAGGTCTTGCCGGTGCGCGCGCTGGGGCGCTGCGGCGGCTACACCTCCGACATCGCAGACGCCATGGTCTGGGCCGCGGGCGGAAGCGTCGCGGGCGTGCCGGCCAATGCGAATCCGGCCCGGGTGCTCAACCTGTCGCTGGGCGGCAGCGGCAGTTGCGGTGTCACCTACCAGAACGCCATCAACGCCGCACGCGCCAGGGGCGCGGTCGTGGTCGTGGCCGCGGGCAACGCCAACACCAATGCCACCGGCTCCGTGCCGGCCAACTGCACGGGGGTGGTGACGGTGGCGGCGGTGAACCGCAGCGGCGGCAAGGCGTCGTACTCCAACTACGGCGCCGTCGTGGACCTGGCCGCACCCGGCGGCGACAGCGGCGCGGGCATCCTGTCCACGCTGAACGCCGGCACCACCACGCCGGGTGCCGACAGCTACGCCGCTTACATGGGTACCTCCATGGCCACGCCGCACGTGGCCGGTGTGGCGGCGCTGATGCTCTCGCGCAACCCGAGCCTGACGCCTGACGAGGTTGAAGCGCGCCTGAAGGCGTCGGTACGGCCTTTCCCGGCCGCGTGCAGCCAATGCGGCACCGGCCTGCTGGACGCCAACATGGCCGTGGACGCCGCCGTGACGGCTTCCGCCACCGTCGTGGCCAGCACCGTATCCACATCGTCCCCGGCGACCACGTCAACGACCTCGGCCGCGGGAGTCAACCGCAGGATGCGCTGACACGCGCGGTCCGGCCCGCATCGAGCAGGCGCTGGTATTTCCGCGCCTGCCGCTCGATCCATTCGAGCTGCCCGGCGTGGAACTCCTCGCCGGCTTCGCGCGCCTGGCGTTTCCAGGCCGCGACGATGCCCGCGCCGATGCCGGGATAGGACAGGCGCTGCAAACGGCGCAGCGCCTGCAGCTCCATCTCCACGCACAGCGCCACCTCGTGCCACGCGTCGAAGCTGCGCCGCGCCGAGGCGATGAAGGCGCTACTCAGGGGCCATTGCGGGCCGAAATCCAGGGACTGCAGCCGCAGCCAGCCGGCAGCCTCGCACCGCATGGCGCGGCGCTGCTGCGCCGTGTCGTCGGGCCAGTTCTCCTTCGCGCGGTGCGCGATCTCGTCGAGCACATCGTCCGGCACGGGAGCAGGCTGCGGGACGGTATGGGGGCGAGGCAAGGCCATGGGCACGGGCTCCCTGAAGGCCGGGTTCACGGGCGTGTGAAGAAAAGGACCCGCATGCGCGGTACGCCGGGAGACGGGTGGGGATGAGGGAGGGGAGTGGACATCCGCCCCGCGGCATGCGGGCTGTAAAGCGTGGCGACCGCGCCGCCTCAGGCGCTGACGTTGAGTTGCGAGCCCGAAGCGGCTTGCGCCCCTGCGGCACCGGCGCTGGCGTACTGGTGCAGCATCCAGTTCACGAGCTTGGCGGCCTGCTCTTCGAGCGCACCGTCCTGGCTGCCGGCGGAGGTCGACGACGAGGATGAAGACGAGGCGGCGACAGCGGCGGGCGTGGACGAGGACGTGCCCGCCGCCGACTGCAGCGCCTGGCTCATCGCGTCCTTCAGCGAGGACAGCTCGGTGCCGTCAAGCGTACCGTCGCCGTTGCCATCGACCGCCTTGAGCAGGTCCTGCACCATGTCCTGCAGCTCGCCGGCGGCCTGTTCTTGGGCCGAGACGACGCCGTCGCGGTTGGTGTCGAGCGGGTCGTAGGTGGTAGTGGTGGTGCCGGTGCTGCTGCCGGCGCTGGTGCTGCCGTCGGCGCCTTCTTCGGGCGGCGGGGGCGGCATGCCGCCGCTTTGCGGGCCGCCGTCCGTGCCGCGCTGCTGGGCGAATTCGAGCGTGGAGCCAGGCTTGGGCATGAGAGACTTCACGGCCGCGTCGAGCTCGGTGGCGTCGAGACTGCCGTTGGTGTCGCCGTCCAGCGACGCGAAGTCCACGGTGCTGGTGCTGGTGCTTGTGCTGCTGCCGGTGCTGGTGGTGCCGCTCGTGGCGCCAGGGCGATGCGCCAGCAGCTTCTGCAGCTCGGTGGCGTCCACGCCGCCGCTGCCGTCGGTGTCCGCACGCTGCAGCAGCTCCTCCTTGGTAGGCGGCTGGCGGCGCTGCTGCACGCTGCCCCAGGCGGCGCTGCCGGCGCTGCCGCTGCTGATCGCTCCGATGCTCATGGTCGCTTCCTTCCTGCGGTAAACCTGGCCGCCGTCCCCGTCGTGCAGCCTCGGAAGGCATTCTGAAAAACCTGCGTGTGCGCCGCATTGCCTGCGTGTGTCGGCGCCGATACACGAGCGCCGGAGCTGGAGATCGGTGTCGGCTCTCAGGCCGCCGGCAGCCGCACCTCGGCGCGCAGCCCGCGGCCAGCGCGGTTCACCAGCGTCAGCTGGCCACCCTGGCGCCGCACCAGGTCGTGCGCGATGTAGAGGCCCAGTCCGAGCCCGGCGCGGTGGTGGCGGCGCGGGTCGGCGCCCAGCTGCACGAAGGGGTCCAGCGCCGCCTGCAGCCGCTCCTCGGGGATGCCCGGGCCGTCGTCGTCCACGCTCAGGCATACCCAGCCGGGCTCGGTCCGCAGCGAAAGCAGAACCTGCGTGCCGTGGCGCAGCGCGTTGTCGAGCAGGTTGTCGAGGACCCGGCGCAACGCCGCGGGCTGCACCCGAGCGGTAGCGCCTTCGCCCTCGCAGCGCACGGCGCCGCCCTGCTCGGCGCGGTCGTCGGCCACGGCCATTGCCAATGCCAGCAGGTCGGTGGCACGCAGCGGCTCCTGGGCCTGCTCGCTGCGCACCAGCTCCAGCGCCGACTCCACCAGCGCGTCGATCTCCCGCACGTCGGCGATGCAGCGCCGCGCCAGGGGCACGTCCTCTTCCAGCCGCTCCAGCCGCAACCGCAGCCGCGTCAGCGGCGTGCGCACGTCGTGCGACACCGCCGCCATGAGGAGGGTGCGGGCGCGGAACTGCTGCTGCAGCTGCCGCGCCATGGCGTTGAAGACCTGCGCCGCCTCGCGCACCTCGGCCGTGCCGCCGGTCTCGTCCAGCGCGGGCACGGAGCCGTCTTCGCGCAGGGCCGGGCCCAGCTGCCGGGCGGCGTCGGCCAGGCGCCGCATCGGCGCCGTGACCCAGCGCGCGCCCCACCAGGCCGCCAGCGCGATGACGAGCAGCCGCACGCCGTAGTCCAGCAGCAGCGCCGGCGTGGGCAGGCCGTCGGCGCGCGGGCGTGGCAGCGGGGGCAGGTCCGCGTCATCCGCTTCGTCCGCGTCGGGTGCGGGCACCGGCCGCATCAGTTCCGTGTCCGGCACGCCCGGCGTGGGCGGCAGCGAGGGCAAGGTGGGCAGCGGCAGCGCGCGCGGCGGCATGGTCGCCGGCAGTGGCGGCCTCTGCCACAGCATCACCGCCGCGAAGGCCGCGAGGTGGCTGAGCACCAGCGCGGCCCACATCAGCACGAAGAGACGCTTGAACAGCGAGTCGTGCAGCCAGCGCTTCACGGTTGCACCTGCGTGTCGAAGAGGTAGCCCTCGCCGCGCACGGTGCGGATGAGCCGCGGCTCCGGCGGCGTGTCGCCCAGCTTCTGGCGCAGGCGCGACACGCCCAGGTCGACGCTGCGCGCGTTGGCCTCCACGCCGGGCACGCGGGTGAGCTCGATGAGCTGCTCGCGCGTGAGCACCCGCCCCGCATGCGCCGTGAAGGCCGACAGCAGCCGGAACTCCGCCGCCGACAGCGCCACCACCACGCCCTGCGGCGACAGCAGCTCGCGGCGCAGCCGGTCGAAGCGCCAGCCGTCGAAGGCCAGTGTGCCCGCGGCCTCGGCGGCCGGCGCGCCGCCGCCACTCTCGCGCCGGCTGCGGCGCAGCACGGCGTGGATGCGCGCCACGAGCTCGCGCGGCTCGAAGGGCTTGCCGACGTAGTCGTCGGCGCCCAGCTCCAGGCCGAGCACGCGGCTGACCGGGTCGCCCTGGGCGGTGAGCATGATCACGGGCAGGCCCGGGTCGCGCACGACCTGGCGGCACAGCTCCAGCCCGTCCTCGCCGGGCAGCATCACGTCGAGCAGCACCACGTCGAAGCGCGCCTCGGCCAGCGCGCGGCGCATCCCAGCCCCGTCCTCGGCCGTGCGCACGGCCATGCCGTAGCGTTCCAGGTAGGCCTGCACGGCCAGGCGAATTTCAAGGTCATCGTCGACCAGCAGGCAATGGATCACGGCACGCGGCGCCCGCCCCCGGGCGCATCAGGGCAAAGGCGCGGATTGTGTTTGGCTCTCATTGCCGGCGCGTTGCTGGCAAGGCCGGAACCGTGACGTACCTTGCATGGCAGCGCGACGCCGCCACGCTCGCCCTCGACCAAGCGTGGCAGGGTTGCCTTCTGCGTCTCCTGGACCAGGACTCGCAGGCCGCTGCCTGACAGGTGTGCTCTGGCGTGGGCGGACGTCGCCCGCCTCACCGCATCTGGAACAATTCCTGATGAAACTGCCGCGCCGGCAGCCCGTTGGCCAACAGATCCTTGCGCACTGCCTGGCCAAAGGCGGCCGGGCCGCAGAACCACACGCTCGCCTCACGCCACTGCGGCACCGCTGCACGCAGGCGTTCGCCATCCAGCCGGCCATCCCGCTCGTCAACCAGTACGTGCAGCCGCACGCCCGCCGCCCGGGCATCGGTCCGGAGCTTTTCAATGACAGCCGGCTCGAACACCGCCGTGCTGTGGAACAGGTCAATGTCCGCGCTGCCGCCTTCCGCCGCCAGCTGCTTCATGCGCGCGACGAAGGGCGTGATGCCGATGCCCGCGCCGATCCAGATCTGGCGCGGCTGGGTGTCCCCGAAATCGAAACAGCCGTAGGGCCCTTCCACCATGACCGGCATGCCCACCTTCAGCCGCTCGCGCAGCCGGCCGGTGTGGTCGCCCAGCGCCTTGGTGATGAAGGTCAGTCGCTGCTCCAGCGGGTCCCAGGCCGACGCGATGGTGTAGGGATGGGCGCCCTCGCGCGGGTCCGAGGTGGCAAAGGCAAACTGACCGGCCGCGTGGCCCGGCCAGCCCGGCTGCAGCCGGATGCGCGACTCCAGCACCCGCAGCGCCGGGTGCCATTCCAGGCCGTCGACGACGCCGGCCACCTTGCGCCTCGCCCCAATGCGCCCGGCCAAGGCCAGCACCGCCGCCGTGCTGCCACCCACGAGAAGCACCGCCACCAGCCAGCCCACCGGCTGGCGCCAGTACTCGAACTTCACGAGCACCAGCGCGTGCCAGGCGAGCACCAGATAGGCCAGCGCCAGCCACTTGTGCGTCTGCCTGAAGAGGTGATACGGGAAGCGCTTCACCAGCGTCAGCACCATCAGCAGTGCCGCGGCGTAGAAGGCCCACAGACCTACCTGTTCAGCCAGGCCGCGCTGGCTGCGCAGGAAACCCTCCACCAGGCCCAGCGTGGCCGGGTCGGGGCGGGGACCGCGCGGCGGACGCACCAGCCAACCCCAGCCCACCATCCATTTCGTGCCCTGCCCGACCCACCAGTGCAGCACCGACGTCACCAGCGCCGTGATGCCCAGCCACTTGTGCAGCCGGTAGAGCTTGTCGAGCCCGTCCAGGTGCGGCTCCAGCCATTTCGGGCGCAGGGCCAGCAGCATCGCCACGCTCATCGCCCCGATGGCGATGATGCCGCTGAGCTGCATGAACACCGTGCGGAAGCGGAAGTAGGTAAGGGGCTGCGGGAACAGGTTGTCGGCCAGCAGCCAGGCGGCGGCGAGTGCGGCCAGGATCACGGCCAGCGCGTACTTGATGCGGTTCATGGGTTCACACGACCAGGCATGGGGAAAAAAAGCGGGCAGGGGCGCAAGCCATTGGGCCTTCACGCTCCGCCCAGTGCCTTGAACAGCGTCAGGCGGTTGCCCTGCTCGGCAAGGCGCAGCGACACCAGCTCCTGTTGCGCCGACCACAGCGTGCGCTGCGCGTCAAGCACCGCCAGCGCGCTTTCCGCACCCAGGCGCCGGCGCTCGGTAACCAAGCGCAGGCTGGTGGCATAGGCCTCGACCAGAGCCTGTTGCGCCGCCAAGCGCTGCCCCAGGCTGGCCCGTTCGGCCAGTGTGTCGGCCACCTCGCGAAAGGCGGTCTGGATGGCCTTGTCATAGCTGGCCAGTCCGGCTTGCTGCTGCGCCTGGGCGTAGTCCAGCGCCCCTTGCCGCGCGCCGCCGTCGAAGATGGGCAGCGCCAAGCTCGGGATGAAGCTCCAGGCGCCGCTGCCCGCGGCAAAGAGGCCGCCCAGCGTGGCGCTGGCCGTCCCGGCGGCGGCCGTGAGCGACAGCGTAGGGAAGAAGGCGGCGCGTGCCGCTGCCACGTCGGCGTCTGCTGCGCGCAGCGACAACTCGGCCGCCCGCACGTCGGGGCGACGCAGCAGCATGGTCGAAGGCAGCCCCGCCGGCACGGCCACCAGCGCCGCGGCGCCGTCCACGCCGGCCTGCGCCTGGTCACCTGCTTCAGGCAGCAGCGCCACCGGCGGCTCGGCGCCCAGCAGCAGGCGCAGCGCGTTGAGGTCCTGTGCAAGCTGCTGCGCCACCTGGGCCGAGGTGCCGCGCGCGGCCTGCACCGCCGCTTCGGCCGTGGCCACGTCCAGCGGCGACACCGCGCCCAGCGCCTGGCGGCGCTGCGTCAGCGCCAGGCTCTGCTCGCGGCTGTCCAGCGTCTGCCGCGCCAGCGCTTCGAGCTGCCGGTCCGCCGCCAGCGTGAGCCAGGCTTGGCCGACCTCCGCCACCAGCGCTGACTGCACGCCGATTTGCGTCTGCTCGGTGGACAGGTAGCTGGCCAGCGCCGCGTCGCGCAGGCTCGCCAGCCGGCCCCACAGGTCCAGCTCCCAGGCCGTCGTGCCCAGCGAGGCGCTGACCTGCCGGGTCGTCTTGCCCAGGCTGTGCGAAGCCGTGCTGCCGACACCGGCGCTGACGGTGGGTGCCCGCGCCGCGTCGTTGATGCGGTATTGAGCACGCGCCGCCTGCACGTTGGCGGCCGCCATGCGCAGGTCGCGGTTGTTGACAAGCGCCAGCTCGATGAGCTGCGCCAGGCGCGCGTCGCTCACCAGCGAGCGCCATTCCAGCGCGGCATCCGCGCGCAGCGGCGTGCCGGGCGTGCCGGCCACGTCGCCCGCGGTCAGCGTGGCCGGCACGGGCAGCGCCGCACCGGTGCCGGACGACGGCGCCACGGTGCTGGCGCAGCCGGCAAGCAGCGCCGCCGCCACGGCCAGGCCCAGGACACGGGGCTTGAGCATGAAGGCCTTCATCACGCGCCCTCCCCGGCCACGGCTGCGTGGGCTTGAGGCGGCGCCTCGCCGCGGCGCCGGTCGAAGAGCCGGCGCACCACCACGTAGAACACCGGCACGAACAGCAGCCCCAGCACCGTGGCGCTGAGCATGCCGCCCAGCACGCCGGTGCCGATGGCGCGGCGGCTGGCCGCACCGGCGCCGGAGGCCAGCGCCAGCGGCAGCACGCCGAACATGAAGGCCAGCGAGGTCATGAGGATCGGCCGCAGGCGCAGCCGCACCGCCTGCAGCACGGCGTCCACCAGGGCGGCGCCCTGCCCCTGCAGCTGCTGCGCGAACTCGACGATCAGGATGGCGTTCTTGGCCGAGAGCCCCACGGTCGTCAGCAGCCCGATCTGGAAGTACACGTCGTTGGACAGGCCCGCGGCCCAGGTGGCGCCCACCGCGCCGACGATGCCCAGTGGCACCACCAGCATCACCGAGAAGGGTACGGCCCAGCTCTCGTACAACGCCGCCAGGCACAGGAACACGAACAGGATCGACACGGCGTAGAGGGCCGGCGCCTGCGAGCCCGACAGCCGCTCCTGGTAGGACTGCCCCGCCCAGGTGTAGCCGATGCCCTTGCCCACGGTCTCCTGCAGCTTCGCAATCAACTCCTCGGCCGCGGCCATGGCCTCGCCGGAGCTCACGCCCGGCGCGGCCGAGCCCACGATCTCGTAGGCCGACAGCCCGTTGTAGCGCTCCAGCTTGGCCGCGCCGCTGCCCCACTCCACGGTCGCGAAGGCACCGAAGGGCACCATCTGCCCGGCGCTGTTGCGCACGTGCCAGGCCAGGATGTCCTGCGGCTGCATGCGGTAGGGCGCGTCGCCCTGCATGTAGACCTTCTTGACGCGGCCGTTGTGGATGAAGTCGTTGACGTACTGCCCGCCCATCGCGGCCGAGAGGGTGCTGTTGACGTCGGCGGTCGAGAGGCCCAGCGCCGCGGCCTTGCGGTCGTCGATGCTGACCTGCAGCTGCGAGGCCGCCTGCAGCCCGCTGGCGCGCACGTTGGCCAGGCGCGCGTCCTGCGCCGCCAGGTGGATGAACTGGTCCCGCGCGGACTGCAACGCTTCCTGGCCCAGGCCGCCCACGTCCTGCAGCTCCAGCGTGAAGCCCGCGGCGCTGCCCAGGCCGCGCACGGCCGGCGGCAGCATCACGAACACGCGAGCGTCGCGCACGCCGGCAAGCTCCTTCGTGAAGCGCGCGGCCAGCGCGGGTGCCTGCTGCCGCGTCTCGCTGCGCTCGCCCCAAGGCTTCAGGCGCACGAACAGGTTGGCGCTGGACTGGTCGCCGCTCATGCCGCGCAGCGCGATGTAGCCCGCGACCTCGGGCTGCTTGGCCAGGTAGCCCTCGACCTGCTGCAGCACGCCGGCGGTGCGCGCGTCGGTGGCGCCCGGCGGCAGCTGCACCATCGCCATCAGCAGCCCCTGGTCCTCGTCGGGCAGGTAGGCGGTGGGCAGTTTGGTGAAGCTCCAGGCCAGGCCGGCGGCCAGCAGGGCATAGATCGCGAGCATCCGGCCGCTGCGCCGCAGCGTGCGGCCGACCACCGACTGGTACGCGTGGCTGCCCTGGTCGAAGCGGCGGTTGAAGCCGGCGAAGAAGCGGCCGAGCACGCCGCGCGCAGGTGCGTGGCTGCCCGGCTTGAGCAGCGAGGCACACAGCGCCGGCGTGAGCGTGAGCGCCACCAGCACCGACAGCGCCATGGCCGAGACGATGGTGATGGAGAACTGGCGGTAGATCACGCCGGTGGAGCCGCGGAAGAAGGCCATGGGCACGAACACGGCTGAGAGCACCAGCGCGATGCCCACCAGCGCGCCGGTGATCTCGCCCATGCTGCGCCGCGTGGCTTCGCGCGGGCTCAAGCCCTCCTCGGTCATCAGCCGCTCGACGTTCTCCACCACCACGATGGCGTCGTCCACCAGCAGCCCGATGGCCAGCACCGCGCCGAAGAGCGTGAGCGTGTTGACCGAGAAGCCCGCCAGCGCCAGCACGCCGAAGGTGCCCAGCAGCACCACCGGCACGGCGATGGCCGGGATCAGCGTGGCGCGCAGGCTCTGCATGAACAGGCCCATGATCAGCACCACCAGCACCATGGCCTCGGCCAGCGTGATCAGCACTTCCTCCACCGACACCTTCACGAAGGGCGTGCTGTCGTAGCCGATCTCGGCCTTCATTCGGCTGGGGAAGTAGGGGCCGAGCTGGTCGAGCTTGGCCTTGACCGCCTCGGCCACCGCCAGCGCGTTGGCGCCCGAGGCCAGCTTGATGCCCATGCCGGCCGAAGGCCGGCCGTTGTAACGCGACTGGAAGCCGTAGCTTTCGCTGCCCAGCTCCACGCGCGCCACGTCGGCCAGGCGCACGATGGCGCCGTCGGTGGCGGACTTGACCACCACGTCGTTGAACTGCGCCACCGTGCGCAGCTTGCTGCGCGCGGTGACGGTGGCGGTGAGCGCCTGGTTGGCTGCCGCGGGCAGCGCGCCCACGGCGCCGGCCGAGACCTGCGTGTTCTGGTTCGTCAGCGCGGCGCTGACGTCCGAGGGCATGAGCGCGTATTTCTGCAGCTGAGCCGGGTCGAGCCAGATGCGCATGGCGTAGGCGGCGCCCATGGTCGTGACCTCGCCCACGCCGTCGATGCGGCTGAACTGGTCCACCAGCGTGCTGGCCACGTAGTCGCCGATGTCGGCACCCGTCACCGTCGGGTCGTCGGAGGTGAGGTTGGCGATGAGCAGGTAGTCGGTGCCGGTCTTGGTCACCGTCACGCCCTGGCTCTGCACCGCCTGGGGCAGCTGCGTCATGGCCTGCTGCACCTTGTTCTGCACCTGCATCTGCGCCACGTTCGGGTCGGTGCCGGCGACGAAGCTCAAGCTCACATTGGCGCTGCCGTTGGCGCTGCTGGTGGAGGTCATGCTCAGCAGCCCGTCAAGCCCCGTCATGCGCTGCTCGATGACCTGGGTGACGGAGTCCTCCACCGTCTGCGCCGAGGCGCCGGTGTAGGTGGCGTTGACGCTGATGCGCGTGGGCGCGATGTCGGGGTACTGCTCCAGCGGCAGCGTGGTCAGCGCCAGGGCGCCGGCGAGCATCACGACGATGGCGATGACCCAGGCAAAGATGGGCCGGTCGATGAAGAAGCGTGCCATGGGGGCGTTTCCTCCTTCAGCGCGCTGCGGAGGCCGCGTCGGCCGCCGGCGCGGCCTGGGCCACGACCGCGGCGCCGGCCGCCACGGGGCGCACGATCTGCCCTTCGCGCACCTTGCCCGTGCCCTCGACGATGAGGCGGTCGCCGCTCTGCAGCCCCTGCGTCACGCGCCAGCGCCCGTCCACGGCCTCGGCCACCGTGACGGCGCGGCGCTGCACCTTGTCGTCGGCGCCGACCACCAGCGCGCTGGCCTCGCCGCGCGCATTGCGGCTGATGCCGGCCTGGGGCGCGAGGATCGCCGCCGGGTCCTGCGCCTGCTCCAGCACTGCGCGCACGTACATGCCCGGCAGCAGCAGCCCGTCCGGGTTGGGCACCTTGGCGCGCAGCGTGACGGCGCCGCTGGTGGTGTTCACCGTCACGCCGCTGACCTGCAGCTTCCCGGCGTGCGCGTAAGTGGAACCGTCCTCCAGCTTGAGCCGGATGGCAACCTCGCCGCCTTGCAGCGCACCGCTGGCAATCTGGCGGCGCAGCTTGAGCACCTCGACGCTGCTTTGCGGCACGTCCACCAGGATCGGGTCGAGCTGCTGCACCGTGGTCAGCGCCATCGTCTGGTTCGCCGTGACCAGCGCCCCGGGCGTGACGGTGGAGGTCTCGATGCGCCCAGCGATCGGCGCGGCGATGCGCGTGCGCGCGAGGTCGATCTCGGCGCTGGCGAGCGTGGCCTGCGCGGTGTCGAGGTCGGCCTTGGCTTGCTGCAGCGCGGCCTGCGCGTCCTCCAGGTCCTGGCGCGTGCCGGCGTCGGCATTCATCAGCTCCTGCTGGCGCCGGGCCTTCAACTGCGCCGCATCAAGCGTGGCCTGGGCGCGCGCCACGCCGGCGAGGGCGCTGCGCACGGCAGCCTCGTAGCTGGCCGCGTCAATCTGGTAGAGCGGCTGGCCGACGCGCACGACGGAGCCTTCGCGGAACAGCCGCTCGCGCACGATGCCCCCGACCTGGGGCCGGATCTCGGCGATGCGCGCGGCCACGGTGCGCCCGGCCAGCTCGGTGCGCAGCGCCAGCGGCTGGGCGGCGAGCGTGACGATGCCGACCTCGGTGGCCTGCGGCGCTTGGGGCGGGGCCTTGGCATCGCCCCGCGCGCAGCCGGCCAGGACCAGGACCGCGGCGCAGGCCAGGGAAATGACACTGCCACTCCACCAGGAGTGGGCAACCCGTCCGGCCGCTGCCGGGAAATGCAGTTGTTCTTGAGGCATGCGGCCATGCTGGGCGGCAAATGTGCAGGGAAATTGAAGAACCGGTGCCGCGCCCGGGCTGCCGCCATGACGACGCAGGCGTGCGGTCCAATACGGCCCCATGCGCATCGGCATCTCGACCCGGCTCTTCCTGGCCGTGCTGGCGACCGCGGGGCTGGCCGTGGTGCTGGTCAGCGCGGCGGCCCGCTGGAACTTCGAACGCGGCTTCCTGGGCTATCTCAACGAGATGGCGGCCGAAGGCATGGCGGAAGTCGTGCCACGCCTGGAGCAGGCCTATGCCGAGCACGGCAGCTGGGACAGGCTGCGAGACGGTCCGCCGCAGCGCTGGTTCAAGCTGCTGCGGCCGCAGCCCGGGCGCGAGGCCCCCATGGACGTGGTACAGCGGGCACAGGCCGAAGGCCCGCCCCGGTCCGACCTCACCGGTGCGATGGTGCGCCTGGGCCTGCTCGACGCCCAGCTGCAATGGGTGGCGGGCTACCGCGCCGTCACGCCGGACATGCGGCGCCAAGCTGTGAGGTACCAGGGCCGCGTCGTGGGATGGCTGGTGCTGGCGCCCTTCGAGCAGGTCGCCGACGCCGGAGACGAGCGATTCCAGCAGGGGCAGAACCACGCGACGCTGGCCACCGCGGTGCTGGCACTCATGCTGTCGGCACTGATCGCGTGGTGGGTGTCCGGGGCGCTGCTGGAGCCGGTGCGGCGCGTGGCGCGCGCCACGCACCTGCTGGCCGCCGGCCACCACGAGGTGCGGGTGCAGGTGCCGGGCCGCGACGAGGTGGGACAGCTTGCGCGCGACTTCAACCACCTGGCGCACACGCTGGAGCGCAACGAGGCGCTGCGGCGCGAGTTCGTGGCCGACGTGTCGCACGAGCTGCGCACGCCGCTGGCGGTGCTGCGCGGCGAGCTCGAAGCGCTGGAGGACGGCATCCGGCCGCTCAACCAGGCCGCCGTGGCTTCGCTGCAAGGCGAGGTGCAACGGTTGGGAGAGCTGGTGGACGACCTGTTCGAGCTGGCGCTGTCGGACGCGGGAGCCCTGAGCTACCGCATGGCACCGCTGGATCTGGACGCGCTGCTGCGGCGCGCCGCCGACACGCACCGCGCGCGCATCGAGGCCAGCGGGCTGCACCTGGAGCTGGCGCTGCCCGACGAGCCGCTGCGGCTGCAGGGAGACGAGTCCCGGCTGCTGCAGCTGCTGGACAACCTGCTGGAGAACAGCCGACGCTACACCGACGCGCCGGGCGTGGTGCGCATCGAGGCCCGATCCGTGCTCGAAGGCTTGCAAGTCAACGTCCACGACAGCGCGCCGGGGCTGCCCGACGAGTTGCTGCCGCGCCTGTTCGAGCGCTTCTTCCGCGCCGAGGGCTCGCGCAGCCGCGCCAGCGGCGGCGCCGGCCTGGGGCTGGCCATCTGCCGCAACATCGCTCAGGCCCATGGCGGACGCATTGCCGCGCATCCTTCGCCGCTGGGGGGCGTGTGGATGGAAGTCGTGCTGCCGCACAAGAAGGTCATCGCATGACGACGCAGCCCGTGTTGATCGTCGAGGATGAGGCCAAGCTGGCGGCGCTGCTGGCGGACTACCTGCGCGCCTCGGGCCTGGACAGCGTGGTGGTGCACGACGGGCTGCAGGCCGTGGCGGCGGCACGCACGCACGTACCCTGCGTGGTACTGCTCGACCTGATGCTGCCCGGGCAGGACGGCATGGCGGTGTGCCGCGAGCTGCGCGCGTTCACGCAAGTGCCGATCATCATGCTCACCGCGCGCACCGCGGAGGTGGACCGGCTGCTGGGGCTGGAACTCGGCGCCGACGACTACCTGTGCAAGCCCTACAGCCCGCGCGAGGTGGTGGCGCGGGTCAAGGCGCAGCTGCGGCGCAGCGCCTGGGCCACGGGCACGGCGCCGGCCACACCAGCGGGACTTGGCCTTGACGCCACCACGCTGCGAGCTACGGTGGATGGAGCACCGCTGGACTTGACGCCCGCGGAGTTCCGGCTGCTGCAAGTCCTGGCTGAGCATCCCGGTCGTGTGTTCTCGCGCGACCATTTGCTCAACCGCCTGCATGACGACGGTCGCGCCGTCACGGACCGGACCGTGGACAGCCACGTGCGCAACCTGCGCCGCAAGTTCGAGGCCACCGCAGGCGGGCGAGATCCGATCCGGTCCGTGTACGGCGTGGGTTATGCCTTCGAGTGGCCGCCGTCGTAGCCGACCGATTGGCGCGCCGGCAGCGGTGCAGCAGCGCCATTGCATCACTCGTGCAAGGCGACAGGCCCGCAGGTCGGCCCCGTCACTTGGGTACGATGATCCGAGGCCAGTTCGCCTCACGCGCCTGCCGCAGCATCCGTTGCACAAAAGGTTGCTCGTGGGCACGAAGCTCGACATCGGCCCGGATGGCGTCCACGGGGCATTCCGCCACGCACATCCCACAATCGATGCATTCGTCCGGCTCGATGGCCAGCACGTCCGGTCCTTCGATAAAGCAGCCCATCGGGCATGGCGCGACGCAGGCCGTGTCCTTGCAGCCCACGCAACGCTCGGTGACGGCGTAAGTCATGCGTGCCAGACCGCGATCAATCCCAGCAGCGCGAGGACTGGAGACAGAGTCACCACCGCCACGATCAGCAGTCGCTCAGCCCACAGGTATGCAAATAGGCCTGCAGCGCCCGCCATCATCGCAGCGGGCCCCATCGATGCGCCAAAACCATCGATGGTCCAAAGCCATATCGCGGCAGCAATCGCCAGGGCCAGCACGGTTCTAAAGGCGGTTGAGCAATGTTTCGGGGCTGTTGGACCTGACATGATGGGTGCTTGATTCCTTCGGTGGGTATGGGTTCGGCCTGCTGCTGAGCCGGGCTGGCGCAGGCTCACGGTAGGGCGGCGAAGCTCGATGAATGGAGTGTTGTCCATCGATTCCGGCGCTGCCTGCATCCCGGTTGTTTGCCGGTTTCAACTAATTTGAAATTCCCCGCTCATGCCGATCGGTACCCTGCTGCTGCCCCAAGATCCGCTTCAGGGGCTCGAACCGCTGCTCACGAGCAGCGCGCCGATGGGTCAAGCAGCGCGGCGCTTGCGCTTGGCCGGCGGTGAAGCGCTTTCGCTTTGTTTGCGGCTACGCGCCCGCGGCAATGCGGCGCCTTTTTGGATTGGCATTTCCGCTTCGTTCGCGCAGGCCCGGACAGTCGCCTCGCACAGCTTTGCCAGGTCTTCCGACTGGTCGTCCAGACGGGTCGTCATCAGCATCGACGACACGATGCCGACGTCGCTGATGGGGCGATAAACGATGTCGTCGCGTCGGAACCGCTGCACGGAGCTGGGCACGAGCGATATGCCGATGCCCGCAGCCACCATGCCCACTGCGGTGCGGCCGGACTTGAGTGCCTCGATCTGCTCCACCGAGGTCAGCTCCGACACCACGACGTCGAGCTCGGCATGCTGGCGCATGAAGTCGTGGATGACGTTGGGCAGCACGCCGTAGAGCAGCGAGGGCACGGAGCCGACGCCGATCCAGCGGCGGCGGCCGCTGCCGAGGCGGCGCGTCGCTTCGCTGAGTTCCTTGACACGGGCCAGGATCTGCACGGAGTGCTCGCAGCAGAACGCTTGCACCCTGGTCGGCCGAGCGGTCGAACACCGACGGCACTTGTGGCGTGAACTCAGTGGGTTCGGCTCTGCGCGTGAATGACAACCCGGCGTTCTGGAGCGCGGGATCACCATAGGGTTTACCCGATAACGCAGGGTTATCGCGCCCGGGGTCCTGTCATCTTGGACAGCGTGAGTCGTCTTCTTACAGTCGCGACTTTCCAAAAACGCAAGCCGCAACTCGCCGCTCAGGGACGTTACAGCAGCGGTGCAAGACGCGTATTGAGCCTGCACAAGGCCGGTTCGTGTCGAGGTTTGCCAAGGGCCCATCCGGGGCTTTCCCGTCCGGTTACCACGCGATCCAGGAGACGACCTTGAATACGACAACTGCGCCGGTGGACGTGCGCGCCTTCATCAACGCGCGCGGCATGTCCGGCTACCAGTGGCTGGTGCTCGCGCTGTGCTTCCTCATCGTGGCCGCCGACGGCATGGACGTGGCGATCATGGGCTTCGTGGCCCCGTCGATCCTGCAGGAGTGGGGCATCTCGCGCGCGGCCTTCGGCATCGTCATGAGCGCCGCCCCGTTCGGGCTGGTGTTCGGCGCGCTGGTGGCCGGACCGGCCTCGGACAAGGTCGGGCGCAAGAAGGTGCTGGTGCTGTCGGTGCTGGCCTTCGCGGTGCTGACGCTGGCTACTTCCTATGCCCGTGACGTGACGGAACTGGCGGTGCTGCGCTTCCTCACCGGCATCGGGCTGGGCGCGGCCATGCCCAACACCACCACGCTGCTGTCGGAGTACGTGCCCGAGAAGCGCCGCTCGCTCATGGTGACGCTGATGTTCACCGGCTTCAACCTGGGCTCGGCGCTGGTGGGTTTCGTGGCCGCCTCGATCATCCCGGCCTACGGCTGGCGAACCGTGCTGATCATTGGCGGCCTGGTCCCCCTGGCGCTGGTACCGCTGCTGATCGCCTTCCTGCCGGAGTCGGCCCGCTTCCTCGCGGTGCGCGGCGCGTCGAAGGAGCGCATTGGCCGTACCCTGGGTCGCGTGTGCGGCACGAACTTCGATGCGGAGACGCAATTCATCTCGCCCGAGCCGCCGGTGCAGGCCAGGACGCCGGTTCGGCTGCTGATTTCGCAGGGCTTCGGACTGATGACGGTGGCGCTGTGGGTGACTTACTTCATGGGCCTGATGGTGATCTACCTGCTTACCGGCTGGCTGCCCACACTGCTTAAGGACGCGGGCCTCACCGTGTCGCAGGCCGCGAGCATCACGGCGCTGTTCCAGATCGGCGGCACCGCTGGCGGCGTGTTCGTGGGCTGGCTCATGGACAAGCGCGCGCCTACGCGCGTCATCAGCCTGGCCTACCTGGGCGGCGCGCTGAGCGTTCTTGCCCTGGCCGGCGCTGGCGCGATGTCCGCGGCGCTGGGCGTGCTGGTGGCGCTGGTGGGCTTTTGCATGAGCGGCGCGCAGACCGGCCTCAACGCCTACGCCCCGTCGTGCTACCCGACCATGGCGCGCGCCACGGGCGTGAGCTGGATGCTGGGCATGGGCCGCTTCGGCTCCATCTTCGGCTCGATGATCGGCGGCGTGGTGCTGGGCATGGGCCAGGGCTTCGCCACGGTGCTCGGCCTGCTGGCCATTCCCGCCGCGCTGGCCGCAGCCGCCGTGCTGCTGAGCCGTCGCCGCGCGGCGGTCTGAAACCGGCCGCGCCTCGAATCAACCCTCCAAGGAGACTTCTGCCATGGCAACCATCATTGGCGGCATCGCCGCCTCGCACACCCCCACCATCGGCTTCGCCTTCGACCGCGACAAGCGCCACGACCCGGCCTGGGCGCCGGTGTTCGCCGCCTTCGACCCGGTGCGCCAGTGGATCAAGGACCAGCGCCCCGACGTGCTGCTGCTGACCTACAACGACCACATCACCAGCTTCTTCTTCGACCACTACTCGGCCTTTGCGCTGGGTATCGGCCAGGAGTGGCGCGTGGCCGACGAGGGCGGCGGCGCGCGTGATCTTCCGCCGATCGCGGGCCACCCGCAGTTCGCGGCGCACATCGCGCAGTCGCTGGTGAGCGAGGAGTTTGACCTCTCGTGCTTCCAGGGCAAGCCGCTGGACCACGGCTGCTTCTCGCCGCTCTCCATGCTGTGCGAGCACAAGCCCGACTGGCCCGCGAAACTCGTGCCGCTGCAGATGGGCGTGCTGCAGTTCCCTATTCCCACGGCACGGCGCTTCTACAAGCTGGGCCAGGCGCTGCGCCGCGCCATCGAGAGCTATCCGGAAAACCTGCGCGTGGCCATCGTCGCCACCGGCGGCCTCTCGCACCAGGTGCACGGCGAGCGCGCGGGCTTCAACAACGTCGAGTGGGACCACCGTTTCCTCGACTTGTTCGAGCATGACCCCGAGCAGCTGGCCGACATGACGCATGCCGAGTACGCCGAGCTCGGCGGCATGGAGGGCGCGGAAGTCATCATGTGGCTGACCATGCGCGGCGCCCTGGGCGCCAAGGTGGAATGCAAGCACCGCAGCTACTACCTGCCGTCGATGACGGGCATCGCCACGGCCATCTTCGAGTGCGCCGCGGGCCCGCTGCCCGAGAGCTTGCTGGAGCGCCATCGCGCCGCCATGGGCAAGCAGCTTCAGGGCGCGGAAAAGCTGACGGGCACGTACCCCTTCACCATCGAGCGCAGCGTCAAGGGTTACCGGCTCAACCGCTTCCTGCACGACCTGATCATTCCGGAACAACGCGCTCGCTTCCTGGCCGAGCCCGAGGCTGCATTCGAAGACGCCGCCTTGAGCGAGCAGGAGCGTGACATGGTGCGCCGCCTCGACTGGCGCGCGCTGATCCAGTACGGCGCCTCGTTCTTCGTGCTGGAGAAGCTGGGTGCGGTGGTGGGCGTGTCGAACCTGCACATCTACGCCGCCATGCGTGGTGAGACGCTGGAGCAGTTCCAGGCCACGCGCAACGCGCCGGGTGCGCTGTACTCGGTGGCGGGCAAGGATGCGGCCGTCGCCTGGGACGGCGACAAGCCGAAGCAGTGAACGAGGAGGCCGCCGTGACCGCGCCCATCACCGCGATTTCTTCCATGGCCACGCGCCAGTTGCTGGCCGATATGGTGGACCAGTATGCGCAGGCCACCGGACAGCCAGTGGCGGTCGAGTCGGTGGGTGGCGTCGATGCCGCCCGGCGTGTCGAGGCCGGTGAAGCCTTCGACGTAGTGGTGCTGGCTGCCAACGCCATCGACAAGCTCATCACTGCCGGCCATGTCGTGGCGGGCAGCCGGATCGACGTGGTGAGCTCCGGCGTGGCGGTGGCCGTGCGCACCGGCGCGCCGCGGCCCGATCTGGGCGACGAGGAGGCCGTGAAGCAGGCCGTGCTGGCGGCCCGCTCCATCAGCTACTCCACCGGACCGAGCGGCGTGGCGCTCATGAAGCTGTTCGAGCGCTGGGGCATCGCCGACACGCTGCGTGAGCGCATTGTGCAGGCGCCTCCTGGCGTGCCCGTGGGCACGCTGGTAGCCGAAGGCAAGGTCGAGCTGGGCTTCCAACAGCTCAGCGAGCTCATACATCTCGACGGCATCGACGTGCTGGGTCCGCTGCCCGACGCCATCCAGGTCGTCACCACCTTTTCCGCGGGCTTGGCGGCCGCGGCGACCCAGCCTGAGGCGGCCCGCGCCTGGATGGCCTTCCTGGCAGCCCCCGAGGCAACCGAAGCCAAGCGGCGCAACGGCATGGCGCCGGCCTGACCGACCTGCCGGCACCCACGCCGGCAGTGACCCTCCCAAGACTTCAACATCGAAGGACGCCTTCATGATCATCGACGTTCACGGCCACTACACCACGGCGCCCGCGGCACTGGGCGCCTGGCGCGACCTGCAGATCGCCGCGCTCAAGGACCCGAGCAAGAAGCCCGACCCCAGGAGCCTGAGGATCAGCGACGACGAGCTGCGCGAGTCCATCGAGACCAACCAGCTCAAGCTGATGAAGCAGCGCGGCTCGGACCTGACCGTCTTCAGCCCGCGTGCGAGCTTCATGGCGCACCACATCGGCGACTTCGAGACCTCCTCGACCTGGGCCGCCATCTGCAACGAGCTCTGCTACCGCGTCTCCCAGCTCTTCCCCGACAACTTCATCGGCGCGGCCATGCTGCCGCAGTCGCCCGGCGTTGATCCCGCAACCTGCATTCCCGAGCTGGAGAAGTGCGTCAAGGAGTACGGCTTCGTCGGCATCAACCTGAACCCGGACCCCTCCGGCGGCCACTGGACCAGCCCGCCGCTGTCGGACCGGCACTGGTACCCGATCTACGAGAAGATGGTCGAGCTGGACATCCCGGCGATGATCCACGTCTCCACCAGCTGCAACGCCTGCTTCCACACCACGGGCGCGCATTACCTGAACGCGGACACCACCGCCTTCATGCAGTGCCTCACCAGCGACCTGTTCAAGGACTTCCCGACACTGAAGTTCCTCATTCCCCACGGCGGCGGCGCAGTGCCCTACCACTGGGGCCGCTTCCGCGGCCTGGCGCAGGAGCTCAAGAAGCCGCTGCTGGACGAGCACCTGCTCAACAACATCTTCTTCGACACCTGCGTGTACCACCAGCCCGGCATCGACCTGCTCACCAAGGTCATCCCGGTGAAGAACATCCTGTTCGCCTCCGAGATGATCGGCGCGGTGCGCGGCATCGACCCGGAGACCGGCCACTACTACGACGACACCAAGCGCTACGTCGAGGCCACGGCCAACCTCACCGACGAGGAGCGCTACATGGTGTACGAGGGCAACGCGCGGCGCGTGTTCCCGCGCCTGGACGCGGCGCTCAAGGCCAAGGGCCTGTGAGCCCAGCCCACCCTGATGCATTGAAGAAGGAATCCGCCATGTACGAACTCGGTGTCGTCTACCGCAACATCACCCGCGCCGACCGCGAGGCCACGGACCGCCTGGCCGCGCTGGGCTCGGCCACCGTGCACGAGGCGCAAGGGCGCGTCGGGCTGCTGCAGCCCTACATGCGGCCGATCTACCCGGGCGCGCAGGTCTCGGGCACGGCCGTCACGGTGCTGCTGCAGCCGGGCGACAACTGGATGATGCACGTCGCGGCGGAGCAGATCCAGCCCGGCGACATCGTCGTGGCCGCCGTCACGGCGCCTTGCACCGACGGCTACTTCGGCGACCTGCTGGCCACGAGCTTCCAGGCCCGCGGCGCGCGCGCGCTGATCATCGACGCCGGCGTGCGCGACGTGCGCGTGCTGCAGGAGATGGGCTTCCCGGTGTGGAGCAAGGCCGTGTCGTCCAAGGGCACGATCAAGGCGACGCTCGGCTCCGTGAACATCCCGGTGGTGTGCGCGGGCATGCTGGTCCATCCGGGCGACGCGATCGTCGCCGACGACGACGGCATCTGCTGCGTGCCCAAGGCCAAGGTTGTGGAAGTCGCTGAGGCCGCCGCCAAGCGCGAGAGCTTCGAAGGCGAGAAGCGCGCCAAGCTGGCCTCGGGCATCCTGGGCCTGGACATGTACAACATGCGCGGCCCGCTGGAGAAGGCCGGACTCAAGTACATCGACTGATCGTTCGTCGCCATCCTGGCTCCGTCGCGCAAGTGTCGAGCCAGGAGAGCACCTCGGTCAGCATAGAGCTCGGAGTGCCTTCGGAGCCGCACGCCATGCCGGCCTGGGTTGGGCACGCTGAACTGGGTGCCGGTGTTGGCAATGTCCAATCACATGTGCGTCCTGAAGGGCCAGGCAAAACTTTCCGGGTGGCACCCTCCCCTTCTTGTTTCCCCTCGCCTGATCGGAGTGTCCCTGATGAGCGCCTCGCGCATGCCTGCGATGTACTTGCCCCACGGAGGTGGCCCTTCGTTCTTCATGAGCGGTGAACGCAGGCAGCGATACCAGGCGACGGAAGACTTCCTCAGGAGCGTGCGAGGCCTGCTGCCCGCGACGCCCACGGCCATCCTGATCGCGACGGCGCATTGGGAAACCAGGGTGCCCAGCTTCACTGGGGGCGAGAGGCCGGCGCTGATCTATGACTATTACGGCTTCCCGCCGGAGACCTACGCGCTGCGTTACGACGCTCCTGGGCATCCGGCCTTGGCCCGCCGAGCCGCGTCGCTGCTGCGCGACGCAGGCCATGCCGCCGTGGTGGATCCAGATCATGGTTGGGACCACGGCGCCTTCATCCCGCTGAAGGTGATGTTTCCGGACGCTGACATCCCGGTGGTGGCGATGTCGCTGCAGGCCGGCCTGGATCCGGCGCTGCACTGCGATGTCGGTGCTGCGCTGCAGAGCCTGCGCGACGATGGGGTGCTCATCGTGGGTGCGGGCATGAGCTATCACAATTTGCGCGACTTCACGGCAGCAGCACCAGCCTCCTACGCGTTCCACGACTGGCTCGATGAGGCACTGTCCGGGAACCGCCAGGCGCGTGCACAGCAACTGTCCCGCTGGCATGAGGCCCCGGGCGGCCGCGCTTCACATCCCAGGGAGGAGCACCTGTTGCCCCTGATGCTGGCCAGTGGCGCGGGATCGGATCTGCCCGCTAGAAGGCTTTGGCGAGGAGCCGTTGGCCCCAGTTGTCTGGCGGCATGGGCATTCGACTAGGCTGCAGCATGCTCGGCTCCGCCGGGCTGCTTGTCCCTGCCCCTGGTTAACCCTACAGTTGTAGTTGTGGATATTGCATTTGGCGCATAGTCAGCAGCGACCTGTCGCCTGGAGAACTGCCATGGCAAGCACGACCCACGAGGACATGACGTCTCACGCGCAGCGAGAAGCAGCCCAATGGACTGCTCGGCTGGAGGAGCTGACCGACATGATCGCGCCCCGGTTTGCACGACGGGAGGCGCGCGTGCATGCCAATGCGTACTTGCGCGGGCTGCTCAGCCCGGTGCAGCGCAAGAACGGCTGGCAGTTGGCTGAGGCAGTAGGCGACCCTACGCCGACGGCCATTCAGCACCTGCTCGGGCGCGCGGTCTGGGATGCTGATGCAGTTCGGGACGACCTGCGGGAGTACGTGGTCGAGCACCTGGGACGGGGTGATGCTGTATTGGTGGTGGACGAGACGGGATTTCTGAAGAAGGGCGAGCATTCGGTGGGTGTGCAGCGCCAGTACACCGGCACAGCCGGGCGCATCGAGAACTCTCAGGTCGGCGTGTTCCTGGCGTACGCCACCGATGGGGATCGCGCATTCATCGACCGTGAGCTCTATCTGCCCGACAGCTGGATGTGCGACCGGGCCCGCTGTGACAAGGTCGGCGTTCCGGCTGGGCAGGATTTCGCTACCAAGCCCGAGCTCGCTCGCCGCATGATCGAGCGTGCGCTGCAGGCCGGCGTGCCGTTCTTGTGGGTCACGGGCGACGAGGTGTACGGCAACGACCGCAATTTACGGATTTGGCTGGAGGAAAACGAGCGGCCCTATGTGATGGCCATCAGTTCGAACCAGTACCTGCGGCGCGAGAACGCGCGCAGCCAGCACGCGGCCACGATTGCCAAGGAGATACAACCGTCGCAATGGCAACGGCTGTCGGCCGGCGATGGCACCAAGGGGCCGCGCTTGTACGACTGGGCATGGATGCCCATGCTGAGCTGGTGGCGGCGCATGCAGCGCGGCATGCTGGTGCGAAGAAGCGTGAGCGACGAGACCGATGTGGAGTACTACGCCGTCTATGCGCCGTTCCACACGCCACTGGAGGTACTCGCCCGGGTGGCAGGTCGGCGCTGGGCCATTGAAGAGGGGTTCGAGACGGCCAAACAACTCGTTGGGTTGGACCAGTACGAGGTCCGTTCATGGGATGGTTGGTACCGCCACATCACATTGGCATTGCTGGCTCATGCATGCCTGGGCGTGATGCGTGCGTACGCAATCGAACTGGACATCGAAAAAGGGGGGACCAAACGCAAGGGGTCCTCTTCGCTGCAGGCCTTCAAGGCCCGCAGGAACTGTTGCCATTGACTGTCCCGGAAGTACAACGGCTCCTGCTCGCGCTGGTCTGGCCTCGGTGGCCTGCGCCGGAGCACTCGCTGGCATGGTCGTACTGGCGGCGGCATCACCAGGCCTGCGCCAATGCATGCCACCGCCGGCGCGCACTTTTGCAGCAACTACAACTGTAGGGTTAATCCATTTCAGGCCGGCGCAGGAACCTCAGCCGTGGTGGCGGCGGCTACGCCTCCTGGTTCAGCGCCGCGATGATTCGGATTTCGGGATGCTGAAAAGCGCAAGGGTCAGGCCGATGAGGTCCGGGGCGACAGGTCTGGCAGCCGCGGCATGGTCCCGACAGTGCGTGTACGCGGACAAATGGCGTGCTTCCCGTTCGCCGGACGTCTTGCAGTAGCGCATGCCCAGCGTCTTGGACGCGCCTTCGAGCCATGCGGCATGCCAGTCCCACTCCTCCGCGGTGTCGGGCAAGTACGGACAAGCCTTGCGAAAGGCTTGTCCAGCTTCGAATCCTTTGTTCCAGGCCTTGCTGTTCATCGTGGGAACCCTGAATGAAGACGGAGGGTTGAGGGTTGCTTGCCATACGGATCGAGCGCGGGCATGAATGCCGACTGCTTGATCTGCGTCATGGAAGATCGGGACTTTAGGGACGCAGGTGCAGGTGCATAAGATGACGAAAACCAAGGCGCGATAACCGGCCGGTATAAGGGAAAACAATGAAGTTGCAGTCACTGCGCGCGCTGCTGGCAGCGGTGGAAACCGGCAGCCTGCGCAACGCGGCGCGCCGCCTGGGTGTGTCGCAGCCGGCGCTGACCAAGGCCATCCGTGAGCTGGAGATCGAGCTGGGCGCGCCGCTGCTGCTGCGCTCCAACACAGGCGTGATCACCACGGCACAGGGCCGCGTGCTGGTGGAGCGCTCGCGCACGGTTGAGCGTGAGCTCGCCGCCGCGGTGGACCAGATCCGTCAGCTCAGCGGGGAGATGGTGGGCAGCCTGCACGTGGCGGCCGTGCCGCTGGCGCTGATGCTGCTGGTGCCCGAGGCGCTGCGCACCTTCAGCGCCAGCTACCCCGGCATCCGGCTGCGCATCGACGAGGAGCTCTACATGGCGCAGCTGACGCGGCTGCGTGCGGGCGAGGTCGAGGTGTGCGTCGGACCCGTGCCGGCCGGGCTGCCGGCAGGCGAGCTCGTGATCGAGCCGCTGATGCCGATTCAGATGGTGGTCGTGGCCGGCAAGTCCTCGCCGCATGCGCGGGCGAAGTCACTGGCCGAGCTGGCCGAGGCGCGCTGGGTCTTCACCGGCACCTCGGCCAACGCCGGGTATGCGCGCCATCTCTTCGCCGAGCACGGCCTGCCGGTGCCGCCCGCCAGTGCGGTGGTCAACTCGACGCTGGGGCTGGTGGCGCTGATCTCTGGCGGCGAGTTCGTCGGGCTGATGCCCCAGCAGATCGCATCGCACCCGATGGCCGCGGCCTACATGAGAGTCGTGCCGGTGAAGGAAGGCTCGCTGCGCGCCGAGATGGCGGCCATGACGCGCCCGGAAAGCGCGCTGGTGCCGGCGGTGCGCCACTTCATCGCGCACCTGAGCCGGGCAGCGCATCACTTCGGAGACTCGGAGCAGGTGCTGCGGTGAGCGGGGTTTCGCACTCCGCAGGTTCGCAAGCCGCGTTTTGCAGGCGGCGGAACACCTTCCTTGGAGCTTTCATGACGTTTGAGACGCGCGTTGATATCAAGCCAGCAATGGCACGCCGCTGGCGCTGTTCAACGCGGCCGAGCCGCCTACGGTGGTCCACGTCCGCATAAGGCCCACTGCTGCCTCTACGTCGGCTCCCCGAGCAGATCCCGGTACACCAAGCAATCCTGTTGGGTGTTCGAGAGGAAGCAATCACTCAGCTCCAGAGTGCCCAGGACCGCCCTCGGCTCGCGCTGTAGGGACGGCAGAGCCGGCCACTCTGCCGGCAATCGTGCTTCAGTTCCAGCGCCCGTGCAGGCCGCCCACGCTGTAGCGCCCTGCGCCCAGCAGCGCCACGGCCAAGGCACCGAAGAGGTACATGCCCTGCAGCTCCAGCGCCCACCCACCGGTCTTGGTCAGCTGCCCCAATTGCGCCATATGTGCCAAACCGATGGCGAACAACATGTTGATCACGACAATCAACGCCGCCGCCCGCGTGAACAGTCCCGCGATCAGCAGCATTGGCGCTACTACTTCGCCAATATAGACCCCGTAGGCCAGCTCGGTTGGCAGCCCAGCCTTGGCCAGCAGTCCCAAGGCCGACCCGGGCCCGCTGATGACCTTGGCGATACCATGCATCAGCACCAGTACTCCAAGCGCTACACGCAACACCAGCTTGCCGGTGTCTTCCGTGGCTGAAGTCACTGCGGAGTTGGGCACGGGATGCGGATTAGCCATGAGACCTTCCTTTCTCGCGCGGCCAATGCCGCGCCGTAATGGGAATAGTGAGCCGTACGTCCAGGCAGGTATCCTCAACCGGCCGCGTGAACAATAGCAAGGAACGATGCGTTCCAAGGACAGCTCGGATCCAGCCTTGGATCACTGCCGCTCGATCTTTGCCGCCGTGATCACGGCCGACCAGCGCTTGATCTCCGAGGCCAACAGCTCCTTCATCTGCTGCGGCGTTCCGCCTTGGGGACGCACGCCGAGCTTCTGCAGTTGCTGTTGCACCTCGGGCGTCTTTAGCGCGTCATTGGCTGCCTGACTCAGGCGGTCGATGATGGGCTGCGGCGTCTTGGCCGGAACCGCCAGCGCGTTCCAGGAAGCGACGTTGTAGTCGCGCACGCCCGATTCCTGCACTGTCGGCACGTCGGCCAAGGTCGGGAATCGCTTGTCCGAGGTCACGGCCAGCGCGCGCACGGCTTTTGCGCTGACCTGCGACAGGAAGGGGCCGAGGATCTCAAACCCGACGTCAATCTCGCCCGCGCGCAGCGCGGTCAGCACGGCGCCGGAAGCCTTGTACGGCACGATCACGGCGTCGATGCCGGCGGCGGTCTTGAACAGCTCGGCTGCCAAGTGCTGCGTGGAGCCTACCGAGATGGTGCCGATGGTCAGCTTGCCCGGATTGGCCTTGGCGTAGCTCACCACCTCGGCCAGGCTCTTGAAGCGCGAGCCGTTGTCCACGAAGGCCGCCAGGTCGAAGAAGCCCAGCGTGCCCACGGGCGCAAAGTCGCGCGTCGAATCGAAGGGAAGCTTCTTGAACAGGCCTTCGCTGACGGCGTTGGAGTTGCTCATCAGCAGCACGGTGTAGCCGTCGGGCGCGGCCTTGGCCACCGTCTGCGAGGCAACGATGCTGCCGGCGCTGGGCTTGTTCTCGATCACGATGGTCTGGCCCAGCGACTTGGACATCGCCTGCGCCACCGTGCGTGCCGTGATGTCGGCGATGCCGCCGGGGGCGAAGGGAACGACCATCGTGATGGGCTTCGTCGGCCAGGCCGGTGTCGACTGTGCCAGCACAGCTGCCGGCAACAGGAGCAGGGCCGCGAGCAGGCTGCGGCGGGCGGGCTGAAGCCCGTGGTGGAACGGCAAGGTCATGCTGTAATCTCCAGGAAGGTTTTAGCGCAAGTGCCCTGCCCGTCCAGCGCCTGATGACGATGGGCACAGGACGAAGGAGGGCCCTTCTTGCTCGCGGCTCAGAAACGGTGCCTCAGTCCGACCGTGAAGGCGTTCTGCGTGCCCAGGGTGCCCATGAAGGCCGGCTTGGCATAGCCGCCCCTGACGCTGTTGCGGTCCATCACCCCATAGACGTCGCTGCGGCGCGAGAAGCGGTAGCTGGCGGTGACGTAGCTGACCTTGCGCGAACCGTCCAGCACCGCGCTGCCGCTCTGGTCGTCCGCCAGATGCGCGAAGCTGAGGTTGACTGCCGGAGTGATGTCGTAGCTCAAGGCCAGCGTGTAGACCTTGTTCTCTTGCGGGCTGGTTTCGTGGGTGCGCCGCATCGTTCCGCCATATAGGGTCAGCGCCGGCAGCAGCTTGTAGCTGGCACCCAGGCCCACGATCTTGCGGGTCTCGGTATCGGCCAGGTTCTTCATGCGTTGCGCGTAGGCACCCGCCCACACGGGCCCCGTGCTGTAGCTCGCACCCACCGCCCAGGTGCCGTTAGCGTCGGCATCCGCTGTCTCGCCGAAGGTGTGGGCCACGGCCAGCTCCACGCCGCCGAGCCTGGCATCGACTCGCAGCACGTTGTCCTGCCGAGCGACGTGGTGGCTGCTGAAGATGGACAGCGCGTTGTTGTTTGGGTTGCCCTGGGGCTGGAAGCGCGCCGTCATGGTGTGCCCAATGGTGTACTGGCGACCAACGGTCAGGCCCCAGCTGGCACCGCGCAGGCCGACGTGGACCTCGCGGCCGAAGAGGCGCGACGGCGTGGCGATCTGCCCGTAGTCGCCGGCGGGTGAGCCCTGCAGCGACGTGCCGGAGCTCGGGTCGAATCCGGCCTCCATCGTGAAGAGGGCCGCCATGCCGTTGCCCAGTTCCTCCCGGCCACGGAAGCCCAGCCGGCTGCCGGTGAAGATGCCGTCCTCCATGGTGGTGAGCGAGGCGCGGTTGGCGTCGGCGTTGTTGACATGGCGCACGGCCGCGTCCATGAGGCCGTAAATCACGACGCTGTTCGACTGCGCCGACGCGGCCGTTGCACAAAGCAAGCCGGCAGCGCCTACGGCGGCGGCAAGACCTTGAAAGGGTTTGTTCACGGGTGTCTCCTTGTTGATTATCGGAATGCAGCAGCCCCGTCGGACGCTGACTGAAGCGCCGGCGGAAGCTGCGAGGGAAAGGTGTTAGAACTCGACGGCCTGACCGGGCACGGCAACGATGGCCTTCACGGGGCCGTTACCCAGGGCCTCGACGAACTCCTTCGAGGTGCCCTTGGCCAGCGGATTGGCGCCGTAGTGCATGGGGATCACCGCACGCGGCTTGATCATCTGCGTCACCGCCCAGGCTGCATCGGCAGGGTCCATCGTGAAGTGCCCGCCAATGGGCACCAGCGCGAGATCGGGCTTGTAGCGTTCTCCGATCAAGCGCATGTCACCGAACACGGCCGTGTCGCCCGCGTGGTAGATCCGGAAGCCGTTTTCCAGCTCGGTGATCCAGCCCACCGGTTCGCCGCCGACATGCATCTCGTCCTTGTCGATGGCCGCGTTGTGCCACACCAACTCGGAGGAATGCTCTGCGTGCAGGGCCGTCACCTTGATGCCCGGCACCGGCGTGATGGTTCCACCCTTGTTCATGCGCGGCAGCAGCTTGTCCGGCAGCGCACCCAGCGTGGTGAGCGTCTGGTTCAGCCCGCCCGGTGCGCGGATCGGTGTGTCGTAGCGTTGGGCCAGCGCGGCCGCATCCGCGAAATGGTCCCAGTGCCCATGCGACACCAGCAGCACGTCGATCCGGCCAAACTTGTCGAGCTGCTTGTACTCGGGCGGCGTCAACGGGTTCTTCTGCAGCCAAGGATCCGTCACGATCACCTTGCCCCCTGGCGAGGTGATCTTGAACGCCGACTGTCCGAGCCACACCACTTCGACTCTGTCCTTCGGCGCGGGCACCTGCGCAAAGGCCATGCCGGCCACGGCGCACGACAACGCCGCAAGGAGGCACTTAAATCGGTTCATGCCTGTCTCCTGCAGGCGATGGTCAGTCCGGTTTGACGTTCCCAGCCTTCACCACCTCGGCCCAGCGCGGGATCTCGCGCGCGATCAGCTCGCCGAAAGCCTTCGGGGCGGTGGGCGTGGGGATCGCGCCTTCCTTGGCCATTTGCTCGGCCACCGAGGATGTCTGCAGCGCCTTGTTGATCTCCGCGTTGAGCCGGACCACGACCGCGTCGGGCGTCCCGGCCGGCGCGACAATGCCGTACCACTGGTCGGCATCGAAGCCGGCAAAGCCGCGCTCCGCCACGGTCGGCACGTCCGGCAGCGAGGGCAACCGCTGCAGGCTGGAGACTGCCAGCGCGCGCAGCCGGCCGTTGCGTACCTGCGGCAGTACCACGGGCGCGCCCGTGAACGTGGCATCCACCTGCCCGGCGATCAGATCGTTCATGGACGGCGCCGTGCCCCGGTAGGGGATGTGCAGCATGGGGAACTTGGCCTTGAGCTTCAGGTACTCAAAGGCAATGTTCGCGGCGCTGCCGTTGCCGCCTGAAGAATAGGTCAGCTTGCCCGGCTGGGACCGCGCCGTCTTTACCAAGTCTTCCAGCGTCCTGATCGGCGAATTCGCGTTCACAACCAGAACGTTGGGCACGCGTGCCACCCAGGCCACGGGCACGAAGCTCTTGATCGGGTCGTAGGGCAGCTTGGGGTAGAGCGCGGGGTTGACCGCCAGCGTGCCGATATGGCCCATGAGCAGCGTGTTGCCGTCCGCCTGCGCGCGCGCCGCCTCGCCCGCGCCCAGCGAACCGCCGGCGCCGGCCTTGTTGTCGATCACCACCGTCTGCCCCAGTGCGGGGCCGAGATGGGCGCCGATGGCACGCGCAAGGATGTCGGTGGACCCCCCCGGCGGGAAGGGAACGATCAGCCGCAACTGCTTGGCCGTCTGCGCCCGCACCGCCGGCGCGGCTACGGACGCCAGGGCGCCCAGCAAGATCGCTCGGCGCATGCGGGCATGGTCCTTGTGTGTCATTGTCGTCTCCTTGATCTTCATTGACGGCCACTCAGCGGGCCTGCGGCTCGGCCAGGCCTCTGAGCCCGGCACGCTCGGCGGCGCGCTGCACCAGACCCTGGCTGCGCACCGACGCGGCGAAGCGATCGAGATAGGGCTTGCCGCCTTCGCGCCCCTTGGGCACTGCGATGGCCAGCAGCTCGGTGCCCCAGCGGCCCTCGAGCACGCGCGCGCCGGGCAAGCCATCGGCGAGCTGGAACAGGATGCCCTTGTTGGTGGCAAAGGCGTCGATGCGGCGCTCCTTGAGCATGTCGGTTGCCGCCTTCAGCGAAGGCGCCGGCACCAGGCTGGCGTGGACGAAAGTGCGACCAAGGGCCGCCTGGGAACTGCTGCCCTGGCTGACGCCGACACGGATGCCAGACCGGTCCACATCCGCCAGTGACGCCACCGGGGAGCCCGGCAACACCAGGTAGCCGAGCTCCAGGGCCACCAGCGGCTCGGTGATGTCCACCAGCGCGGCACGGGACGCCGTGGCATTGGTGATGGTCATGTCGGCCCGAGCCGTCCTCAGCGCCTCCACCACCTGCTCCACGCGCTCGAACTCGACAAGCTGCACCGGCACGCCCAGGCGCAGCGCCAGTTCACGACCGATCTCCACGCTCAATCCGCGCGCCTCGTCGCTGCCGGGCCGGCGCACGAGCGAAGTGGGACTGCCCGGATACACGGCCACGCGCAGCACACCGCTGGGCGCCAGCACTTGGCTCGCCTCGGCGCTGGCGGGTGCTGCGACCGAGTGGCTGGTGGCCGAAGGCCCCGGCGCTTGGCAGCCGGTCAGCACTGCGGCACCCAACAGCAGCGGCGCGACCAGCCGCGAGAACCGCAAGCCCATGTCCATCCTCATCATCGCCGCGCTCAATCCGGCTTGATGCCCGCATCGCGGATCAGCTTGCCGTAGCGTTCCTGTTCGCGGCGCAGCATGTCGGCGAACTGGGCCGTGGAACCGGGCACCACCTCGCCGCCGGCTGCAGCCAGCCGCTGCTGCATCTCGGGCGTAGCCAGGGCCTTCTGCACTTCCTGGTGCAGCCGCGTCACCACCGCGCTGGGCAGGCCCGCCGGGCCCACGAGCCCGTACCAGACCGAGGCCTCGAAGCCGGCGAAGCCGGACTCGGCGATGGTCGGCACGTCCGGGAAAATGGGCGAGCGCTTGTCGCTGAGCACGGCCAGCACGCGCAGCTTGCCCGACTTGACGTGTGGCAGCACTTCCAGGGCATTGACCGCCACCGTCTGGACGTGACCCGCGATGACGTCCGTGATCGCCTGCGAGCCTCCCTTGTACGGCACATGCGTCAGCTCGATGCCAGCGGCCCGTTGGAACAGCTCGACCGCAAGGTGCGGCGTGGCGCCGTTGCCCGGCGTGCCGTAGTTGATGGACCCGGGCTTGGCCTTCGACTGTGCAATCAGCGCCTTGATCGAATCGATCCCCGCCTGCGCGTTGGCTGCCAGCACCACGGGCACGCGCCCGACCTGCGCAATGGGCGTGACGCGGCTCAGGTCATAAGGCGGGGGCTGGAACAGCGTCACGTTGGCCGCCAGCGCATTGGCGGCCAGCATCAGGTTGTAGCCATCGGCCGGGCTATCGATCAGCGTCTTGATGGCGATGTTGGTTGCCGCCCCGGGCTTGTTTTCTACCAGGACCGTTTGCCCCAGACTGGCCTGCAGGTGCTGCCCCACGGCCCGGGCAATGATGTCCACCGCGCCGCCCGGGCTATAGCCGACCAGGATGCGAACAGGCCTGACGGGAAAGCCCTGGGCGCTCGCAGCCGTGCCAGCGCCAAGGGCCAATGCGGCGACAAGCGCCTGTCGTCGAGTGATGATGTTCATGAACCGTTTCCCAGAACTACGTTCCTTGAGACCAACAGCAGCTTCTCGGCCAAGCACTTCAGTGCGTACTTGTAGAAGCTGTCCAGCGAAGTGATCGGGCGAAATGCGGGGCGACGCCACGAAGCGTGCCACCGCACGGCACGCAGCCTTGCAGACCAAGGTGCAGACTGTCTATGGCACATGCAAGCCAAGCCCTGCGCAACGATACCAATGGGTGCATGGAGACTTGCAACCAATTTGCGCATGGCGCACAACAAAGTTGTACGAGCAACTTGACGATGGGCCTGAAACGAAAAAGCCGAGTTGCCGAGTACGCTGCAGGCCACAGCGGCACTGCACGGCCCGGCAACTCGGGACAACCGGGCGATGAAGCCGAACAGGCACCATCCAGTGCCAGCCCTCTTGGACCACACATGGATGAAATGCCTGCGCATTCAGGCTTTGCGCCGGCGAACATGAAGAGACAGAGGCCTTTCGTCGGGGCTTCGTATCGTCTTACGGTCGCCGGCCATTCGATCAATCCAAGGACACCTTTGCGCGCTTGATCACGTCGGCGTACTTGGCCGACTCGGAGGCGACGAAGGCGCTGAACTGCTCGCGCGTGGCCGGGAAAGGCTCGTAGCCGAAGGTGGCGTAGCGCTGCTTGATCTCCGGGTCGGCCAACGCCTCGTTGATGTCCTTCTGGATCTTCTCGGCCACCGGCTTGGGCAGGCCCTTCGGGGCGGCGATCACGGTCCAGCCCGTGACCTCGTAGCCGGCCGGCCCGCCCGACTCGGCCACGGTGGGCACGTCCGGGAAGGCGGCCAGGCGCTTTGGGGCGGTCACGGCAATGAACTTCACCTTGCCCGCTCGTTGCAGCGGGCCGGCGGTGGCCAGCGAGCCCAGCGACCAGTCGAGCTCGCCCGAAGCCACCGCGGCGTAGAGCTGCGAAGTCTCCTTGTAGACCACGTGCTGCATCTGCGTGCCGGTCATCGACTCCAGCAGTGCCGATCCCAGGTGCACCGGATTGCCCACCGACCAGGAGCCGTAGTTCAGCGCCGTCGGCCGCGCCTTGGCGTCGGCCACGATGTCGCCAACCGTCTTGTACTTGCTGCCCGCGCCCACGCCAACGAAGAAGTAGTTGCGGAACAGCGGCGCGGCGACGTCGAAGTCCTTGGCTGCGTCGTAGGGCAGCTTCTTGAACAGGTGCGGATAGGCCGCGAGGTGCACGTTGTCAATCTGTATCAGGTCGTGGCCATCAGTGGCGCCGCGCTTGAAGGCGTCAATGGCGATAAAGCCGTTGGCGCCGGGCTTGTTCTCGATGACGACCGGCTTGCCCCACTTCTTCTGCAGCCGCTCGGCCACCAGGCGCAACACCGCCTCAGGGCCGGCACCGGCCGGGAAAGGCGTGAGGATGCGCACCGGCTTCGTGGGGAATTCCTGTGCATGCGCCGTACCGGCGCCAAGCAGCGACAGGGCAGCCAGCGCCGTGCCGGCCAGCAGGGAAAATGCATTCTTCATGGGGTGTCTCCTGGAGCTTAATGGTCTATGGGGCCGGGACAGCGCGAAGCCGGGGCGGCTACCCGCTGTCCGCGGCGTAGCGGCGAATTACAGCGCCGTGCAGGTGAAGTTGGCCGCGTCGTTGGCCTGGGCCTGGCTCGGATTGGCCGGGCCGGTGTACTTCGGGTAGCTGCCGTACTGACACAGCGGACGGGTGCGGCCGGCAGTAGCGGCATCGGTGGTGTTGCCCTCGACGGCGACCAGCTGGCCCGGCGCCTGGGCCTTCTCGACCCAGGCCTCCAGCGCGGAAAGCAGGTCGGCCTTGGCGTTGAAGATGCCTTGGCCATGGCCCTTGCCCGGGATCAGGTAGAAGCGCGCGAACTCGTCCACCTTGGACTGGCCGTTGGCCGCCACGAGCTTGTTCCAGTAGGCGATGGTGTTGTAAGGAGTGATCGAGTCGTCGATGGTGCCGTGCGTGAGCAGCATCTTGGCGCCCTTGGCCGCGAAGCGGCTGAGGTCGGTGCTGACGGCATCGGTCCAGAACGAGACCTGCTGGATGCGGCCGACCCAGAGATTCGGGTCGAAGGCCAGCGGGTCGGCGCTCAGGTTCTGGGTGATGAAGCCCGTGACCGCGCCCTTGCCGGGGAAGTACTGGAACGCCGTGCCGTCGGGCACGAACGGAATCTTGCTGGCGTCGGCGGTGTTGGTCTTGCCCAGGTGATTGCCCAGGAAGGTGGCCCCTTCGAGGATCGGCCACTTCGGGTAGGTGGTGCTGCCGCCGTAGAACGCGAAGCCGTACTGCACCGGCGAGCCGATCTTTTCGACGGCCGCGATCTGCGCGTCGGAGAAGCAGTTGTCGCCGGTGTCGGCGCCGCCGGCGCAGCGCAGCGTGGACTTGACCGTGTCGAGCGTGAAGGCCTGGTTGCAGGCCGGCACGTTGCTGATGATGCCGTCGCTGACGCCGTCCAGGCCGTCGCAGGCGGTGCGCACGGCGGCCACGAGCGTGGCTATCTTGGCCGGGTTGCTCCAGGCCGTGCTGGCCACGCCCGACTGGTTGCCATAGATGGCCTTGGCCTGCGACAGCGCGCCCTGCCACATGTTCTGTGGGTTGTAGGCCGGGTAGTTGGCGATCACGCCTTCGTAATCGTCGGGGTAGCGCTGCGCCGCATCGAAGGCCTCGTGGCCGCCCTGCGAGCCACCGGCGAAGTAGGTGAACTTCGGCTTCTGGCCGTACATCAGTTGCGTGAGGGCCTTCGCCACGTCCACGGTCTTCTTGACCTGCTGCTGGCCGAAGTTCAGCAGTTCCTCCTGGTTGAGGGCGAAGCTGGTGTCGAAGGGCGGCTTGCCGGTGGAGCTGTGGCCCGAGTCGCTGCCCAGCGTGACGTAGCCGCGAGCCAGCGGCGTGGCGATGTTGGCCGGACCCTCGCTGAACTGGGCCAGGCCCGTGACGACCGAGCCGTTGGTGCCGCCGCCGCCGTACTGCAACGCGCGCTGGTTCCAGGACTTGGGCAGGTTGACTTCGAAACGGATCGGCGACGCCGTGGGGTCCACCGGCCAGATGTTGCCCGTGACGAGACAGTAGTTACGTGCCTGGCCGGCCGAGTCGGTGTCCGTGGTGTCGGTGGCCGTGATGACGGCAGCGCCCGTGGTGGGCAGCCCGATGGCGCTGCTCGGGATAGTCTGCCCCACCAGGTTGGCGCAGGGCAGCTTCTGCTCAATGCTGGTCAGCGTGGTGGTCGTCGGTGTTGTCGGCGTGGTGGTCGTCGTTGTGTCGCCGCCGTCGCCTCCACAAGCTACGAGGGCGAGCAGCGGGATGGCCAGTGCAATCGGGGTCAGCGGGCTGTGGAACTTCGGGGTTGCCGGCACGGAAAACGTCTCCTTGGGGTGTGCGTCGTGACTGCTGGCGCAAGCACTTCGGGCGCGCTGGCCGTTTGATCTGCGTCACTGCGCCGCGACTTTATGGAGGCCCGGCGGTACCCATAAGATGACAAAACACGAAGCGCGATAACCGGCCGATATAAGGTGAACACCTAATACGGCACGCGTTGCCTCTACCTGCGGGCTGCTGACGGCGACGCCGCTGCGACAGCGCCGTAGTTCCCTGTTTGTTGGTGCCGCCATGCAGCAGCAACAGCATCGACAGGAGCAACGCCTTGGCTTGTTCGTGTTCGTGTTCGGCGACGAACGTGCAGCAGTCCACCGCAGCCAGCATCCGTCATGAGGGACTTCTCTGGAATGGGAACCGGCTCATGACGATTCGGCCGATGCACCCCCAGCCAGCCGCTGCAGCAGCACGGCCAGCTGCGCCTGCTCCTGGGTCTCCAGTGTCGAGAGCAGCGCCCGCGCCAGAGCCCGGCGCTCCTGTCGCAGCCGAGCATGCACGGCTGCGCCGGCCGGGGTGACCTGGAGACACTGAGCGCGCGCGTCCTGGGGGTGAGGATCACGGCGTAGGTAGCCGTCCTTCTCCAACTGCTGCAGCAGCCGCGTGACCTGGCCCTTGTCACGTCCGCTGTGGCGCGCCAAGTCGCCAGCCGTACAGCCAGGATGGTCCGCGATGTGGCGCAGCGCGCGCAGTTCCATCGACCCCAGGGGCAGCCGGGCTTCGCGCATGGCGCGGTGCATTTCGGCGTGAAACATGTGTAGCAGCGCGTCGAGCTGCTCCACCACGGCATCGGCCACATCGGCGGCATGGGTCCTTGCAGGCATGGTTGACAGTATCAAGTTTATAGCGGACTATATGTTGACTTTATCAAGTTACTGGATCTTATGGACCATCAACCTTCTTCCGTCCCTGACAACACCGCCCTTGCCATTCGACGCGTGCGCCACCCTCTCCGGGCTCGAAGGCTCGTGGTGGCAGCCGTACTGGAGCTGTCGCCACACATGCGGCGCCTGACGCTTGGCGGTGACAGTCTGGCCGACCTGGCGAGCGAGAGCTTCGACGACCATCTCAAGCTCTTGCTGCCCGCTGCCGGGCATGGCGAGCTCGTGTTGCCTCCACCCGGCCCGGATGGCCGGCCAGACTTTGCCGCAGCCGGACTGCCGCCTCCGGTGGCACGCGACTACACGCCACGCAGGGTGGATCACGCCGCCCGCACGTTGGAAATCGACTTCCATCTGCATGGCGAAGGGCCTGCCGCGCGCTGGGCCGCTTCAGCACGGGTGGGGGACATCGTGCACGTGGCCGGGCCCCGCGGCTCCATGGTGGTGCCTGCGGACCTGGAGTGGCAGTGGCTCATCGGTGACGAGGCGGCACTGCCTGCCATAGCGCGGCGCCTGGAGGAGTTGTCGAAGGACGTGGATGTGACGGTGGTCATTGAAACCGCCACGCTCGACGAGGCGCTGCCGCCGCTGGACCTTGCCGGCGCCCGGCGCCTGCTGCGCGTGGCGCGGCCAGCCACGGGTGACGCCATGGCGCTGGCCGCACCGCTGGTGGACGCCGTGCGTGCGCTGCCTACACCGCGCGGCCGCGGCCATGCCTTTGCCGCGACCGAAAGCCGCACCGTGCGCGCAGTGCGTGAGGTGTTGACCGGCCACCACGGCTTGGCCAAAGGCCAGGTTAGAGCGGCAGCCTATTGGCAGCGTGGAGCTGCCGCCCACCACGAGAACCTGGACTGATGCCAAATCCCAGCTCCCCCTCTTCCAGAACTGCACCGCCCGCTGCTGTGGGTATTGGGGCAGGCCTGTTGCTGTTGCTGGGCCTGCTGATGGCGTTAGCACCGCTGGCCATCGACATGTATCTGCCGACGCTGCCGGCCATCGCGGCAGAACTGCATGCCAGCAGCGGCGCGGTACAAGCCACGCTGGCAACCTACCTGGCCGGCATGGCTGGCGGCCAGCTGGTCTACGGCACGCTGGCGGACCGCTTCGGCCGCCGGCTTCCACTGCTGGCGGGACTGGCGCTGTTCACGCTGGCAGCGCTGGGCTGCGCGCAGGCTCATAGTGTGGGCGAGCTGTTGACCTGGCGGCTGCTGCAAGCGCTGGGCGGCTGCGTCGGCGTGGTCATGCCCATGACGATCGTGGCCGACCGGGTGCGCAGCGACGCCGACACGGCTCGTGTCATGTCGCACCTGATGGCGGTGCTGGGCCTGGCGCCCATCGCTGCACCATCCCTGGGAGGCGCTGTACAGGCATGGGTAGGCTGGCGCGGCATCTTCGTGCTGCTGGCCCTCGTGGCCGCGCTGGCGTGGCTTCTGGTGTGGCGCACGCTGCCCGAGACACTGCCGGTGTCGGCTCGGCAACGCCCACCACAGGGCTGGAGCGCCGTGCTTGATGGGTACATGCGACTGATGCGGCAACGCCGCTTTGTGGTGCCGGCGCTGGCCGGCGCGATGAGCCGCGCGGGCATGTTCGTCTACATCAGTGCCAGCGCCTTCGTGCTCATCCGCCACTACGGGCTCAGTCCTCAATCCTTCGGCGTCGTCTTTGCGGCCAATGCACTGACGCTGGTGGTTGCAGCGCAGGTCAATGCAAGGCTGGTGCGTCGCCACGCCCCTCGCGACATCTTGCGCTGGTCCATGCCTGCGATGGCTGCAGCCGGGCTGTTCCTGGCGCTGCTGGGCTTGCTGAACATTGGTGCCCTGTGGGCCATGTTGACTGGCTTGGTGACTTTCCTGGCAGCCCTGGCCTTCGTCACGGCCAACACAACTGCGCTGGCGATGAGCGGGCACGAGCAGCAGCAGCGCGGTACGGCTTCCGGCCTGCTCGGCACGCTGCAGTTTGCCTGCGGGGCCGTAGCCGGTGCGCTCGTGGGACTGGTTGGCGAAGCCGGTCCGCTGGCCATGGGCGTCGGCATCGCCACATGCGCACTGCTGGCATGGTGGACGATGCGTCAATCGCCCGCTAGCGCGGACTGACCTGGAGAGCCCAGCCCTCCTGAGCTTGCATACGGGAAAAGCTTGCAAGCCCTCAGGCTTGCGGTGTCTGGGCTTTGGCTGCGACCCCATCGGCGACGGCGGCGTTGGCCGCCCACTCCATGACCTGCCGCAGTCCGCCTGGTGCGAAGCGGTCTCGCAACGCAAGAATTTCCTGCTTGGCCTGTGCCAGCGAGATTTCTCCGCACGCCGCACGGCGCTCCAGATCGGACAGCGCTACTTCGTACTCCTTCGGCATGGTGTTCATCAAGGTAACCACAACAACGTTGGCATCGCAGTCCGCCACGCTCGATGGACTGGATAGGCTTGAGCTATCAAGCGGATGTGGAAGTCGGCAGGATGCTGGTGCGTGGCTGTGCCATGCAATGCAAAGGATCTGCCGATCGTCGTGAAGGCAATAGCCGGTCAGCAGAGACACTTGAATGTCTCTGGACGTTACTTGATCAACTTGTTTCAGATGCCGGCTGTCTACTGACTCCCGGAGCACCGACTTGTGTTGATCAATGTCATGAGAGACACGACTTTAGAAGCCGCTGATCACGGGCATAAGATGACATGAAGCGAGGCGCGATAACGAATTCATATCGCGGCCAAGCTGTGGTGTCGGCTCGCGTGCGCCGTGCCATGCGACAAAGGACATGACGGAAAGCGGTGCTGCCCGGCGCTGGGAACCAGGATTCGACCGGCTGTCCAGGACTATGGCGATATGCTTGACAGGCTCGTGTCGCGTGCGCGTGCGCGTGCGCGTGCGCGTGCGCGTGCGCGTGCGATACCGCCTGGTGGTTGGACGAGCCAGTGAACTTCTGCCGCTGGGCAAGACCGGTCAAGGCCTGTGGCCCGATCACCCGCGTCACGTCCTTGGCAATGTCCGCCTGTCCATCGCGGGCCTGCTGCCAAAGGGTTTCAATCAAGGTTGCGGCTGGTAGCCGAGACCAGATCAGGACCTCAGGAACGCCAGGATTCTGGCGATGTTGACCTCAGTTTCGAACTGTGGGCCTCCATGGCCAGCGCCCGGCAGCACGTCGTGGCTCACCGTCACGCCGGCCTTTCGCAAGGCATCGACCAGGATGGCAGCTTGGCCGGAACCGACGTTGCAGTCGCTGTCGCCATTTTGAACGAGAAAGCGCGAATCGCCCGCTGACGCATACGTCGCGGGATTGGCTCGGGCCACGCGATCAGGCACCGTAGGCAACGCGGCACCCAGGTAGGCCGACTCGAAGCTGTCCCCACGGTCGTGGTTGATCTGCGCGGGATTGCAGCCCTGCGCGCGCAGCATTGAGTCAATGCGGCTGAAGTCCACGGGTGGGTAATGCGCAACGACTGCAGTAGGTCGCAAGTCCAGATCCTGCGTCGGAACCAGCTGGCGGAAGAGCGGTTCATCGTGGGCGGTGCCCACGAGCGAAGCCAGGTTGGCACCGGCCGACTCCCCGAACATCACCAAGCGGCTCGCGTCGAGTTGCAGCGCCGTGGCCTGACGCTTGATGTGAGCCACGGCGGAGAACACGTCCTGCACCGCCGCCGGGAAAGGGGCTTCCCCCGAAAGCCGGTAGTCCACCGAGGCGACGGCGTAGCCGGCTTGCAAGAACGACTTCACCAAGGCTGCGCTGGCCATCGTGCGCTCGCCGAAACGAAAGCCGCCACCATGCACGTAGACCACGACAGGCCAGGGTCCCTTGCCCGTGGCAGGTCGGTAAAGGTCCAGGCGCTGCGCGGGCGACAAGCTGCCATAGACGACGTCAGCCACAGCGGGCTGCAAGCCCGCCTGTCGAACCGACAAAGGCATGGGCGGCAATCCGCCCGGGGCGGGTTCAGCTTGCGCAGCCAAAGCCATGACCGCCGCGCAAATAACAGCCCATGTCTGCTTTCCAAGACTCATCATTGTTTGAAGCTACTGCTTTGCATGCAAGCATTGGACCTGCCAAATATGTCGTGGCGATTGCTGGAGTCTGGCAGCTGCGCGTCCCTGAAATCAGAAATGCCACGACGGCGTCCTTATTTGAATTGGTGACGGATCCTTGCACGGTGGCGCAGTGCTTCGTCCCGTTCCATTCACGAGGCACCTGCGCGAGAGCAGGTGCCGGGCTCCACCGGCGAAGTGGGATCCGTGCCGTTTCCAGCAGCGTGTTGCCCGGGACAAAGATCCCAGTGACCGGTACCCGTCAAAAGGGGTACTTCCTTGCCCCGGTCTGCACCGTGATCCAGCGCAGCTCGGTGAACTCGTCGATGCCGGCCTTGCCGCCGAAGCGCCCCCAGCCGCTGCCCTTGACGCCGCCAAACGGCATCTGCGCCTCGTCGTGCACGGTCGGGCCGTTGACGTGGCAGATGCCGCTCTCGATGCGCTGTGCCACCTGCAGCGCGCGCGCCACGTCGCGCCCGAACACCGCGGCCGACAGGCCGTAGTCGTTGTCGTTGGCGCAGGCCACCGCTGCCTCCACGCCCTTCACACGCACGATGGCCTTCACCGGGGCGAAGCTTTCCTCGTGGTAGAGGCGCATCTCACGCGTCACGCCGTCCAGCAGCGTCGCGGGCATGAGCGTGCTGTCGGCCTTGCCGCCGCACACCAGCCGAGCGCCCTTGGCCACCGCGTCGTCGATGAGCTCGTTGCAGCGGTGCACGCTGGCCATGTCCACCACCGAGCCCAGCACCACCGGCCCTTTGCGCGGATCGCCCAGCGGCAGCGCTTTCGCGCGCTCGGCCAGCTTCGACACGAACGCATCGGCCACCGCCTCGTCCACGATCAACCGCTCGGTGGACATGCAGATCTGCCCCGAATTGGCGAAGGCGCCGAAGGTGGCGGCTGCCACGGCCGCGTCCACGTCGGCGTCGTCGAGCACCACCAGCGGCGCCTTGCCGCCCAGTTCCAGCACGCTGCGTTTGAGGTACTTCGCGCAGGTCGCGGCAATGAGCTTCCCGACCCGCGTCGAGCCCGTGAAGTTGACACGCCGCACCGCCGGGTGCGCCACCATGGCCTCGACGATCTCGCCCGCGTCCGCCGGCGCGTTGGTCACGAAATTGACCACCCCGCGCGGAAAGCCCGCCGCCTGGCAGGCCTGCACGATCAACCCATGCGTGGCCGGGCAGATCTCGCTGCCCTTGAGCACCACCGTGTTGCCGCAGGCCAGCGCCACGGCAATGGCACGCACGGACAGGATCACCGGCGCGTTCCACGGCGCGATCGCCAGCACCACGCCCGCGGGCTGGCGCAGGGCCATGGCCACGCTGCCAGGCACGTTGGAGGGAATGACCTCGCCCGAAATCTGGGTGGTGATGGCCGCGGCCTCGCGCAGCATGTCGGCGGCCAGGTGCACGTTGAAGGCGGCCCACAGCGCCGACGACCCGGTCTCCGCCGCCATCGCCTGTCCGAAGGCGTCGTCCCGAGCTTCCAGCGCGTCAGCCGCCTTGACGAGCAAACGGCGGCGCTCGCCGGGCCCCGTGGCGGACCAGGCCGGAAACGCGGCCGCTGCAGCCTCTACTGCCGCCAGCGCGTCCTCCACCGTGGCGGCCGGGGCCTGAGTGGCGACGACGCCGTCCAGGGGATTGAGGCGCTCGAAGGTGGCGCCGCCGCGCGCCTGCGTGGCCTCGCCGTTGATGAGCATCGAGATGGTTGTTGTCATGGCAGCTCGGCAGGTTGAGGTCACAGGCCGTGGATCTGGCACAGGATGTTGGAATGCATGCCGCCGTCCACCGGTACGTTGGTGCCGCGGATCCAGCGTGAGCCGTTGGATAGCAGGAAGGCCACCACCGGCGCGATGTCGTCCGGAGTGCCGGGACGGTCCATGGTGCGCATGTCCTCCTCGGCGCGCGCGCCCAGCGTCTGGATGAAGTCCGGCAGGATGGGCGTGTCCACCGGGCCCGGGCTCACGGCATTCATGCGGATGCCGCGTGCGCGCCAGGTCCAGCGGTGCTGCATCGTCCAGGCGATGAGTGCCTCCTTGGAGAAAAAGTAGCTGCGCGCGCCCTCGATGCCGAAGCGACTGCAGAAAGCCTCCACGCCGTCGAAGTCCAGCGACTCGCTGGCGCGGATGGCGTCCAGTGACTGAGCCCACTCCAGCCCGGCCAGCGAGGCGAGATTGACGATGGACGCTCCGTCGGAGAGCTTGGGCACGAGTTGCGTGGTCAGGTACTTCAATCCCACGAGGTTGACCGTGAGCACCGACGCGGCCGCGCGGGTGGGCGGCAGGCCGGCGATGTTGGCCAGGCCGTCGAGGCCCGGCGGCAGCTCGGCCACCAGGCGGTCGATGGAGGCCTTGTCGGAGAGGTCGGCGCGTACGAAGCGCCCGACGGACCGTTGCGGCGTGTTGACGTCCACCGAGATGACGCGGGCGCCGTGTTCGGCGGCCAGCGCCGCGGTGGCCGCGCCGATGCCCGAGGCGGCACCGGTGACGACGACAGTCTTGCCTTGCAGCATGGTGTGGTCTCCTGGAGTCATGGTTGAGGAAGCGATAGCGGCTCAGTCGCCCTGGAAGCCTGATGCGCGGATCACCGGCTCCCAGCGCGCAGCGGCCTCCGCGCCACGTGCGGCCAGCTCTTCCGGGCCCTTGCCCACTGGCAGCACCCCCATGGCGGCGAGCTGCTCGCGCACGTCCGGCATGGCCAGCACGTTGCCCAGCGCCCGGCTCCATGCAGCCACCGCCTCGGCCGGCGTGCCCGCGGGTGCGTACAGCGCGTTGAAGCCCATGCCGGTGATGCCCTTGTAGCCGAGCTCGGCGAAGGTGGGCACGTCAGGTGCCTGCGGCATGCGCTGCTGCGACGACACGGCCAGCATGCGCAGCTTGCCGCTGCGGTGCTGCTCCAGCACGCTGCCCATCACGTCGATGCCAGCACTGACCTGTTGGCCGATCACGCCCACGAGCATTGGCGCGCTGCCTTGGAACGGCACGTCCTGCAGATCCACGCCGATGCCCTGGCCCAGCGTGATGCCGAAGAAGTGGTGCGGCGCGCCGCGCGCAGGCACGCCGTAGTTGGCCTGGGCCGGATGGGCCCGCGCCCAGCTCACGTACTCGGCCAGCGTGCGCGGCCCGCCGGTGGCACCCACGACCAGCGAGAACGGGAACTCCGAGACAGTGCCGATGGGCACCAGGTCCTTTCTCGGGTCGTAGCTGAGCTTGCGCAGCGTGTAGGGGTAGAGCGCCACCAGCGCGTCCGGGCCCAGCATCACGACGCTGCCGTCGCGCGGCGCGGACCTGAGCACGTCCATGGCCAGCCGGCCGCCGGCGCCGGGGCGGTTCTCCACCAGCACCGGGCGCTTGAGCTCGCTGCGCAGTTTCTCGGCCAGCAGCCGTGCGGTGGCATCGAAGGAGCCGCCGGCGCTGAAGCCGACCAGGATGCGCGCCGGGGCGGCGCCTCCCTGGGCAGCGGCATGCAGGCCGGGCAGGCCCAGGCTGCTGGCGGCGGCCAGCGCCAGCAGGTGGCGGCGGTGTCGGATCATGCGGTCTCCTCTTGATGGTGTGCACCGGCGGTCACGGCCACCGGTGTCTGCAGGTAGTCCTCGGGATGGAAGCGGCTGTTGGCGTCGCGGAAGGCCCAGGCGTAGCCGGGCCAGACCAGCGTCAGGCGGCCGCTGCGCTCGTCCACGTACCAGCTGCGGCAGCCTCCAGCCAGCCACACGCTGCCCTGGCTGCGCGCGTCCAACTCGGCCATGTAGCGCTCCTGCGCCCGCGCGTCGGCCTCCAGCACGGCAATGCTGTGCTGCTCGGCATGCGCCAGGGCGCCCAGGATGTAGTCCACCTGGGCCTCGATGATGTAGACCACCGAGTTGTGGCCCAGACCGGTGTTGGGACCGTTGATGATGAAGAGGTTGGGCCAGCCGTGCACCGCGATGGAGTCGTGGGCCTGCATGCCCTGCGACCAGTGCGCATCCAGGCTCGTGCCGTCGCGGCCGTGGATCAGCCGGGCGAAAGGCGGTCGCGTGGCCTCGAAGCCGGTGGCGCACACCAGCACGTCGAGCTCGAAGCGGCGGCCGCTTGCGCTCACCGCGTGGCTGCCTTCGACGCGTGCCAGCGCAGACGGCTCCAGCGTGACGTGCGGCTGCTGCAGCGCGGGGTAGTAGTCGTTGGAGATCAGCACGCGCTTGCAGCCGATCTCGTAGCCCGGCGTAAGCGCCTGGCGCAGCGGCCCTTCAGGCACTTGCGCGTGCAGGTGGCCGAGCGCCTGCGCCTTGGCTTCCTCCACGAAGCGCGGCACGTTGCGTCGCTGGATGAAGTTGTACTCGCCAGTCCAGAAGATGTCCGCGCGTGCACGCCGCACTGCTTCTGGGTCGCGCTCGAAGAGGCGCTGCTCGGCCGGCGTGTAGGCTCGATCCGCGCGCGGGATCATGTAGGGCGCGCTGCGCTGGAACACCACCAGCTCGCTGGCCACCTTGGCCATCTCCGGCACGATCTGGATCGCCGAGGCGCCCGAACCCACCACGCCGATGCGCTTGCCCTGCAGCGGCACGTCATGGCGCCAGCGCGCGGAGTGGAACACCTCGCCCGTGAAGCTGGAGAGTCCTTCGATGTCCGGCAGATGCTCGTCGGCCAGGTGGCCGGGACAGGCAATCAGCACCCGGCAGGAGAAGTCCCCGCGCGTGGTGTGCACTGTCCAGCGTTGCTGCGTTTCGCTCCATCGTGCGTCGAGCATCGCGGTCTGGAAGCGGATGTAGGGCAGCAATCCTTCGTCACGCGCACAGTCGCGCAGGTATTGCTGGATCTCGCCTCCCGGCGAGAACACGCGCGACCATGCCGGGTTGGAACGGAAGGAAAAGGAGTACAGGTGCGAGGGCACGTCGCACGCGACGCCGGGATAGTGGTTGTCGCGCCAGGTGCCGCCCACGTCCTGCGCACGCTCCAGGATCAGGAACGAGCTGCGGCCGCTTTGCAGCAGCCGAATGCCCATGCCGAGCCCGGCAAAGCCGCAGCCGACGATGAGGATGTCGCGGTGCGTGTCCTGCACGCCGTCCATCGCAAGGTCTTGTGAGTCCATGGGGGTTGTCCTCGTGAGAAGGGGTTGCATCGCGTTCATGGCTGTACGGCAGGGATGAGCGTGCCGGCCGGGTGGGCCGCCGGGTCGCCCAGGAAGCGCGAGACCTGGCACAGCAGTTCGGCCGCGCGCTCGAACACGACCCCATGGCCGGAGTCGATCTGCGTATAGCGCGCGTCGTCGATGGCGCCGAACATCCCGCGGGCATGCTGCACAGGGACCATCTGGTCGTGCGTGCAGCCCACCACCAGCGTGGCGGCACGGATGCGCGGCACCTGCGCCGCGATGTCGATACCGGTGTTGAGCACCATCTGCAGGTCCACGAACTCGTCGACCGTGATGCGGCTGGCGATGGCGGCGAGCTCTTCCTCGGTGCGTGCGGCGATGAAGCCAGGGCTGAAGGCGCAGAACAGCATGAAGGGGCGCAACGCCTCGGCGCCGGCCTCGCGCAGCTCGCGCCAGATGCGGTTGCGCAGCCGCTGGTGGGCGTCGGTCTTCATCCACGGCGCCACCAGCACCAGCGCGCGCACGGCCTGCGGCTGCGCAGCGGCCACGCTGGCCGCCACGACGGCACCCAGTGAGTAGCCCAGCAGGTCCACCGGCTCGGAGCCCGCAGCCGAGTCGATCACGGCCTGCACCTGCCGCGCCAAATGCTCAATGGTCAGCGCAGCGCCATCCGCCGGGCGCGCCAGGTCCACGGAGATGACGCGGCGCTCAAAGGCAAGCATCGGGAACAGGTAGCCGAAGTGGCTGTCGGTGCTGCCGGTGGTGCCTTGCACCAGCACCAGCGGCGGCTGACCGTTGCGCGCCGCGCCGGCCTGGTGGTAGCGCACCTCGGTGCCGTCCACGCGCACGCTGGCGCTGCTGCGACCGTTGTCGTTGGAAAGAGGTCTGTTCATGGCGTGATCTCAGTAGGTGGCGCGGCCGCCGGAGAGGTCGAACACGGCGCCGGTGGAGAAACTCAGCCCGGGGCTGACCAGGAAAGCCACCATCTCGGCCACTTCTTCCGGCCGGCCGGGACGGCCCATGGGAATGCGGCGCAACAACTCCTCCTTCACCGCAGGATCGAACCATTCGCTGCGCAGCAGCGGCGAGTCGATCAAGGCCGGTGCGATGGCGTTGACCAGCACACCGTGGCGTGCGAGCTCCTTGCCCAGCGTCTTGGTCATTGCCACCACGCCGGCCTTGGCCGCGGCGTAGGCCCCTGACATCGCATGGCCCTCCATGCCGGCAGCCGATGCGACATTGAGGATGCGCCCGTAACCGGTGGCCTTCATGTGCGGCACCACGGCTCGGCACATCAGGAACTGGCTGGTGAGATTGAGATCAAGGTCGCGCCGCCAGGCCGCCGGATCGATTTCCCAGAGGGGCACCATCGCGCTGCCTCGGCCGGCGTTATTGACCAGGATGTCCAGGCGCCCCAAACGCTCCAGCGCCAGTGACAGGAGCCGGCCGCTGAATGCCTCGTCGCAGACGTTGCCCACAACGGCCACGGCACAACCGCCCGTAGCCTCCACGGCAGCCGCCGTCTGTTGCGCCTGCGCCTCGTCAATGTCCGCAGCCAGCACGGCAGCGCCCAGCGCCGCCAGCTTGACGCAGACCGCGCGGCCGATGCCGCCTCCGGCCCCTGTGACGATGGCCGCCTGATCTGCTAAGGGTAGCGCTGAATTCACGATGCTTGTCTCCGATTCATAAAGTCCACTGGGCGGACCAAGTAGCATTTCTGGTTGTCATGGAAAGTTGACCGACCGCTGCATTACGGCCGTAGTATTTGCTCTGACAAGAATCAAGCAGCGGCTAAAGAGTCCGTTAAACGGACTTTTGGCAAAGGACCAAGGAGCGAGGCAATGGGCGAACAACAGCCCGCACAGGAGCGGCCCCAGGTCGTGGAGCGCGTGGCGCGATTGCTTGCAGCGGTCTCGCACCGGGGCCTGAGCGGCGCTCGGCTCAAGGAACTTGCACTGGACACAGGGATTGCACGGCCAACGGTGCATCGCCTGCTGGGAGAGCTGCTGGCCGTTGGCTACGTGCAGCAGCGGCCTGACCGGCGCTGGACGCTGGGCCCAGCGCTGTTTTCCCTGGGGCTGACAGCACCCAGCCCGATACGCGACTTGCAGTCCGTGCGACAGCTCGCGCAGTCACTGGCTGACCATTGCGGTGACGTCGTGTACGTCGCGCTGCGCCGGCTCGACGGCGTCCACTACCTGCTGCGCGTCGAGGGCGACTACCCCATCCGCACGCATCTGGTGGCGGCGGGCGACACCAAGCCGCTCACGGCCGGCTACGCCGGCCTGGCGCTGCTGGCCGCGATGGGCGAGGAGGAGCAACGCGTTCGCATCCAGCGCATGGCGCTCGACGCACCACCGGACTGGATCGACAAGAACCGCTGGGGCGTGGAACGGGCCATTCGCGAGAAGCTGGCCGAGGTCGCCGCGCTGGGCTACTGCGCCGGCCCCAACGTCGTCATGCCCGGTGTGGCCGGGATGGCTGCCCCTGTGCCCTCGCGAACGCAGTCGCCCTACCTGGCGCTGTCCATATCGGCCGTCGAGCAGCGCCTGAGTCCCGAGCGCGTCCAGGCCCTGGCTCCACGGCTGCTGGCCACAGCCCGCGACATGAGCGCTTTCATCGACTGATCCGGATCACACTTTCAGGAGACCGGCATGCACACGCCTCCACCGCCCCGACCCGTCGCCATCGTCACCGGTGGTCTGCGCGGCATCGGCCACGCCATTGCTCACCGCCTGGCTGCCGAAGGTTTCGACCTTGCCTTGGTGGACCTCGATGCGCCAGGAAACAGCACCGACGACACGCTGACCTCATTGCCTGCCAGTGGTGGCCGCGCTCGCTACTACCAGCTCGACATTTCCGATATCCAGGCACATGACGGCGTGCTGTCGTACATCGCCCGGGATTTCACCGGCCCGCTGGCCTGCTTGGTCAACAACGCGGGCATCGCGAGCCGCCCGCTGACCGATGTGCTCGAGGTCGATGCAAAAGCTTTTGACCGCTCGCTGGCGATCAACCTGCGTGGCACCTTCTTCCTGACGCAGGCTTTTGCGCGGCGGCTGCTAGACGCACCGGCCGCGCCTGGGCTCCATCGCTGCATCGTCGTCATCACTTCGATCGCCGCGGAGCTGGTCTCTGTGGAGCGCGCGCCTTACTGCATTGGCAAGTCGGCACTGTCGACCGTGGCCCGGCTCTTCGCCGCCCGGCTAGCGGCGCACGGCATCCAGGTGCACGAGGTCCGTCCGGGCTTCATTCAGACCGACATGACGGCCTCGGCCGGCAGCAACGTCATCGACCAGTGGATCAGGGAGGGCCGCGTACCGATGCCGCGCTGGGGCACGCCGCAGGACGTGGCAGACGTCGTCGCCGTGCTGGCGTCGGGCAAGATGCCCTACACCACGGGCCAGCCTTTCTGGGTAGCCGGCGGGCTCAACATCGCCCGGGCCACCTGACGATTTCGCAGCCGCCGGCCGCATCAATGGCATTGTCGGCTGTCAGAGCCGTACAGGCCGATTCAAGCTACCTAACCGGCGGTTGAATTCGTGCCGCTCAGTAGCCCACCGTGAAGCGGGCATGAGCGTGGCGGGGCTGCTCCAGCTCGTCGAGCATGGCCATGGCGAAGTCCTCCATGGAAATGCGGCTGTTCCCTGCGTCGTCACGCAGCAATTCATCCCGTCCCAGGCGAAACCTGCCAGTACGCTCTCCTGGCACGATGACCAGCGACGGGCTCAGGAATGTCCACTCGACATCTCTGCAAGCCTGCAGCGACTGCAGGAATGCCCGTCCGGCCTCGGCTTCCGCGCGGAATGCAGCCGGAAAGTCAGGACTGTCCACAAGCTGCCGTTCTGGGGCGACCAAGAGGCTGCCGGCCCCTCCGGTCACCAGCAGCCGCGCAACGCCGGCGCCCCTGACGATGCGAAGAAACTTCTCGGCGTCGGCATCGGTGAAGTGGACCGCCGTCAAGACGGCATCGTGCCCAGCGACCAGCGGAATCAATGCCGCTTCATCGCGAAGATCGCCCTTCTTCACGGTAAGCCCCTGGCGCATCTGCAGCCTGGCGGGCTCACGGGCAATGACAGTGACCTCGTGGCCGCGTGCCAGCGCTTCGCTCAGCAGGCGCGAGCCGATGCGTCCGGTGGCGCCAAAGATGACGATCTTCATGGAATCTTCCTCCTGACTTTTGATTTGCTTCATTGGATAGCCGTGCCCGGGTGCCCATGCGAGGCCAGCAACAGTAGCCAACGCGTCGGCTTTGCGGCCTGCCATTCAGTCCGAGCCTGTCCGGTGCTTCACCAAGCCGTTGCGCCAGCGTCGATATTGAAGTCGGCGCCCGTGACCCAGCTGGATTCGTCGGAGGCCAGGTAGACGGCCAGCCACCCGATGTCTTCCGGCTGGCCAAGCCGCTTGAGCATGAACTTCTCCATCACCTGTTCCCGAAAGCCCGGGACATCCTTAAGCGGCTGCCGGGTGGCCGCCGTCTCCACGAGGGCCGGCGAGATGGTGTTGACGCGGATACCGTGCGGTGCCCCTTCCATCGCCAGCTGCCGGCTCATGGCCAACACTGCGCCCTTGCCGGCGCAGTGCGCCAGCGCGGCCGACCTGGGCAGTGCCATGCGCGCATTGGCAGAGGCGAAGTTGATGACCGAGCCGCCTCGGGCCTTGAGATGCGGCCACGCCGCCTGGCAGGCGAGAAAGACGACGTCGATTTCTCCAGTGAGGGTACGCCGCCAATGCCGCTCGTAGTCCATGGCTTCGAGCCACTCGAAGGCGCCGAACGCCGCGGCATTGACCAGGATGTCCAGACCGCCGAGGCGCTCGATCGCATGCCCCATGAGCGTTTGCACTTCAGCCGGCTGCGTCAGGTTCAGCGGATGCAGACTCTCGATAGGTGCACCCAGCGCGGCCGCCGCCTCGACGGTGGCCTGCGCACCCTCAGCGTCGATGTCGCAGCCCAGCACCCTGGCGCCTTGCTGGGCGAACATGAGAGCAATGCCGCGGCCTATGCCCGCGCCAATACCGGTGACCACCGCTACCTTGCCATGCAGTCTGTCGCCAGGGCGGCCCGGCAGAGCGGGCTTGATACCGTGCCCGCTCAACTCACTGCCCCCGCCGCCGCGAGGTCGCACCTGCCGTATCCCCTCGCCGCCAGGACAGCATCAGCGCCAGCAAGGCAAAGCCCATCAACACCAGGCCGGCCAGACCGATGACGTGCACTCTGGGCACCATGAGCTGCTTCTCCAGGCCAACCACCAGCAGCGGGTTCACGAACATGCCCAGGAACAGGCAGGACTGGAAGGCACCAGTGCCCATGCCGCGCCGCGACAGCGGCAGCTCGCGCATGTTCCACGTCACCATGGCAGGCAACAGGACACCGGCGCCCAGGCCATTGACGAAGCCGGCTGCCGTGAGACTGCCCCAGCCAGTGGCGGCCTTCATGGCCAGGAATCCGGCGGCGGCCAAGGCTGCACCCAGGGCCAGTTGCAGGGGCAGGCGCAGCCGCGGCGCGATGATCCAGCCGAACAACATGGTGCCCGTGACCACGCCCAGGCTGTTGATGCCATAAGCCAGCCCGATACGCGCGGGCGAGCGCTCGCCCAGGGCCTCGTGCAGATAGCCGAAATGCACCGGCACCATCAGGAAGACGATACCCAGCACCACCGCCAGCAGGCACACCAGAGCCAGGCGGCGCGGCCGAAAGCTCATGCTGTCCTGGGCGAACTGCGCAGCACTCATGCTGGCACGGCCCGGCGGCTCCCACAGGAAGGCCGCCATCAGCGGCGCAAGCACCAAGCTGACCGCGAACACGGCATAGGGCGCACGCCAACCGAAGGACGCCACCAGGCCGCCCAGCATGTTGAGCAGGAACGCCGACGTGGCAGCCACAGTGGTCTGCAGCGCCATGTAGCGCTCGCGCCGCGCGCCGCTGTAGTAATCGCCGATCAGCGTGGTACTGACGGTCATTAGCACCGCTTCGAGCGCGCCCAGCGCCACGCGGCTGGCGATGATGGTCGTGAGCGACTCCAGGTACAGGGGAGCCGTGCCGATGGCGGCGTAAAGCACCGTCGCACCGATGAGCAGGCGCTTGCGCCCTACGCGATCGGCCAGCTCCCCGGCAAAGACGCTCAGCAGCGCCATCATGAGCATCGGTGCCGTCATGGTCAGCGGCACCAGGAAGTCGGCGCCTGGGACGCCCGCGAAGTGCGCCTGCATGGCCGGCAGGCTCGGGCCCAGGATGGCAGTCACCAGCACGGTCAGCCCGCTGGTGATCAGCAGGATCAGTGCTTGGATGAAGCCCGGTTCGGCCCGGCCCGAGGGCCGCGTGCTGACGGTGTGGCCCACGCTGTGGTACATGCCTGTCTCCTCGTGTTGTCGTGGCGGCTGTGCGCTTGCTGGTCCAGGTCAGCGACGCGTCCAGTGGGACATCGGCAAGCCGGGTACAGGCGAGCGGAAGTACGGCAGCGTCGTGCCCATCAGGCTGCCCAGATAGACGGTGCGCAGATCCGGTCCGCCGAAGGTCAGGCTGGCCATCCACGGCGCGATCTCGCCCTTGCAGATGGCCATGACCTCAGGCGTCATCGTGCCGGCATAGAAATGCTCGTCGAACACCTTGATGGCTTCGGGCTTGCCATCGTCCAGCAGCGTCAGCAATTCTCCTTCGGGCGTGAGCGCCACCAGGCGTTCGGCCATGATCAGGGTGATCCACAGGTTGCCGTACGCGTCGAAGGCAAAGCCGTCCGGGATGCCGCCCAGGTTGGAAGGTCCGAAGATCTCGCGATCGGTGCAGGAGCCGTCTTCGGCCACCCGCAGCCGCGAAATGCGCCGCGCGTTGGACTCGACCACATAGAGCCACTCTTCCTTCGCGTCGAAGCGGATCTCGTTGGTGCCCACGAAGCCGTCGGCCACGATCCGGATGCCCCGCTCGTCGATCACGCCGACGTAGCCGTCGGGCGTCTTTTCGTTGATGCAGCGCGTCCAGGGCTGAAGTCGCGTGGTCACGGTGAACCAGATGCGGCCGCGCGAGTCGGTCAGCACGAAATTGGTCTTGCCCAGCGGTTCGCCATCGATGCGGTCGTAGAGGGTGCGGGACTGGCCATCCCGGGTCATCAGCTCGATGGCATCGGTGCCGAAGTTGGCAATGACGATGTCGCCGTCTCGATTGAAGGCGATTCCGTTGGGCAGGCTGCCGCCGAGGATGAGCGACTGCGCGTCAAGGGTGCGTTCCGTGCCCTGCTGTTGGCGGATGAGCGTCTGGCTGCCGTTGGAGTCGATGCGCATCACGCCGCGCGCATCGGCCGTCCACACGGTGCCGTCGCGCTCGGCCAGGATGCATTCGGGGCGCTGCAGATCGTGGCCGAGGGTGCGCAGCTGCGTGCGGTCCACCTGCCAGCCCTTCAGGGGGTTTTGCGTGTCAGTCATGTCAAATCGATGAAGCAAGAGATGCAAGGCGATGGCAGGCGTTGTCAGAAGCCGAAGCCGCCGCCATCCACGTTCAGGACCTGGCCGGTGATGAAGCCCGCCTCGTCGGAGGCCAGGAAGGCCAGCGCGCCCACGAGGTCCGCGGGCTGCTCGGTGCGCGGGATGAACTGGCGCGCACGCACGGCGTCGAACGCCTGCTCGGGCAGATTGGCGGCACTGCCCGGATGACGGGTGAGGCCCGGCGAGATCGCGTTGACCGTGATGCCCCGCCCGCCCAGTTCGGCAGCCAGCGCTCGGGTGAGGCCGATCACGGCCATCTTGCTGGTGGCGTAGGCGCTCATGCCCGGCGGCGGACCCCAGGTCGTGCTGGAAGCGAGGTTGACGATACGTCCCCAGCCCCGCTCGGCCATGGCCGGTGCCAGGGCCTGTGCGAGCAGCAGCGGCGCATCGACGTTGACCATCATGATCTTGCGCCACACTTCGTGCGTGAGCTCGTCCAGCGGCACCATCGGCATGAACGCGGCGTTGTTGACCAGCACGTCGACATGGCCGGCCTGCTCGGTGGCTCGCAGCGCCAGGCGGCTCACATCGGCCGGATCGCTGAGGTCGCAGATCACCGACGTGGCTTGCCCACCGGCATCGGTGATGCGGCGAGCCAGGGGCTCGCAACTGGTGCGGTCGGTGAGCACCAGCGTGTGGCCTGCAGCGGCCAGGCGCAGCGCGAACGCCTCGCCAAGACCGCCGGCCGCACCGGTGAGCAGGGCCACGCGGGCGCGGCAAGATGAGAGGGACATGGACAGATTTCCCGTGCAGAAATTGAATTGCAGGTGCCGGCAACCCGGCTCGCGCGACCGGGCCGTGTCAGTGCAAGGCCACGGCGTATCGCGAAGGCTGGCAACCCGCGTGTGACAGGCCGCGCCGCGCGGCACGGCCCGTGGAAGACCGGTTCAGATCGGCGCGCGCAACGCCTGCATGGCGTGCATCATCACGCGCTGGTGTTCCTCGCGGGAACCGCCTTGCGCCTCGATCTCTCCCATGCGGCCAGAGGCACTGACGACCAGCCTCGCTCGGTCGTAATGGCGCCCGGCGTAGGCCACCAGCGCCCCTTCGAGCGAGTGGCGCCGGCCCAGTTCTTCAGCCAGCACCAATGCGCCTTCGATGGCGATGCCGGCACCCGAGGCCAGGTGCGGCGTGGTGGCGTGCACCGTGTCGCCCAGCAGCACGATGCGGCCCCGATGCCACGGCACCCCGATCATGTGCCCGGCCAGCGGCCGGTACAGGATCTTCAGCCCGCTGGCGTCGCCTTCGAGCAGCGTGCGCCGGATCTCCGCCAGTTGGCCGCCGAACTCGCCGATCAGCTCGGCCAGCATGGCCGGCCACTGCTGCGGCGGGATGAAGTCCATGCCCTCGCGCCGGTCCAGCACGAACAGGTAGCACTCGGTCTCGCTCACCGGGTTGAGACCGGCCTTGGTGGTCTCGCCCATGAAGATGGTCGAGTTGCGCCGCATGCGCGGCACCACCGCGCGCCACGAGCCCTGCCCGCTGAACTTCGGACCGGGAAAGTCGGGCAGCACGAGCTTGCGCACCTGGGAGTTCACGCCGTCCGCGCCAATGACCAGGTCATAGCGCCCGTGGCTGCCGTCGGTGAATGCCACTTCGACGCCTTCGGCGTCCTGCTCGATGCTGCTGAAGCTCACGCCCAGCCTCACACGGGCGCCCGCCTCCTGCGTGGCACGGCCCAGGATGTCGGCCAGCACCGGGCGCATGATGCCGCCGGCCGGTGGCAGGTCCTCAGCGCCAACGGCATGGTCCATCTCCACGGTCTTCATGACCGTGCCGTCGGCCTGGCAGATGTCGATGTGGGTCCAGTGCCCGCCGCGGCGCAGAACCTCCTGCACCACACCGACTTCACGCAGCGCACGCAGCGACGGACCGCTGATCGTGATGCCAGCGCCATCGGGCGCCCAGTGGGGATTGACCTCCACGAGGTCGACTTCGACGCCTTGCTTGCGCAGCTGGATCGCTGCGCACATGCCGCCGACGCCGCCGCCGACGATCAGTACCTTGTTGACGAGTGCCATGTGACGTGTCTCCCTAGGGGCCAGCGGCCCCGGTTGTTCATGTGATGCGGGGCGCCTAGGCCAGCGAGCCGCCGAGTTGGGTGGCAAGCCAGTCGGCAATGCGGTTGCCGGCGTTGTAGGGGTTGTCCAGCGAGCTGTGCTCCACGCCGCCCTCGCGCTCGGTGAAGACGAAAAGATCCTTCTTGGGGCAGCGGGTGAGCTGCTCGAAGGTACGCTGCGCGTACTTCAGCGGGATCTGGCGGTCGTTCTCGCCGTGGGTCACCAGGAACGGCACAGTGATGCGGTCCAGCACCCCGTCGAGGTGCATGTGCTCGGCCTTGGCCAGGAACTCGTCCATGTCCTTGGCACCGAACACCCACTGCACGTGCTTCCAATAGTGGGGCACCGGGTTCTCGCCCTCGCGCTTGAGGCGCGCCTGCTGCACCTCGCGCCAGTCATGGTTGGCACCCCAGACGGCGCCGCAGGCGAAGCGGGGCTCGAAGGCCACCGCGCGCGGGCAGTAGTAGCCGCCCAGCGAAACACCCAGCGCGCCAATGCGCTGCGGATCGACGTCCTCGCGCCGCTGCAGCCAGTCCACGATCTTCGATGCCCAGCGCTCCGTGTCGTACACCGCGGGCATCCCGTGCAGGCGCAGCGCCTCACCCGTGCCGGGCTGGTCGATGAACAGCGCCGACAGGCCCCGGCGCGCAAACATCGTGCCCATCACGCTCTTCTGGAGCATCTCCTTGGTGGAGTCCAGACCGTTCATCACCAGCACGATCGGCGCGCGCTGTCCCGGCGCCAGTCCTTCGGCGCGCACCAACAGACCGGCGAGGTGTTGCTCGCCATAGGGAATCTCCACCCGCTCGCAGTTCTCACGTCCGTATTGCCGGCCCAGCGCGAACAGCTCCAGCGAGCGCTTGTACAGCGCCAGACGGTGCTCGAACCCGTGAGCCTGCATGCGCTCGGCAATGCCGTAGTACAGCGCCGCACGGGCGTATTTCTCGCCAGCCGAGAGATGGTGACCGCGCAGACGGTCTTCTTCGGCCAGCTCGACGAGCTTGTCGCCGCCGCCTTTCCAGGCCTCGTAGAAGGCCAGCGTGCCGGGATCGTCCCCGGCCGTCGCCGCGTCGCGCAGCGGCGCGCACATCGCGTCCACCTCGCCGATGACGCCACCGTGCGTCAGCGCGATCATGGTGGACAGGCTCCACACGTAGTTGGTGGGAAAGTACTGGAACATCACAACTCCCGTTGTTTCATCAGATTCGTTCGCGGCCGCCGGCGGCGGGCACGTCGCTCAGCAGCCACACCACGCCGTCCTTGACCTGCGTCGGCACCCGCACGAGGTGCTCACCTTCACAGGGACCGGCGAAGCAGTGGCCGCTGCGGATGTCGAAGTGCGCGCCGTGCGCATAGCACACGATGCGGCTTCCGTCGCCGGAGAGGAACCGGTCCTGCCGGTACTCCAGCGGGCGATGCTGGTGCGGGCAGTCGTTGAGCCAGGCAAACACTTCTCCGCCCTGGCGAACCACGAACACCCGGTCATCGAGCCCCTGGCGCAGCAGCCCGCGCGAGCCCCCGTCAGGAATCTCGTCCAGGCGGCACAGGACCTGCTGCACCTGCGTGGCAGCTTCGGCCGCGGACATCACTCCGACTCGCCGCCCGGCGCCCACTTCGGGCGGGCCTCGAACAGGAAGATCTGCGAGTTGTCGGCACCCGGTTCCATCTCGCGCGCGATCCACTGCTCGTCATGCAGATCCATGTCGGCGTCGATCTCCATCACGGCGCCGAAGGGGCTGTTGAAGTACCAGAAGAAGTTGCTGCCCATGATGTGGCGCCCCGGGCCCCAGAAGCTCTTGTAGCCCTTGGCCACGAACCTCCAGCCGTGCTGCAACACCTCGGCGGCCGACCCCAAGTGGAAGGTGAAGTGGTTGCAACCCACCATGTGATCGTTGGCGCTCTCGATCATGAAGAGCGTGTGGTGCTCCTGCATGCCCGCGGGCCGCATGAAGGGCCCCAGGTGCTTGAAGCGATCCGTCACGACGAAGCCCAGCCGCGCATAGAAGGCTTCCGCCTTCGCCACGTCAGGCACGAAGTAGACGACGTGCGACAAGGTGCGCGGCTTGATCACCTCGTCGGGATTGGCTGCGCAGTCGTTGGGGGCGCGCCCGGGAGGCTGGCCCGGCACGTTGAAGCCGAGGAAGCGCGCCTGGATCGGGCGACGCCGACTGACACGGAAAGCGACCGCGAAGCCGCCGTCATCCGTGCAGTGCAGCGTGCCATCCGCATCCGCACGCACCTCGCGATCAGCACGCAGGTTGGCTTCGATGGCGGCCAGCGTGGCGTCGTCCGCTACACCGTACACCGTCTCGCGCAGGCACGGGGCGGGCAGCGCGTTGGCCGGCAGTTGCGGGTCGTCGGGATGGCGCAGCACGATGCCCGTGCCATCCAGCGCGGCCCATGCACCGCCAACCTCGGGGTTGAACTCGACCTCGTCGAGCCCATAGTCCAGCAGGTACTGGCGTGCCCCCGCCATGTCGGTGACGGCGAAGACCAGTTGCTCCAGGCCGAGAATGTTCATGAATCGTCTCCAGTCAATGAAAGGTGTTCAGCAGGCGAGAGCCCGCACGACAAGATCGTCAACGCTGCCGTCGTGCTGCAGGCCCAACTCCAGCGCCTGCGGCGTTGCCAGCGGCGGATAGTTGGCGAACAGGCGCTCGATGAAGGGGTCGGGCGCGTAGGTGACGAGCGCCTGGCGGTCAGCGCCGAAGCGTGCGGCCAGGGCGTCCACCACCTCGCCCACTGTCAGCCGCAGCACCGGCATCTGGTAGCTGCGACGCGCGGTGAATCGCGCCGGATCGACCGTGGCGGCGTGCAGCAGGTTGTCCACGCAGCGGCCGACCGAAATCCACCATGCCACGCCGTCGCGCGACACGGGCACCGTCAGCGGGTGGCCCGCGGCCAGCCGCCAGAACAGCAGGCTCATGAACGCCGACAGCATTCCCGTGCCCTCGCCCGGGCGCGCCACCACGCCGGGCAGGCGAAGCGAGCAGCCTTGCACCCAGCCCAGGCGGGATGCATCGGCCACCAGGTACTCCCCGGCGAGCTTGTGGGCGCCGTACGTCAGGCCCGGCGCCGGCAACGTGGCCTCGTCCACGACCGCAGGCAGCTTCTCGCCGTACACGGCCACGGTGCTGGCGAACACGAAGCGCGGCGGCACGGGCTGCCCGCGCAGGTCTTCCAGCAGCCCAAGCGTGGCATCAAGGTTGATGCTGCGCCCCAGGGCGTAATCCTTCTCCGCCGCGCCGCCAGGAATGCTGGCCAGGTGGAACACCGCGTCCACCGGCACCGCATACGCCTCGCGGCGCACTGCGGCGTCGGCGATGCTGCCGGGCAGCTGCACCACGCGGGAGTCGGCATGCGGACCGGCAAAGCCCAGGTCCAGCAGCGTCAGCCGCGACAGCGGCTGGCCTGCCAGCCCTTGAGCCAGCAGGCGCTGTACCAGCGCCCGGCCGACGAAGCCTTCGGCGCCCGTCACTACAACGTGAGTCATCGAAAATCCTTGTGTGGTCTGTGGCGCTTGCTCAGTGCGGAATTCCCATCGACCGGCGTACGCCGTCGAGGGTGCGCTCGAAGCCCAGGTACGACACGCGGATGTCGGCGAAGCGCAGGTCGCGGATGCGGTACATCACGATGCCGGTGTAGTCGAAGGTCTCGCCCGCCAGCACCGGCCCGAAGACGGACGCCGGATCGTCGCGCTCGACCTCGAAATGGGTGTGCAGCTCCACCGCCGCCGTTTCCTCGTCCGCGACGAAGCGCTTGACGGTGAGCGTCTCCTTCATCGACGACCAGATCCGGCCGTAGTGGTCCTTCATGGCCTGCACGCCTTCGTAGTGCAGGCCGCCGTTTTGCACGCGCACGTCATGGGCCAGGTAGTCGTCGAAGGCGCTGGTGTCGCGGGCATTGAAGCGGCGGACGTAATCGTCGAACTGCTCGCGCCTCATGCGTCGCCTCCCTTGCGGAACGGGAGCGAGGCCAGGAACGCCAGCTTGGAGACACCCAGCATCTTCAAGCCCGCCCGGGCGGATGCCGCATCGAGGCGCGCCTCCATCGGCATGGTGCCGAAGCTCTTGCCCTTGATGACGAGCTCGGTGCCCTGGCGCTCCAGCGACTCGACGTGCATCAGCTCTTCGTTGGCCGGACCGCGCAGCACCAGCCCTTCCTTGCGCGCTGCGGCAATGGTTGCCGGCACACCGGTGTCCTGGCGTGCTCCGGCTGCCACCGACGAGAAGTCCATGCCGAGCTGCTCGAACATTTTCATCGCCGTGGCCCGGCCGGCACCGTAGACGCCACCGCCCGGATGCTGGGACGGGCCCGCCAGGTACAGCCGCTCCACGCCCGGCACGGTGAACTGGCCCAGGTCCGGCGTGGGACGGTGCCCGGCACTCTGGTAGAAGTACGGCGCCACCCCGTGCAGGTCGCCGCGCATCATGCTGTTGGGGCTGGAGCGCTCCAGGTCCACCGGGCTCACGATCGTGCGCGCGATGATGTTGTCGCTCGTGAGGTTGCTGATGAACCTGCGGTAGTGAGCCAGCGACAGGTCGCCGATCTCTTCCTTGAACTCGTCCCAGTGCCGGTCCTTCCAGCGCGGGTCGGTGACCTTGTAGGGCGCGAACGTGATGCCATGGAACATGCCTGCACCGGCCGGCACGCGCGTCTTGTCGCCGATGCTCTCGTCGCCCCCAGCGCAAAGCCGGCGTTCCGTGATCAGGCCGCGCTTGAGATCGTCGAAGTCGGCCACCATGTCGTCCAGACGGTCCGTGGCCATGAACTCCAGCATCGTGGCGTAGCCAACCTCCTCGCCCGCGTAGAACTTGCAGTTCTCCTTGAGGTCGTAATGGCTGACCATGATGGAGAACGGGGCCAGGGTGGCCCGCTCCGCGCGCTTGAGGACCGGCTCGGGCACGCCGTCCACGAACTTGCGCACGACATGGGGATGGATGGCGCCGATGACCGCGTCCTTGGCGATGATCTCTTCGCCGTCGGCCATGCGCACACCGATCGCGCGACCGTCCCGGGTGAGGATCTTCGAGACCTCGGCGCTGCAGCGCACTTCACCACCGTGGGACTCGATGCAGCGCACCAGCGCCTCTGTGAGCTTGCCGCTACCGCCGATGGGCTGCGACACGCCATAGGTGTGGATGATGCCGGGCATCAGCAGCACGCCCATGCCCGTGCCCAGCTCGTTGGGGCATTGCAGGTTCTCGCTCACCAGCCGCAGCAGGTGGATCTTGATCTTGTCGCTCTCGTAGAGCTGGTTGACCAGGTCCAGGCAGTCGCGGTTCATGTAGTCCAGCATCAGCCGGCCTTCCTCGCTGCGGTCCAGCATGGCGACGAGCTCGCCCAGGGGCGGCGGCGGCGCGTAGAGCCCCGGCATGAACATCTGCAGTACCTGCTGGCTTACCTTCACGAAATCGCGGTAGGTTTCAGCATCCTTGGGCGAGACCTTGGCAAAGCACTCGCAGGTCTTGTCGAGATCCTTGTAGGTGTAGAGCACCGACTGGTCCGGAAAGATCGTCGCGTGCGGGACCGGCGAGTAGTGATACTTGAGCCCGTGCTGGCTCAGCAGTCCGAGCTCGTCCTGGCGCAGCATCGGGTTGCCCTGGATCATGATGTGCACGCTGGAGTGCTCGTCGTGCCAGTAGCCGGGCGTGTTGAGCTGGCGCGTGGACACGCCACCTCCGGGGTAGGACTTGCGCTCGAGGACCAGGACCTTCTTGCCGGCCTTGGCAAGGTAAGCGGCGGCGGTCAGGCCGTTATGGCCTGCGCCCATTGCGACGATGTCGTAGCTCATGACTTCAGTTCTTCTCGGAAACGGGAACGAAGCGGTGGTCCACCGCTCCGAAGACGGACTGGCCTTGCGCATCGATCACCTCGAAGCGCAGCCGGTCGCCGAAACGCAGGAAAGGCGTGCTGGAGTCGCCCGTGTCGATCTTCTCGACCGCGCGGCGCTCGGCGAGGCAGGCGGAGCCGACCTCGCGATGGCCTCGGTTGGAGACGGTGCCCGAGCCCAGGATCGCGCCGGCACGCAGGTTGCGGTTGTAGGCCAGGTGCGCCAGCAGCTCGCCGAAGCTCCAGTCCATCTCGCGGCCGTTGGGGTTGCCGAACCACTCGCCGTTGCGCTGCACGCGCATGTCCAGGTGAACACGGCCATCGGACCAAGCGCTGCCGAGCTCGTCGGGGGTGACTGCCACGGGCGCGAAGGCGGTAGCGGGCTTGGCGTTGATGAGGCCAAAACCCATCTGCAGTTCGCGAAAGAGGTGCGTGCGCATGCTCACGTCGTTGAGGATCGTGACCAGGCGGATGGCCGCCTCGCACTGCGCCGGGCTGCTGCCCATCGCGATGTCACCGACGATGACGGCGTACTCGCCTTCGAAGTCGCCGTTGTCGTCTTCGGTGGGGAATGGATAGTCGTCGCAGGGGCCGGCAAAGTCGTCGCTCTGGCGCTGTACCAGGATCGGTATGCCCGGCGTCTTCTTCACGCTCAAGTTGTAGGCCTGCTCCATGATGTGGCCATGGTTCAGAAAGGCCGAGGCATCGACGAACTGGTACGTGCGCGGCAGCGGCGCCATGCAGCGCGCTGCGTCGAAGTCGAAGGCCCCGGGCGCGCGGTCCTCGTTTAGCGCGTCGTAGAGCGCGCGCAGCTCGGGCTCGACCCGATGCCAGTGCTCGATGGCGAACTGCATGGTGGCCGCCGATGCGCCGGCGTCGACGGCGCGGGCGAGATCGCGCGAGACGACCACCAGGCGACCGTCGCGGCTGCCGTCCTTGTAAGTAGCGAGCTTCATGAATATCGTCTCCGGTGTCGTTATGGCGGTCAGGCCAGCGGGCGGCCGCCGTCCACCGGAATCACCGTTCCGGTGGTGAAAGTCAGGTGCGTGGCCGCGGCCACGACCGCGGCGGCAACCTCCTCGGGCATGGCAAGGCGCCTGAGCGGCGTGCGCGCGGCCTGTTCGTCGCGCCAGAGGGGGTCCATGCTCTTGACGAACTCCGTGTCGGCCAGGCCCGGCGAGACCGAGAGCACACGGACGCTAGGTGCCAGCGCGCGAGCGAGCGATTTGGTCATGTTGTCCACCGCCGCCTTGGACGCGCAGTACATGACGTTGCTGCCCATGGCCGTCACGGCAGCGATGGAGGAGATGTTGACCACCAGCGCCGTCTTGCCCGGCGCGCGCGGCGCCTGGAGCAGCGCCCGCAGTGCTCGGACTGCGGCAAAGGGACCTCGCACGTTGGTGGCCAGGATCTGGTCGATGAGCGCATCGTCCAGGGCATCGAGGTCATCATGCGGCACGAAGCGCGTCGTGCCGGCACAGTTGACCAAGACATCGCAGGAGCCGAAGCGCTGCTGCACTTCGCGAGCCAGCGAAGCCATGGCGGCGCTGTCCGTGACCGGGGCGCGCAGGGCGACGTGCGGCACGGGGTTGGGCGCCAGGCGCTTGACCAGCGCCTCAGCTCCGTCCCTGGAGCTGTTGTAGCCCACCACCACCGTGCAGCCGGCCTGGGCCAAGGCCATGCAGATGGCCTCGCCGATGCCACCGGCGCCGCCGGTGACCACCGCCACGTGTCCGTTCAGGTTTGCCATGGTCCGCTTCCTCTCGTATCAGGCTGCCGACTTCAGGCGGCGCACCCGGATGTCGGCCTGTTCCTTATGGCCGCTCATGTGCTCGTAACCACACAGCCGCGAGCAGTACTCGCCCACCATGACGCTTGCGTCATCGGTGAGCACGCGCTGGTAGGTGTGGGTCTTGATGAACTTGCCGACCCACAGGCCGCCCGTGTAGCGGCCCGCGCCTTGCGTCGGCAGGGTGTGGTTGGTGCCGATGACCTTGTCGCCGTAGCTGACGTTGGTACGGTGGCCCAGGAACAGGGCGCCGTAGCGGGTCATGCGCTGCAGGAACCAGTCCGGATCCTTCGTCATCACCTGCACGTGCTCGGAGCACAGGCGCTCGGCCTCCTGCAGCATCTCTTCCTGCGTGTCGCACAGGATCACCTCGCCATAGTCGCGCCAGGAGACGCTGGCCACCGGTGCCGTATCCAGGCGGGCGAGCACCTTGTCGATGGCCGCGGGCAGTTCCTCAGCAATCTTTTTGCTGGAGGTGATGCAGTAGGCCGGCGACGTCGGGCCGTGCTCGGCCTGACCCATCAGGTCCACCGCCACCAACTCTGCATCTACCGTGTCGTCGCAGATCACCATCGTCTCGGTGGGGCCTGCGAAGAGGTCGATGCCCACTCGGCCGAAGAGCTGGCGCTTGGCCTCGGCCACGTAGGCGTTGCCCGGGCCGACGATCATGTCCACACCCGTGATCGACTCGGTACCGATGGCCATGGCGGCCACGGCCTGCACGCCGCCGAGGCAGTAGATCTCGTCGGCGCCGGCCAGGTGCATCGCAGCCACGATTTCCGGGCAGGGACGGCCCTCGAACGGCGGGGCGCAGGCGATGACGCGGGGCACGCCGGCGACCTTGGCAGTGAGCACGCTCATGTGCGCGGAGGCGATGAGCGGGTACTTGCCGCCGGGGATGTAGCAGCCCACCGAGTTCACCGGGATGTTGCGGTGACCCAGTACCACGCCGGGCAGCGTCTCGACTTCCACGTCCTTCATGGAGTCGCGCTGCACTTGCGCGAAGCGGCGGATCTGCGTCTGCGCGAACTTGATGTCCTCCAGTGCCTTGGGCGAAACCTCGGCGATGCAGGCCTCGATTTCGGCCTGGCTCAGGCGGAACGACTCGGGAGACCACTTGTCGAACTTGGCGCTGTACTCGCGCACCGCCGCGTCGCCGCGGGTCTCGATGTCCTTGAGGATGCCCTCGACGGTGCTGCGCACCTGTGCGTTAAGGTCGGCCTTGACCTCGGCGGGCTTGCCTTGCTTGATGTACTGGATAGCCATGGGTTGCTCCTGGTGTGGGTCGTTGAAAGAAAAGTCAGGATCTGCCGTCGTCAGGCGGCGCGGGACTCGAAGGGCTGGAGAAACTCGATGAGGTTGCCGGCGCAGTCGCGCACGAAGGCCGTGGGATTGCCGTCGATGCGGGCCTCGAAGGCAATGTCGGCTCCAGCCGCACGCAGTGCGGCCACGGCGGCAGGAACGTCGGGGACCTCGAAGCACAGGTGCTTGTTGCCATGGGTGCGAACGTCCTGGTTGGGAGTACGCCGGTCGCTTGGCAGCGGCGATGCACCCTCGACCTCGAAGAACTCAATTCGAAAGTCGCCCCGGCGCGCGAACGCGACACGAGCCGGAATCTTTTCGATGAAGAGACGCTGCTCGACGCAGAAGCCAAGCATGCGTTCGTACCAGGCAAGCGCCGCATCGAGGTTCGGCACGCTCACCCCAAAATGGTGAGGGCGCAACGGACCGACGGCACAGGTCAGAGATTCAGTCATGACGTTGATGTTGCGGTTCAAGCCGATGCCGGCACAGCCGGGACAGCGGAAGCGGCGCGGGCCTCGGGCTGCACCAGCGGACGCAGCAGCCAGTGCGACAGCGCCGGCAGCAGCAGCAGAGCGCCGAGCATGTTCCACAGGAACATGAAGCCCAGCAGCAGACCCATGTCGGCCTGGAACTTGATGGGCGAGGCCACCCAGGTCACGACGCCCACGGACAGCGTCAGGCCGGTGAGCAGCACGACGCGACCGGTGAAGTGCAGCGCAACGCGATAGGACTCGGACAGCGTCGCGCCGCGGCGCAGTTCGCCCAGCATCACGCTCAGGATGTAGAGCGCGTAGTCCACGCCGATGCCCACGCCCAGCGCGATGACGGGCAGCGTCGCGACTTTCACGCCCATGCCCAGCGCGACCATCAGCGCCTCGGCGAGTACGGAGGTCAGCACCAGGGGCAGCACCGCCACCACCACCGCACGCCAGGAGCGGAAGGTGATGAAGGCCAGCGCCACCACAGCGGCATAGACCAGCAGCAGCATGCGCTGCCAGGCGTCGCGCACCACGATGTTGGTGGCGGCCTCGACCCCGGCGCTGCCGGCAGCCAGCAGGAACCGGGCCTTGTCGCTGTCGTTGTCGGCAGCGAACGCACGCACGGCATCCACGACGCCGGTGAGCGTGGCGGCCTTGTGGTCCTGCAGGAACGCCGTGACCGTGAGAAGGCTGCAGGTGTCGTTGTAGAGACCGCGCGGGGCGTTGCCGGTGACCATGTTGAGCATGGCCTGGTTGGGGATCAGCTCGTACCAGCGCGGGTGCCCTTCGTTGAGCCCCGAGAGCACCAGCCGGTTCAGCCGGGCCAGCGAGTTGGTGGACTCGACGCCGGGGATCTGCTGCAGCTGGGCTTCCAGCGCATCCACGCGCATGAGCGTGTCATAGCTGGCGCAGCCGCCGTCGGGCGTCTGGACCATCACCGCGAACACGTCACTGCTGGCGCCGTAGTGCGCGTTGACGTAGGCAACGTCACGGTTGTAGCGGGAGTCCGCGCGCAACTCGGGCGCACCGGGGTCCAGGTCGCCGATGGCCAGGTGGCGGCTCGTGGCCCAGCCGGCCACGCCCAGCACGGCGGCCACCAGCAGTGTCGGCAGCGCCCAGCGCCGCTCGGTAAAGCGCTCCAGGGTGTGCCACAGCCCGCTCCTCTCGTGCCCGTCGGCCTGGATGAAGGCCTTCTCGCCGCGCAGGCTGCGCTGGGCCGCCTTGGCGCTCACGCCGGTGTAGGACAGCAGGATCGGCAGCACGATCAGGTTGGTGAAGATCAGCGCCGCCACACCGATGGAAGCGGCGATGGCGAGTTCCTGGATCACACGGATATCGATGGCCAGCAGCACCGCAAAGCCCACGGCATCGGCCACCAGCGCGGTGAGGCCCGCCAGGAAGAGGCGGCGGAACGTGTAGCGTGCGGCGATCCACTTCGGCACGCCGCGACCGATGTCCTGCATGATCCCGTTCATCTTCTGCGCACCGTGGCTCATGCCGATGGCGAACACCAGGAACGGAACGAGCATCGAATACGGATCCAGCGCGTAGCCCAGCGTGGGCAACAGCCCCAGTTGCCACACCACCGCAATGAGCGAGCTCAGCACCACCAGGGCCGTGGAGCGCACGCAGTGCGTGTAGGCCAACACCATGGCCGCCGCAATGGCGATGGCCACGGCAAAGAACACAAGCACCTGGCGCAGGCCGCCGATGAGGTCACCCACGATCTTGGCAAACCCGGTGATGTGGATCTCGACGCCCTTGCCCTCGAACTCCGTGCGCAGCGACTCCAGCGCATTCGACAGCGCGACGTAGTCCAGCGACTGACCCTGTGCGTCACGGGCAAGCAACGGCACGAAGATTACGCTGGAGCGCCCGTCGAGTGCCACGATCTGGCCGATCTCGCCGGAACGCTGCACGTTGGTGCGCAACTGCTGCAGGCTGCTTGCCTGGCCGTCGTAGTCGTCCGGAATGACGGGACCGCCTTCCAGGCCCTCTTCGGTGACACCCGTCCAGCGCACGTTGGGCGTCCACAGCGACTTCATCGCGGCGCGGTCCACGCCGGGAATGAGGAAGACGCGGTCGTTGAGCTGCTTGAGTGTCTCGAGGTAGTCGGCGTCGTAGATGTCGCCCTTGGGGTTGGCCACGGCCACGCGCACGGCGTTGCCCAGGCCCTTGAGGTCGCCCTGGTGCGCCAGCCAATTGGCGATGTAGGGATGGCTGGTGGGAATGGTCTTTTCGTAGCTGGCGTTGAGCTGCAGCCGCGTGGCCTGCCAGCCCAGCACCAGGGTCACGAGCGCACACAGCGCCAGCACCAGCAGCCGGTGGTTGAACAGGGCGCGCTCGACAATGGATCCCGACCGGCGGTCGAAGGTCATCGTCTGCTCGCTGACATCAAGAGGAATGGGCGGTTTCATGAGAATCAGCGGGAAGGAGATTCGACGCGGGTGATGCCGCTCCAGCCGGCCAGCAGCACCGTGCCGTCGGCCAGCAGCAGCAGCGAGGCAGGCTGCTGCGCCGCCGTGTCAGCCACGGCCTTGAGCCGCGGCGCTGCAGCGTCGGGCCGCAAAAGCTGGCCGGCCTGGTTGGCCAGCCACAGTCCGCCCTGCGCGTCGCGGGAGAGCGCCGTCACGCTCACCGGCGCGGGTGCTTGCAGTGCGCTCCAGCTGTGGCCGCTGTCGCTGCTGCGCAGCACATTGCCGCGCAGCCCGGCCACCAACCACGCGCCCTGCGCGTCGCGGCCCACGCCGAAGAAGCTGCCGCCGTAGGGCGTGGTGATGCGCTCGAAGCGCTGGGCGCCATCGACGGAGTGCAGCACCAGGCCCTGCTCGCCAACGAGCAGCACGTCGTCGCCGGCACGATCGATGGCATAGAGGTGGGCACCACGGGGGTTGTCCAGCCGCGACGTCAGGGAGTGCCAAGTCGCGCCGCCGTCCCGGGTGGCCAGCAGCGTACCGAACGCGCCGGCAACCAGACCTTCGCGCTCGTTGCTGAAGTGCAGCGCCAGCAACGGCTTGTCGGCGCCTTCCTCCACCGCACGCTGCGCGTCGGCCACGGCCTTGGTGCCGCCCTGGGTCTGGGCGTCTTGCAGCAGCAGTTGCGCCACCTGCACGCCGTCGAGCTGCCGAGTCCAGTGCTCGCCGCCGTCGGTCGTGCGCAGGACCACCCCCTGGTGGCCGATGGCCCAACCCAGGCGATCGTTCACGAACTGCACGGCCGTGAGCGTGACGCCCACTGGAACGACCGCAGCCTGGCGCCAGCGGCGGCCCGCGTCGTCCGACAGCAGCACTGCGCCATGCTCGCCCACGGCCACGATGCGGCTGCCGGCCTGCGCCAGCCCCAATGTGACGCCGCGCCCGGGCTGGCGCAACGCTTGTGCCGGACGCTCCAGCGGCGCTGGCAACGCTGCAACAGCCGCCGTGCTGGCCAGCGCCAGCAGCGCTGCGGCCTGCGCCGCCATCGCCACCATCCGGCGCCTAGCTTTGGTCGATTCCTTCATGCCATCGATCTCCGTTGCCTGCTCAACGGACCGATTCGCCCATCAGCGCCTCGGGCGTGAAGGTGCCGTCGGCGTAGCGGGGAACGATCTTGTACTGCTCAGCCGCGTCGTTGAGCGCGGAGTCGAAGTACCAGGCGCCGGAGATCAGGTCATAGAAGCCGAACATCTGCGGCGAAGTGGTGGCCGGCAGGTCCGGCATCACGATCGGATTGGCGAAGCCCACCTGCCACAGCTGCCCCTTGGCATCCCAGTGGTCAGCCAGCACGGCAGTCCAGGTGTCCTCGTCGAGGTAGTAACGGCGCTTGGGTGCCTGGTGGCGCTTGCCCTGCGCAACGGTGGCCTCGATCTCCCACACCCGGTGCAATTCCCAGCGCATGGCAGCGGGGTTGATATGGTGCGCCATCAGGGCATCGGCCTCACTGGTGGTCAGCAGCTTGTTGCCGTTGTAGGGAATGAGCATTTCCTTCTTGCCGACGATCTTCCAGTCGAAGCGGTCCAGGCGGCCGTCGAAGACGTCGGTCTGGTCGAACATGGAGATGCCCGAACTCGCCGGTGTCGGCGTGTCGCAGCAGGCGTTGGGCACCTTGCGCACGCGGCGCTGGCCGGTGATGTAGGTCCACACCTGCGTCTTGTCGCCATCGACGTTCTGCCGGCCCACCACGCCCTCGCCAGCGCGCAGCGGCGGCCCGGAATTGATGAGGCGGATGGACCAGTACTGGCCGTCGAACTTCTCGGGGCTGCCGTCCTTGAAGTAGTACGGCATCTGGAAGTCGCCCGAGGCGATGGCCGTGACCACGTGCTTGCCGTCACCCGTCGTCTGGACGCCCTTGACGGCCACGTGCCAGGCCTCACCGCGCCAGCGCAGCGTGTGGTTCCAGATGGCCTCGGCCCCGTTTTTCGGGATAGGGAACGGGATACCGCCGTAGGCGTTGACCGGGATCAGGTCCTTGAGCTCGGCCTTCACCGCGTTGCGCGCGGTGTTGTCGTACACCCATTGCGGCGCCGCAGCGGTGCGGCGCGTGGGATACACGTCCAGGTGGAAGGTATCCGGGTACTTCTTGAGCATCGCCTTGGTGCCCTCGGTGAGCTTGTCGGCGTACTGGTCCATGTTCTTGGCCGTGACCTGATAGGTCACCTTGTCGGCCGCGAAGGGATCAGGACGCTTGCCACCGTTCTTGAAGCCCGGGATGGGCGTGGTGTAGCCGCCCGTCCAGGCCGGGATTGAGCCGTCCTTGTTGCCGGCCTTCTCGGCGCCAAGTGGGGTGAGCTCGGTCTTGAGCTTGGCGGCTTCCTCCGCACTGACGGCGGCCAGCACTGCAGGCGTGGCGGCGGCAGCCACCAGCGCGGCGGCCAGGGGCAGCAACTTCATGTTGAACATGCTTGTCTCCAGTAGGGGTTGTGGGCGATCAGAAAGTGCGACGCAGGAAGAACGACAGGTAGTCGCGGTCGGCAAATGCCTGCTTGAACGTGCGGTGTCCGGCTTCGATGAAGGGACCGGCGCTGCCGAAGTAGTGCGTGACGTTGAGTCCGAAGCGCCAGTCGCCGAGGTACGCGCCGTTGATGCCGATGCTCACGTCGCCGGTGCCCTTGCCCAGAAACGGCCCCACGACGGAGGAGTTGCCATCGATGCCATAACCCACGCCGACGGGCACGCTCAGGTCCAGCCCGGGGAGCACCTGGCGGTACTTGGGCTCGAACACGAAGCGGATGTTGGTGGCGTCGCGCGTGGCGTTGGGGTTGAGCGCCGCGGCATTCTTCGTGATGGAAAGGCGCCGGTTCCAGGCCAGTTCGCCGACGAAATCCGCCTCGCGCGCCAGGAAGCTCGGGCCCAGGCTGGCGATCCAGTTGATCTGCGCATGCGCCGAGCGGCCCACCGCGTACAGCGGATTGCTGCTGTTGTTGGCGCCTGCGACATCGAGCTGCGCGTCGCTGTCCAGAGGCGTGTTGCTGCGCAGGGACACTTCGCCGGCGATGTTCACGTTGTCCAGCGTGGTGTTGAAGCTGCCGCCCACAGCCCGGATGCCTTCGTGGAAAGCCCACTGGTAGTTGCCGATCTGCAGTCCGGCGGCGCTGGCCACCGGCGCGGCGGAGGGATGCAGGTACAGCCCCGAGGGGCCGCGGTCGTTCCACTGCACGGCGTACAGGCCGTAGTCGACCTCACCGACGTGGAAACGCATCTGCAGGCCGAACTGGCCCGACTTCTTCGCGCGCAGGTCGCCCTGGCGGTAGAAGGCGACGTTGCCCGCGGGCGAGGAGCCGACGATCAGCCGCTCGCCGCCGGTGGCGAGCGAATCCATGGCGGAGAAGTAGCTGCCCGAGGCCGGAAGCCGGTCAGGCTTCCAGTCCAGCATGTAGTAGCCGCCCACCGTCACGTCCGGGTTGATCTGCAACTGCCCGGAGAGCTGGTTGACCGGCATCATGAATTCCTTGAACTGCGCGTTGGGCACGCTCGCAGCCTTGATGACGTCGATCGAAGCCTGCGCCGCCGCGATGCCGTTGGCGCCGTAGAACAGGCTCTCGCCGTATAGCACCGTGTGCTTGCCCGCACGCACGGTGCTGGACATGTCGCCGAACTTGAACTTGCCGAAGACGAAGGCGTCGAGCACCTCCGAATAGCCGCCTTGCAGACGGCGCGTGGCGTCGGTGAACTGGTTGTACGGAACCGAGAAGGGGTTCGCGGTGCCGGGCGAGTCGTTGGCGTTGTGGTCGCGCTGGTACACCGTGTCGTACCAGCCTGCACCGGAGATGCGGAAGCCGAGGTTGCGCCAGGAGACGTCAAGCTCGCTGAGCACGTCGAGCCGGTTGGAGACCAGGCCGCGCTTGAAATTGCGGCTGCCGTCGTCGGTATTGGGAAAGTAGTTGGGCGAGGCCGGGTCGTAGTTCTGGCCACCGACGATCGACTGGGAAGGGTTTTCCAGGCGATAGCCGCTGCTGTACTTCAGCGTGGTGTCCCAGAGCACCTTGAGGTCCGGATTGCCGGTATCCACCTCGAAGGCCAGCGCCGGCGTGCCGGCGATGGCGATCAACGCGGCCAGGGCCAGCGCGCGGGGTCGTACAGGCGGGACTTGGGGCCCGGCCCCTTGGCACGGCACATGGTTCATCACTTGGTGTCTCCTTCTCGGCTTTTTGAAAGGACGCTCTTGGGCGTCTGGGAATTCCGGCCGAACATCGGCACGGGCATGGCTTCGCCCAAGCGGCCTATTCAGGGTCGCCCTGGGACAACGGGAAAACGGTGGGTGCGCGGTCCGCACCCGAAGTCAGGAAGATCGGCTTTTGCGCCGCTTAGAACAGCCGTCCAGACCCGAACGAAGAATTGCTTTGCGTCATGTCTGCACTGCCTGTTCCCTTGATGTGGCGCAATCCTAAAAATGCACGGACCCGCTGGGAATCAGTTTGTCTTGATGCGACCTTTCGATGGCATCGTAAGATCAGGGTTTCTACTGTCAAAATGGCAGGATGCGACTCGGCCACTTCGACCTCAACCTCTTTGTCACCCTGGACGCGCTGCTGGAGACCTGCAGCATCAGCCGCGCGAGCGAGCGACTGCACATCGGTCCCTCGGCCACCAGCAGCGCGCTGGGACGGCTGCGGGAGCAGTTCGGGGACGAACTGCTGGTGCAGGTCGGGCGGCGCATGCAACTCACGCCACTCGCGCAGAGCCTGCGCCAGCCCGTGCGCGACATCCTGCTGCGCGCACAAGCCACGCTGGCTGCCAGCGACGCCTTTGACCCCACGTCGGCCAAGCGGTGTTTCGTCTTCAACGCGTCGGACTACGCGACGACGGTGCTGCTCACGCCGCTGGCCCAGATGCTCGAACGCGAGGCCCCAGGCATCACCATCGACATCGTAAGCCTGGGCTCCAACAACCTGCAGCGCCTGGAGCGCGGCGAAGTCGACTTCGCCATCTATCCCAACGTCATTGCCAGTCCCGAGCACCCGCAGGAGCCACTTTTCAGCGAAAGCTACAGCTGCGTCGTGTGGACGGGGTATCACCTCAAGGGCGATGCGCTGACCTTGGACGAGTACATGGCTGCACGCCACGTCGCGGCACAGCTTGGCGAGCAGCGCGTGAGTTCGTTCGAGAGCTGGTTCATGTCAAAGCACGGCGTAGGACGCAATGTGGTGGTGGCGGCGAGCTCGTTCAACGCGCTGCCTTTTCTTGTCGTGGGCACGCAGCGCATCGCCACCATGTTCACGCGGCTGGCCCGCATGTATTCGCGAATGCTGCCGTTGCGCATCCTGCCGCCTCCATTCGAAATTCCAGACCTGCAGCTGGTGATGCAGTGGAACCGCCATCACGATCTGGACGCAGCGCACATGTGGCTGCGTCAGCGTTTGCAGGCCGTAGCAGCCGAAGCGATGAACGAAACATCTCCATCAAAAGAAATTGCAAGCGCAACTTTCTCACTGCAGATCAGCTGATGCCGCGTTGCACGAATAGGATTAAATTCTTGCCCGTTGAGACGGCCTGAGGCGTCCAAGTCATCGGAGTTCCGAGCTTATTTCGTCGAGCCAGGCGCCGTGCTGCAAGAATGACGACATGCGATTGGGACACTTCGACCTCAACCTTCTCGTCACGCTGGACGCGCTGCTGGAAACCTGCAGCATCAGCCGAGCCAGCGAGCGCCTGCACATCGGGGCGTCGGCCACCAGCAGCGCGCTGGGACGGCTTCGCGAGCAGTTCGGCGACGAGTTGCTGGTGCAGGTCGGGCGCCGCATGCAACCCACGCCGCTGGCGCAGAGCTTGCGCCAGCCCGTGCGCGACATCCTCCTGCGCGCGCAGGCTACGCTGGCTGCCAGTGCGGAGTTCGATCCGTCGAGCGCCCAGCGCCGCTTCATCTTCAACGCCTCGGATTACGCGACTACCGTGCTGTTGACACCGCTGGCACAGTTGCTTGAGTCCGAAGCCCCAGGCATTTCTCTCGACATCGTGAGCTTGGGCTCCAACAACCTGCAGCGCCTGGAGCGCGGCGAAGTCGACTTCGCCATCTATCCCACCGTCAACGCCAGCCCCGACCATCCGCAGGAGCCTCTGCTCAACGAAACCTACAGCTGTGTCGTCTGGACGGGATACCAGCTACGCTCGAACACGTTATCGTTCGAAGACTACATGGCAGCGCGCCATGTCGCTGCGCAGTTTGGCGACCAGCGCGTCAACACGTTCGAGAGCTGGTTCCTGTCCAAGCATGGCGTTGCACGCAACGTGGTGGCGACAACCAGTACGTTCAACGCACTGCCATTGCTGGTGGTGGGCACGCAGCGCATCGCCACCATGCACACGCGGCTGGCGCGCATGTACGCCCGCATGCTTCCCCTGCGGGTGCTGCCGCCGCCCTTTGCAATTCCGGAATTGCAGCTGGTGATGCAGTGGAATCGCCATCACGACCTGGATGCCGCGCACATGTGGCTGCGCCAGCGTCTGCAAGCCATTGCCGCGGAGGCCCTGCACGAGGCCCCACCTTCCGATGGCTTGTTCACTCCGCTGCAGGTGCTCATGGGCTGAGTGAAGCCTGTAGCACACAGCTTGAAGTGCACCGACTCGGATGGGATGCAGTTCCCGAACCGTGCAACAGCCAAATTGAAGCCTTTGGTCATCACGGTCAAAGTCAGGAGGCGGTTCAGCCAGCATGGCCATGGTCAGCGTGCCACACGCGCTTCACATTGCAATGCAGCCCGTCCTCAGGCGGGATGCCCGGCGCGGCTCATGCAGACAAATGCCCCGGCGGCACCGGCCCGGCAGTGGCAAATGCTGATCTGCAACGTCGGCCCGGGCTGGCGTTCGATGACCTCGATACCTTGTTGCACCGATCAGTAGTCGGTGGTCACGCCCACCACGCCAGCACCCAGTACCACGACGCTCATGCTGTTCACCTTGCGGCCGATGCGGCAAATGCCGTGCTGATGTCCTGTGTCACCTCCAAAAAGCGGTCCACGTCTTCTGCCGTATGGCAATGCAACGGCGACACGCGCACTGCGCCCTCGATACCGAAGGATTCCAACATGCGCCTGGAGTACAAGCTGGAGGCAACGCGTTCATAGACGATGACACCGCGCTTCTCGTACTCGCGCACGGCCTGAGTGTGCTCCAGGCCCTCCAGGGCAATGGCCAGAATCAGGTCTCGCTTGGGCAAGTCGTCATGGTCGAGCAGCACAGTTACGCCGGGCAAGCGCCGAAGACCCGACACGCGGTCCGATCCTTCGAGCAGCCGCGCCAGCAGCGCACGCTCGTGCGCGCCGATGCGCTCCATGCCGCAGGCAAAGAGCGTGCGCCGATCCGTATCGGCGGTGAAGTGGGCGCCAATCCAGCAGACGTAGTTCACGATCTCGGTGATGGCGGCGAACTGCCACGGTGCCGCGCTGCCCAGGTCCCAGAAGTCCGCCTTCTTGCCGGCGAGCTTGTGGTGGGGCAACACCGCGGCCCGTTCCGACAGCCAAGAGAATCCCGAACCGCGGCAACCGAAGAACTTGTACGGCGCGATGTTGATGCCGTCCACCGGCGTCTTATGCACATCGATGAGCCCGTGGGGGGCGTGCTGCACCGCGTCCACGATCACGTACAGGTCGGGCTTGACCTCGCGGGCACGCCGGACCACCTCCTCCAGGTCCAGCTTCGCGCCAGAGATGTTGGAGGCGTAGATCAGCGACAGCACACAGGTTCGCTCATCAATCAGCCGCACGACCGCATCGACGTCGATGCCGCCCGTTTCGGGATTGCTGTACGCCACGCGCAGTTCCTTGCCGAGCCGCTGGGCGTAGAGGGACGCTGCGTCATAGGCTGAAGGATGTTCCAGCACGGTGGTCACGATGTTTTCGCCGGGTACGTTCTCAGTCACGGCGCGCATCATGTCGAACATGGCGCCCGACGCGGTGAGCGAAGCGTAGACGGCACCTCCCTTGGCATTGAGCAACAGGCGCACGTCCTCGGTACCCCTGGCCTGCACGTCTTGCAGACAGCGGGCGACCTCGTGGATGCGCTCTGGGCAGTCAGGCACCGCATCCACCTTCGCAGCGGCCTCCACGGCTGCCTTCAAGCGCAGGGAGCCGCCGGCGTTCTCAAAGAACAGACGCTGGCGCCCCATCGGGTCATGGTCGACGTAGTAGAAGCGGTCCTTGATCTCGCGGGAAAGCTCGGCGGAAAAGAGCTGGCCTTTGTCGGTGTTCATGTGATGCATCCTTGGTTCAGGGGCTGCCAGTGCCAGCACATGGTCTGGAATCCGGACGAGCGAAGCCGGTGCGCGCTGCCGCACGCACATGTTCAGGTTGGGTGGGAAGGCCCGATACGGGGCGGGCCAGGTTCGTGGCGGCGACCGCGCGAGGTGCTTCGCCTAGTGCGAGCGCAGGTCGGAGAGGAACTTGCGCGCGCGCTCGCTTTGAGGATTGGTGAAGAAGCTCTCGGGCGTGCCCGTCTCAACCAGGCGTCCCTGCTCCAAGAACCATACCTTGTCGGCCACCTCGCGCGCAAAGTTCATCTCGTGGGTAACGCACATCATGGTCATGCCGTCACGCGCCAGGCTCTTCATCACCTGCAGCACCTCGCCCACCATTTCCGGGTCCAGCGCGCTGGTGGGCTCGTCGAACAGCATGGCGGGTGGGTCCATGGCCAGGGCCCGCGCAATGGCCACGCGCTGCTGCTGACCGCCGGAGAGTTGCCCTGGAAAGGCATCGGCCTTGGCCGCAAGGCCCACCCGCCGCAGCAGCTCTTCGGCCCGCTCGCGCGCCTCGGCCTTTGACTTCTTGAGTACCGTCATGGGCGCCAGGGCGATGTTTTCGGCCACCGACAGATGCGGGAACAGGTTGAAGCTCTGGAACACGAAACCGACGTGGCTCCTGAACTTGTTGAGGTCCAGCCCGGCGGCATGCACGTCTTGGCCATCGAAGTCAATGCGCCCGCCCTGGATGTCCTCTAGCCGGTTGACGGTGCGAATCAGCGTGGACTTGCCCGAACCGGAGGGGCCGCAAAGCACGACCACCTCGCCCTTGCCGACGCTGGCCGTGATGCCATCGAGGGCGTGGTAGGTGCCATACCATTTGTTGACTCCTTGGAAAGAAATCATCGGCGAAATCTGCGCACTGGGAACGGAATGCATGGCGAAGGCTCCTGCGATATCGGGACTCATTGGACGACCCGCATGGCGCCGGCCGTGGAAGGCGAGGGCTTGGCCGGCGTCGCGATGCCAGCACGCTTGCGGGCGATCCTGCGCTCCACGTGCCGAGCGAGTTGCGACAGCGAGAAGCACAGGGCGAAATAGATGGCCGCTAGGATCAGGTACACCTCGAACGGCTTGGTCAGCAGCGTGCTGTTGACCTGGTTGGCTGCGAACGTCAGCTCGTTGACGCTGATGACGTAGCCCAGCGAGGTTTCCTTGATGGTGGAAACGAACTGGCTGATCATGGCCGGCACCATGTTGTAGAGCGCCTGCGGCAGGATGACCTTGAAGGTGGCCTGCATGTAGCTCAGGCCGATGGCACGAGCGGCTTCCGTCTGCCCGGGAGGCAGTGCCTGGATACCGGCACGCACGATCTCGGCAAGGTAGGCGGCCTGGTAGATGACCAGCGTTACCAGCATGGTCGTGAAGCCGCTTACCGTCTGCCCGATCAGCAGCGGGATGAAGAAGTACACCCAGAAGATGAACATGATCAGCGGCACGCCGCGCACCACGTAGACCAGCACGGTCGCGGGCCGGCGCAGCCAGGCCATCGGGCTCACCCGGGCCAGTGCGATGGCCACGCCCAGCGGGAACGCCAGCAGCAGGCCCAGTACCGACAGGATGAACGTGATGGCCAGGCCGCCCAGCGGGCCGTGCGGATACTGGCCTACCAGCAGCAGCATGCCGTGGTCGCGCAGGATGGAGAGGATGTCGTTCATGGCGCTCTTACCTCGTCTTGATGCGGTAGCGGCCTTCGAGGGCGGCGCCGCCGGCCATGATCAGCATCGAGATGCCCAGGTACACCAGCGTGGCGAACAGGTACACCTCCACGGTACGGAACGACTGGCTCTCGATCTCACGTGTGGCGTAGGTCAGCTCCGCCACGCCGATGGTCATGGCCAGGCTCGAGTTTTTGAACAGCAGCACCGTGTAACTCACCAGCGTTGGCAGCGCGATGCGAAGCGCTTGGGGCAGCATCACCAGCCGCGTGGCCTGCATGCAGCTCAGGCCGAGCGCCCGCGAGGCTTCGAGTTGGGCTATCGGGATAGCGCGGATGCCCGCGCGCAGGCCCTCGGACATGTAGGCTCCCATGCACAGCCCCACCGCGACGAAGGCGAACAGGAACTCGCTGCCGTTAGCGTTGAGCCACTGCTGCAGTCCGCTAGGCAATAGGGCCGGGATGCCGAAGTACCACAGGAAGATCTGCACCAGCATGGGCACGTTCTGGTGGTACTCGACGTAGGCAGCCACTGCCGCCTGTGCCCAGCAGCTGTCGCTCATGCGGATGCTGGCCAGCACGACGCCCACCGCCATCGCCAGCACCCAGGCCAGCGCGGTGAGCTCGAACATCGTGAGCAGGCCCTCGGCTATCCGCTGGGGGTACTCGTCCCGCAGCAGGACAGAGAAATCCAGGTTGGTGCTCATGGCTGGACGCGGTTGGTGAATGCGTGCGACATGCAGCTTGGCGGGATCAACCCTTGATCGCTTCGATCTTGAAGCTGCGCTGGAGCTTGTAGGGGGTGCCCACGCCCAGCCACTTGTCGAAGATTCGGGTCGCCTCGCCCGACTTCTCCATGGCAGCCAGCGTGTCGTTGACCTGCTTGAGCAGGCCTGCCTCACCTTTGCGCACGCCAACACCCCAGGCCTCGGCCATCAGCGCGGGTTCCAGGATGTCGATGGGTGTGGTGGCCTCGACCTGCTGCTTGAACTTCACCAGCATCAGCTCCGACACGGCAAACCCGTCCACCTTGCCCTGCTGCATGGCCAGGAAGGCTGCGGGCGGATCCTGGAACGTGACGGTCTTGGCCGTGGGCAACGCCTTTTTCACCGCCAGCTCGGAAGTCGAACCCTTGGTGGCGCTGATGCGCTTGCCGGCCAAGTCCGAGGTAGCCTTGAAGTTGTCTGCGTGACGTGCCGCCACCTTCTGCTGGCTGACGTAGTAGGCTTCGCTGTAGGCGATCTGCTCGGCGCGCTCGGGCGTCCAGCCCAAGTTCGCCGCCAGCACGTCCACGCGGCCCTGCTGCAGTTCGGGGATGCGGGCCGCCACGGAAATCAGCTTGAGCTCCAACTTGACACCCAAGCCCTTGGCCAACGCCTGGCAGAAGTCCACGTCATAGCCTTGGATTTCGCGGGTCTGCGGATTGGGGAAGCTGAACGGCTCGGCGGTGCCGAGCGTGCCGCAAACGAGCGTGCCCTTGGCCTTGATGTCAGCCAGCTGGTCGGCGCAAGCAGCCGCGGATGCCAGTAGGGACACGGCAACGACAAGGGTGGTGTGGACGGCGTGACGCATGGAAGCTCTCCAGCAAAAGGGTTAATGGTCGCCAGAAGGTGGCGCAGCTGCTCGGGCGGTGCGATCCGCGTCCTCTCAGCGTTGGGAGCGGCTAGCGCAACGGCCTGCAATGGAGAGAAGTTTGGTTCACCATTCCCTTGAGAAAAAGCGACATTTTTTTTAAAAATAAGCAGAAAAAAATTCACATAACCAGGGTTTATACGAGGCCAGTGCACCAACATGCTGACGTTCAAGCAACTCGAAGCGATCTACTGGATTCCCCAACTGGGCGGGTTCGAGAAAGCCGCACTGAAACTGCACGCCACGCCGTCGGCGCTGTCCAAACGGGTGCATGAGTTGGAACTGCTGTTTGACACCCAGCTCTTCGACCGCACGCAGCGCACGGCGCGCTTGACGGAGAAGGGTGAAGAGCTGTTCTTACTTGCCAAGAAGCTTCTGGAGCATCGCGACCAAGTCATCGAGCAGTTCAGCCGGCCTGAAGTCATTGAGCGGCGTTTGCGTCTGGGCGTCACCGAACTCACCGCCATGACGTGGCTGCCGCGGCTGGTGGACCTCATCCAGCAGTACTACCCCAAGGTCGTCATCGAGCCCGACGTGGATGACAGTACCCGGTTGAGCGAAAAGCTGCTGGCCGACGATGTGGACCTCATCATTGCGCCTGAGACGGTGGCTGACACGAGGTTCGCGGCCAAGGTCGTGGGTCGCGTGGAAAGTACCTGGATGTGCAAACCCGGGCTAATTGATGCATCCAGACCGATGCGCATCCATGAACTGGCAACCCATCGCCTGCTTACACAGGGCGACAAGTCCGGTACAGGCCTGACCTATGCGCGTTGGCTGAAGTCACTGGGTGTGCAGCCCGCCCATACAATCAGCAGCAGCAACCTGATCGCCATCATTGGCATGACGGTGTCTGGCCTGGGCATCAGCTACCTGCCCAAGGATTGCCTGAAAGAGATGGTTCAGGCGGGACATCTGACGGTTCTAAAGGTCACGCCGACCTTGCCCGAGGTGAGCTACGCCGCGATGTACAAGGGCGAGCTGCGTAGTCCCCTTCTCTCTTCCATCGTCATGCTGGCTCAGGAAGCCTGCGACTTCACGCGGATGTTCCAGACCGGACGGCCGAGTTGATCTCTCGGTACAGGCAAGTGCGACTGCTTGCACAACACCACCCCAAGCGGCGTACTGAACGGGTTTACTACCTCATTCGTGCGCCAGTAATAGCGGTGGAAGCTGGTCGCTGTGCAGACCCACAGGGCACAACCCGACAGAGATTCCTTGACGCGGATGCCACGCGCATCAGCAGCCCCGTAACTCCGGCTCGGGAGCCTGATCACGCTAATGTGCGCTGGTTGAGGCATTGTCGAGTAGGCACCCATGCTTTGCGGAGCACGGGCCGGGTACGAGGCAAGGCGCAGCCCTGGTACGGTGCTGTTGCGCAGGGCCATTGAATGGCTCTGGCTCTGGCGACAAGCCGCCGCAATGCGGCTCGCAGCTCAACTCTCGATCCAGGCCCGGCTTCCCCGACCGACGGCATCAGCCAGGCGCTGCAGCGCGGGCACGAAGCGCTGTTGCAAGTCCCGCTCAGAGACCGCAGCTTTAGGGAACACCAGGTTCAACGCCGCCAGCAGCCGGCTTCCAGCATGTACGGCCACGGCCACAGCGGCAAAGTTCGACTGCTGCAGCCACTCGCCTTCGTTGATGGCGTAACCGCGCTGCAGCGTCTGATCGATCAGCCGCTGCACGAAAGCGGTGTCGCGCGCGAGTTCGCCCAGCCGGTCTGTGCGCCGGCGCAGCAGCTCCAGCAGGGCCTCGCGCTCGGCCTCGTCAGCAGCGGCTAAGTAGGCGCGCCCGATGGCCGTCTCCAGCATCGGCAGCTTTTCACCAATCATGGCGCGGTGCTGCGACAGAGCGCTCCAACGGTGCGTGGACTCACGCACCACCATGAAGCCCGCTTCCGCCGTGCCCAGATCGCATGGCCACACCAGCTCGCGTACCGCCGCCTGCATGGCCGGTGAAGCAATGCGCGCCACCCACGCTTCGTCCTCGAAACCCTCGCTCAACCGCCGCACCTCGAAGGTCAGGTAGTACTGCCCGTCCTTCTCACCCTGGCGCACGAAGCCCTGCGCGCGCAGCGTCTCCAGCAAACGCTTGGTGGTGGTGCGGTCCAGGTCGCACAGGCGAGCCAGTTCGGTGGTGTTGCCAATGCCTCCGGGCAGCCGGTTCAGGGCTTTGAGCACCGCCAGCCCGCGTGACAGGCCGCGCACCTCCTTGTAGACGCCTTCGTCGCGGTCGATAGCGGTTGACGACATGGCAAAGCTTGATCCGGGTTAACCCAGGCCAAGACGTGCACCTGGTGCACGCAGTTTACGCGTTGATCCAGCGCAAGGACATTGCGGTCACCGCGGCGCGACGCCGCTTGCGATCCCGAAGGAGACAGCCGTGTCCACCCACCGCACCCGATTCGACGCCGACGTGCTCATTGTCGGCGCTGGCCCGGTCGGGCTGACCATCGCCAACACCCTGGGCCTCTACGGCGTACGGGTGCTCGTGGTGGAGAAGCTCGACAGCATCATCGACTACCCCCGCGCCATCGGCATCGACGACGAGTCGCTGCGCACGCTGCAGGCCACCGGCTTGGCCGCGCAGGTGCAGGCCCACATCACGCCCGACCACGCCATGCGCTTCGTCACCGGCGGCGGGCGCTGCTTCGCCGACATCGACCCGCGCACCGACGAGTTCGGCTGGTCGCGGCGCAATGCCTTCATCCAGCCGCAGATCGACAACATCCTGTTCCAGGGCCTAGTGCGCTTCGAGAACGTGCAGGTACTGTTCGGCCACGAGGTTGCGTCCTTCACGCAGGACGAGGCCGGCGTGACGCTGCAGCTCAAGGGCGCTGAGGGAGGGCGGCAGGCGCGCGCTCGCTATCTCGTGGCCTGCGACGGCGGCAACAGCCTCATCCGCCGCAGCCTGGACGTACCGTTCGAGGGCCGTACCAAGCCCAACCAGTGGATCGTGGTGGACGTGCGCAACGACCCGCTGGGCACGCCGCACGTCTACATGCACTGCGATCCGGAGCGTCCCTACGTCTCGGCGGCGCTGCCGCACGGGATCCGGCGCTTCGAGTTCATGGTGATGCCTGGCGAGACGGAGGAAGAGCTGTCGCGGCCCGAGAACATGGCGCGCCTCATGCGCAAGGTGGTGGCCGACCCCGACAAGGTGGACTACATCCGCAAGCGCGTCTACACGCACAACGCGCGGCTGGCCGCGACGTTCCGCGTGCAGCGTGTGCTGCTGGCGGGTGACGCGGCGCACATCATGCCGGTGTGGCAGGGTCAGGGCTACAACAGCGGCCTGCGCGACGCCAGCAACCTGGCCTGGAAGCTGGCACACGTGGTCAAGGGCCTGGCCGGTGAGCGGCTGCTAGACACCTACACCCAGGAGCGGCGCAGCCACGCGCGCTTGATGATCCACCTGTCGGAAGTGGCGGGCGACATTTTCGCGCCTGCCAGCCGCTGGGGCGCCAGGCTGCGCGACGGCTTGACGCTGGCGCTCAACCGGCTGCCCTCGGCCAAGCGCTACATCGTCGAGATGCGCTTCAAGCCCATGCCGCGCTACCGGCAGGGTGCCGTGCTCACCAGCGGCATGACGACACGCGATGGGTTGCTGGCGCGCATGCTGGAGCGCGCGGGCGGCTCGGCGCTGGGCCGGATGCTGGGCCTCATGGCCGAGAAGGAAGATTCACCCGTGCACCGCCTCGTGCACGGCCGCCAGGCTGACGAGGGTACTGCCGTGGGCCGCATGTTCATCCAGCCGCGCGTGCTGTGCGAGGACGGGCAAGCGCAATTGCTGGACGAGGTGGTCGGGCTGAACTTCGCCATCATGGCCTGGGGTACCGACCCGACCCATGGCATGAGCGCGCAGGCGCGCGCGTTCTGGGAACGGCTGGGCGCGCGCTTCATCACCGTCAAGCCTGTGGTGCAGATGGCGCACCGCGACGACCACCGCCATGGCGTGATCTGCATCGGCGACCTGGGCAACCGGCTCAAGGCCTGGTTCGCGCAGCAACCGAGTTCCGTGGTGTTCATCCGTCCGGACCGTTTCGTGGCCGCGCTGTGCTCACCGCAGCAGGTGGACGCCACCACCCGTGCGCTGGCCGATGTGATGGCCATGCCGCTGGCGGCGCCGGCGACCGCCGCGCCGGTGTTCGAGCTCGCGGAGGCCGCATGAAGACGGCTCGCGCTTTCCTGGGCCTGTCCCATTCGCCGCTGATGGGCCTCAACCCCGTGGCGGCGCCGGTCGAGGCGGCGCTGCGGGGCGCCATCGCGCAGGCCCGCGAGCAGGTGCAGGCCTTCCGGCCGGAGCTCGTGGTGCTGGTGGCGCCTGACCACTACAACGGCTTCTTCAACGAGCTGATGCCACCGTTTTGCATCGGCACGGCTGCACGCTCGGTGGGCGACTACCTCACGCCGCCCGGCGAGCTGCACGTGGACGCCGACGCGGCGCTGGCGCTGGCCCAGCGCCTGATGGACGAGGACTTCGACATCGCCGTCTCGCGCCGCATGCAGGTGGACCATGGCTTCGCGCAGGCGCTGCAGCTGCTGTGGGGCAGCCTGGACACGCCGCCAGTGCTGCCGCTCTTCGTCAATGCCGTGGCCCAGCCGGGCATCCCGCGGCTGCGCCGCTGCCGCCAGCTGGGCCAGGCCATCGGCCGCTTCCTGGACACGGTGCCCGGCCGCACGCTGCTCATCGGCTCGGGTGGCCTGTCCCACGAGCCGCCGGTACCGACGCTGGCGCACCCGGACCCGGCCGTGCGCGAACGCATCACCTTCAGGCGCGAGTCCACGCCGGTCGAGCGCGACGCCAAGACGCAGCGCGTGATGGCCGCGGGCCGCGCCCTGGCCGTGGGCGACCCGGCGATGAAGCCGCTCAACCCGGCGTGGGACGCGCGCTGGATGGATGCGCTGGAAACCGGTGGCACCGCGCTCGACGCGCTGTGCGCGCTGAGCGAGGACAGCATCGAGCGCGAGGCTGGCCTTTCTGCCCACGAGTCCAAGAGCTGGCTGGTGGCGCGCAGCGCCCTGCCAGCCGGCCGCGCGACGCACTGCACCTTGCGCCATTACCAGGCCATCCCCGAATACATCGCCGGCTTCGGGCTGCTGTGCCTGCAGGCTTGAACCCACTCCAGGAGAAGACATGGATTCCCGCATCAATGAATGGGCGCAGCGTCTGCGTCAGGCCGAGGCGCAGCGCGAACCCATCGAGGCGCTGCGCGACGAGATCGGTCCCGACCCTGAGGGCCGCATGGCCTACGCCATCCAGCAGGCCAACGTGGCGCATGCGCTGGCTCAAGGGCGGCGCATCGTCGGCCGCAAGATCGGCCTGACCTCGCCTGCCGTGCAGCAGCAGCTGGGCGTGGACCAGCCCGACTTCGGCACGCTCTTCGCCGACATGCTCTACGGCGACGACGAAGCCGTGCCGCTGTCGCGCACGCTGCAGCCCAAGGTCGAAGCCGAGGTGGCGCTGGTGCTCTCTCGCGACCTGAGCGCGGCCGACACCACGCTGGTGGAGCTCATCAACGCGACGGCCTACGTGCTGCCGGCCATCGAGATCGTGGGCAGCCGCATCGCGCGCTGGAACATCCGCTTCACCGACACCGTGGCCGACAACGCCTCCAGTGGCCTGGTGGTGCTCGGCGGCGCGCCCACGAAGCTCGACGGCCTGGACCTCAAGCTGAGCGCGATGTCGATGACGCGCAGCGAGGAGGTGGTCTCCAGCGGCAGCGGCGCGGCCTGCCTGGGCCACCCCCTCAATGCCGCCGTCTGGCTGGCACGCAAGCTCGCCGTGCTGGGCCAGCCGCTGCGCGCGGGCGACCTGGTGCTCACCGGCGCACTGGGCCCCATGGTCGCGGTGCAGCCAGGCGACCGATTCGAGGCCCGCATCGAGGGCGTGGGCAGCGTGCGCGCCCGCTTCTGCGCGGCCTGACCCGTTCAACAGAGACCCGACCCGACAAGGATTCGCATGAACCACTTCCGTCGCTTCACCATGGGTGCGCTGGCCGCCGCAGCCGCTCTCGTCATCACCGGCCCGGCTGTCGCCCAGGATTTTCCGAGCAAATCCGTCACGCTGGTCGTGCCCTTCCCGCCCGGCGGCGTCACGGACCAGATTGCACGCGTGCTGGCCGGCAAGCTGCAGGAAGATTTGCGCCAGACCGTGATCGTGGACAACAAGCCCGGTGCCGGCGGCCAGATCGCGGCCCAGACCGTCAAGACGCAGCCGGCCGACGGCCACACCGTCTTCGTCGCCGCCACGGAGATGTTCGCCGTCAACCCGACGCTGTACCGCAAGTTCAGCTACGACCCGGTCAAGGACTTCCAGCCCGTCACGGCGCTGATTTCCTCGCCGCTGGTGCTGGTCGTGCCCAAGGGCAGCCCGGTGAGCTCGGTGGCCGAGCTGGTGGCTGCCAGCAAGAAGAAGGACGGCGGGCTGAACTTCGCCTCGCAGGGCGTGGGCTCCATCGGTCACCTGCTGGGCGAGCTCTACCGCAGCCGCAGCGGCGGCGGCGACTTCCATCACGTCGCCTACAAGGGCTCGGCGCCGGCGCTGCAGGACCTCATGGGCGGGCAGGTGGACCTGATGTTCGACCCCGTCATCACCACCGCGCCGCTGATCCAGAGCGGCAAGCTCAAGGCCCTGGCCATCGCCGCACCGAAGCGCGCGGCGCAGCTGCCCGAGGTGCGCACGCTGCAGGAGCTGGGCACCACCGGCGTGGACGCCAGTGTGTGGTTCGGCGCCGTGGTCAAGGCCGGCACGCCGGCGCCGGCCGTGGCCCGGCTCAACGAGTCGCTGGCCAAGGCGCTGCGCAGCCCGGACGTGGTCAAGCGCTTCACCGACCAGGGTCTGCAGCCCATGCCGATGAGCCCCGAGGCCTTCGGCACCTTCATGAAGGAAGAGATCACGCGCTGGAGCGCGCTGGTCAAGACGAGCGGCGCGTCCGTCGATTGAGGAACCCACCCATGAACAGCACCAAGCTCAAGGCCGCCATCATTGGCAGCGGCAACATCGGCACGGATCTGATGATCAAGATCCTGCGCCACGGCAAGCACGTCGAGATCGCAGCGATGGTGGGTATCGATCCCGCATCGGACGGCCTGGCGCGCGCGGCACGCCTGGGCGTGGCGACCACGCACGAGGGCGTCGAAGGGCTGACCCGGCTGCCGGCGTTCGCGGACATCGACATGGTCTTCGACGCCACCTCGGCCGGCGCGCACGTGAAGAACGACGCTTTCCTGCGCCATCTGAAACCGGGCATCCGCATGGTGGACCTCACGCCCGCGGCCATCGGTCCTTACTGCGTGCCCGTGGTCAACGGCGCGCACCACCTGGACGCGAAAAACGTCAACATGGTCACCTGCGGCGGCCAGGCCACCATTCCCATGGTGGCGGCCGTGAGCCGCGTGGCCCGGGTGCACTACGGCGAGATCGTCGCCTCCATCTCCAGCAAGAGCGCGGGGCCGGGCACGCGCGCCAACATCGACGAGTTTACCGAGACCACTTCCAAGGCCATCGAGGCCGTGGGCGGCGCCGCCAAGGGCAAGGCCATCATCGTGCTCAACCCGGCCGAGCCGCCGCTGATGATGCGCGACACCGTCTACACGCTCTCGGACTTCGCCGACGAGGAGGCAATAGCCGCCTCGGTCGAGCGCATGGCCGCCGACGTGCAGGCCTACGTCCCCGGCTATCGCCTCAAGCAGCGGGTGCAGTTCGACCGCATCGACCAGCCGCTACTCATTCCCGGCGTGGGCCGCATCGCGGGCCTGAAGACTAGCGTGTTCCTGGAGGTCGAAGGCGCGGCGCACTACCTGCCCGCCTACGCCGGCAACCTCGACATCATGACCAGCGCCGCGCTGCGCACCGCGGAAAGCATGGCCGCACGGCTGCTGCAGCCGCTCACGGCCTGAAACGGAGTACCTCACCATGAACGGCAATAAGCTCTACATCTCCGACGTGACGCTGCGCGACGGCAGCCACGCCATCCGCCACCAGTACAGCGTGGCGCAGGCCGCGCAGATCGCCAAGGCGCTCGACGATGCCAAGGTCGATTCCATCGAGGTCGCCCACGGCGACGGCCTGCAGGGCGGCAGCTTCAACTACGGCTTCGGCGCGCACACCGACCTGGAATGGATCGAGGCGGTGGCCAGCGTGGTCAGGCACGCGAAGATCGCCACGCTGCTGCTGCCGGGCATCGGCACCGTGCACGATCTCAAGGCAGCCTATGAGGCCGGCGCGCGCGTCGTGCGGGTCGCGACGCACTGCACCGAGGCCGACATCTCGAAGCAGCACATCGAGTACGCGCGCCACCTGGGCATGGAGGCCGTAGGCTTCCTGATGATGAGCCACATGACCACGCCGCAGAAGCTCGCTGAACAGGCCAGGCTGATGGAGAGCTACGGCGCGACGTGCTGCTACGTGGTGGACTCGGGCGGCGCCTTGGGCATGCAGGACGTGCGCGAGCGCTTTCGCGCCTTCAAGGACGTGCTCAAACCTGAAACCCAGACCGGGATGCACGCCCACCACAACCTCAGCCTGGGCGTGGCCAACTCCATCGTCGCGGTGGAGGAAGGGTGCGACCGCATCGACGCCAGCCTGGCCGGCATGGGCGCGGGTGCGGGCAACGCGCCGCTGGAGGTGTTCATCGCCGCCGCCGAGCGCCTGGGCTGGAACCACGGCACCGACCTGATGCGGCTGATGGACGCGGCCGACGACATCGTGCGCCCGCTGCAGGACCGCCCGGTGCGCGTGGACCGCGAGACGCTGGCGCTGGGCTACGCGGGCGTGTACTCCAGCTTCCTGCGCCACTCCGAGGCCGCGGCCATGAAGTACGGCCTCAGCGCCGTGGACATCCTGGTCGAGCTGGGCCGGCGACGCATGGTCGGCGGGCAGGAGGACATGATCGTGGACGTGGCTCTGGACCTGATCAAGGCCCGGGAAGCCAGCCGCATCGCCGCAGAAGCCGCCTAATCAACTCCACCATCCACGCCTCGAAAGACATGCCATGAGCACTACCACCTTGAGCGAAGCCGCCACCAGCCGCTTCGTCCGCATCCGCGAAAGCGACCTGGAGTTGCAGCTCCACTACAACGACTGCGGCAGCGGCGACGATACGGTCGTCATGCTGCACGGCTCGGGCCCCGGCGCAAGCGGCTGGGCTAACTTCAACCGCAATGTCGAGCCGCTGGTCGCGGCCGGCTACCGCGTCATCCTCATGGACTGCCCCGGCTGGAGCAAGAGCGATCCGATCGTGTGCATCGGTTCGCGTTCCGAGCTCAACGCGCGCGCCCTCAAGGGGCTGATGGATGCCATCGGCCTTGAGAAGGCCCACCTCATCGGCAACTCTATGGGCGGCCACAGCGCCGTGGCCTTTGCCCTGGCCAATCCCGAGCGGGTAGGCAAGCTCATCCTCATGGGCGGCGGCACCGGTGGTGTGAGCTCCTTCGTGCCCATGCCCACCGAGGGCATCAAGCTCATCGGTGCGCTGTACCGCCAGCCCACCATCGAGAACCTGAAGCGCATGATGAGCGTATTCGTGTACGACACGAGCAGCTTGACCGAGGCGCTGTTCCAGGCACGGCTGGACAACATGCTCACGCGCCGCGAACATCTGGAGAACTTCGTCAAGAGCGCCGAGGCGAATCCGAAGCAATTCCCCGATGTGGGTCACCGGCTTGGCGAGATCAAGGCGCCGGCACTGGTGATCTGGGGCCGCGACGACCGCTTCGTGCCCCTGGACGTGGGCCTGCGCCTCATGGCGGGGCTGCAGAACGCTGAGTTGCACGTCTTCAGCCGCTGCGGCCACTGGGCGCAGTGGGAGCATGCAGACAAGTTCAACCGCATGGTGCTGGACTTCCTGGGGCAGTGAAAGCGCTGCGCCGAAAGCCGTTGCCATCCGGCCCGCCGGGCGGTGTTGCTTGGAGTCGCGCCAAGGTCTTCAGCCCAGTGTCAGGAAAACCGGGGGCAGCCCGGATAGACCGTAGGCCCCGTCAGCACTGATCGAGTCCGTCGGTACTCGATGGCAGCCTTGGCCTACCACGTGCAGTCCAAAAAGGCTCCTTCACACCGGTGTCAACGATACCGACACCGGTGTGAAATTTAGCAAATAGTTGGTTTTTTTATGGGGACCAGAATTCGCTCGGCGCGTCTCTAAAAAAGCGGTTGAGCTCTTGCATGCCAAACACAATGTGATGTATACGGCATAAGTCGCGGAATCATCAATATACGTGTCGATGCTGTGTCTTGTTAGCATGGATAAAAAGCGTGCTCCAGCTCGCGGTAAGTACAGGAGCCTTTAAGCAGCTTCGGCCATGAGGCGCGTTCTTGATGAGCAATGCTGTGGCCAGCATGTCATGTAGTCCCGGCCACCACGATTTGCTCATAACATGCCCGAAAGATTGAAAACACGTGCCGCATTCGCAGGGCCAGCCTGGTAGGGAGCCGTTGCCCGGTAGTGCATTGCCCGGACCGAACATGTCGAACAGCGTTGTGGTGGCGTGGCTGTTCTAGCCGCCCTTGTCGTCCTCCACGCGGGCGTAACGCAGGTAGAGGCAGAGGCCGGTGCGGCTGAACAAACGGTATTTGCTTCGACGTTGATATAAGTCTTTGCTTGTCGCGCTTTCTCAAAAATTGCCTGGATTATTTATTATTGTTTTGCACGCAATCGCATTTGCGTCACCTCGTTGTGCGAAAAGCATTGCCGAATTGCTTAGCCACCCACTGGAAAAGCAAAAAAACCACGGTACATCGGAGTGCGAGTTCGTTGCGCTATGCCTTGCAATTGCAATCGCGGTCGGCGGCGCAGCAGCGTTGCCAGCACTGTCTGGGTTTCGAGCTGCGTCAGTGACGCGCCCAAGCACACGTGCGGCCCGGTGCCGAAGGACAGCGCCCCCGGGTTGTCCCGTGTCACGTCCAGCCGCTCCGGGTTCTTGTGCCGTGCTGGGTCACGGTTGGCGGAGCCAAGCAGCGCCAGCACCAGCTCGCCCCGGCGCACGCGCTGGCCGCACAGGGCGAAATCGGCCGTTGCCCGCCGCCCGCTCCACTGCACCGGCGTGTCATGGCGCAGGAGCTCGCGCACGGCATTCGGGATCAGGTCGGGCTCGGCCTGCAGCCGCTCCCACTGCTCGCGCTCGGACAGCAGCGCATGCACCGCGTTGCCCAGCAGGTGGCGTGTCGTCTCGTAGCCGGCAAACAGCAGCATCGCGCACTGCGCCAGCAGCTCCGCGCCGTCCTCGACGCTGCCGTCGGCCTGGGCCGACAGCAGCAGGCTCACCAGGTCTTCGCCCGGTTCGCGCCGGCGCCGCGGCAGCAGCTCGCGCTCGAAGTAGCCGGCCAGCGCCACCACGCTGCGCTGCGCGGCGCGCACTTCAGCCTGCGTCGGGCTCACCGAGCCCAGGAAGGCTGCGATGTCCTCGCTCCAGGCCGTGAAGTCGCCGTACACCGACGCGTCCACGTCCATCAGCTTGGCGATCACGCGCGCCGGCAGCGGGCGCGCGATCGCCTGCATGAAGTCGAAGTGGCTTCCCGCCTCGTCCAGCAGCTCGTCGATGAGCGCCTGCGTCACGGGTTTCAAGGCCTGAATGCGGTCCGGCCGGAACGCGGGCTGCAGCACCTTGCGCAGCCGCGTGTGGTCCGGCGCGTCCAGGAACGGCAGACAACGCGTGAACAGCCGCTGCATCGGCGTGAGCTCGGCGCGCGCATCCGGCTCGGCCGCGCGCATCACCCAGCCGCCGGTGCGCCGGGCGGAGAGGCGCGGGTCGCGCAGCGCGGCCTCCACGTCGGCATGGCGCGTCAGCAGCCAGGCGCCGCCGAAGAATTCCTCGCTCCAGTGGATCGGCCCGGCCTCGCGCAAGGCGTGGTAGGCCGGATACGGGTCCTGCAGGAACTCCAGATCGACGAACGGGGCCACCGACGCCCGCGGCGGCGTCAGGACAGCGTTCATTTGGCGACCGCGCCCGACACGTCCAGGTGCGCCTGCAGCTCCGGGCGCTGGCCCTGCGGGCGCAGTTGCAGCCGCTCGAAGAGGCGGCGGTCCTTCTCGGCCTGCGGGTTGGTCGTGGTCAGCAGCCGGTCGCCGTAGAAGATCGAATTGGCGCCGGCCATGAAGCACAGCGCCTGCAGCGCGTCGTCCATCTGCTCGCGCCCGGCCGAGAGGCGCACCATGGTCGTCGGCATCGTGATGCGCGCCACGGCAATCGTGCGCACGAACTCGAACGGGTCGATCGGCTCGCTGTCGGCCAGCGGCGTCCCGGGCACCGGCACCAGGTTGTTGATGGGCACCGACTCCGGGAACGGGTCGAGATTCGCCAGCTGCGCGATCAGCCCGGCGCGCTGCGCCCGCGTCTCGCCCATGCCGACGATGCCGCCGCAGCAGACGTTGATGCCGGCGTCGCGCACGTGGTGCAGCGTGTCCAGGCGGTCCTGGTAGGTGCGGGTGTGGATGACGTTGCCGTAGTGGTCCGGCGCGGTGTCGAGGTTGTGGTTGTAGTAGTCGAGGCCCGCCTCTTTCAGCTGCGCCGCCTGCTCCTGGTCGAGCATGCCCAGCGTCATGCAGGTCTCCAGGCCCAGGCCGCGCACCTCGCGCACCATCTCCGTCACGCGCTCCATGTCGCGCTCCTTGGGGCTGCGCCAGGCGGCACCCATGCAAAAGCGCGTCGCTCCCTGCTCCTTGGCGGCCTGCGCGGCGCCCAGCACCTCGGAGATCGACATGATCTTGCTGGCCTCGACGCCGGTGTCGAAGTGCGCCGACTGCGGGCAGTAGCCGCAGTCCTCGGCGCAGCCGCCGGTCTTGATGGACAGCAGCGTGGAGAGCTGCACCTCGCTCGCATCGAAATGCGCGCGGTGCACCTGCTGGGCGCGGAACAGCAGGTCCATGAACGGCAGCTCATAGAGCGCCTGCACCTCGGCCACGGACCAGCGGCTGGCCTTGGGCTCGATGGCAGCGCTGCGGCGCAGGGAAGAAACAGGGACGGTGGCGACGACAGTGCTCATGGCGGTACTGCTCCTGATGGGATTAGGGGTGCGATCACTTGCAGTCGAAGAGGCTCTGGAGCGACTCGTTGTCGAGGTAGCTGGCCACCGCAGCGGCATCGGGCTCTGCCAGGTGCGGCACCACGCCCAGGCAGGGCGTCTGATGCCGGCGGGCGAGCTCATGGTGCAGCGTCTCGACGTTGCGCTGCAGGTGCGGCATGCTGGGGTCGATGACGTTGCCGACCCAGCCCGCCAGCCGCAGTCCTCGGGCCAGCACGCCTTCGGCGGTGAGCAGTGCGTGGTTGAGGCAGCCCAGGCGCATGCCCACGACCAGCACCACCGGCAGGCCCAGGGCGCTCATCAGCTGCGTGCTGTCCCACTCCATGCCCAAGGGAATGACCAGCCCGCCCGCGCCCTCGACCACGACGAAGTCCGCGCGCCACGACAGCTTCTGGGCGCCGCGCAGCAACGCCGCACGGTTGATGACACGGCGTTCGAGCTCCGCGGCGATGTGCGGCGCGCAGGCCTCCTTGAACTGGAAGGGTCCGATCAGCGTGGCCGGCAGTGGAACGTTCCCTGCATTGCGCAGGCGCTCGACGTCCTCGTTGTAGAGACGGCCATCAGCAGTCATGTCGAGACCGGAGGCCACCGGCTTGTAGCCCACGGCGCGCTGGCCGCGCTGGCCCAGCCAGTGCAACAGCCCGGCACTGACATGGGACTTGCCGACGCCCGTATCGGTGCCGGTAACGAAGCAGCCGCGCAGGCCGCTCTCCACCAGGGCGTTCATTGCGCCGCCTTGGAGGCCTGCGCCAGTGCATCCAGCAGGCGCTGGACCTGAACCGGCGTGTGCGCGGCGCTGAGCGTGATGCGCAGCCGCGCCGTGCCCACCGGCACCGTGGGCGGGCGCATGGCCGGCACGTACAGGCCGCAATGGCGCAGTGCCGCGGACAGCTTCAACGCGATGGCGTTGTCTCCGACGATCAAGGGCTGGATGGCGGTGAAGCTTTCGCCCAGCACCCAGGAGGATTGAATGCCCGTCAGGGCCCGCAATCCCGTGCGCAGTTGCTCCACCAGTCCTTGCAGCTGAGCCCGGCGCGTGCGCCCTTCTTCGCTTTCAATTAACCGCAAGCTGACCAGCACCGTGTGCGCCAATGCTGGCGGCATGGCCGTGGTGTAGATGTAGGGCCGTGCGCGCTGCACCAGCCACTCGATGATGGCCGGGTGCGCAGCCACGAAGGCACCGGAAACGCCCGCAGCCTTGCCCAGCGTGCCCATGACGATGAAGCGCTTGCTGCGCAGCCTGAAATGCTCCAGGGTGCCGTGGCCCTGCTCGCCCAGCACGCCCAGGCCGTGAGCATCGTCGAGCACGATCCAGGCGTCGTACTGCTCGGCCAGCGCCAGCAGCGTGGGCAGGTCCGCCACATCGCCGTCCATGCTGAACACGGCGTCGGTGACGATCAGCTTGACCGGCGTAGTGCAGGACTGCAGCTGGCGCTCCAGCACGTCCAGCCGGCCGTGGGCGTAACGCTGCACCTGGGCCTGCGCAAGCCGCGCGCCGTCGATGAGCGAGGCATGGTTAAGCTTGTCGCAAAACAGCGTGGCGCTGCCGTCACCCAGGGCTGTCGTCAACGCCAGGTTGGCCATGTAGCCACTGCACATCAGGAGTGCTCGCGCATGCGGAATGTGGGGTTCGAACCAGCGTGCGAGCAAGGCCTCGACCTGAGCATGCGGCCGCATGTGGCCGTTGACCAGATGCGATGCGCCGCTGCCGGTGCCCCAGCGCCGCGCGCCCTCGGCCATGGCCTCGATCAGCGTGGGGTGGTGCGCCAGGCCCAGGTAGTCGTTGCTGCAGAAGGCCAGCAGTGGCTCGCCACCCTGCTCGTCCTCGAAGGATTGCAGCGGCGCGCAGGGCGACTCGGCCACGCGCAGACGCCGGCGCAGCGCCGCGGCGTCGAGCTCAAGCAGTTGGCGGTCGATGTGCTCGATCAGCATGGGTCAATCCGTCAGTCCCGAACCTGGTGAAGATCCGTGTCGCGGTGGGCCAATGGGCAAGAGCCTCACATGCCCACGTAGTTGGGTCCGCCGCCGCCTTCCGGGGCGACCCAGACGATGTTCTGCGCCGGATCCTTTATGTCGCAGGTCTTGCAGTGCAGGCAGTTCTGGGCGTTGATCTGCAGCCGCTCACCGCCGCCGTCGGCAGCCACGTACTCGTACACGCCGGCCGGGCAGTAGCGGCTTTCGGGGCCGGCAAACTCGCTCAGGTTGACGCGCAGCGGCGCCGACGCATCCTTGAGCGTGAGGTGTGCCGGCTGGTTCTCCTCGTGGTTGGTGTTGCTCAGGAACACCGAGGAGAGCCGGTCAAAGCTCAGCTTGCCGTCGGGCTTGGGGTAGTCGATCTTCGCGCACTGGCGGGCTGCCAACAGGTTCGTGTGATCCGCCGCCCTGCGGTGCAGCGTCCACGGCGCCTTCCTCATGCCCAGCCGCGGCAGCAGCCACTGCTCGATGCCTGTCATGAGCGTGGCCGTGCCGCGGCCCTTCTTGAACCACTGCTTGAAGTTCTGCGCCTGGCGCAGCTCGGCGAGCAGCCAGCTCGCCTCGAAGGCCTGCGGATAGGCCGTCAGCTCGTCATGCTCGCGCCGCTGAACCAGCGCTTCGAAAGCGGCCTCGGCTGCCAGCATGCCGGTCTTGATCGCGGCGTGGCTGCCCTTGATGCGGCTGACGTTGAGATAGCCGGCGTCGCAGCCCACCAGTGCACCTCCGGGGAACACGGTCTTGGGCAGCGACAGCAGCCCGCCCGCGGTGATCGCACGCGCGCCGTAGCTCAAGCGCCGGCCACCTTCCAAAACCTGCCGGATCACCGGATGGGTTTTGAAGCGCTGGAATTCCTCGAAGGGCGACAGCCACGGATTCTTGTAGTCGAGTCCCACCACGAAGCCGACGTAGACCTTGTTGTCCTCGGCGTGGTAGACGAACGAGCCGCCATAGGTGTCCGGGTCGAGCGGCCAGCCGGCGGTGTGCATGGTCAAGCCGGGGCGGTGGCGCTGCGGCTCGATCTCCCACACCTCCTTGAGGCCGATGCCATAGCTTTGCGGATCCCTGCCCTCGTCAAGGCCGAACTTCTCGATCAGCTGCTTGCCCAGGTGGCCGCGCGAGCCCTCGGCGAAGACCGTGTACCTGGCGCGCAGCTCCATGCCAAGTTGGAAGTTGTCGGTGGGCTCGCCGTCCTTGCCCAGCCCCATGTCGCCCGTGACCACGCCATGCACCGCGCCATCCGGGCCATACAGGACCTCGGCCGCGGCGAATCCAGAAAAGACCTCGACACCCAGCGCTTCGGCTTGGCCGCTCATCCACCGAACGACGTTGCCGAGGCTGACGATGTAGTTGCCGTGGTTCTTGAAACAGTCTGGCAGCAGCGCTTCGGGCGTGCGTTTGACACCGTGGGCGCTCAGGAACAGGAACTCGTCGCGCGTGACGGCCTGCGTAAGTGGCGCGCCCTGCTCGCGCCAGCCGGGCAGCAGTTCCGTGAGCGCACGCGGGTCCATGATGGCGCCCGAGAGGATGTGCGCGCCGGGCTCCGAGCCCTTCTCCAGCACGCACACCGCGATCTCCTCGTTGCGCTCAGCGGCAAGCTGCTTCAACCGGATCGCGGTGGCCAGGCCCGCCGGGCCGGCGCCCACGACGACCACGTCGTACTCCATCGAGTCGCGCGGACCATACTTGTCCAGCAGGGCTTGGGACTGTTGGGCAGAGAGCTTCACGGGGATTCCAGTGTTTCCAGGGTTGAGCAGCCCGAGCGGCTGACTGCGTTGGAGCCAGTCTGATTGCTGGCATAGCCCGTGTAAAACTCAAATATTTGCTATCAGACATCGACTGCGTCGATGTCTGGCACCCGTTCCTTGTGGTCAATGCGCCCGCGAGAGCGAGCGGACCAGCTCAGGCACGGCCTCGAACACGTCGGCCTCCAGGCTGTAGTCAGCCACCGAGAAGATGGGCGCTTCCGGGTCCTTGTTGATCGCCACGATCACCTTGGAGTCCTTCATGCCCGCCAGGTGCTGGATCGCGCCCGAGATGCCGCAGGCGATGTAGAGCGTGGGCGCCACGATCTTGCCGGTCTGGCCGACCTGCCAGTCGTTGGGGGCGTAACCGGCATCCACCGCGGCACGGGATGCACCAAGGGCCGCACCCAATTTATCCGCCAGCGGCGTGAGCACCTCGGTGAACTTATCGGCCGAGCCCAGCGCGCGGCCGCCCGACACGATGATCTTGGCCGCCGTCAGCTCGGGGCGGTCGCTCTTGGTCAGCTCGCGGCCGACGAAGGCGCTCTTGCCGCTGTCAGCCACCGCGGCGATGGGCTCCACCGCCGCGCTGCCGCCGGTGGCGGCTGCGGCGTCGAAGCCCGTGGTGCGCACGGTGATGACCTTCACCGGGTCGCTGCTCTGCACGACGGCCAGGGCATTGCCGGCGTAGATCGGGCGCTCGAAGGTGTCGGCGCCCTGGACCTTGGTGATGTCGCTGAGCTGCGCCACGTCGAGCTTGGCGGCCACGCGCGGGGCGGCGTTGCGGCCGGCGGCAGTCGAGGGGAACAGGATGTGGCTGTAGGCACCAGCGACGGCCAGCACCTGCGCGGCGACGTTCTCGGCCAGCTGCGCGCCGAGGGTGGGCGAGTCGGCGTGCAGCACCTTGGCGACACCAGCGATCTGGCTGGCGGCCTGCGCCACGGCGGCGGCGTTCTCGCCGGCCACCAGCACGTGCACTTCGCCGCTGCAAGCCAGCGCGGCGGTGACGGTGTTCAGGGTCGCGGCCTTCAGGCTCGCGTTGTCGTGTTCGGCGATGACGAGTGCGGTCATGTCAGATCACCTTGGCTTCGTTCTTGAGCTTGTCCACGAGGGTCGCCACGTCGGGCACCTTCACGCCGGCGCCGCGCTTGGGCGGCTCGCTGACGTTGAGCGTCTTGATGCGCGGCGCCACGTCCACGCCCAGGTCCGCCGGCTTGACGTTCTCCAGCGGCTTCTTCTTGGCCTTCATGATGTTGGGCAGCGTGACGTAGCGCGGCTCGTTCAGGCGCAGGTCGGTCGTCACGACCGCCGGCAGCGCCACGGAGATCGTCTCCAGGCCGCCGTCCACCTCGCGCGTCACCTGCGCCTTGCCGTCGGCCACTTCGACCTTGGAGGCGAAGGTCGCCTGCGGCATGTCGGTAAGCGCGGCGAGCATCTGGCCGACCTGGTTGCAGTCGTCGTCAATCGCCTGCTTGCCCAGGATCACCAGGCCCGGCTGCTCCCGGTCCACCAGCGCCTTGAGGAGCTTGGCCACGGCCAGCGGCTGCAGCTCGGCGTCGGTCTCGACCAGGATGGCGCGGTCGGCGCCAATCGCCAGCGCGGTGCGCAGCGTTTCCTGGCACTGCGCCACGCCGCAGGACACGGCGATGATCTCCGTGGCGACGCCCTTTTCCTTGAGCCGGACCGCCTCTTCGACGGCGATCTCGTCGAAGGGGTTCATGCTCATCTTCACGCCGGCAAGGTCCATCCCGGAGCCGTCGGACTTCACCCGGACCTTCACGTTGTAGTCCACCACCCGCTTCACGGGTACCAGAAGCTTCATTGCTTGTCTCCTTGAAAAGTGTTGGAAGCTGGGCAGAGCGCCGCTCTCCGGCCTCGCGGCCGGAGAGCGTTGCTGCCCCGCAGCTTTAACGGGTATCGGGTGCAGGAAGGGTCGGTACGCCTTGCGCCACAGCGGCCGCCTGCTGCGCATGCAGGGCACGCCGGTAGCCTTCGCGGGCCTGCAGCCCGTGCCAGTACGCTTGCACCGCAGGCGTGAAGGCGTTGCTCAGCCCCAGGTGCTGTGCCAGCAGCAATGCGTAGCCCACCGACACGTCCGCCGCCGTGAAGCGCCCCGCGCACAGGGTCGCCTGCACCGACAGGCGTGGCTCCAGCGTGCGCAGCCGCGCCAGGAACCACTTCGCGTAGTCGTCGGCCACCTGCGGCTGGCACCGCTCGGCCGGCTCGAAATGCCGGTAGCGCAGCACCAGCGTCTGAGGGAAGGTCAGCGTGGCCTCGCCGAAATGCAGGAAGTTGAGATAGGCACCGAAATCCGGCTCGTCCACCGCCACGTCCATGACGCCGGGCGAGTATTTCGCCGCCAGGTACTGGCAGATGGCCGCTGACTCGGTCATCCGCACGGCGTCATCGAACAATGCCGGCACGGTGCCCAGGGGGTTGACCTCCAGGTACGCCCTCTCCTTTACACGCGGCGGGAACGGCAGCATCCGCAGCTCATAGGCTAGGCCCAGCTCCTCCAGCATCCACAGCGGCCTGAAGGACCGCGCGCTGACGCAGTGGTGCAGCGTGATCATGGCTTCAGGCCAAGTGGGCAGCGGGACGCTTGGCCAGCAGGGCGCGTGTTACGCGCGACTGCGGCGCACGACCGAGCTGCTCGCTGATCCAGGCGCCGCAGTCCACCAGCGCGTCGAGATCCACGCCGGTGTCGGCACCCAGCCCCTGCAGCAGGTAGACGACGTCCTCGGTCGCGACGTTGCCCGTGGCGCCCTTGGCATAGGGACAGCCACCCAGCCCGGCCACCGAGCTGTCGAACACCCGCAGACCGAACTGGTACGACGCGTAGACGTTGGCCGCGGCCATGCCGTAGGTGTCATGGTAATGGCCGGCCAGCTGCGCCACCGGTACGTCCTTGGCCACGGCGTCGAGCATGCGCAGCACGGACGCGGGCGTGCCCGCGCCGATGGTGTCGCCCAGCGACACCTCGTAGCTGCCCAGCTCGTGCAGCCGCGCCGCCACCTCGGCCACCTTGTCCGGGGCGATGGCACCGTCGTAAGGACAGGCCACCACGCAGGAGACGTAGCCGCGCACCTTCACGCCGTGCTGGCGCGCCGCCTCGAACACCGGCACGAAGCGGTCGATGGACTCGGCAATCGAGCAGTTGATGTTCTTCCGCGAGAATGCCTCCGACGCCGCGGCGAACACCGCCACCTCCGTGGCACCGGCCGCCAGCGCCGCCTCGAAGCCCTTGAGGTTGGGCGCGAGCACGGGATAGTTCACGCCAGGACGCCGCTGCAGGCCCGCCATGATCTCGGCATGGTCGGCCATCTGCGGCACCCACTTCGGCGACACGAAGGAGGTGGCTTCGATGTCGCGCAGGCCCGCCTTCGCCAGCCGCTCGATGAGCTCCAGCTTGATCGCGGTGGAGATGGACTGCTTCTCGTTTTGCAGGCCGTCGCGCGGCCCGACTTCGACGACGCGTACCCGGTTGTCCGTCGTTGCCATCACTCGGCCCTCTCGAATTCCACCAGCTCGGAGCCGTCGGCCACCTGGTCGCCCGGCGCAAAGCGGAAGGCCTTGACGACGCCCTTGCGAGGCGCGGCGATGGTGTGCTCCATCTTCATGGCTTCGAGCACCAGCAGCGGCGCACCCCTCTCGACCGTGGCGCCGGGCTGAGCGATCAATGCGATGACCTTGCCAGGCATGGGCGCGCGCAGGCCGCCTTCCGCTTCTTCGCCTGCACCGCCGACGTGCAGCCGGTCAACCATGGCCAGCGGCCAGGAGCGGCCCTCGAAGAACACCTGGCGCCGCTCGCCGGTAGCCACCACCGCGGCACGCAGGCGGCGCTCGCCCAGCTGCGCCATCAGCTCGCTGTCGGCGCCCAGCGTGCCGCGGGCGAAGATGCGCTGGTCGCCCAGCGTCAGCTCCCAGCCACCGCGCACGACAGCCACGCCAACGTCCTGGACCACCTCGCCCAGGCGCAACGCGAGCTGGCGCTGCGCGCTGCCGTTGAGCCGCCAACCGTCGAGCAGCCGCCAGGGAGAGGCTTCGTCCGGCGCACTGGTCGCGGCCTTCTGCGCCAGGCGCTGCTCGCGAAGCAGCTCCGCCAGGGCCGTGAGCAGCCACACGTCGGCCGGCACCTCGCCGGTTTCCGGGAAGAGCAGGGCCTGCTCGCGCTCGATCAGCCCAGTGTCGAGGTTGGCGTCCGCAAACGACGGCACGGCAACCAGTCGCGAGAGGAACTCCACGTTGTTCTGCACGCCCACCACGCGGTACTGGGCCAGGGCTTGGCGCATGCGCGACAGCGCCTGGCGCCGGTCCGCGCCCCAGACGATCAGCTTGGCGATCATCGGGTCGTAGTGCGGGGTGATCTCGTCTCCCTGCTCCACGCCGGTGTCCACGCGCACGTGGTCGCTCTCCGGCGGCGGCGCCAGATGCACCAGGCGCCCGGTAGAAGGCAGGAAGCCGCGGTCCGGGTCCTCGGCGTAGATGCGCGCCTCCAACGCGTGGCCGTCAATGGACAATTGCTCCTGCCGCAGCGGCAGCCGCTCGCCCGAGGCCACACGCAGCTGCCACTCCACCAGGTCCAGACCCGTGATCATCTCGGTCACCGGGTGCTCGACCTGCAGCCGGGTGTTCATCTCCATGAAGTAGAACGACCCATCCTGGTTGGCGATGAACTCCACCGTGCCGGCACCCACGTACCCGACCGCCTTGGCCGCATCCACCGCGGCCTTGCCCATGGCCGCGCGGCGGTCGGGCGTCATGCCAGGCGCGGGCGCCTCTTCGAGCACCTTTTGATGCCGGCGCTGCACCGAGCAGTCGCGCTCGAACAGGTAGACGCAGTCGCCGCGTTTGTCGCCGAACACCTGGATCTCGATGTGCCGCGGCTTGAGCACGTACTTCTCGACCAGCACGTGGTCGTCGCCGAAGGCGTTGGTGGCCTCGCGCTGGCAAGAGGCCAGCGCCGCCTCGAAGTCGGCGGCGTGGTCCACGCGGCGCATGCCCTTGCCGCCGCCGCCGGCGCTGGCCTTGATCAGCACGGGGTAGCCGATGCGCTCGGCCTGCGCCGCCAGGAAGCTGGGGTCCTGGTTGTCGCCGTGGTAGCCGGGCGTGAGCGGCACGCCGGCCTTCTCCATCAGCGCCTTGGCCGCCGACTTGGAGCCCATGGCGCGGATGGCCGAAGCCGGCGGACCGATGAAGGCGATGCCGGCGGCCTCGCAGGCCTCGGCGAAGTCCTCGTTCTCGGACAGGAAGCCGTAGCCCGGGTGAACGGCCTGCGCGCCCGTCCGCTTCGCAGCTTCGAGAATGCGGTCGGCCAGCAGGTAGGACTCGCGCACCGGCGCCGGGCCGATCAGCACCGCCTCGTCGGCCAGGCGGACATGGCGCGCATTGGCATCCGCTTCCGAATACACGGCCACGGTAGCCACGCCCATGCGGCGCGCCGTCTTGATGACCCGGCAGGCGATCTCACCCCGGTTGGCAATCAGGATCTTGTTGAACATGCGTGTCTCCAGTTCTTGTCAGGCTCGGCCTTGCGTCCACTCGGGAGCACGCTTGCCCAGGAAAGCCGCCAGGCCTTCGCGCGCCTCAGGCGTCGCGCGCAGCGTGGCGATGCGCCGGGCCGTGTCCTCGACCACGTCATCGTCCACCGGGCGGTGCGCCACGGCACGGATCAGGTCGGTGGCCGCGGCCTGCGACAGCGGCCCGCCCAGCAGCAGCGCGTCCACCACCTGCTGCACCCGGGCGTCGAGCTCTTCAGGCTCGGCCACCTCGTGCGCCAGCCCGATGTGGCCGGCCTGCTCGGCGCTGATCCGCTCCGCCGTCTGGAAGTAGCGGTAGGCCTGGCGCTCGCCGATGGCGCGCACCACATAGGGGCCGATCGCCGCCGGGATGATCCCCAGCCGAACCTCGGAAGTTGCGAATTGCGCCTTGGTTGAGGCCACGCAGATGTCGCAGGCTGAGGCCAGGCCCATGCCGCCGCCGAGTGCTGCGCCATGCACACGGGCCAGCGTGGGCGTCGCGCACATCGAGATGGCGCGGAACAGACCGGCGAGCTTGCGCGCGTCGGCCAGGTTGTCCTCCAGCGCGGCGGCGCCCTGGCGCTGCATCCAGTTCAGGTCCGCCCCGGCGGAGAAGCTCTTGCCCTCCCCGGCCAGCACGATGGCCCGCACGGCAGGCGCGACATCCAGGGCCTTGAAGGCGTCCGTGAGCTCGGCGATCAGCGTTTCGTCGAAGGCGTTGTGCACCTCGGGGCGGCTCATCCAGATCCAGGCGCTGGCGCCCCGGTGTTCGATCTTGAGGGTCTTGTAGTCCATGGCCGGCCTCACATGCGGAACACGCCGAATTTCGTCGGCAGGATGGGCGCATTGAGCGTGGCCGCCAGCGACAGGCCCAGCACGCGGCGCGTCTGCGCCGGGTCCACCACGCCGTCGTCCCACAACCGCGCCGTGGCGTAGTACGGGTGGCCCTGCTCCTCGTACTGCGCGCGGATGGGCGCCTTGAAGGCGTCCTCTTCCTGCGCGCTCCAGGCGCCGCCCTTGCCCTCGATGCCCTCGCGCCGCACGGTGGCCAGCACCGACGCCGCCTGCTCGCCGCCCATGACACTGATGCGCGAGTTGGGCCACATCCACAGGAAGCGCGGCGAGTAGGCCCGGCCGCACATGCCGTAGTTGCCCGCGCCGAAGGAGCCGCCGATGAGCATCGTGATCTTGGGCACCTGGGCCGTGGCCACAGCCGTCACCATCTTGGCGCCGTCCTTGGCGATGCCGCCGCTCTCGTACTTGCGTCCGACCATGAAGCCGGTGATGTTCTGCAGGAACAGCAAGGGGATGCCGCGCTGCGAGCACAGCTCGATGAAGTGGGCCCCTTTTTGCGCCGACTCGCCAAAGAGGATGCCGTTGTTGGCCACGATGCCCACGGGCATGCCGTAGAGCCGCGCGAAGCCGGTCACGAGCGTGCTGCCATAGCGGGCCTTGAACTCGTCGAAGCGCGAGCCGTCCACCACGCGCGCGATGACCTCGCGCACGTCATAGGGCTTGCGCGTGTCCTGGGGGATCACGCCGTAGATTTCCTCGGGGTCGTACAGCGGCTCCTCGCTGGACTCCAGCGTGACCGAAGAGGGTTTAACGCGATTGAAGTTGGCGACGATGCGCCGCGCGATGAAGAGCGCGTGCGCGTCGTTCTCGGCCAGGTGGTCGGCCACGCCCGAGATGCGCGTGTGCACGTCGCCGCCGCCCAGGTCCTCGGCGCTGACCACCTCGCCGGTGGCGGCCTTCACCAGCGGCGGGCCGCCCAGGAAGATCGTGCCCTGGTTGCGCACGATCACGGTCTCGTCGCTCATCGCCGGCACGTAGGCGCCGCCTGCGGTGCACGAGCCCATCACCACGGCCACCTGCGGAATGCCCAGCGCCGACATGTTGGCCTGGTTGAAGAAGATGCGCCCGAAATGGTCCCGGTCCGGAAACACCTCGTCCTGCTTGGGCAGGAAGGCACCGCCCGAGTCCACCAGGTAGATGCACGGCAAGTGGTTCTGCTGCGCGATCTCCTGCGCGCGCAGGTGCTTCTTCACCGTCATGGGGTAGTAGGTGCCACCCTTCACCGTGGCGTCGTTGGCCACGATCATGCAGTCCACGCCCTGCACCCGGCCGATGCCCGCGATCACGCCCGCGGCCGGCGCGTCGCCGCCGTACATGCCGTGGGCCGCGAGCTGGCCGATCTCCAGGAAGGGCGCACCCGGGTCGAGCAGCTGCGCTACGCGCTCGCGCGGCAGCAGCTTGCCGCGCGCGGTGTGCTTGGCCCGCGCCGCCTCGCCACCGCCCTGGGCCGTCTCGGCCGCCTTGGCGCGCAGGTCCTGGACCAGCGTGCGCATGGCGTCGGCGTTGGCGCGGAACTCGGCTGAGCGCGGGTCGATCTGCGTCTTGAGTGCTTGCATGTTGTCTCGCTTGAGATTCGTTGAAGTTCAGGCCAGGCTCATGAGGGAGGCCCGGTAGCGCTCGTCCCACGCTTGCCCGCCGTTGACGCTCATGCCCACGCGGCGCAGCAGCCCGTCAGCCAGGCCGTACACCAGCCCGTGCACCTCGACGCGCTGGCCGCGGTACCAGGCGCGGCGCAGGATGGTGGTGCGGCACACGTTGGCCACCTGCTCGACGACGTTGAGCTCCACCAGGCGCCGGCCGCGCGCCTCGTCGTCCAGAGTGGCGCCCAGCCGCAGCTCGTGCTTGAAGGCGATGTCCTCGATGTGGCGCAGCCAGTTGTCGGCCAGGCCCGCGGAGCGGTGCTCGGCCACGGCCTGCACGCCACCGCAGCCGTAGTGGCCCACGACCATGACGTGCTCGACCTTCAGGGCCTCCACGGCGTACTGCAGCACCGACAGGCAGTTCAGGTCCGAGTGCACCACCACGTTGGCGATGTTTCGGTGCACGAACACCTCGCCCGGGTCGAGTCCCAGGATCTCGTTGGCCGGCACGCGGCTGTCGGAGCAGCCGATCCACAGGTAGCGCGGCGCCTGCTGGCGCGCCAGCCGGGTGAAGAACTCGGGATCGGCATCTACGCGCTGGTTGGCCCAGGCACGGTTGTTGGCAAAGAGCCCGTCGAGACTGCACATGGCCGGGCCTCACATGGTTTCGCTGAACAGCTCGCGGCCGATGAGCATGCGGCGGATCTCGCTGGTGCCCGCGCCGATCTCGTAGAGCTTGGCGTCGCGCCACAGCCGCTCCACCGGGAATTCCTTGGTGTAGCCCACGCCGCCCAAGGCCTGGATCGCCTCGCCGGCCATCCACGTCGCCTTCTCGGCCGAGTACAGGATGGCGCCCGCGGCATCCTTGCGCAGCGTGCGCGCATGGTCGGCGCGGTCGCAGGCCTGGCCCACCGCGTAGACGTAGGCGCGGCAGGCCTGGTGCGTGGTGTACATGTCGGCCAGCTTGCCCTGCATGAGCTGGAACTCGCCGATGCTCTGGCCGAACTGCTTGCGGTCGTGCACGAAGGGCACCACCACGTCCATGCACGCGGCCATGATGCCCAGCGGGCCACCGGAGAGCACGGCGCGCTCGTAGTCCAGGCCGCTCATGAGCACCTTCACGCCCTGTCCCAGTCCGCCCAGCACGTTCTCCTCGGGGACCTCGCAGTCCTCGAAGAACACAGGGTAGGTGTTGGAGCCGCGCATGCCGAGCTTGTCGAGCTTGTTGCCGAAGCCCAGGCCCTTGAAACTCTTCTCGATGATGAAGGCGGTGATGCCCTTGGGGCCAGCCTCGGGATCGGTCTTGGCATAGACGATCATCGTGTCGGCGTCTCCGCCGTTCGTGATCCACATTTTCGAGCCGTTGAGCACGTAGCGGTCTCCGCGCTTCTCGGCCCGCAGCTTCATGCTGACCACGTCGGAGCCGGCGTTGGGCTCGCTCATGGCCAGCGCCCCGACGTGGTCGCCGGCCACCAGCGGCGGCAGGTACTTCGCCTTCTGTGCCGCGTTGCCGTTGCGGTGCAGCTGGTTGACGCACAGGTTGGAGTGCGCGCCGTAGCTCAGGCCCACCGAGGCCGACGCACGCGAGACTTCTTCCATCGCCACCATGTGCGCGAGGTAGCCCAGGTCGGTGCCGCCGTACTCCTCGCTCACCGTCATGCCGTGCAGGCCCAGGTCCCCCAGCTTCTTCCACAGGTCCGCGGGGAACAGGTTGTCGTGGTCGATGCTTGCTGCGCGCGGGGCAATCTCGTCGGCCGCGAAGCTGCGCACCGTGTCGCGCAGCATCTCGATGGTTTCGCCGAGGTCAAAGCTCAGGCCGGGAAGGTGCATCATGAAAAATGTCTCCGTGTGTGGGGTCGGTTTGGCGGCAAGCGTAGGTGCCGGCGCGGTATGGCGGGAGCCAGGATGGTTGCAATTCGCGCCATGTCCGGCGGCGCCGGAGGCCAGCGTCAAGCAGCGGCGCGGGATGCCGCTTCGGGTTGCGAGGCAGGGCCTTGCGGCGACGTGAGCGCAGCCAGCAGCTGTTGCTGGCGCTGCTGGGCCGCCGCGGCGTTGTGCTCCTTGACGTGGCCGAAGCCGCGCACGGTCTGCGGCAGGCGGGCCAGTTCCAGCGCCGTCGTGAGCCGCTCCGGAGTCACCGCGCCCGTGACCTGGCGCATCAGCGCCTCGAACTCGCCGATGGCCGCACGCTCGCCACGGCGTTCGGCCGTGTAGCCGAAGATGTCCAGCGGGGTGCCACGCAGCCGCTTGGCCCTGGCCAGGAACCTGTAGGCAGTGGCTATCCACGGCCCGTAGGACTTCTTGACCAGGTGGCCCTGGGCATCCTTCCTGGAGAACAGCGGCGGCGCCAGGTGGAAGTTCAGCCTGTAGTCGCCTTCGAACTGGCTTGCCACGCGGTCGAAGAAGCCGGTCTCGACGTACAGGCGCGCCACCTCGTACTCGTCCTTGTAGGCCATGAGCTTGTACAGGCTCACCGCCGCCTCGCGCGCCAGGCGGTCGCCGCCGGTGCGTTGCTTCTCGGCCGTGGCGATCTCGCGCACGAAGGCCTCGAAGCGCTGGGCATAGGCCCCGTTCTGGTAGGCGGCAAGGCGCCTGGTGCGGTCCTCGATCAGCGCCTCCAGGCCCAGGGTGCGCTGGGGCATCATCACCACCGCAGCCGGCTTGGCCAGACCGGCAGCCTGTTGCACCACGGCCAGATCCAGCGCGGCCTGCCGGCCCCAGGCAAACGCGGCCTTGTTCATCGGCACCGCAGCGCCGTTGAGCTCGATGGCGCGCATGAGGGAATCCTCGCGCAGCGGGATCCAGCCCTTCTGCCAGGCAAAGCCCAGCACGAACACGTTGGTCGCCACGGCATCGCCCATCAACGCGGTGGCCAGTGCCGCCGCGTTGAGCGCTTCCACCGACTGCGCCGCGCCGCGCACGCGTTGCAGCATGGCCTCCGGGTCGGTTGCCCAATCCGGGTTCTGCGTGAAGGCGCCGGTGGGCGGCACGTCGGTGTTCATCACCGCCCGCGTGCGGCCTGCGTCCATGGTGCCGATCGCTTCCTTGCCGGCGCCGACCATCAGGTCGCAACCCAGCACCACGTCGGCCTGCTTTGCCGCCACTCGCGCTGCATGCAGTCCGGCCGGCGTGGCGGCCAGGCGCACGTGCGACATCACCGCGCCGCCCTTCTGCGCCAGACCCGCCATGTCCAGCACCAGCACGCCCTTGCCTTCCAGGTGCGCGGCCATGCCCATGAGGGCACCGATGGTCACCACGCCGGTGCCGCCGACACCGGTCACCACCACGTTGCACGGCGCGTCGAGCGCCGGCAGCACGGGAGCGGGCAGGTTTTGCGGCGGCACGGCCTTGGACTTGTTCGGCTTGCGCAGCGCACCCCCTTCCACCGTGACGAAGCTCGGACAGAAACCCTTGACGCAAGAAAAATCCTTGTTGCACGAGCTCTGGTCGATCTGGCGCTTGCGGCCCAGCGGCGTTTCCAGCGGCAGGATGGAGACGCAGTTGGACTGCACGCCGCAGTCGCCGCAGCCCTCGCACACCTCCTCGTTGATCACGACGCGCTTGGGCGGATCGACGAGCTGCTTCTTCTTGCGGCGGCGCCGCTTCTCGGCCGCGCAGGTCTGGGCGTAGACGATCACGGAAACACCCTGCTTCTCGCGCAAGTCCCGCTGCAGGTCGTCCATGCCGTCGCGGTGGCTGATGGCCACGCCGGCGGGCAGCCCGCTCATGCCCTCGTAGAGATCCGGCTCATCGCTGACGAGATGCAGGTGCTCCACGCCCTCGGCCGCAAGCTGCTGCAGGATCTGCGGCACGGTGGGCGAGCCTTCCACCGGCTGGCCGCCGGTCATGGCCACCGCGTCGTTGACCAGGATCTTGTAGGTGATGTTCACGCCCGCGGCCTTGGCGGCGCGGATGGCCAGCGACCCGGAGTGCATGTAGGTGCCGTCACCCAGGTTGGCAAAGATGTGCTTCGTGCCCGTGAAGGGCGCCTGGCCAATCCAGCTCACGCCTTCGCCGCCCATCTGCGTGAACGTCTCGGTGCGGCGGTCCATCCACTGCGCCATGTAGTGGCAGCCGATGCCGGCCACGGCACGCGAGCCCTCGGGCACCTTGGTGCTGGTGTTGTGCGGGCAGCCCGAGCAGAAGTACGGCAGCCGCTGCTGCGAGCCGGGTTCGACGCGGGTGAAGCCGTCGGCAGCCCGGCACGGCGTGAGGTGCGCACGCGCGCCAGCAGGCAACTGCTCCACGCCCAGCACCTTGGCCATGCGCGCGGCGATGACGCCCGCGATGGCCGCCGGCGTGAGCTCGCCGTTGGGCGAGAGCAGGATGCCGTCGTGCGGCACCTTGACCCATTCGCCGCTCTCGTCGTACTTGCCCACCACGCGGGGGCGCGAGGCGATGGGCGCGTTGTAGAGCTGCTCCTTGAGCTGGTACTCGATGATCTGGCGCTTCTCCTCGACCACCAGGATCTCGTCCAGCCCTTCGGCGAACTCGCGGATGCACTCGGGCTCCAGCGGCCAGGACACGCCGATCTTGAGCAGCCGCACGCCCAGGGACTGCGCGGTCGTTTCGTCAATGCCCATCATGGCCAGCGCCTCGCGCACGTCGAGGTAGCTTTTGCCCGTGGTGACGATGCCCAGCTTCGCCACGGGCGCGGCCCAGTCCTGGCGGTTGAGGCGGTTCAGGCGCACGTATTCCAGCAGCGCATAGAGGCGCTCGCGCTGCAGCCGGTTCTCCTGCTCCAGCGGCGGGTCGGGCCAGCGGATGTGGAAACCGTCAGTGGGGATCGGATAGGTGTCGGGCACCTTGATCTCCACGGCCATCGGGTCGATCTCGAAGGACGAGGACGACTCGATGGTGTCGCTGATGGACTTGAAACCCACCCAGCAGCCCGAGTAGCGCGACATGGCCCAGCCGTGCAGGCCGAACTCGATGAACTCGCGCACGCCCGACGGATTGAGCACCGGGATCATGGCCGCGATGAAGGCATGCTCGCTCTGGTGCGGCAGGCTCGACGATTTACACGAATGGTCGTCGCCGGCGATGAGCAGCACGCCGCCGTGCTTGGAGCAGCCGGCGATGTTGCCGTGCTTGAACACGTCGCCGCTGCGATCCACCCCGGGGCCCTTGCCGTACCACAGCGCGAACACGCCATCGACCGTGGCCTGGGGGTCGAGGTTGACCATCTGCGTGCCCCAGACGGCGGTGGCTGCCAGTTCCTCGTTGAGGCCGGGGACGAACTTGATGTCGTGCTCGGCCAGGTGCTTCTTGGCCTTCCACAGCTCCTGGTCCACCGCGCCCAGCGGCGAGCCGCGGTAGCCCGAGACGAAGCCGCCGGTGTTCAGGCCCGCGGCCGCGTCGCGTTCCTTCTGCGCCATCAGCAGCCGCACCAGGGCCTGGGTGCCCGTCATGTAAACGCGGCCCTTCGGCAGCGTGTACTTGTCTTCCAGCGTGACGTTGGCAAGGGTCTGTGCGTTGTCCATCGTGGTCTCGGGGCCTGGCATCGGCTTGATACGTGGTGATTGACGGCAGTTTCGTCGTCGGCCGCTCTGAGGTAAAACGCAAATGTTCGCTATTTGCCATCGAAGAAATCGATGTCCACCTCCCAACCTCCCATCCGCTTCACGCTGCGCCAGCTGCAGTACTTCGCCGCCGTGGCCCGCACCGGCCAGATCTCGCTGGCGGCCACCGAGGCCAGCATCACGCAGTCCACGATGACGGCGGCCATCGCGGAGCTCGAACGCGTGCTGGGCACGCTGCTGTTCGAGCGCAGCCGCAGCGGCGTGACGCTGACCTACGAGGGCCACCTGTTCCTGCAGCACGCGCAAACGGTGCTGGAAGCCGCGGCCGACGCCGCACGTCATCCGTTCCGCGACCGCAGCACGGTGTCGGGCACGCTGCAACTCGCGGCCAGCTACACGGTGCTGGGCTACTTCCTCATGCCCTTCATCGCCAAGTTCCAGAAGCTTTATCCGGGCGTGCGCATCGTGCCGGTGGAGCGCGACCGCGAGCACATCGAGGCCAGCATCGAGGCGGGCGAAATCGAGATGGGCGTGGCACTGACCTCCAACTTGCTGGATCCCAAGCGCCTGCAGCGCCGGGTGCTGGCGCGCTCGCGGCGCCAGCTGTGGGTGGCGGCCAACCATCCACTGGCCGAGCTGAGCCAGGCTTCGCTGGACGACGTGTCACCCTATCCGTACATCCTGCCCGCGGTGGACGAGGGCGACACGGCGGCAATGCGTTACTGGAGCGACGCGGGCATCGAGCCCGAGTCCTTCGTGCGCACCACCTCGATGGAGGCCGTGCGCGAGATGGTGGCGCTGGGCCTGGGCGTCACGATCCTCTCCGACATGGTGTTTCGCCCCTGGTCGCTCGATGGCCGGCGCATCCAGACCGTTCCGCTCAAAGACCCAATCCCGCCCATGGAGGTGGGCCTGGTGTGGCGCAAGGGGCAACGCCTCAGCCCCCTGGCCAGCACGCTGTGCAAGTACCTGGAGTTGTCCGTGGCAGCGCCCGGTTCGGAATGAGCTGCAGGCGGGGTCAACCCAGAGCGGCCACCACGGCGTCACCCATGGCGCCGGTGCCCACCACGCGGGTGCCGCCAGCGAGGTCCGCCGTGCGTAGGCCCTGGCGCAGCACAGCCGTCACCGCGGCCTCGATGCGATGCGCCAGGTCGTCGCGGCCCAGCGAATGGCGCAGCATCAGCGCGGCGGCGCGGATGCACGCCAGTGGGTTGGCGACGTCGCGCCCGGCAATGTCCAGCGCCGTGCCGTGTCCGGCCTCGAACATGCCGCGCGGGCCCTCACCTAGCAGCGCCGAGGCGGGCAGGCCGATCGAGCCGGTCAGCACCGAGGCGGCGTCCGACAGGATGTCGCCGAACAGGTTGCCGGACAGGATGACGTCGAAGCGACCCGGATTCGAGATCAGCTGCATCGCCGCACTGTCGGCATAGAGGTGGCTCAGCTCGACGGCCGGGTACTCGCGCGCGACCTCGATGACGACCTCGCGCCACACGCGCGAGGTGGCCAGCACGTTGGCCTTGTCCACGTTGCAGACCCGCCCCGAGCGGCGCTGCGCAGCCTTGAAGGCCACGTGGGCGATGCGCCGCACCTCGCCTTCGGCATAGCGCATGCTGTCGAAGCCCTCACGCTCGCCGGCAAACGGGCCGTCGGGCGCCGCGCGTACGCCCTTGGGGCTCCCGGTGTAGACGTCGCCGTTGAGCTCGCGCACCACCAGCAGGTCCACGCCCGACACCTTCTCGGCACGCAGCGGCGAGAGCTCCGCCAGCTCGGCCGGCACGCTGACCTGCTTGAGGTTGGCGAACAGGCCCATGGCGTTGCGCAAGCCGAGGATGGCGCGCTCCGGGCGCAGCGCGGGCTCCAGGTGGTCAAAGCGCGGATCGCCCACGGCGCCGAACAGCACCGCGTCGCTGGCCAGCGCCAGATCGATGGTCGGCTGCGGCAGCGGCGTGCCGGTGAGCAGCCAGGCGCTACCGCCCACCGGGGCTTCCCTGGCCTCGAATTCAAAACCATGGCCCTGCAGGGCCCGCAGCACCTTGAGCGCCTGGGCCACGATCTCCGGGCCGATGCCTTCCCCGGGCAGGACAGCGATGCGGTGCGGCCGGCTCACAAGCGCGCTCACTCGGCCGTGGCGCCGGACTGCTTGACCAGCTTGGCGTGCTTGTCCAGCTCGGACTTGAAGAACGGCACGGCCTGCTCCGGCGTGCTGTTGATGACCGTGATGCCTTGCTGGACCAGGGCCTCCTGCACTTCCTTTTGCGCCAGCACGGTCTTGGTGTCGGCGTAGACCTTCTGGACCATGGGTGCGGGCAGCCCGGCCGGGCCCACGAGGGCGATCCAGGCATCGAAGCTGTAGTTGGGCAGTCCGGACTCGGCCAGCGTCGGCACGTCGGGCAGCACCGGGGAGCGGGTCTTGGTGGACATGCCCAAAGCGCGCAACTTGCCGCTCTTGATGTGCGGCGCTGCTGCCGTCACGGAGATGAACGCCATGTCCACCTGGCCGCCCACGATGTCCGAGGTCAGCGGCCCGGTGCCCTTGTAGGGGATATGGCGGATCTCCACGCCGGCCTCGGTGCCGAACATCACGCCGGCCAGGTGCAGCGTGCTGCCATTGCCCGCCGAGCCGAGATTCAGGGTGCCGGGCTTGGCCTTCATCAGCGCAACGAGTTCCTTCACGTTGTTGGCCTTGACCGAGGGGTGCACCACCAGCACAAGCGGCACGGTGCCGATGACGGTGATCGGCGTAATGTCCTTCAGCGTGTCGAAAGGGACCTTCTTGTAGATGCTGGGATTGATGACGTGGTTGGAAGAAATCATGCCCAGCGTCAGGCCATCCTTGGGTGCATTCACGACTTGCACAGTGCCCGTCATGCCGCCGGCGCCGGGCAGGTTGTCGATCACGATCGGATGGCCCATGACCTTGGCCATCTGGTTGCTCATGGCACGCGCCACGGCGTCCACCGTGGAGCCTGCGGACAGCGGCACGACGACCCGGATGGGCTTGTCGGACTGCGCCTGTACCAGCGAAGCCGGCAGCGCCAAGGCCAGGCAAGCCATGGCCAGGGCGCCTCGGCGCGTGAGGGTGCGAATCGTCACGTTGTCTCCTGTGTGATGGATGGATCGGCGCCGGCTGGGTTTCAACTGCCCGCCTGGGCCTGCAGCTCTTCGAACGACACCAGGCGCCCTGCGATGGCGCTGGCCGCCACGGTGGGCGGGCTGGCCAGCCAGACCTGGCCGGGGCCGCCGCGGCCGGGGAAGTTGCGGTTGATGGCGCTCACCGTCACCTGCGCGGCTTCGGTGGACGAGCCGGGCCCGCAGTTGCCGCAGGCGCCGCACGAGGGCTGCAGGATGCGCGCGCCCACCTGCTCGAAGGCCTCGACGTAGCCGCGCGCGATGCACTGGTCGCGTACGGCCGTGGTGCCGAACTGCAGGTACAGCTGCACCCCCGGCGCCACGCGCAGGCCGCGCTGCGCGGCCCAGGCCAGCACCGCGTGGTAGTGCTCGAAGTCCTCCAGCTTGCCCGCGGTGCACGAGCCGCCGTAGGCGATGTCCACGTGCGGGCGCTCGGCCACGTCGGCCAGCGCCACGCCGTTGCCCGGGTCGCCGGGCCGCGCCACCATCGGCGCGAGCCGGCCGCAGTCCACCTCGATCACGCCGGCATAGGCGGCGCCCGCGTCGCTCTTCATCCACGGCTGCAGCGCGACGTCCAGGCCGCGGCGCTGCTTGAGGAAGCGCACGGTCTCCGCGTCCGGCGCCACGATGCCGGTGAAGCCGCCCAGCTCCGCCGTCATGTTGGTAAGCGTGGCGCGCTCGTCGGTGGACAGTTTCTCCACCACCGGCCCCGTGAATTCGAACACTTTGCCCAGCCCCGCGCCGGCGCGGATGGCCGGCAGCGCCAGCAGGTGCAGCACCACGTCCTTGGCGGTGAGCCCGGCAGGCAGCGCGCCGTCGAGCCGCACCAGCAGCGACTGCGGCACGGTCAGCCGCACCGCGCCGGTGACGAAGGCGTTGGCCATGTCGGTGGTGCCCACGCCGAAGGCCACGCAGCCCAGGGCGCCGCTGTGCGGCGTGTGCGAGTCGGTGCCCACGACCAGGCCGCCGGGCAGCGCGTGGTGCTCGGCCACCATCGCGTGCGAGATGCCGGCGACGTTGCGGCCGTCGTCCTGCGCGGCCTCGGCCTCGGTCAGCGCGCGGTACTCGCGCAGGCCATGCTTTGCCGCGAAGGCGCGCTGCGCGCGGCACATGGCCAGCACGTTGTCCACCAAGCCGCCGCGCACGTGCGCCGGGCTCTCGGTGACGTAGTTGGTGTGGTCCTCGAACACGACGATGGACGCCGGGTCCTGCAGCGCGAGCCCTTCGCCGAAGGTGGCGCCCAGCATGTGCGCGGCCATGCCGGTGTAGTACTCGTGGATGAAGCGCAGGTCCGCGCGCACGAAGGCGCCGTCGCCGGGCGCCGGGTCGGCCGCGGTGAGCTCGGTGGCCAGCGCGTGGCGCGCCACGATCTTCTCGAACAGCGTGCGCGGCCGCCCGCCTTCGGGCACCGCCACCGGGCGCACGTCGCGCATGAACCGCTGCCCGAAGCGCAGCAGCCCGCCGGCACGCAGGATGGCCGCGGCCAGCGCGTCGCGCCCGGCCACGAGCTCATCGATGGAGATGGCCTCCCCGGCCTGAATGCGCGGGATGAGGCCGAAGTCGGTCGAGGTGAACAGCCCGATGTTGTCGGCGTTCTGGCGGTAGATGCGCTCGAAGCTCTCGGCGATGACGAGGCGGATGCCAGCCAGCTTCTCGGCAAAGGGGCTGTGCTCGCGCGACGACCCCTTGCCGTAGCGCTTGCCCGCCACCGTGACGGCGAAGCCGCCGGCGCGCGCCGCCTCCGGCCCGAAGGGCAGGCTGTCGCCGGCCTGGAAGCCGGTGTAGGTGAAGCGGCCGAGCCGGTCGTCGTAGTGCGACAGAATGTGCACCGGCGTGATCTCGTCGGTGGAGACGTCGTCGCGCAGCGGGCCCGCCTGCGCTGGCGTGATGGCCTCGCCCGCGAGCTGGCGCGCTATGGCGTCGGCAGACCGGCTCAGGAACAGGATGCGGCCATCGAGCTGAAGGGTTTGCATGGAGTCGTCGGGCGGAGGCGGGCCGGCGCAAATGCCGGGCACGGGACTCCACACAGGGCGTGGGAAAGTGGCGTGAATCTAGTCACACCACCCCCGCCCAAGAAGTGCTCATGCGGCATGCGGGGCATCGCGACAAACGATGCCCCAGGAAAACCCTAGGCTGCTGGTGCCGTCAGCGTTTGAGCGCGTCGATCAGCAGCTCAACTGCTCGCAACCGCGGCGCCTTGCGAAGGGCGTAGAGCCATAGATCCCGTGCGGCCCAGGACTCGGCCAGTTCGCGGCGCTCGAAAGGGTCGGTGCCGGCATAGGCTGCGGCCGCGCTGGTCGGCACGATGGCAGCCCCCAGCCCGGCCTGCACCATGCGGCAGGCGGCGTCAAAACTGCTGACCGTGACGCCGATGCACAGCGAGATCTGCGCCATCTGGGCCTGCTCATGGATCAACTGGTCCAACGCACCGCCAGGCTGGATCCCAACCAGGCCACTGGCTGCAACTTCCTTGAACGTGATGTGCTGCTGGCTGGCCAATGGGTGCCCTGCCGGCAGCAGGACAATGAGCGGGTCGGTGGCGAAATGCCAGGAATCCAGCCCCTTGGGCGCTTCCGTGGCCACAGCAATCCCGACGTCCGCACGGTCGTCCAGGCAGGCCCGGATGACTTCCCAGCTCCGTTGCTCCTGCAGAGCAATCTCCACCGCCGGGTAGGCGTGCTTGAAAGCCTGCAACCGTTCGGGCAACTCCCCAACGATGGCCGACGCGTTGGCACACAGCCGTACCGTGCCGACCACGCTGCCGCTCAACTCCCACACGTCCTTGACCAACGTGAGCAGTTCGTCCTCTACGCGTGCCCCCCGCTCGAAAACGCAACGGCCAGCCTCCGTGAGTTCAATACCGCGGGCCGAGCGCACCAGCAGCGGCACGCCCAGAGCGTGCTCCAGATCAGCGATGCGCCGGCTCAGTGCCGACGCCGCGATGTGCTCCCGCTCAGCCGCACGAGCGATGGACCCTTCCCGGGCAGCCGCGACGAACAGGCGCAGGCTGTACACGTCAAGACGGGGAACATGCGACGTTGGCTCAGACATTGGGGTAGCTCAAGACAGAGCGGTGAAGTGTTGCACAGGCACTTCGATGACCGCCATCAATAGCTTTCGCTTTAACGAAATGCGTCCGTGGTCGGATGCTGAGAACTGCTCGTTCACACGAGGAATGTCGCCACCCGTCCAGAGCGCTGTTCCTCTTGGACTCCAACCGATCCTCGACCTGGAGGCGAACCACTTCAAGAAGTTAAGTCGTCTTGTCTAGTTGGGTGAGCCGCAATCGATCTTCAATGGCTGCCTATTTCATGGTGCTATCGAGATAAGTCTTATCTATCACAGTAGCATTCTCAGGTGAGCAAACTCACCTCGCGAAAAGCGCCTGGCACCCCTGCCGGGTTGGACGAACTGCCCGACGCCGCAGCGCTGGCGGCGCTGCGCGCCTGGCATGAGGGCCTGCCGGCACGCGCCGCGGTCGAGCAGTACCTGCCCCAGGCGCTGCAGGACGGCTCGTCAGCGCGCGGCGTGCTCGGGGGCATCCGCCGGCGGCTGCAGCGCCTGGCGCGCTCGCGCCACCGGGCAGACCTGGCGCAGACCTTCGCCGTGGAGCACCGCGGCGACGCCGCCCACGCCCGCGCCGTGGCCCAGGCCATCGAGACGCTGCGCACCCTGCCCCCGCCGCAGCCGCTCATCGGCGATCGGGTGGACGCCTGGCTGCCCGCGCGTATCGCCGCCGCGCTGCAGGCCGCAGGCATCGACACGCTCGCGGCGCTGACGGTGCGCGTGCCGCGCCGCCGGCGTTGGTGGACGGCCGTGCCCGGGCTGGGCGCCACCGGCGCGCGCCAGGTGGAAGCCTTCTTCACTGCGCACCCCCAGCTCACCGAGCGTGCCCGCGCGCTGGTGGCGGCAGCACCCACAGACGTGCAGCCGTGGGAGCGCATCGCGCTGCCGCAGGATCTCGACGGCTCGCAAGGGCGCTTCCGTGCCCCGCGCGAGAGTTGCGCGCTCGACGCCCGCGATGACTACGCCGCGGTACAGGCTTGGCTGCAGCGCCACGAGTCCGAGGCCACGCGGCGCGCGTACCGCAAGGAGGCCGAGCGGTTGATCCTGTGGGCGGTGCTGGAGCGCGGCAAGGCGCTGTCTTCGCTGGCCACCGAGGACGCCACCGCCTACCTCGCCTTCCTGCGCCGGCCTGCACCTGCGGCGCGCTGGATCGGGCCGCCGCGGCCACGGCACTCGCCCGAGTGGCGGCCCTTCGCCGGGGCGCTGTCAGCGCGCTCCATCAAGTACTCGGTGTCGGTGCTGGGGGCGCTGTTTCGCTGGCTGGTCGAGCAGCGCTACGTGCTGGCCAACCCGTTTGCGGGCATGAGGGTGCGCGGCGCCTCATCGACGGCGCCGCTGGACGCCGCGCGCGGCTTCTCGCAGGCCGAGTGGCGGCTGCTGCGCGTCGTCGCCGACGGGTTGGAATGGTCGTACGGCTGGAGCGCGCCGGCGGCGCAGCGGCTGCGCTTCGTGCTCGACTTTGCCTATGCCACGGGCCTGCGCGCGAGCGAGCTGGTGGGCGCCACGCTGGGCGCCATCGAGACCGACGCGCGGCAGGAATCCTGGCTGCACCTCGTGGGCAAGGGCGCCAAGACCGGCAAGGTGACCCTGCCGCCGCTGGCCCTCACGGCGTTGGAGCGCTACCTGGTGCAACGGGGCTTGCCCGTGACGCCCACGCGATGGGCGTCCGACACGCCGTTGGTGGGCCGCCTGGCCGATGACGTCGGCGGCATCACGACGGCGCGCCTGTGGGCGCTGATGCGGCGCTTCTTCGCCACGGCCGCCGGCCTCCTCGAAGCCGACAACCCGCCGCTGGCCGAGAAGCTGCGCCGCGCCAGCCCGCACTGGACAAGGCATACCCATGCCACGCACGCCCTTGAACTCGGCGCGGAGCTCACCACCGTGCGCGATAACCTGCGTCACGCCTCGATTTCCACCACCTCGACCTACCTGCACAGCGACGACACCAAGCGGGCACGCGAGATGGCGGCTGCCTTCGGTGCTCAACGGCGCTGGGCCTCGCACCGAGGAGTGTGACTGGAGCAAATTCCGGCCGGCTGCCTCCAGCGCGTGCCTGAAGGGCCCCGGTGGCTTGCAGCTGTGCGGCTGCAGTGATGGACAGCCCCGATACGCCACAATGCCGCAGCAGTGCGCCGCACGTCCGACCCTCACGCCCATGCTTGCCGCCTCGACCCCCGTTTCCCTCACCGAGCAGGAGTTCGACCAGCTCCAGGAGGCCCTGCAAGCCGGCCCAGCGGCCATGAAGCTCGAAGCGATGGACGGGTATTTCGCGGCGCTGATCTGCGGGCCGGTGTTCGTGCCGCCGACCGAGGCCGTGCAGCAGGTACTGGGCGACCAGTTCACCTTCGACAGCGACGAGCAGGCCGGCAGGATCACCGGCCTGATGATGCGGCACTGGAACTGGATCGCCGCGGAACTGCAGCGCACCCTGACCGAGCCGGATGTGTACCTGCCGGTGCTGCTGGAGGACGACGCGGGCGTGGCGCACGGCAACGATTGGGCGCGCGGCTTCATGCGCGGCATGCAGGCACGCCCGGGCAGCTGGAACGAGCTGATTGCCAGCGACAAGGACGGCGGCTGCGTGGTGCCGATGATGATGCTCGTTCACGAGCACGACCCAGATCCCGGGATGCGGCCGCCGCCCATCGATGCGCAGAAGCGCCAGGAGGTGATCGCCTCCATGATTGCCGGCGCGACCCAGTGCTACCGCCACTTCGAGTCGGCCCGGCGCGCGGGTGCCGCCGGGCCCGCGCCACTGCGCCGGCATGTTCCCAAGATCGGTCGCAACGAGCCCTGCCCCTGCGGCAGCGGGCGCAAGTACAAACACTGCTGCGCCCAGACGCTGCACTGAAGACACAGGACAACTCCCGTGAGCCAGGATGACTTCCCGCTGGACGCCAACGGCCCGGCCTACACCACACCGCAGCAGCGCCATGGCGTGCCGCTGGTCTACGTCGGCGAGAAGCTGGGCCACGCGATCGAGGAACTCCATCACTTCGCCCGCCATCATCCGCAGCAGCGGCAGGCGCTGGTTGCGCCGATGTACTACCTGCTCGTGGCGCACTTGGGTCTGCACAACATGCTGGCCAAGGCCAATGACCAATCATTGGCACTGCGGCTGCTTGAAGGCAGCGAGGCCGAGCTGCGCAGCTGGCTGGCGCTGATCGAGCGCGAGGGCGACGTCGCCGGCCTGGCGGGCCTGGACGCGCCCTGAGCCGGGGTCGAGCCTCAAAGCCAGCCACCGCCCTCACGTCTGACAAGCGCGTCCTGCCTTGCCGAGTTCTCGGCGCCTACGAGGCCTGCTCGGGCAGCGCTGGGGGCCGATGCGCCATCAGCGCGGCCGGCTCGGCGCAGGCGTCCCGGACGCAGCCACGCAACCAGCGGTGGGCCGCGTCGGCATCCAGCCGCGGATGCCAAAGCAGCGACACCGTGATCTCCGGTACCTGGACCGGCAGCGGGAAGCACAGCATGCCCGTGCGCAGTCCGGCAGTGTGGCGCTCGGGAACGCTGGCGATGAGGTCCGACGCGCGCGCCAGTGCCAGCGCCGCGGAGAACCCGCCCACGACCGCCGCGACGTCGCGCTGCAGGCCCACAGCGGCCAACGCTTCCTCCACCGGCCCCTGAGCCTGGGCGCGCCGCGCGACGAGCACATGCTTAGCCTGCGCGTAGCGTGCGGGCGTGACCTCGCCCTCGCCCAGCGGGTGACCGGCGCGCACGACGCCGACGAAGCGGTCCCGCAGCAGCGCCTGCGTCCGCACCTCCGGGCCCATCGCGCTGCTGACCACGCCGGTCTCCAGGTCCACCGTGCCGTCGCGCAGCAGCGCGCTGTCCTTGTCGAGCTTGGGCATGAAGCGCAGCCGCACGCCGGGCGCCTCGACACCGACACGCCGGATCAGCCCCGGCCCGAAGGTCTCCACGAAGCCATCGCTGGTGCGCAGCGTGAAGGTTCGCTCCAGCTTGACGAGATCCGGCGGCGTGGCAGGGCGCAGCGCCGCTTCGGCGTCCTGCACGATGCGGCGCACCTGCTCGCGCAACTCCAGCGCCCGCGGTGACGGCACCAAGCCCCGCCCAGCGCGCACCAGCAGTGGATCGCCCGTGGTCTCGCGCAGCCGTGCCAGGGCCCGGCTCATCGCCGAAGGGCTCAGGCGCAGCCGCCGGGCCGCGCCCGCGACGCTGCCTTCAGCCAGCAGGACGTCAAGCACGACAAGCAGGTTCAGATCGGGCTGTGACATGGCAAACGCACCAGCGTAAACGGCGTAAACGGCGCTGACATGGCGTCAGACGCACGAATGGAGTGCAAATGATGCGCCTTCCGCCGTGACCGGCCCGTGCCTATCGTGATCGTGACGGCTGCACTGGCAGCCCTTGATCAGGAGATGGCACATGTCAGGAACCTCAGCAGGTCACAAAGTCGCGACTACGGCAGGCGTCATTGCGCCGGCCGGCCGGGCGCCGTGGGCGCTGGCGCTGTGCGCGCTGTTGCCCGCGCTGGGCACCAGCATCGCCAACGTGGCGCTGCCGACCTTCACCGAGGCCTTCGCTGCCTCGTTCCAGCAGGTGCAGTGGGTGGTGCTGGCCTACCTGCTGGCCAACACCACGCTGGTGGTCGGCGCCGGGCGGCTGGGCGACCTGGCCGGGCGCCGCCGGCTGCTGCTGGCCGGCCTGCTGGTCTTCACGGCCGCCTCGGCGCTGTGCGGCGCGGCACCGTCGCTCGCGCTGCTGATCGCCGCCCGGGCCGTCCAGGGCGTGGGAGCGGCCGTGCTGATGGCGCTGTCCGTGGCGATGGTGGGCGAGGTGGTGCCCAAGGCTCAGGCCGGGCGGGCCATGGGGCTGCTGGGCACGGCCTCGGCCGTCGGCACGGCGCTGGGCCCGACCCTGGGCGGACTGCTCATCGCCGGCCTGGGCTGGCCGGCCGTCTTCCTGGTCAACGTGCCGCTGGGCCTGCTGGCCCTGGGGCTGGCATGGCGCCACCTGCCGCGCGACCGCCGCGCGCCGGACGCGGCCCGGACCGGCTTCGACGGGATGGGCATCCTGCTGCTGGCCCTGACGCTGGCGGCCTATGCACTGGCGATGACCACAGGCCGCGGCCGCTTCGGTGCGCTCAACCTGGCGCTGCTGCTGGTCGCCCTGGCGGGCCTGGCGCTGTTCCTGCGGGTGCAGGCGCACTCGGCGGCGCCGCTCGTGCGGCTGGCCCGGCTGGGCGACCCCGTGCTGGGAGCGGGCCTGGCGATGAGCGCGCTCGTCTCGACGGTGATGATGGCGACGCTGGTGGTGGGGCCCTTCCACCTCGGGCGCGCGCTGGGCCTGCAGACCCTGCACGTCGGCCTGGCCCTGTCGGCCGGCCCGGCGGTCGCGGCGCTGGCCGGCGTGCCCGCCGGGCGCCTGGTGGACCGCTTCGGGGCGCGGCACATGACCGTCACAGCGCTGGCCGGAATGGCCGCGGGCTGCCTGGCGCTGTGCCTGGCGCCGACCGCCTGGGGCGTTGCCGGCTACGTGTTGCCCATGGCCCTCCTCACGGGCCACTACGCGCTGTTCCAGGCGGCCAACAACACCGCGGTCATGGCGGACGTGGCCGCGGACCAGCGTGGCGTGGTGTCCGGATTGTTGAACCTCTCGCGCAACTTGGGGCTGGTCACCGGGGCGGCCGTCATGGGCAGCGTGTTCGCATGGGCCGCTGCAGGCGTGGACTTCGCTGCGGCTTTGCCCGAGGCGGTTGCCGGCGGCATGCGCACAACGTTCGCGGTGGCGGCGGGACTGATCGGCGTCGCGCTGGGTGTCGCGGCGCTCAGCGGGGGCGGCCTGCGGCTTGGGCGGCATTGGAGGGCGTAGGCCATGCGCGACGCAGCCGAGGCCCTGAACGGCCCTGGCCTGCTGCTCGGCACCGCCCGAGAGCCCTGCGATGGTCTGGCGTCCGGATGGCCGGGCCGCGGGAGCCGCACGATGGACGCAGGCGCGCGTGTTGCCGCAGCCCGTGCATGAATCGTGGATCGGGTCGGTCAGCATGGGCCTGTCGGTAGAGTTGGACACCGCCGGCAGCGAGGCCCGGCCTTGCGCCGTCCACTTCGGCACTCGGCGCGTGGCGGTCAACGAGGTGTGCGACCGCTGGCATGGCCGGGATCGCACCTGGTGGAAAGTCTCCACCGACGAGGGCTTCTACATCCTGGTGTGCGAGGACGCGACCGGCGAGTGGGACCTGGCCGCCGTCGTGGGCGAGGCATCCCGGGACGATGCCTGGCCTGCCCCGCGGCGCGGAACCTCGCATTGAAGACCTGATGCCGGCGCCGGCATCGCTGCCACGTCAGCCGGCGCGGCACAGGAAGGCCGGCGGCACCCTAACCGTCAGCCACACCCCGTTCTCGGCTTGGTGGAACACGAAGCCCTGCGCATGCATGCGCACGGCGTCCACCGCGAGCACCACGAGCAGCCCGTAGCGAAGGCCGACAGCGCGGGCCGTCTGCTCGCCGGCCGACAGGTGCACGTGGTGCCGTGCGCCGGGCTTGAGGCCTTCCCGGCTGATCGCCGCGACGAAGCGCGAGGCCGTGCCGTGGAACAGCACCTCAGGCGGTTGCCGCTGCTCGAACTGACGGTCCACGCTGCGCGTCGAGTGGCCCTGGATGGCGCGGATTCGCTGGCCGTCATCGGAAAGCTCGAAGCGCCTCTTGTTGTTGGTGGCCACGACTTGCTCGATGAGCTCGTGGGAAAGCTGCTTCCCTTGCCGCGCAGTGCCGGCAATGAGCTCGTCCACGTTGCCCCAGCCGTCGGCGTCGAGTACTAGGCCAACGGCCTCGGGCTGGTGGCGCAATACGAAGCTCAGGAACTTGCTGGCCTCGACAAGCCTGCCGCTCAAGCAGGACCCCGGTCCGAATTGGCGCTCAGCCGTTACCAGCGAGAGCTTGTCCGCGCTCACGCAGTACCTGCCGCGTCAAGCTGACACCGCCTTGCGTGCAAGCTTGGCAAGCTCGGGCTCAAGGCCCAAGCGGCTGGCCCGGGTCCAAGCAGCGTTGATCATGCCGCCGCGGGTCTAGCCAACGCCCGCCACGCGACTCGCAATCGGCACGCTCGGCCTGCTCGCTGCTGCGAAAAGCTAAAAGAACCTCCATGGAAAGTAGCAGCAGTGCGGCCAGCACCACTGTCATCCAGGTGCCTGGGCTTCGTTGAACGTTCATCATGTGAAGACGCCGACGAACTCATGGCTGCCGGTTCAGTTGGCACCGGGCAGCATTAGCGGCAGTGGGCGACAGGCCCGCACCGGGCGGCGCTGCGCATCCAGCTCTATCCAGCCCAGCACCCCGGTGGGCTGTCCGGTTTCCTCCAACTTGATCGTGAGAACCAAGCCCTCGTCCTCCTCACCCAACTCATCCCCTTCCTCGGTCCGGTAACGCTGCAAGGAAGTCTCTGCCGTGACAAGTGCCGTGTCCGCCCCGGCCAAGTCATGTGCCTGTGCCAAGAGCATGTCTTCGACTTCGTGCAACGGTACCTCCGGGTAGCAGTCCAGGACGGCACGCTCGACGCCTTGCACAAGGTCGTCGTGCCGCCAAGCAGTCCAGCGCCGCTGAAAGCCGGCCAACTGCACCTGAGGGCCCATGTGGCGTGCGGCCAGGCGCGCGTAGAAGTCCAGCAGCAGACGGCTGGGACGCAGAGGCAAACCGTGAGTCATGAACAGGCCAGGAAGAACTGGAAGGGGGAACTTCGCGGGATCGGCCACACACGCAATCGTTCCAGCGGAATACTGTATAAATATACAAGTTCCAGATCACTGACACGGCACTGCTTCGACAAACCGGAGCGTCTGCCTTCGCAGGCCAACTCCCTGCTGGGTCTGCACACATGACTGATGGTTGGATTTTTGGAAGTCGATCCAACCGTTGCGTCCTGCAAGAGTAGTCGGCATGTTGGAATCGGACAGGCAGTAGGTCGCTGCCCTGTCCTCTTGACGAGAAGGCCTCTTCTCTGGCGTAAGTAGCGGTTGATTCTGTTTAGCAAGTCTCTCCTGAGCGCTACAATGGGCGCACTCAGGAGATACACCATGGCTGCTGTCCCGGCTGTCGCAAAGTCCGTCCAACGCCCAGCGCGTACCGGCACGGCCAAGGCGGGCAAACAGCTCCCACTGGCCGAGGTGTCCATGCACCTTCACCGGGAGTTCGCTCTGACACCGGCCTTGGCGGAAGCGGCCGAGAAGCTGCAGCAGGCTCGGCGGGAGATAACGCAGCACAAGACCGCGGCCGCACCGGTTGAGCCCAGTGTGGTCATGGACGTCCTGGCGCTGATGGAGAGCGCCAGCAGCCTGCTCAAGGCGTTGCCCCTGGACGGCGTGATGCCTGACTTGCGCAGCCGCAGCGGCGCGCGCAGCACCTACTACCGCCAGCGCAAGCAGATGCTAGACCGGTTCCGGCAAGTGGTCGCCGATGTCGAGCAGGCGCAAAGCCGGCTTGAACCGGCCCGCGTCGAAGAGCAGTCGGCCGAGCAGACGACGGCCTTCATGGAGAAGATACGCTGCGAAGCCGAAGAAAGCCTGCGCCGGATGATCGGCAGCGGCGAACTTGTCAGGGGCGACGTGCTCGCCGAGCGGCTGGGCATGAGCATGCAGGCGGTGAGCAAGGCCCTCGCTGCGCGGCGCATGTTCTGCGTCGAACACAAGGGCGTGCGTTACTTCCCGGCCTGGCTGGCGGACCCACGCCACGATCGCAAGCAGATTGAGAAGGTGTCGAAAACGCTGGGCGACATGCCGGGAAGCGCCAAGCTGGCGTTCTTCACTGTTCCCCGCGGCTCGTTGGCCGACCAGACGCCGCTGGAAGCCCTAGCAGCCGGCAAGATGGCCCTGGTGCTCAACGCGGCGCAGGCCTTCGCCCAGACATGAGCGACAAGAAAAAGAGCCCGCTCCCAGACATCTGCCCACGTCCTCCGAACGACTTTCACAAGCTCAATCTCAGAATCAAACAGGTTCTGCCCTCGAAGCTCTACCGTAGCGGCCCCCGTGACAGCGGCGAACCCTTCTTTGGTCGGACTGCGGCCAACCGCTTCGACGCCCCGGATAAGGCCTATGGCACCTGCTACCTGGGATTGGATCTTCACACAGCCCTTGCCGAGACGCTGCTGCACGACCTGCGGCCCGTCAGCGGCCGGTTCCTCGTGGCCGCAGCACAGTTTGCTTCCCGCTGGATCGTTCGCTTCGAGAATGTCGATGATCAAAGGCTCAAGCTGGCGGACCTGACCGGCATCGGGCTGCTGCGCGCCGGCGGCCATGCCGCACTGTCCGCCGTCGTGCCCTATGACGTGCCGCAGCAGTGGAGCCACCAGGTCCATACGCACCCTGCGGGCTTCGACGGCATCCATTACCTGTCGCGCAAGCTCAATGATCGTCCGGCTGTCGTGCTCTTCGACAAGTCCTCCACCCGAGCCAAGTTGGGGCCGCCGATCTACACCGCCTTGCCCAACGTGAAGGGCATCGACCGGATCTGCCGCGACCTGGGCATAGAGTTCTTCGTTTGAGGTAGACCGAACTGCCGCAGTGTCATGAGCGATGGGGTCTGTGAGAAAAATGGCGGCAGCCGAAGCTGCGCAGGACGGGAATTGGAGGCTGGATGTACCTTAGAGGACAGGGCCCACCTCTGCAAATCGCCCTGAAAACTGGTTCAGTTGGCACTTCTCACGCCAGTGGTGGACACCGCGAGAGCGTTGCGTGCGCAAGTTTATAGGGTCTTCTCGCGCATGGGCTTGCCGGTGACCCGTTGCAGCAACGGCAGGCAGCCTGCCTTGTCGTCTGTGCGCTTGACCTCGCCGCTGCTAAGCGGAAATATCAACCGCCTAATCTGGCTCGGCGGCTATGAGCCGTAGGGATCCGCATCGCCAGAAGCGCATTCCGCTTCAGCGAAGCCTGCGAAACGGGACGACCCTTTCCACCGAAAGCGCGAGGGTCTCCATCCAGTGAGGTCGGCCGCGTAATCGGCCTGGAGGCAAAGCCGTCCGCATTGGGTGGAGAGGGATAGCGCGCCGGCCGCAAGTCCTGATTTCAGTTACGTACGAAACCATTTCTGCGTTGCCGTGTGGTATGTGATTTTTACAGTGACTTTGCTATGGACGCACCGTGCAACCTTCGCAAGACAACTCTTCGGCTGTACCCGACGCCGAAGCAGGAGGCGGCCTTGCATGCGCTGCTGCGCTCGCACCAGCAGCTCTACAACGCCGCTCTTGAGGAACGCATCGACTGCTACCGCAAGACCGGCGAGTCGCTCACCTTCGCGGCGCAGTGCAAGTCGCTCACCGTGCTGCGCAAGGAATGCCCAGAGTGGGCCGAAGCCGCGAACTGCTCCAGCCAGCAGATGACGCTGCGCCGGCTGGACAAGGCATTTGCCGCGTTCTTCCGCCGCGTCAAGGCGGGACAGGCGCCGGGGTTCCCAAGGTTCAAGTCGCTCGCGCGCTTCCCCGGTTTCTCGTTCAAGGGGCACGGCGATGGCTGGCGCTTCACGCCCGGCGCTGACTGGCGCCACGGCACGCTGCGGCTGTCGGGCATCGGGCACCTGCGCGCACGCGGGCAAGCCCGCCAGGGTGGCGACATTCGCGCCAGCGACGTGCTGCACCGCGACGGCAAGTGGTTCCTGTCGCTCACGCTGGACATCGGCACGCCGCAGCGCGCGCGCACGGGCGACGCGGCCATGGCTTTCGATTGGGGCGTCGAAACCTTCCTCACGGGGCTGGATCACGCGGGCGACGAAGTGTGTCTGGACAACCCGCGCTGGTGGCGCTCCGAGAAGGACCGCATCACCGGGCTGCAGCAGGCCGTCTCGCGCAAGAAGAACAAGCGCAGCAACCGCCGCCGCAAGGCCGTGCAAAGGCTCGCCAGCGCACGCGCCAAGACCGCACGGCGCCGCCTGGATTGGGCGCACAAGGAAACAGCCAAGCTCGCCAGCCGCTTCGCGCTGGTTGCTACCGAAGAACTGCGCATCGCCAACATGACGCGCAGCGCCACCGGGACCGTCGAGAAACCCGGCAAGAACGTTGCACAGAAAGCGGGCCTGAACCGCGAGATTCTGGACACAGCCCCCGCGCTGTTCACTTCCCTGTTTCGCCTCAAAGTGACGGAGACTGGCGGCGAATGGGTAGAGGCGCCGACGCGCAAGCTCAAGCCGAGCCAGCGATGCCCCGCATGCTGGGCGCTGGCGAAAAAGAGCCTGTCGGTGCGCACGCATACATGCACGGAATGCGGGCACACCGAACCTCGCGACCTGGCTTCGGCGCGCGTCGTGCTGAACTGGGCGCTGGGTACACATGACGGTCAGGAACTGGCCGGTACAGGGGCGCGTGAGCGCCCCTGTGAAACTCCATCCTTTGCGCAGCAAAGGGTGGAGTAGTTCATAGCGCACAACCCGAGCACGCTGTGGAAAGAACCACGAAGGAATCTTTCCCGGCCTACCCAGCGTATTACGCTTGGATGACCGTGAGCGTGGCGTCGGACGAACCGATGATCACTCGGAACCGTCTGCCACTGAGCTGCGGGTAGTCCGTCCAGCAGATCTCCTCCAGCACACATTGGAGCAAGGCCACCGGGTCAGGACAACGAAGTTTGCGCATGAATCGCGCGAGCAGGTCCTCATCAACCCCGCAAGCCAGTTCATCGACATGGTCTTGCGCAGTCCTGTAGTCGCTGACCTGCATCACGACCTGGCCGTCGCGGCAGCTGCGTGGGTAGAAGATCGCGCCGTCCCAGAAGATGGCCTTGTCCCGGAGCACCACCTTGTCGTTGCCGTGGACGATCTCGATGTGGTCGCAGGCACGCACCGGCGCTTGCGCGTAGGCGCCACGGAAGCTGGCCTCCGCGGTGACGTCCACGGCCGTCACGGTCACGGCTTCCCGTGTCAAGTCGCGCAGGCCGTGCTGGACCCAATGATTGGGTCCGAGCATGCCGAGATCGACCAGCACCACCGACGCGGCCTGGGCGTACATCAGCGTGGCCACGTTCGGGCCTTTCAGGCCAGGTTCGTACGCGGCCAACCGCACCACGCCGGCGTTGATATCCGAGCGATGCAGATGCGACTCCCCGACCAGGCGGTAGTCGCATTCCTCCCGCATCGGTACGCCCGGATAGGCCGACACCAGCGAGTACGCGCGGCGTGGCAACACGTCCACGTCGTCGAAGACCTCGAGCAGGTCCTTGCAGCGCGCGGCCTCGTAGTAGCGATCCACGAAGTCCTGCGGGGCCATCAAGGCCTTGTGCTGCAGCAGCGTCAGCCTCCACGTCCGCTTGATCCTGCGGTCGATGCGCTCGCGTGCCTCCAGCGGGTCGATGAGCTCCGTACGGTCTGGCAGACGAGCGGCAAAGCGCTGCAGGTCAAGGTGAATGACGTCAACTTCATCCTGCGACAGGTAGCCAGCGAGCGCGGCGTCGGCCACGAGCAGCCCCTGCAGGTAGACGGCCACCAGGTCGGAAGGCCTACCGGTTTCGACGCCGGCGAGGTGCACCATGCCGATAGGCGTCTTCACGAAGAGCCGCGCATCGAGCGCATGGGAACGCTCGCACGGCTCGCCGTTGAAGTACACCGGGATCGGGAAGCCCCGCACCATGCGGCCGATGATGACGCGAAGGTGCGGCAGCTCGACGCCATCGAGCTGTACGACCGTCTTGCGACGGTCTGTCTCAGGCGCCGGAACGACTTCCAGCTCGGCTTGTGCCAGCGCATCGGCGCATTCGAACGCCAGCGTCATCCCGCGGGACGTCACGGACACTGACTTGGCGGCGTACAGGCATTTCGAGAACCCCATGCCGAAAGCTCCTTCGCTGTTGGCCAGCTGCTCGTCCCAGCCACTTTCGTGAAGGCTCAGCAGCTTCTGGAAGTCATCGATGCCACAACCATCATCGGTGACGCGCAACCGCTGAATCACGTCCAGGTACTCGACGTGTACAGCCGATGCGCCGGCCCGGCGGGCGTTTTGCAGCAACTCCGACAGCACCGTATAGCGGTTGCCGAAGGCGTAACGACCGTTGCGCAACGCGCCTTGCTCATTCACTTGAACATGCACTTTCATGATCATCTCCAGTGGGAAAGCAGGACGCGGCGCCGCCGAGGCGGATGCGCGACCCGCTTCGGGTTGAGGTGGTTGGCGTCACCGCGGCATGAAGCCGCGGGTAGCCGGTATCGAACCAAGCCCCTGTGGGGTTGCTTGGCCTCATGCTTGCGGTGCACGACAGCTGCAGTTGCAGCCGCGTGCATCGATCAAGCCGGCATCGGGTGTGTCAATGGAGCGCGCTCGTGAAGAGCGCACCACTGACCATCGCCTTGCCGATCGCGTGCTTGTGCAGATCGTGAGCTGGCGCGCGAAGCAGCGGATGCACCGCCGTCCCGCTCTCCGACTCGCGCTGGATTTCGTACCCGTTCTGGCAAAGCCCCACGCGGTACGCGATCTTTTCTGCCCCAAGCACGACGAACTCGCGGCCGCGCTCTGCGGTCAGGAGTTCGTACTCCTTGACGTAGTAGTCCAGCATTTCCCGCGACAGGACCTGACGCAGAGTGGACTCAACAGCCGTGTTCATGGCAGCTCTCCTATTCGTCGATGACCGTGCAACGCAGTTCGCGCGCCGGTCCGGTTTCTGATTGACCTTGGACGATCGTCACGGCCTCCGCCGAGGCGCGCACGAGACGGCGTACCGCCTCGTGTCGCTCTTCGATTGGCACCTGGCACAGCAAGCGCAGCTGCTGCGGCGCACGCCGGAAGGCGTGGGCCTGCGACCCGGCCGTGGCGTGCGAAGCAGCAGGAGCGACCGGATCGCCAGTCGTGTCACGGTCCAACGCACCTGCCAAGCCGAACAGCACGATCAGCATGGCCAGCGCGAGCCGCGGGGGAATCGCGGGAAGTTGCATGGTCAGCTCCCGCCTACGGGCAATCCGAACCAAACAGGTCCCCTTGAGGGCCCTGCTCTCGTGCTCGGATCTGCTCGTTGATCCACTGGGGATTGCGCTGCAGTTCCCGGCACACCATGTCGGGCTGGGCCCGAACCAGATCGCGCACCCACTGGGGGTACCGTTCCAGCGTCGCTGCAATCCAGCGCCGCGAGTGCCAGCGCAGCCATGCACGGATGTCGTCGACATCCACCAGGCCGACGTAGGGCGCAGGCGACAGTGGGCTCGTGCCGACGACCCGAAGGCACTGCGCGAAGCTGAAAGGCTCGCCATCGTGCTCGGACTCCGCGAAGGCCCAGGCCAACGTGTCGAGCTTTTCCTCCAGCGGCGTTTCAGGGTCTGCCAGGCGAGGCAGTTCCTGCAGCAGCCGCCAGTGCAGGTACACGACGTCCTGCTCGGACCATTCGACGGTGCGTCCGCCGAGGTCGCCAAGCATGTCAGCTACAGCCTGCTGCGCGCTGGGCGGCAGGTCTTCGAAGGTCAGCTTGAGCTCTTCCTGACCAAGCAGTGCCCCGGGAACGGGTACGGTAGTTGGGTCGCGCGCGGATGACGCACACGCCCGGTGATAAACGGACATTGCTGTCTCCCAAACGGGCGAAGCAATGCGCTGCAGGAGAACTCCTGCGAGGCACATTGCCCCGCAGGGTTGATGACGTCGGCATCGATGCCGACCGCTTGCGCTGGTTTGAACTGGCGGCGTGAGCCGCTTGATCGGTCTACCAGCTACCGATCAGAAAGCTTTTCGGCGCACGATCCCGCTCAGGGCGTGGCGTCGCGCCTCGAAAAGCCAAGCTGACAGCTCGGCTGGTAAGAACGTTCCCGCTGCGAGCGGGGGTGCGCCGGCCACTGGGGCGGCGCCTTGGGTGGCTTGCCTGATGCTTGAGTGCAGGGCCAGCTGCTGCACATGCCGCCAAAGTAAATCCGACCACGGCCGCTGTCAACGCCAGCCCGCAACGAGGGGTCTGCGGGGGGTTGGGGCCTGATCTTCGGAAAAAACGGCGGGATTTTTCCTGGAAACAATCCGGATGCTTCGTGATGATGAGCCAGGTCCCTCACGCAAGTGATCCGCACAATGGACAACTCCAGACAGCTACCGGCGATGGTCCGGACCGACCATGGCGAAGCCAACAGGCGCATCCTGGCCAAGGAAACGCCAACGGATTTCCGCCGGGTCGAAGCCGCGGCCATCACGCGCCGTACTTCGCTGCACAGCGCGGAGGGCAAGCGGTTGTTCGTGCGCTTCTTCTACGTGTTGCAGTCCAGGGTGTACTACATCTCCACGATCGGCCGCACGCGCAAGAGCCATCAGGAAATCGAAGCCCTGGAACTACAGATCAAGCAGGCCATCGCCGATGCCAGCAAGTTGATCGACAGGCTCATGGACGCCATGGAGCAGCGCCTGAAGGAATCCAGCATAGACGCTGTTGCCTCGTTCACGACGACCCCCATGGAAGAGGACGTTGCAATCGTCTCGGCCATTGGCAGGCGCTACTTCGAGCTCATTCACAAGCTCGACCAGTTGATGCCGTTGCTGCAGACACTGGAGATCGAGGAGTTGGTGACCGAGACCGAGCTTGACAGGATGCGGGCCAAGGCCAAGCGCATCACCGGGCGCCCTGCCTCCCTGGCAAGGCTGCTGGCGGACCGGTTGCGCATGGAGATGCGCGATCCGGGGCCCACGGCCCTGCCCGCCGCTGTTGCCACCGGCTTGGATGAGGCAGCACCGGCCGGGTCGGACGCGGGAATCAGCGCGTGCAGCGACGTCCTTGCCTTGGCCCAGACCGCAGCGGTGGCGGCACCGGTGCTCCCTGTCGGGCGGTCGGAGCCGACGCTGCCCGAGCTGGCAAGTCGCGCGGCGGAGAGTTCGGCTGCCGCGTCGATGGCAAACGGCACGGCCCGGTCGGTCTGAGCGCGTCCTGGCTGCACCGCGCCTCCCGGCCATCCGAGGCGCCGGGTGCAGGCGGCTTACCTTACGGGGCGGACAGTGCGGAATTCCCGGAAAGCCGTTCGCTGAGATAGCGGACAAAGACTGGACCGACCATGCGTCCGGTTGGACCGTTGCGCTCCCAATCCGTCTTGTAGCTGCGATGCAAGCCAGGCAGAACCGCACTGGCGAAGGCCTGCCGATACGCCAGCTTGACTTCCTCGCTGCACTGCGCGTAAAGGCTGATCGCCTCGGCGTTGCGCCTCTCCCGGGTCTCCAAGTCGGCGACGGACATCGAGGTGGACAGGACGGGCGCGGACGGTAGGGACGTCGCTGGCACGAGTTGGGCCTCGACCACTGTAGGTTGGCTCGCCATCGACGAGGGCAGTGACCGCCTGTCGAGAACCTCTTCCAGCCAGCGATGCGGAGATGCGACGGGCTCGGCCGCTGCGTTTTTCATGCGGGCCTCAAGCAGGTCCAAGCCACTGCTGAAGGCCGCATCGCCATGGAGCTCGATGAGGCGCTCTGACCATCTGACGCCTATGCCCAGCGCGGCTGCCCGGTCATACAGCATCAGGTCGACCGGCTCGATGCTCGGTACCTGAACCTCGCGCTGCACGCTGGTATTGGGGCGCACCTTGAATTGGATCTCGCTGATCGCCCGTCCCTCCTTGTGGGTCACAAGCTCAATCTCGATCTCCGACTGGCTGTTGATCTCGCTGATGGCGCGCTTGAGAACATCGCGATGGAACGTCTTGTATTCGCCGCCCTCCTTCATCGTGCCGGGCTGCAGGCTCAGGGCATCACGCCACCACCGCCAGTGATGCCTCGTCGTGAGCATCGAGTTCTTGTAGCGCGAGCAGATCTCGTAGAGCGCGAGTGCCGAGATCGATCGCAGCCGCGCGTTGGTTACCAGCGAAATGGTGGCGTAGGGCATCGGCTCCAGGATGTCGCGCTTGAAGATGCTGCTGTACTCCCACCAGATGACGTTCTGGCCGGCAACCACGCCGACCTCGACGCCGCCGATCAGCTGCGACGACGACCAGCCAACACCGCCCCGCCCGACCGGGGACTCCCACTGGATCAGGCAAGTCTGCATCTCGCGAACGATTTGCTTCAGGGCCGCGTTGTCGTTGCCGCCGTAGTCGATGATCTTGGCCAGCTTCGACAGTGGCGCGGAGTAGCGTGGCCGCTCCAGCCCCTGGCGCTGCGCGACGTAGAGCATGGCGTTGTACATCTTGCGCGCGATCAGGGTGAGCGATACGGACGAGGCACGCAGCACCAGCATGCGTTCGGACTTGCGCAGCTGCTGCGGCTCACCGCTATTGCTGCTGATCTTCCTGGGGACGGGGGGCATCGGTGAGTCTCCTGCGAACAGTATCTCACCTCAAGCTCAAGACCATCGCCGGCGGAGCGGCGACTGCCTGGGACCAACCGTGCGCTAGACAGGATCCAGTCCTCACTAGACCCGCTTGCTTACCGCCCTGTTGTTGGCCCGTCCGGTATGGCGATGTTGCCTGCTGCCGGTACGCCACGACGACGCCACGCGAGACAGCCGTGGCACACCTTGCCGACAGCACAGACGCGTTCTGATGCGCGAGCAGCCATTGCGGAGAAAAGCCGCATGCGCTGACTGGCTTCCGCCAAGCACTCTGCCCTCGTATTTTGTCCGAGCGGGAGGACGCCAGACTCATATTGAGTACAGCGACGTCCCCCGAGGCAAAAGCGCTTACTTGTGTCGGCGCTCGGCCAGCGTGCGCACGTCGCCCCAGCCTCTGTCGCTGCGTTGCTGGCAAAGCGGACGCAAACGGTTCCGAGCGTTGCGCGGCAGGGAAGGTGCTGGTGCAGGGACCCAAAGGTGAGACGTTTCCGGACCCCGGTGGTCTACTGCCCGCGAGTCTGCAAATTCCTGCCAGGACAAAAGACCGTTAACCGGAAGAGTTCGAAAGGTGAGACGTTTCCGGTGAGCCTGCGTTGCTTTGCCGTTGTGGCGCTCCTGTCCTGCGGTCGTGATGCGTTTTTGGTCTTGCCGTGTGACGCAGGACGGTTGGACCAAGGGAACCATCCTCTTGAAACGGGCCCCCAGAAGGCCCAAAGGTGAGATGTTTCCTGGGGTCAGTGCTGATGAAGACGGGTAGCACGGTGCAGCAGCACCGCAAAGGAGGTGAGCGCCGACTCTTTTCTGGGCCAGCCCCCGGATTCAACTCACCCTAGTCCCCGTAACGGCCTCACCAGTCCTCAGCTATCAACACACCACAGCCCGTTTTCAACTCATCCGTCTTCCGGTTTCAACTCACTCAAAGTGAGCTAACGCATTGATATAAAAAGGTTTTTTCTCTCCTGTATTGGTATTGGTAGTTGAGTTGTATTTCTGTATCCACGTAGTTGGTGCGCCTCGGAGAGTCCGTGATTTATGATCGAATCCGCTAATTTTCACGGACTCCGTCATCGAGCGAGCATCCACAGTGAGCACACGTGCCCTTCCCTATCCCAAGGTCCCTCTCAGCCGAATTTCCCAGGCTGCTGAGGTTGCAGCAACCACACTGGAAACGGTACGCGGTGCGATCTTCGCGCCGGACAGGGTCAAGACGCCCCCTACGCTGTCCACCGGGAAGCTGGCTGCGCTGTGCGGCATCACCAACGACCAGGTGCTCTACCGTGTGTCGCGTGGTGACCTTCCCAAGGGTGAAGTGGCCCGGGGCAACAACCGCCGCTTCTTTACCGTGGAGGAAGCATCGACCTGGGCCCGCGCGTACCGATCGGACAAGCTACGCCCCCAGGGATGCAGGGCCGTGACCATTGCGGTTGGCAACTTCAAGGGCGGGGTCAGCAAGACAACGACATCAATGACCCTGGCTCAGGGCTTAGCTCTTCGCGGGCACAAGGTACTGGCTATCGACCTGGACCCGCAGGGCAGCCTCACGACGCTGTTTGGCTTCGGGCATGAGATCAGCACGCTGCCGATGGACGACACGCTGGTGCCGCTGTTTGCAGGTGAGAAGGACAGCGCGGCTTACGCCGTGAGAAAGACCTACTGGCCCAACATCGACCTGATCCCGAGCAATCCCAACCTCTACAACGCCGAGTTCCTCCTGCCTGCCCGCCAAATGCGCGAGGGCACCGAAGGGCTGGTCTTCTACATGGTGCTCGATGCCGGCCTGGAGGAGTTGCGTGATCAGTACGACGTGATCTTGATCGACACGAGCCCGTCGCTGAGCTTTACGGTGATGAATGCGTTCAACGCGGCTGACGGACTCCTGATCCCTCTGCCGCCAAACAATCTCGACTTCGCGTCCTCGGCCCAGTTCTTCGGTTTGTTCTCGGAACTGGCCCAGAACGCCGCGTACAACGGCGGTCGGTCCGAGTTTGATTTCGTCCATGTGCTGCTGTCCAAGGTCAAGGCGGGCGACGACAACGCAACCACCGTGGCAACATGGATCGCGAAGGCCTACGGCGAGTTCGTGCTTCCGGTGGAGATTCCCGATTCCAAGGCAGCCGGCACGACATCGCTGTCGTTTGGCACCGTGTTCGACGTGACAACCTACGAGGGGTCCAGGGCCACGTTCACGCGCGCGGTCGATGCGGCAAACCGGGTGGTCGACATGTTGGAGTCATCGATCGGGAAGGCCTGGGCCAACCAGACCGCTCAGCGCGCCCTGTTCGGCGTTGAGACCCGGGAGGCCGCACTGTGAGCAAGATGAAGGACCGGATCGCGCAGGCGACTGCTGCGGTCGAAAAGATTCAGCCCTCGGCCTCGGCGGCAGGCGCGGCACGTCCTGTGGAGACGGTGCCTGGGGCCACTTCGACTCCGCCTCTGACCCAGCAGCCACGTACGGCACCAGGAACCTTGTTGGCCATGATGGGTGTCCAGAAGGACACCGAGCGGGAACTGGCAAGTCTGCGAAAGCAGCTCGAAAAATGGATCGGTGCCCAGCCCACCTTGCCTTTGGATCCTGCCAGCATCGCGCCCGGCCCATTTCCCAACCGTGACGCCGAAAGCTTCGAGGGCCCCGAATGGGAAGAGTTCAAGGCCACCATTGAGAAGACGCGCGGCAACGTGCAGCCGATCCTAGTCAGAGCCCATGCCGCGCAGGAAGGCGAATACGAAATGGTGTTCGGTCGGCGCCGTACCCGTGCCTGTGCAGAGCTCGGGCTGAAGGTGCTGGCCGTGGTCGTCACGGGCATGACCGACATGGCCTTGTGGGAGGCCATGGAGTACGAGAACGCCGGGCGTGCCAATCCGTCGCCATACGAGCAGGGACGCAGCTACAAGCTGGCGCTGGATGCAGGTCTGTTCACGTCGCCGACGGCCCTGGCCAACAGGATTGGCAAGGACAAGGGCCTGGTGCGTCGATACCTGCTTCTTGCATCACTGCCGACCGAAGTGCTCGAGGCCTTTCCGAGCAAGCGCAGCATCCAGAAGGGTTGGGCGGAGAAGCTTGCCGACGCGGTCCAGAAGGATCCGGACGGCGTCGCCCAGCGTGCCCAGAAGGCACGGGAAGATAAAGGCCGGCTTGGTGCACGGGACGTTTTCGAGGCTCTGACGGTGTCGGCCAATGCGCGGCCGCAGCGTATCGAGATTGCAGGCAGCCATGGACGCCCGGTCGCCACGCTCGAATGTGCGGATCGGTGGCTCTCCGTCAAGCTGTCCAAGGAGATGCGGATGACTCCGCGCTTGGTCGAGGCCATCCAGACGCTTCTGGAGAAAGAGCGCGACAAGCTGCACAAGCAGTAGCGCACTGCACAACAGCTTCAGAACTCGGGCTCCATTCAAGGAGCCCTTTTTGTTGGCTCCTGATTGACGCATGCCACTGGTTGATGGCGCGCCTGCGGTGGCCCGGGGCCACCAAGTGACAACGGCTTGCCGATTCTCCTGGCAACCCTTAGAGAAGGGTGATTGCAGGCCAATCCAATGGCGTTTCGCAGGCCACGCCGAACGCATGAGGCAAGTGCCTATCCGGCCAAGACTCCTGGCTCAAGCTACAACTCGATCGAGACAGCAGGCATGACGTTTCTCCGCTGCCGCGCCACGCCTCACCCCGCTTTTGCCTTGCGAACGGCGAGATCGTGGGCGATCCGAGTCTGCGTTGAGAACGCCGCTCAGGCAGAAAGTGACCATGGAATGCTCGTCAACTGGCCAAGCGGTGCTGGGCGGTAACTTTGGCGCATGGTGGCGCTCAAGCTGGTTGCGGGAATGCGCGTCGGCATGGCAGTTGGCTTGCGCAGGCCTCTTTCAGTTCGCGGTCTGAGTCAGTGGCGCACCGCGCTATCGCAGCTACTCTGAACGCATTCCCAGGCCGGCATACCGCTGGCAGGCGACCCTGGGCTGACCTCGTTCGCCGAGGCAACGCTATGGTCCTCAGAAATACCGGTGGGCGCAGTGCTGCTGGTGGCCCCGGTCCACCGGCAGCAAGGCCACGGCCAAGTGCGCCGGACGGGCAAAGCAGATCGGCTTGCCGACGTACGTCAACCGAGGAGAGACAGGCAGCACCGGGAGGTGGCCAGATCAGGATGGGTCGGCACCTGCTGAAGGGCTTCTTCCCCGGCTGAGCGCAGCAGCGCGTGTCTGCCGCAGTGGAGTGCGGATTCCCGAGACACCCGCAGGGAGGCCGTTTCCAGCGGCACGAATCAGGAGCGGCCTGGGTGCATTGGAGGAGGCGACGGCGATCGCGCTGTCTCTTGCGGGCCGCTCCATGGCCTCGGGCGACCGGACATGAACTGGCAGGGCCGCATATCGTCAGGACGCAAGCCGATACTACGGGCCTGGCTGCGGGGAAGAGCTGAAGTGCGCGAAAGGCTCCAAGAGCCCGGTGGTAACTGGGGTCTGGCTCAAACAGCGGCTAGTAACCGTCGAGGAGTCAAATGCAGGCAAACCGACGAATCTCGGACTAACAGGTACGACCGCTAACAGCGCCGCGTTGCACGCTCCTGCCCGAGTTGAGTAATCGAGGTTGCCTGCAAATTCGTAGACAGACACCCGCGTGGTGCCGCACGGAACCGGGTTGCTCTGGACTATTGCGCTGATGTCGGCTCAAGAATTCTGGCGGAGCACAACATGTCGAAGCCCCCTGCCGCGTGCCTCGGTGGCCTGGGGCCACCAAGGTTCTTACGCAGAACACCATTCCATTGAAAACGCTGCCGTGCGTAGTTCTTGACGTGCGCTGCTATGTCAACTTGCGCGAACGGCGAGTGTGGCAGCCGCCCGCTCATGTTGCAGTCCGTGATCACACCGATTCCAAGTGGTCGATGCCGGTCTGTCGGCCTGCAATCTTTCCCCGGCGCTTGCCTATTGGCCCAGGATGCTTCCGGCATAGCCATTCCACGACCCTAGTAGTCGGATCATGACAGCCGTATGGATGTTGCCGTGGCGGCGCGGCTGCCGGCGTTGCGTACTGAGGTGGCTCTACGTTTGCGCAGGGCGCATTGAATCGTCCGCGGTGGCCTCGGGCCACCATCTTTTCTCTTGGCAAGCGCACACCCTGGATCGTTGCTAGCGCGGCATCACGGCGCGTGTCTCTGCGCGTCAGCCTGACTGCGCGCCGGTTCACTTCCATTCCGTTTTTCTGCCAAGGGCAGGGGCCTTTGCCGCTGCAAGTTAAGTCCCGGCTTCCCGTTACGGCACGTCCGGATCCTTGGCGCTACCGAAAGTGGCCCCAAACCACCCGGGGAGGTGATGTGAGTTCGGTCACTGAATCGGCTCATGGATTTCCACCGGCGCAGGTGTACCGGCAGTTGACTATCGTGCATAGACCGCTGAAGAGCGCTTTGCCACAGCCGACTTTTCTTATGTTGAAAGGGCATCTCCACACCACGTGTTGACAGCCGGTGACCATCTAGGGGACTCCGGCGAGGCCCAAAACTTCCTTCGGGCTTGCGGGCGACAGACCTGTAGCAACTCCAAGGCTCCTGCTTGTCTGGCCCCCAGAAACATGCTGCCTCAGCCTTGCAGGTGCATGGTGCTCGTACATGCGCGCTCCATGGCCCGCATCCGATGCGTTGCCTTTGCCCCGGCGCAGCAGGCCCGGTCCGTGCAGACATGCCCTGCATATCTGCGTTGCCTGTGGCGAGGAGCGCTTTGCGCGGTGCACGGAACGAGGAGGTTGGGCACGCGGACCCTGCGCAGAGTCAACGCATCGGCAAGAAGTCAGTCGTCGCCCTTTGTTGGGGGAAGCAGCCAGCCCGGCACTGAAGAACTTCTGCGGCGACCAAGACACTGTGCCAAGCGTGCCGCCGCGCTGCCTCGCACGGCCGCGAAAGGTGGCCTCGGGCCACTTTTTGGCGGGAAGTGGTCTGCCGGCGGCCCAGCGCTGCGGATGCTCGACCCGGTCTTCTCATCTCATGCCATGAATTAAGCCTTCCGATCCAAGATATCGCCGACCAGTGGTGGCCCGGGGCCACCTTTTCCTCCCACATGGCCACGCCCCAAGCTACATCGCCGTCATGGAGCCTATCCCGCCATGACTTGCCATTGCTTCTTGTTCCGTGGGGCGGTGGCCCCAGGCCACCACCCTCGCCAGAGTCCGCCGCGGGCCGCTGTGCAGAATCCTGCAGGCTTTCACCCCGGTGACTGATCTAACCCCAGATCTTCGGGCGACAGGCGGGGGCGAGCCACATGCAGCAGTTCTGGGCAGCCAGCCGGCAAACGAGCGGCGCGTCCAGCCAAACAAGCCGCGCGCAGCTCTGGTGTGGAGAGCGGCATCGGCTTGGCAGATGCCGTCAGGGCGTTCCACTCAAAGTTTTCCAGTGCAATCCGCGCCCGCTCCAGGGATTCCCAGCCCGCTTGCTGACTTCGCCCACGCCCGCAGGCGTTTGTGTGGTCGGCGGCGATTGGTGAGCCGGATCCTTGGCATCGCTGTCCAAAGTCCGCGGTGCATTGGGCACGGTGGCCCCAGTCCACCGTGCCAAGAAATCGTTGAATAAAGATGTCGCGCAACAGCCATGCGCCAACAACCTTGCGCCGCGGTGAACGCTGTAGTTCGGACCACGGGTCCCTAAGAATGTGCGTATCTTGTTTCTCCGCACCCTGCGCCCGACACGCTCCGGCCTGGTTGCTAAGTCTCGCCGACCAACAGACTAACAGCATTCCAGTAGCGAAGCGTGCGGTCTGGGGTGGCCCTGAACTGACTCCTCACGGCGGCACGTTGTCATCGAGCCGCGCCACCAACTTCGTGGGCGATCCGCGCGTTATGTTCTAGCAGAACAATGCTCTGAGCCCGGCTCATCGTTTTCGAACGCCAGCACGCGGCGCGGCAACGCAACGTAGCCGTCACCTATCTCAGTTTTCCCCTGTCACGCATCAGTCCCATGGTCGCGATAGTTCGCGGCGTGAAGCCTCTGTGAGCGAACAAGTGCAGGCCGAGCTGGTGGGCCAGTAGGGTGTTCCTGCCATGTGAAGTACCGTGTTCTCCATTGCTTCGCGGCAGCTGGGCTGTGCCGCCAGCCGCCTCGGATAGTTTGGCCCCTGCGCGCTGCGTGGTGGACCGCGGCCACCACGCAGCGCGAGTCAAGCGTGCCAAGCGGTGCAGGGCAAGTTGCTGTGCTTGACCTTAACGCCAAGCTTGAAGAGCTTGTAGCCAAACCCAGAGATGCTGCTCGCGCGCCGGTTGACTGGAGGTACTGACCTCCCGTGGAACACCAATGCCGTTTCGTGAGTGAGCGCCTGCACACCCGCGCCGCTGAACCCGGGTTGCTGCCTTGAGCCCGAGGACAGCGCCTGGCCGCATCTCTCCCGCTGCCGCTCACAGCGTGCAAACAATCCGCAAAGGGCATCAATCAAGGAGTGCTGTCGACTGAGCAGTCTCGGCTTCACCGCCGTGAAGCTCTGGTGATGCTCCAGCCGCAGTGGTGGCCCGGGGCCACCGCAGTGACTCGGCGTTGCGCCGGAGGAGGGCGCGTAGGTGGCGCTGGCACGGACGCCCAAAGCTACTCGGCGCGCGTGCCAGGACCGTGCAGACGCTGAAGCGTCCTGCAAGGACGGTTTCCTCAGAAGAGAACCTGCCCGCAACCCATCTCGGAAAGGATCGAGGTGTTTTTCCCCAGGCGCCGTGCAGGGTAGGCGCTGCGGCACCTACCGGTCTGGGAAGAAAGATGGGCTCCTGTAGCCGGCTTGGGTACTCGCCGCCGCATGGGCGCCTCGGCTTAGATAGGAGCTCAACCGACGCTGATCGCCGTGGGGCGGGTGCAATTGCGACAGGCTGCGAGACATCTGCCAAATCGGCTTATCCGCATGCCAAGCGGCTGCGCTGTAAAGATGCAGCGGGCCAGAGGACTCCGCGGGTGGCGCTTTCAAGTCCTTGTCAGCCTTGGAAAGAGCTTGAGGTGATCTGCCATCGGACGATATCAAACGGATTTTATAAGGTAATGATAATTGGCGTTATCAACCCAACGTTGAGCAGGCGGAGGCGATCACGCCCTGCAGAAGGCCGGTTTCAGTGCAGGCGGGGCAAATGCTGCTTAGGAACCGGGGTAGGCGCATCACGGCCGGCTGTGCCATGACGCCTGTCCAGTGCTCGCTCGATCTCCAAATAGTCCATGTTTGACCGGCTGGCTTGCCGACCCGCGACAGGGCGATGGCGTCTTGAGCACATGCAACAGACGTCGAAATTTCAAGATTCCCACTGTCCCCCGTCGCGGGGTAGTTGTGCCGACCCTGTTGCCTACGATGCCTCACCTGCCCGCGCCGGGCGCCGCTTGGCCGGAGCCGGTGTGCCGGGCGGATGCGTGAAGGAGAGCAAGCATGCGAAGCATCGTTGCCGTGGCGCCGGGCGCGTTTCTCCTCCTGGCTGGGTCGCTGGCCTGGGCTGCTGCCAGCGTGCCGACGGTGGTGGCCGGGCCCAGCGTGATTCCTGGCTGCACGGCCGATGCGGCCGCGACCCAGCCCGGCACCTACTATCCCGGCAGCCAGGCCGAGCCCTGGGTAGACGCCAACCCACATGCCGGCTCCGAGGGCAACTTCGTGGCTGGCTTCCAGCAGGACCGCTGGTCCAACGGCGGTTCGCGCACGCTGGGCTACGCCAGCACCCTCAACGGTGGCGCCACGTGGACCGTGGGTGCCATCCCCGGCATCACGCTGTGCACCGGGGGCGAGTTCCAGCGCGCCACCGACCCCTGGGTCAGCTTCTCGCCCGACGGCAGCGTCTACTTCATGAGCCTGGCGCTGGACATCACCACGCCGCCCAACCGCAGCGGCGGCAACGGCAAGAACGCCATGCTGGTGAGCAAGTCCACTGACAGGGGGCAGAGCTGGGGGCCGCCGGTGACGCTGATCCGCGACGACAACCCGCGTTTCCTCAACGACAAGAACACCATTACCGCTGACCCCGAGGACAGCCGCTACGTCTATGCCGTATGGGGCCGGCTGCAGGCGCCACTGGGCTCGGTGATCAATCCTGAGAACGCCATCGGCCTGGGCTTCAAGGGCCCGGCCACTTTCACGCGCACCACCGACGGCGGCGCCACTTGGGAGCCCGCCCGCAAGATCTACGACCCGGGCGCCAACAACCAGACTATCGGCAACCAGATCGTGGTGCTGCGCGACGGCACGCTGCTCAACGTGTTCAACGAGATCCTGAACTTCAAGAACAGCAACCACGGCGCGCAGTTCGACTCCAACTTGGCGCTGGTGCGCTCCTTCGACAAGGGCGCGACCTGGACTCGCGGCCCGGCGCTGCGCGGGCCGAGGATGCAGCCGATGTCGCAGGTGCGCGCCTCCAGCGTGGTGGACCCGGATGCGCTTCCCGGCACCGTGTCGGCCGTGCGCACCGGCGACATCATTCCGCAGGTGGCCGTTAACCGGCGCCCGGACACCACCGGCTGGGGTCATGTCTATGCCGTTTGGCAGGACGCCAGCTTCAACAGCATGCGCTACGACCAGATCGCCTTCTCGCGCTCGACCGACGGCGGGCTGACCTGGTCCACACCGATCCAAATCAACCAGACACCGGAGACGGTGCTTGAAGGCAATCGCCAAGCCTTCACGGCCTCGGTGCGTGTGGCCACGGACGGAACCATTGGCGTGAGCTATTACGACTTCCGTCACAACACACCCGACCCGGCCACGCTGCCCACCGACTACTTCCTGGTGAGCTGCAGGCCCGCACCTGACCATGACTGCACACAGCCCGAGCACTGGAGCGGCAGCGAGCAGCGCATCACGCCGCAGTTCTTGGACATGCGCCAGGCGCCGGTGGCGCGGGGCTTCTTCCTGGGCGACTACATGGGGCTGGCTGCCGACGCTGCGGGCGGCTTCAAGGCCATCTTCGTGCAGTCCCGCCCGGCCGCTGGAGACGCTGGAGACGTGTTCCTGAGCACGGTGCAGCCTTGAGGAGGGCGGCTGCCGCTGGTCTGCCGGAGCACCAAGGCGTCTACCGTGAAGCCGCCGCTGGACGCGTTCAACGCCTTGCTCCCTTCTGCCGACACGGCAGGCCACTTCACGCTGAGGCCATGGGCAGCATCAGCTCCACTGCAAGCCCGCCTGACTTGGCGCGAGTGAGCGACAGCTGGCCGCCGTAGAGGTCGGCCAGCTCGCGCACGATGGCCAGTCCCAGACCGCTGCCCGGAGTAGCCTCATCCAGCCGGCCGCCGCGCGCGAGGGCCCGCTCGCGCTGGTCGGCGGCAATGCCAGGCCCGTCGTCCTCGATAAGCACCCGCAGCCGCGGTGCGCCGCCGCCCTGCTCGGGCAGGGCCGAGATGCGGATCACGCTGCGCGCCCACTTGCAGGCATTGTCCAGCAGGTTGCCCAGCATCTCCTGCAGGTCCTGGACTTCGCCGGCGAAAGCCAGTCCGGGCGGCACGGCCTGGGCCTCGATGCGCAGGCCGCGCTCGCCATGCACCCGCGACATCACTCGTACCAGCCCGGTCACGACGGGGGCGACCTCGGCGCGCATGCCCGGCACGCCCTGCGCCGCGGCGGCACGCGATCGGGCCAGGTGCCAGTGGACGTGACGCCGCGCAATCTCGACCTGCTCCGCCACCAGGGCCGGCAGCGCGGCAAGCTCGTCCGGATGCCGCTGCGCGGAGTCCGCCGCCTGCGCCATCGCGGCCAGCGGGGTCTTGAGGGCGTGCGCCAGGTTGCCCGCCTGCGTGCGGGCGCGGGCCACGACCTCGGCATTGCGCTCCAGCACGCCGTTGAAGTCGTCCGCCAGCGGCTGCACTTCCAACGGGAAGCGGCCCTGCAGGCGCGGTCGGCGACCTTCCCTGACGGCGGCCAGCGCCTGCTGCAGCGCCTGCAGAGGCGCCAGCCCGATGGACACCTGCGTGGCCGCGGCCAGCAGCAGCAGCCCCAGCAGCGCCGCCAGCGACCAGGCCAGCACGCCGTTGAAGCGCTCAACGGCCTCGGCCGTCTCGTGGCGGTCCGCCGCGACCAGCAGCCGCCATGCGGCAGGGCCGTCGGCCGCGACGCGCACCGTGCGCTCGACGAGCAGCAGCGCCGCGCCGCCCGGGCCGACCACCTCGTGCACGTGCACCTGCCCATCGGGCGGCTGGTCAGCCGGCGCCTGCAGCTCGGCATCCCACAGCGAGCGCGAGCGCAGCACGCCGCGCCGCGGCGTGGCGCCGCCCATCCGGTCCACCTGCCAGTACAGCCCGGAGTACGGCCGCGTCCAGCGCGGGTCGCTCAGGCCGGCCGGATCCAGCCGGGGACTTCCCGCGGCATCCATCTCGAAGCGGGCCGTGACCTGGTCGAGCTCGGCCGTCAGCGTGGCGGCGAACTGGCGCGTGACGTGCTCGCGAAACAGCCCGGACAGCACCGCGCCGGCCATCACGACGGCCGCCAACACCGCCACGCAGGTGGCCGCCAGCAGCCGCCAGCGCAACGAGCGCAGCAGCGCCGGGCACCGCATCACGCTGCGGCCACCAGCCGGTAGCCCAGGCCGCGCACGGTTTCGATCGCGTCTGGCGGCAGCTTGCGGCGCAGCCGGCCGATGAAGACCTCGATGGTGTTGGAGTCGCGGTCGAAGGCCTGCGCGTACAGGTGCTCAGTGAGCTCGGCCCGCGACACCACCTGGCCCGGGCGGTGCATCAGGTAGGCCAGCAGCCGGTACTCGTGGGACGTCAGGCTCACCGGCTGGCCCGCGACGGTGACGCGGCCGCTGCGCGTGTCCAGGGACAGCGCGCCGCAGTGCAACAGTGAAGACGCCAGCCCCTGCGCGCGGCGGATGAGGGCACGCACGCGCGCCAGCAGCTCCTCCATGTGAAAGGGCTTGGCTAGGTAGTCGTCGGCGCCGGCATCGATGCCGGCCACCTTCTCGTGCCAGCTGTCGCGCGCGGTGAGGATGAGCACGGGCAAGGTCCGGCCGGCGGCGCGCCAGCGCTGTAGCACCGTCAACCCGTCAATCACGGGCAGCCCCAGGTCGAGCACGACCGCGTCGAAAGACTCTGTTTCGCCCAGGTGCTGGGCATCACGTCCGTTGTCGGCCTCGTCCACGGCATAGCCGGCCTCCTGCAGCCCGGCGCGCAGCTGGGCCCGCAGCGTGGGTTCGTCCTCAACCAGCAGGATCTTCATCGGTCCTCGCTCCTCTCCATGGCGGCGCTCAGCGCGGCGGTGCGTCGTCCCGGCGTTCTCCCTTGCGCCGCTGCTTGAGCACGGCGGCGGTGAGGGCATCGACGTCGAGCTTCACCACCTGGCCACCCGGCTGCAGCAGCTTGATCTCGTAGATCCAGCGCCCGTCCTCGCGCTCAAGCTCCAGCTCCAGCACCTGGCCCGGCCACGCCGGCTGCAGCCGGCTCAGCAGCTCGGCCAGAGGCAGCACCTCGCCCGCGCGCACGGCCGCCCGGGCACGCTCGTGGTCGCCGTCCTCCGCATGGGTCGGCGGCGCGGCCAGCCACGCCGCGCATGCCAGCAGCAGCCCCCGCAGGCAAGTCCGGGCCGGGGAGCAGCCGGCATGGCGTCGGGGCGCGATTGGGCGTGGGCAGCGCGGGCACTTCATGCAACCAGTCTCGGGCGCCTTGGCTGAACGGCAGATGAACGGCTGGTTCAGGTTTCGTTCAAGCGGGCTTTCCAAGAATGCCTCCAACACCCGCCATCCCGACCCACCGAGGAGCCCGCGATGAAACCCGCGCTGACCTGGATCAAGCATTTGCGCACCATGCCATTGGCGACGGCCCTGGCCGCGGCCGCCCTGGCCGCGCAGGCTGGCGACACCACGCCGGCGCAGCAGCTCGAACGCTTCAGCACGCAGGCTGGCGCCGCGGGCCAGGCCGAGCGCGGACGCATCTTCTTCACCAGCCGCCATGGCGCCGAGTGGTCGTGCGCGTCCTGCCACGGCAGCCCGCCGACGGGGGCCGGCAAGCATGCCGCCACCGGCAAGGCCATCGAGCCGCTGGCACCGGCCTTCAACCCGCAGGCCTTCACCGATACCGCCCGGGTGGATAAGTGGCTGCGTCGCAATTGCAAGGACGTGGCGCAGCGCGAATGCTCCGCCGCGGAAAAGGCCGACGTGCTGGCCTACCTCATCAGCCTCAAGCGCTGACCTCTTTACCCCACCGCCTGGAGCAGCTTCATGCACACATCGACTCCTTCAACGCTCGGCCCGTGGCCGCTGGCGGCCTGGATGGCTGCCGGCCTTCTGTCTCTGGCGGCCGTATTGCCCGCCCGGGCCGGCGAGAAACAGCTCATGCCGGCCGGCGTTCCCAAGGCCTACACGCAGGAGTGCGGCGCCTGCCACACCGCCTACCCACCCGGCCTGCTGCCGTCCGCGTCGTGGCAGCGGCTCATGACCGGGCTGGAGAGGCATTTCGGCACCGACGCGGCGCTCGACGAGGCCACGGTCCGGCAACTCGCCGCTTGGCTGCAGGCCAATGCCGGTACCTACAAGCGCGTGAGCGAGGCGCCGCCGCAGGACCGCATCACCCAGGCGGCGTGGTTCAAGCGCGAGCACCGCAGCATCGATGCCGCCGTCTGGAGCCACGCCAGCGTCAAAAGTGCTGCCAACTGCGCCGCCTGCCACAGCGGCGCCGAGCGCGGCAGCTTCAGCGAGCGGAGCTTGCGTTTTCCGGCCGGGCTCGATGCGCGCTACCGCCGCGCCTGGGACGACTGACCTTTCCATAGGAGCACTCATGGCACACATCGATTCACTGGCCGCCCCGGGCGTGGCGGCGAGACCGGCAGCCCCTGGCCGGCGCGTCATGGACGCCCCGACGCGCATGTTCCACGCGCTCTTCGCCCTGAGCTTCGCACTGGGCTGGCTCACCGGAGACTCCGAGCACTGGCGCGCGCTGCACGTGACGCTGGGCTACACGATGGCCGGGCTGCTGGGCTTTCGCCTGGTGTACGGGGTGGTCGGCCCGCGCCACGCGCGGCTGTCGCTGCTGTGGCGCCGGGTCGCCGGCGCGCCGGCGTGGCTGCGCGGTACCCTGGGCAGTGGCTCCAGCACGCGCGTCAACTGGAGCCAGGGCCAGAACCTGCTCCTGGCCGGCGCGCTGGCCGCGATGCTGCTGCTGGTCATCCCGCTGTCCCTGAGCGGCTACGCGACCTACAGCGACTGGGGTGGCGAATGGCTGGAGGAGCTGCACGAGTTCTTCGCCAACGCGTTCCTGGCCCTGGTGCTGGGCCACCTGGCGCTGCTCGCCGTGCTGAGTCTGGTGCGACGCCGCAACCTGGCGCTGCCCATGCTCACCGGCCGTGTTGCCGGCGCGGGGCCCGACCTCGTGCGCAAGGACCGGCGCTGGCTGGCTGCCGTGCTGCTGCTGACGGTGCTGGCCTTCGGTGCGTGGCAATGGCAGCTCTCGCCCAACGGGCTGCTGCCGGCGGCCGGCTCGGCGTTCTCGGGACAGTCGCACGACGGCGACGGCTGACCCCTCCCAACCCTGCAAGCCGTCACTGCCAAGGAGTCGACATGAAGGTCTACGTCTGTCCCGTGTGCGGGCTGGTTTACGACGAGGTAGCTGGTCTGCCGGAGCACGGCATTCCGGCCGGGACACCCTGGGCGCAAGTTCCTGAGAACTGGCGCTGTCTCCATTGCAACATTGGCAAGCAGGATTTCGTACCGATGGAGCACTGACGCTGCGCAGCGGGCCCACGATGGGCGCTTGTGCTTATGCTGTGGCGTTGCACCGGCACACGGCCTGGCCCAAGCACACATGCCCAACGACACCTCCACCGGCCTGACGCCCGGCGAAGCCGCCGAGCGGCTGCGCCGGGACGGCGCCAACGAGCTGGGCACCAGCCAGCGCCGTGGGCTGGCAGGCATCGTGGGCGAGGTCGTGCGCGAGCCGATGTTCTTGTTGCTCCTGGGAGCCGGCGGCATCTACGCCGTCATGGGCGACGTGCGCGAGGCGCTGGTGCTGCTGGGCTTCGTGGTCGTCATCATGGCCGTGACGGTGCTGCAGGAGCGCCGCACCGACCGTGCGCTGGATGCGCTGCGCGACCTCTCCAGCCCGCGGGCGCTGGCCCTGCGCGGCGGTGAGGCGCTGCGCATCCCCGGGCGCGAGGTGGTGCGTGGCGACCTGCTGCTGCTGGCCGAGGGCGACCGCATCCCGGCCGACGGCGTGCTGCTGCAGGTGCACGAGTTGGCCGCCGACGAGTCACTGCTCACCGGCGAGTCTGAGCCGGTGCCCAAGCCGGCCGCGGGCGAACGGGTGTTTGCCGGCACGCTGGTGGTCAGCGGCCAGGGCGCGATGCGCGTCGAGGCCACCGGAAGGCACACCGAGCTGGGCCGCATCGGCGCCTCGCTGCAGGACATCGGGCTGCAAGCCTCGCCGCTGCGCGACGATGTGGCGCGGTTGACGCGGCGGCTGCTGGCCGTGGGCTTGGCACTGTGCGCGCTACAGGTGGCGCTGTTCTGGCTGCTGCGCGGTGGCGCCCTGCAGGCGCTGCTGGCCGGCATCACGCTGGCGATGGGCGTGCTGCCGCAGGAGTTCCCGGTCATCATGATCGTGTTCCTGGCGCTGGCCGCGCGGCGCCTGGCCGCGCAGCAGGTGCTCACGCGGCGGCTCAATGCCATCGAGACGCTGGGCCAGACCACCGTGCTGGCCGTGGACAAGACCGGCACCCTTACGCTCAACCGCATGGCCGTGGCCGCGGTGTCGGCGAACGGGAAGACGCTCGACGTGCGTGGCATGCGCGACGCCGCGTTGCCCGAGGCCTTCCACGAGCTGCTGGAGTTCGCGGTGCTGGCCAGCGAGATCGAGCCGCACGACCCGATGGAGCAGGCCTTTCACCGCCTGGCCGCGGCGCAGCTCGCGGGCACCGAGCACCTGCATCCGTCCTGGGCGCTGGCGCGCGAGTACGAGCTGGCGCCGGACCTGCTGGCCATGAGCCACCTGTGGCGCGAGCACGGCCGTGGCGACGACACGGTCGCGGCCAAGGGCGCGCCGGAGGCCATCGCGGAGCTGTGCCACCTGGACACGCCCGCACTGGAGAAGGTCCGGACCGAGGCGGCCGCGCTGGCCGACCAGGGCCTGCGCGTGCTGGCCGTGGCCAGGGCGCGCCACCCGGCGCAGCGTGACTGGCCGGCGGCACAGCACGACTTCGACTTCGAATGGCTGGGACTGCTGGCCCTGGCCGATCCGCTGCGCTCCGAAGTGCCGCAGGCCGTGGCGACCTGCCGCCGCGCCGGCATCCGGGTGCTGATGATCACGGGCGACCATCCCCGCACCGCCCAGGCCATCGCCCGCCAAGCCGGGCTGGACGCTGGCCGGGTCATCACCGGCGAGGATCTGGAGGCGCTCGATGCCGAGGCGCTGGCGCGCGTGGCGGGTGAGGCCAGCGTGTTCGCGCGCATGCGTCCGCGGCAGAAGCTGGCGCTGGTCGAGGCGCTCAAGGCGCGTGGCGAGGTGGTGGCAATGACGGGCGACGGCGTCAACGATGCTCCGGCGCTCAAGGCCGCGCACATCGGCATCGCCATGGGCCAGCGTGGCACCGACGTGGCGCGCGAGGCGGCGTCGCTGGTGCTGCTGCAGGACGACTTCGCCTCCATCGTCACGGCCATCCAGCGCGGGCGGCGCACCTACGTCAACCTGCGCCGGGCGCTGACCTACACGGTGGCCGTGCACGTGCCCATCGTTGGCCTGGCGCTGCTGCCGGTGATGCTCGGCCTGCCCGTGGTGCTGGCGCCCATGCACAATCGCCTTCCTGGAACTGGTGATCGACCCGGCGTGCTCGCTGGTGTTCGAGGCGGAGGAGGGGGGCGACGATCTGATGGGCCAGCCACCGCGCCAGCGTGCCGAGTCGCTGCTGCCCTTGGCCTCGGTGCTGCAGTCACTGCTGCAGGGAGCGCTTGCCACGGCGCTGGTCATGGGACTGTACGCGTGGATGCACGCCAGCGCCACGCTGGCACCGCTGGCACCCGCGGCGACTTTCACGGCGCTGGTGGCGGCCAATGCCGCGCTGATCTTGCCCAGCCGCACCGGCAGCCGCCGCTGGTCGCAGCTATTCACGGGCCTGGCGCCCGTGAGCCGCCTCGTCATCGCCGCCACGATCACGGCACTGTTCGTTGCCACCGGCGTGCCTGCCATAGCGTCACTGTTCGGCTTTGCGGCTTTGCCGCTACACACTTGGCTGTGCTGCGTGGTGGCAGGACTGACGATGGCCGTGCCGTTCGAGCTGGCTCGGCGCTGGCTGGGGCCGGACCACCATGGCGGCTTCGCCCAAGCCCAGCGCGGATGAGTAGGGTTGCAATCGTCCGCGAGCGGGAGTCAGCTGACGTGTCCATCGGCGGGTACGCGCGCAACCGCTGGGTCGGCTAAAACATGCCCAAGCGCCATGGGAATGGAGATGAAAGCGGTGGTCGCCACGGCAAGGGCAACGGGCAGCAGTACGTGCGCGAGCGAGCTGACAAAGTTCTTGAGATCCGGGTTCATGTGACAAGCCTCCTGCCGGCATGTCGGCAACAGTGCCTCGATGCAGCGGCAATTGCATGGTGCGCCGCGTGACCTGAACCGGCGATGAACGCTCATCCGGTGAGCGGTGTCGGCGGCGGTGCCGCAGTCATGCGCCGCGGGGACCTGATGGGTCATGAACGAGGAGACTTCGACGTGAGGATGCTGATTGCCGTGGACGACAGCGACTGCAGCAAGCGCATGCTGGCTTACCTGGTGTCGCACGAGCGCTGGTGTGGCCAGGGGCAGGCATGGACGATCTTTCACGCCGTGCCGCCCGTACCGCACCGCGCGGCGGCCCTGGCGGATGCGGACCGCGTCGAGGATTACTACGCCAGCGATGCCGAGCGCGTGCTGCGCCCGGTGCGCACCTTCCTCAAGCGGCACGGCATCGAGCCCACTTTCGTGCACAAGGTCTGCCCGCCGGCGCGGGAAATTGCCCGTCTGGCCAGCTCGGACAAGTTCGACCTGGTGGTCATGGGCAGCCACGGGCGTGGCGCCGCGGGTGAGGCTGTGCTGGGCTCAGTGGTACAGAAGGTGCTGGCTTCGACAAAGACACCGGTGCTGGTTGTCCGCTGAAGCGCTGAGGGAGGCGATCGGTTGCTTGACGCAACGCAAATTCGGCAAGCGCACTTGCACCACCATGCATCGCGTGGAGTGACCTTGGAGAGAGCGTCATGCGCAACCTGTACGCAGCCCTCATCGCAACCATGCTCGCCAGTGCCGGCCTTCCTTCCTGGAGCCAGCCCGGCCCGCCTGCCAGTGCGGCCAGCATGCCCAGGCAGGGCAGCGGGCCGACGCACGGTGGTCCCCAGGGCCACTGGGGCCGCGACTACACACCCGGCTGGTCCATGATGAGCGAGGCTGAGCGCAAGGATCACCGCGAGCGCATGCAAGGCTTCAAGAGCTACGAGGAATGCAAGGCCTACATGGACAAGCACCACGAGGAGATGGCTGCACGCGCCAAGGAGCGCGGCGCCAGGCCGCTGCCGAAACCGCGCCGTGATGCCTGCGCAGGCTTCAAGAAGTAGGGCCAACTCCCTCTGGTGTGGACCCTGCGAGGCACGGCTACAACCTTTGAACAGCGTGCAGTTGCTTGTTGTGGCTCCTGTTTTTCGTAGCCACATGGTAGAGTCCGCAACTTTTTATGTTTGCTAACGGTGGTCCCGTTATCGCGGCAGCCATGACAGCCATGTTCACCAAGTTCTGCCGTACCGTAGGCTGGCGCCAGCGCGGTGTCGTCACTGGTGCATGGCTAGACCAGCAACCTCATCCCTTTCTGCTCAAGCTGGCCATCCTTGTCGCTTCGCTGCTGCTCAGCGGGCCGGTCCGAGCAGCTCCAAACGACAGAGACCTGCACCTTTACTGGGAACAGCGCTGCCAGGACTGCCATGGGCACTCGGGCGCTTTTTCACGTCGCTTCCTGCAACTGCGCGACGGGCGCCTGGCAGACCTGCACCATGGCACCGACCTGGAGCGATTCCTGCACCAGCATTACCTAGCTGACGAACTGGTGGCTCCTGTGATGGCGATGCTCACGGAGCAAGTCACCACACCGGCGCTGTTCGCGCAGCGGTGCGCCGCATGCCATGGAACGGCCGCTGACTTCGTTCGCAAGTCCCTGACCTTGCGGCAAGGGGAGCTGGTTGGCAAGGACAGCGGCCGACCTGTGGCGCAAACACTCTTGACGCACGGCAAGCTCACAGAGAAGGAAGCGTCGCTGGTGGTTGAGAGTCTGCGCCGGGTGCACTTGGAAGTGGCCGGAGCAAACTGGGCTTCCCCCGGTTCTCCGGACGCTTTTGTTAGCCCCGACGGATTCCTTGCCGACGGTGGCAGTTGGGCCGGCTCGGGTTGATGGCGCTTCACTCAATACTGCCAGCGCATGGATGCTGCGATGCGGCTTCTGCCGCTGAAAGCTCCAAAGGTTGCCCCGGACGGCCCTTGGAACCAGTCGCCTTGCAGGAGCAGGATCTGATGGGGTGACAGCTCGTACGAGAGCTGCAGCGATGACCATGATGAGCCATGAGCCGTTTCGCGAATGTGCAAGGCGCGCCCAGAGAGCCGATCCTGCAGCCACTTGCGCTGCACGATAAGGCTGGCGAACAGCTGGTCTCGCTCATCATCGCCGCCGCTGGCGCCGTCCACCACGCGGGCGCCGATAAGCTGTCCGGCCACGAACCACGGGCCGCTGCGCACGTCCAACCCGGCGCCCAGTGAGAGGGTGCGTCGGTGAGCATCGTTGGACAACAGCTCGCCCGCGTTGCTGGTACGCGCGTACAAGCCTTCCAGGCGCAGCACCGTCGTGCCCAGCGGTTTGTCCGCGGAGAACCCGACGCTGTCCTGTCTGGTCGGCACGCCTTGCAAGGCCACGCCCTGCGGGCCCAGGACAGGATGCAGCGACGGCAGCGATTGCCAGCCCCGGATGGCCAGTACATCGGCGTTCCAGCCTGCGGCCTCGAAGCCGTAGCGCACGGCATAGGTCGCGTTGCGCGGCGAGTCGGCAGGTTCGCGCACCCGCACTGGGAAGCCTTCGAAGCGTCGGGGAAGGCGATCTACAGGCACATGCGGGGCCAGCACCAGTTGCAAGGAGCCCGATCCCAGCTGCCACTCGGCGTTGGCCATCCACAGCGCCAGCTTGGCTTCTGGCATTTCCTCGTAGAACAGGTCGTGCTGGTCCACCGGGTTGACGATGTCCGTTACTCTAAGGATGTCCATCCTGCCCCAGTTGAGCTGCTGGGCACCCAGTGTCAGGGTGGCGTCTCCGCTGCGCCAAGCCACGGTCAGCTCGCGCATCTCCGCGTCGTTGCGCCGCTCGTGCTGCTGCAGCAACGCACGCAGTCGCACTTCCGCCTTGAGTGAGAGCGCGTTGGAGAGCTGCCACTTCAGCCCGGGCTGCAACGTCATTCTGAAGGAGTTGCCATCGCCGTCGGCAACCGGCACGCCGCCCAGCGCAGTGGCCTTGCCTTGCCACTGCACGTCAGCGGCGTTCGCCGCCAGACATGCTGCCCACAGCAGCCAGCTGCCGACAAACCCTGCCATGCAGTTCATTCGGCGCGCAGGTACCGCTGGGACACGAAATGATCGTCGAGCGAGGAATCGACCTCCCGCGACAGCGCCGTCAGGCGCGTCATGCGCCCGTTGGCCAGGTTGCGCATCTCGTACACCTGCGGCCGCCAGTAGTTGCCCACCTTGACCAGCTTGCGCACGTCCAGCCGCTTGGCTTGCGCACCCGCCTTGTCGTAGTAGTCGATGCGCACCGGGTACATCGTCTCCCTCTCGATCCAGTACACCTTGCGCGAATAGCCCGAGGCATCCTTCTCGGCAGCGGCGCTGGCCGTGGCTGTGATGACGAAGCACTGCTGCTCGGCGCCGCAGGCTTCGCCCTCCTTGTCGAGCTGGAAACTATAGGCGTTGCTCTTGTAGTCCTCGAAGTCCTCGTGGGTGAACTCCGTGCCCATGAACCAGTTTGACTTCTCCGCCCCGGCGATGCGGCGGATGCGGCGGGTAGCGGGCAGGTACATCCAGATGTCGTTGACGGGTTTGGCCTCGTCCACGATGAGCAGCCCGGTGCCCTGAACGACCGGCGGGGCCGTGAACTTGAACAGCGTCGACTCGACCCCGCCTTGCTTCTTGTAGTAGAGCTCGATGTCGCGCGATTGCGTCGTCTTCCCCTCGGCGTCGATCAGGTCCATCTTGTAGACGGTCTTCTCGGTGCTGCTCTTGATACGGTGCTCGGATTCCTTGATGACACTTGTTCCGTCAGCCCCGAAAGACACGGTCGTCATGGTTGCCGATGCAAGGGTCAACGCAGCCGCGATCCAGTGTCGGTACTTCATCCGAATGCCCTCCTGCGCAGCGTCGGCACCATGCCGGCGCGCACGATGATGCGAAACGGCGGCAGCGCCGTAAGCGGGAACAATGCCAATGCAGGCAACAGCACGACCAGCAGGTTTGAGACCGTCACGGTCGTATCGACCTGGAACCAGGCCTGGCTGAGCACGCTGTTGAGCGCGTGGGAGATGCCCACCCCCACCGCGACGGCCAGCGCTGCGCCCGCCGCACCGATCAGCGCGACCTCCAGCACGATCATGGCAAGTACGGTGCGGTCGGCAAAGCCGATGGTGCGCAGCGTCGAGTACTCGCCCAGCCGCCGCAGTACCCCATAGGCGGTGGTCGCAAAGAGGAACAGCACGGCCACCGCCAGGCTGAAGCCGAATGCCAGGTAGACGATGCCTGCGATCTCCTTGAGGTGATCGACAAATTCCTGGATCAGGCGGCTCTTGGACGTAACCCGGCCAACACGGTCGAACCGGTACAGCTGGTCCGGCTGCAACTGAGGCTGCGCCTTGAGAAACGTGCCCGTAACCTGGTCAGCCATGTCGAACCACTCCTGTGCGTCCGCCAGCGGCGCGTAGGACTCGCCCGGCATCACTCCGGAGAACACACCGACCACCTGTACCGGCCAGGCTTTGTCGCGCACAAGCACCTCGACCTGGTCACCGACCTTGAGGCCCAGCGTGGCCGCCGTCTTGCGCTCCAGGGCGATGACGCCGCGGTCGTCCTTGCGCAGCGCGCGTCCCTCAATGATGCGCAGGCTGCGCACCGGGGTGGCAGGATCGACGCCGAGCAGGAACGAGGGCTCCACGGCTTGGCCGTGCTGCACCTTCACGGGGCCGCGCAGGTAGGGATCGCTGCGCGCCACACCGGGTGCGGACTCCAGGCTCTGCAACTCGTCGCGCCACATGGGCGCCAGGAAGTCCACCGCCACATCCCAGTCGTCGGCCGCGAAGCGCTTGACGATGCTTTGCTCGAAGGACGTGAGCGAGATGAAGTACGACAGCGCTGCGCCAAGAGACAGTGCCACCGCGACGGTGGACATCAGCGCCAGTGCCTTGCCCCGCTCTAGGTTGCGCAGGGCATAGCGCCACGCCACCGAGCCGCCAAGCTTGCGGCTGGCCCGGCCCGATACGGCCTGCGTGTCTTGGGTATTGCCGCGCACCGCCTCGCGCGGCGTGAGCCGCATGATGCTGCGCAGGGGCAGCAGCGTTGCCGCAGCCAGGATGGCAAGCATGCCGACGTAGCCCTCCATCACGGGAACGATGCGTAGCGACAGCATAGGCATTGGCAGTCCCAAGGCCTTGGCGTAGTCGGTGCCGAAACCGTAGAGCATCACGAAACTCAGCAAGGTGCCTGACACCAGTGCGATGGCGGCGATCAGCAGTACCGGCATGGCAAACGCCAGCATGATGTGCCGCGTGTCGTAGCCCAGCGCCATCATCACGCCAATCTCGGCCTTCTTCTCCGTGATCCACTGCACCATCAGGAACACCGTGATGACCAGCGCCGTGACGACGAAGATCAGCACGATGGCGGGCACGAAGATGCGGAAGGCGCCCAGGTCGAGCTCCAGGTACAGGTGGCCGAACTGGCGCGCCAGCGGCAGGCTTTCGTCGATGGTTACCTTGCGTCCCAGCGCGGCGCTGACCTTCTGCTCGACGGCGCTCACATCAGCGCCGTCCTTCACGTCCACGAGCAGGCTGTTGACGAGCTGGTAGCCCAGGCGCGGCTGCACCAGCGCATAAGGCACGTACACGACGCCCAGCGAGCCCTTGCTGGGCAGGAAGAAGTTGGGGTTGGCGCTGTCGATCAGGAACTCGGGCGAGGTTGCGATGCCGCGCACCGTGAGGTCGTAGTGATCCTTGCCGATGTTGAGACGGAAACGGTCGCCCACCTTGTAGCCATGGTGCTGGGCCATCGAGCGCTCGATCACCACCGAGGACGGGTCGGCCGGGTCGATGTTGCGGCCTTCCTCGATGCGCAGCCGGTTGATTGCCGGCACACCTTGCGTGGCCATCATCAGCGCGTAGAGCTTGGTGCCCGAGGGGATATCGATGTTGCCCGGCAGCACCAGCCGCTGCTCGACTGAAGCGACGCCGTCGAGACCCTGCAGCGAGGGGATGTTGATGGTGTCCTCGGGCACGATGCGCAGTTCGAGGTCCGCGACGTTGAGCTCTCGGTACCAGGCAGCGCGCGAGTCGAATAGGCTGTCGATGGCGCTGTAGACGCCGACGAACATGGCCAGTGCGCTACCCATGATCAGCCCCGCCGCTAGCAGCCGGCCCTTCATTTTCCAGGCCGAGCGGCGCAGCGCTGTGAAGAGCTGGCGCGAGTTCATGCGACCATCCCCCGCGTGACGTCGGCAGCATGCTCGGCCGGCACGAGCCGGCCGTCACGCAGCACCAGTGTTCGGTCGGTGTGGCGGGCAAGACCAGGGTTGTGCGTGACGATGATCAACGCGCGGGCGAAGGCCCTGGCCTGCGCCAGCAGCAGTGCCGTCGTGGCGTCGGCCGTCTTGGGGTCGAGGTTGCCGGTGGGCTCATCGGCCAGCAACAGCGCCGGGCGCTTGACCAGCGCGCGCGCGATCGCCACGCGCTGCTGCTCGCCGCCGGAGAGCTGCTCGGGAAAGCGGTCGGCCTTGTGCTGCAGGCCCAGCGCGTCCAGGATCTCCATCGCGGCATGCTCCCCTTTGCGGGCGGGTTTGCCTGCGGCCTCCCAGCCCGTCATCACGTTCTCAGCCGCGGTCAGGGTGGGCAGCAGGTTGTAGAACTGGAAGACGAAGCCGACCTTCTCGCGCCGGTAGCGCGCCAGGCCTGCGGCATCGAGCCGTGCGATGTCCTGGCCATCGATGACGACGCTGCCGCTGTCCGGCGCGTCGATGCCGCTGAGGACGTTGAGCAGCGTGGACTTGCCGGTGCCCGACACGCCCAGGATCGCGACCGTCTCCCCGTCCCGGACCGAGAGCTCCAGGCCATCGAGCACCGGCACGTTCTGCCCGCCCTGGAAGTAGGCCTTGGACAGCCCGGTGACAGAGACGACAGCGGATGCCGGATTCGACATGGCGTGCTCCCTCGACAAGAGGCGGATCGTCACACCGCCTCCTGCTGGCGCACGACATGCGACACCTCGACGTGCACCGGGATGGCGGGCCGGATGGACTGGCAGACCGTGCAGTATCGCTCGAACACGTCCACGCAACGCTTGATGTTGCCCGACTCCTTGTCCACCACCGGACGGATCGTCACGTCGATGCGGCTGATCCGGGGCAGCCCTTCCTCGTTGAGGGCCACCACGGCAATCGCCTCGGTAGATAGTCCCTGGACGTGGATGCCGGCGTGGCGTAGCGTCTCCACCAGACTGGCCGAGAGGCAGTGGCCCACCGCCATGGCCAGCATCGCCGGCGTGGACGGGCCGGCGTTGGTACCCACCGGGTCGGGCTCGTCGGTGAGGACGGACGCGCCATGCAGGACATCGCCCTCGTAGGCCTGCGACTTGAACTTGAAGCCGCCGGTGAAGTCGATGTGGACACCGAAGTGACGCTCGGCCTGATCACGCATGTGCATGGTGGTTCTCCTGGAGTGGGAGCGGTTGGCAAACAGGTGCTGGGGGCACCTTCGGGGATTCCATGCGGGCCTCGATGAGGCGGGCGGCCCGCGACGCCGTCCAGCAGACGGTGAAGAACAGCGCGCCGACGGTCAGGTAGACCTGCAGCATGCGACCCGGATGCCGCTCGGCGACGATGAGCCCTGCCTGCATGACCTCGACCAGGCCCACGATGTACAAGGCCGAGCTGTCCTTGAAGAGCGACGTGAAGTAGCTCGCATGCGTGGGCAGCATCCGGCGGTGTGCCTGGGCCAGCACGATGCGCAGCAGGATCGTCCAGCGTGACAGGCCCAGGGAGCGTGCGGCCTCGACATCACCCGGTGCCACCGCGTTGATGCCGGCGCGGATGTTCTCCGCCTGGTAGGCCGAGGCATAGGCCGTGAGCGCCAGCACTGCCGAAAGCACCGGCGAGGGTGTGGTGGCAAAGAGAATGGGCAGCGAGAAGTAGAACCAGAACAGGACGATCAGCAGCGGCACCGAGCGCACGGCTTCGACATAGGCGATGCAGGGCCAGCGCAGCCAGCGCGTGCTGCTCGTACGGCCCAGGGCCAGCAGGTGGCCCAGCACGAAGCTCGCGGCGAATGCGACGCAAGCCACCGCCAGGTTCAGCGCCAGGCCGCCCAGCATGCCTTGCCGGAAAGAGCCCAGGAGCAGCCACTGCAGCTGGGTGAAGTCAGCGCCGGCCATGGCAGGCCTCCTCGATGTGGTCCGGGGACACCGCACCGCGCTGGCGGAAGATTCGAGACAACGCGAAGGCAATGGCCAGTGAGCCCAGCGCATAGGTCAGCGTGGACACGGCAGTCACCTCCAGTCCCCTGAACGTGATCGACTCGATCTGCTGAGTGGCCCATGTCAGCTCGGGCAGCGCTATCGCCACGCACAGCGACGTGTTCTTGAAGTTATGCACCATCCGGTTGGAGATGGCCGGCATCATTGTGCGCAGCGACTGCGGGCACAGGATCCAGATGCACTCCTGCCAGCGCGACATCCCGCAACTGGCCGCCGCGTCGCGTTGTCCCTGTGAAATCCGGGCCATGCCGTTGCGCAGGATGTCCGACAGGTAAGCCCCGTTGTCCAGCGAGAGACCGAGGACGCCGGCCACGAAGGCGTAGGTCGGCCACTCGTGCAGCGCACGGCCGATGGGCGCGGGTAGCAGTTCCGGCAGCACGAAGTAGAAGAAGAGTATCCAGAACAGACCCGGCAGGTTGCGAACGAGTTCGGCGAGACCGTTGGCTGTGATGCGCAGCGGCGCAACTGCCGAGAGCCGGGCCAGTGCAAGCACCGCGCCGAGGACGAAGGACAACAGTCCCGAGGCAAGGGCCAGGGCAAGAGTGCGCACCAGACCGTCTCGCACCAGCTCCAGGAACTGCGGCTGCAGCAGCAGCCCCCAGTCAAACTCGTAGCGCAACATCTGCAACTCCTCAGGCGGCCTGGAGCAGCGCAGTGGCAGGCGCCGTCGTGCGCGACGCGCAGCACGACGTCTCCTGTTCAAGATCGACCAGGCGTCCCGATTCGAGCGACACCATGCGGTCGGCCACGCTGTAGGCAAAGCTGCGGTCGTGCGTGACGATCACGGTGGCCACGTTGCCTTTCTTGAGGCGCTCCACGAGCGCGGCGACTTGGTGGGTCCGGGCGGGATCGAGCGCTGACGTGGGCTCGTCCAGCAGCATCACGCCGGGCTCCATCGCCAGGCAACGCGCCAGCGCCACGCGCTGCTTCTCGCCGCCGGAGAGCTGCAAGGGATGGTGATTCGCCTTGTCGGCCACGCCCAGATCGGCCAGCAGACTGCACGCGCGCTTCTCGGCCTCGCCCCGGGTGAGGCCCAGAACCTGACGCGGCGCTAGGCAGATGTTGTCCAGCACGCTCAGGTGCTCGAACAGGTTGAAATGCTGGAAAAGCATTCCGACCCTGCCCCGCAGGGCGCGGGCGCCCAGGCGGCTGGGCCACACGCTGTGACCGCCCACCGTGATGCTGCCCCGGTCAATGGGCTCCAGCCCGTTGATGGCCCGCAGCAGGGTGGTCTTGCCCGTTCCGCTGGGCCCGCACAGTACCAGTGCCTCACCGCGCATGACGTGGAGGTCCACGCCGGCGAGCACGTCACGCCCGGCAAGGCGCTTGAATACGCAACTGCAGTCGATCATGGTGTTCTCCCAGAAAGGTTGCCGAGGACACTTTGTTGTGGTGGCCCTCTTGCACCTATTCGGGCCAGACCATGGGCGCGTTCTCGCCAAACACCTCGGCCGGCAGGCGCGGGCGGGCGTTGAGCGGCAGCGGGTACTTGCCCTTGGGGCCGAACCAGGACTGGTAAAGCTGCTCGTAGCTGCCGTCCTTGAGCATCGACTGCAGGGCCATGCTGACCTTCAGCCGCCACTTGCTGTCGTTTTGCGGCACGCCGACCGAATACAGCCCGGGCGAGTAGCCGCCGCCCACGGCTTCGTAGTCCGTCCCTTCCTCGCCAGCCACGGCCGCGATGATCGGGCTGTCCTGGGTGAAAGCATCGATCTTCCCCTGCTTGAGAGCGAGGAACACTTCCGCATTCTTCTGGAACGCAACCATCTGCGGCGCCGCCTTGCTGTGCTTGGCCAGTTCGGCCGGAGCCGCGGTGAACGCGTTGGAGCCCTGGTTGACGCCGATGCGCTTGCCTGCGAGGTCTGCCAGCGACTTGAACTTGCCCTTCTTGGCATAGAAGACCTTCGACGTCCACAGGTACGGCGGATCGACGAAGTCCACCTGCTCCTCTCGGCCCAGCGTGCGGCTGATGTTGGAGATGGCCATGTCGATCTGGCCGTTGGCCAAGAAGGCAATGCGCGTCTTGTTGTTTACTGCCACGCGCTCCACCTTGACGCCGAGCCGCTTGGCGATCTCGTCGCCGAGCTCGACATCAAAGCCGGTCCAGCGGCCCTTGTCGTCGATGAAGTTCATGGGAGGCGTGTCGTTGCCCGTGCCGATGCGCACGACGCCGGCTTGCTTGACCTTGTCGGCGATGGAGTCGGCCATTGCGGCCGGTGCCATAGCCAGCGCGGCCGTCGCCATCGCGCAAACCAGGAGGAGGCTGGAGAGTGGTTTCATGGTAATGACCTTCTTCAGGCAGTGGCGATGGCCGGCTGTTGCTGCAGCTGCGCCGGGTCGATGTCGATGCAGCGCGCCGCCTGCGAAAAGCGGTGCGCATGCTCCGAGAAGTACTTCTGCATCTGGTCCGAAGAGCGCACGAAGCGGTCCTGGCAGATGCGTACCGTATCAATGGTGGTATCGATGAAACGCAGCCCGTTGTCGCGCAGCTGCTGGATCCATCCCGTCTCGAACTGCCAGTGGTGCGAGGCAATCTCCAGGTTGACCTGCGCGAAGGTCAGGTAGGCGCGCTGGCGCATGTGAATCGACTTCATCGGCACGTCGTCGATGGTCGGGTAGTAGTACACGCGCGCCGGGCGCGTGACCTCGAACCACATGTCCCACAGGTCGCGCATCGACGGCGAGCAGTGCGGATCGGACACCAAGTTCATGAATGCGCCATGCGGGATCCACCGGTAGGCCGCCTTGAAGGCTTCGCAGAACGAGTCCTGGTGCAGCACGTTGAGCGGCATGCGCGGCGCTACCGTGTGGAACTCCTCGTGGTAGCGGTCGCAGGCCAGACGCTCCAGCCCCATCCACTGCTGGTACAGCCCATAGCGCTTGCCGCTGTAGCGGCCCGTGTCGCTGGTGCCGATGAGGATGGAGGGCCGGATGACGACGAAGGGAACATGGCTCGTGGCCACCAGGCGCTCGGCCTCGCGCTTGGTGCGGGTGTACTGCGTGGGATCGCCCTGCGGCTCGGTCAGCAGATCCTCGGGCGTAGGCTGGTCCTGGTAGCCCGAGCTGTACGCCGTGGACACGTAGACGAAGCGCTTGACCTTCAGATGCTTGGCCAGCACCAGCAGGTGCGCCGTGTAGAAGACGTTCACCGCCTGCAGCTTGGCCACGTCGTAATAGTCCAGGCAGCCCGCGCAGTGGACGATCTCGTCCACACCTTCAAGCCGAGCGGCCAAGTTGGGCACGTCGGCCAGGTCGTTGGGCAGCACCACCTGCTCGATGCGCGCGTCAACGGCGGCCGACCAGCGGTAGCGCGCCTGTGTTTCCCACTCCTCCTTGATCGGCGCCAGCAGCGCGGTGCGATCGTGCGCGGCACGCGTGAGGCAGACGATGCGGGCGTTGGTGTCGCGCAGCAGCGACGCGACGATGAGGGCACCGACATAGCCGGTGGCTCCGGTGACAAGGATCCGCGAGGCCGAGAACGGCTCGCTGCGCAGGGTCCGGCTCATGTTCAGGCTCCCAGGGAGGTCAGGGGTTGGCGCTGTAGGCGCTGGCGGATCTGCTCGACGCTGGGCACGCCTCCGTAGAAGGCGACGCGGCCGTTGATGATCAGCAACGGGAAGATGCCCAGGCCGTGCGACTGGAACAGCGTGGTCACGTTGGCGATGAGCTGCTTCTGAGGGCCGTCGGCGCTGGTCGATAGCTCGCGCAGGTGGCGCTGAGCTGCCGTGATGGTCTGGCACACCACCGCGCGCTCGATCTCTGCTTGCTGCATCGCCTGCAGCAAGTTGGCCTTGAGCTCCTCGTCGCGCGGCGATGACGTGGCATCGCAGCACGACGCGGACAGGATGCCGATGTTGTCCTTGTCAAGCAGGGCGCGCACGGACTCGGCATCGTAGGACTTGGTGCCGGTGCCAGTGCCGCATCCGGGCAGCAGCCAGCACAGCATCGAGAGGGGGTTTCGCATGTCAATTCTCCAGTGGTCAGAGGAAGTGCGCTGCCCACTCCAGCGCGATACCGATGACGGTCGCCGAGGCAACGATCGTCACGACGTGGGACACGAGGAGGGGCGCCTTGAACAGCCGGGACAGCATGATCATCTCGGGGATGCTGGTGCCAGCCGAAGAAACCAGGAACGCGGTCACCGGTCCGATGGACAGCCCCTTTTCCAGCAGGGCCAGCGCGATGGGCACGACCATCGTCGAGTTGACGTAGAACGGCACGCCCACCAGGGCCAGCACGAAAATCAGCACGATGCCCGGATACCGCTGCTGCAGCGCCACGATGGCGTCCTGCGGCACGTAGCCGAAGATCAGTGCGCCGATAGCGATGCCCACGGCCAGGTACGGCGCCGATGCACGCAACTCGCCCCAGGCCGCCATCGAGGCAAAGCGAAGTCGCGACGGCCAGGGCACGCGGGACACGGTCGCCGAGTCGATCCGCGTCGCGCCGTCGACGTCAGGCTGCGCCTCCAGGCGCACGTAGCGCGCCATGCCGGCCCGATCCACGAGCAGTCCGAAGGCCACCGACAGCATCGATGCCACCAGCAGGAACACCACGGCGGTGGACACCGAGTACTGCCGCAGCAGCACCAGCAGCACGCCTTCATTGATCACGGGCGAGGCGATCAGGAAGGTGAAGCAGACGCCGAAGCGCACCCGGGACCTGAGCATCCCTGAGAGGACCGGCACCGTGGAGCACGAGCAGAACGGCGTGACCGCGCCCGCCGTGGCAGCGAGCACCGCGCCGGTTTCCAGCGACGTCCGCCCCAGCGCGTCGTTGAGCTTGCGTCCGATGCCTTGCTGCAGCAGCGTGACGGCCAGGGCCACGCCGTAGAACAGCAGCGCCAGCAGCGTTCCCTCGTAGACGATGAATTCGAGTACCGCCTGCACACCGTTCATGGCGTGGCCTCCGTGTCAGCCAGGGGAGGCGTTCAGCAGCAGCGGCTGGGAGTGCTGCCGCAGTTCGGCGCAGCCGAAGTACTGCAGCTCGACCCGGAGGAACTGCAGCTCGGCGCGACGTCGCTGCGTAGGCGCAGGTCGGCCTGGGGCTGCACACCGTAGCTCGACATGCTGGCGATCAGCGGCATCGTGACCTTGGTGTCGAAGCCGACCAGGTCCAGCGTTTCCATGTAGGCGTCGAGCGCGTCCACGCGCAGCGCCTCGATGTCGGTAGCGATGCTGTCCAGGCCGATGCCGGCGCAGTTGACCTGCAGTTCGCCGCACAGCGAGTGGCAGCTGGTACTGATCATGCTGAAGAGCTCGGGCATGACACGGTGGTGCGCCCAGACCAGACTGTCGTGGACGTTGTCGGCGTCCTCGTCAAGCATTTCCTTGATGCGCTGCACGCCGATGCCCAGGTGCTCGATCTCGTCGGCGAGGATCAGCTTGGCGACCTGCGCCGTGTCGGGGTCGGTGTCCCGCTGCAGCGTCTTGTACAGGACGATGGCCATCGTCTCCGTCATCAGATCTTGAATGATCAGGCACGACGCCAGATTCTTCTTCTTGACCGCCGTGGAGAAATGATGGCGGATGTTGCGCCACTGCGGCTCGACGATCTCGGTCTTGACGTTGTAGTCGAGCCGCTTGCCCAGGCTCGCAAGCATCTTGATGTGCTTGGACTCCTCAACCGCCTGCTTGACGGTGTCGATCTTGGCGTCGGTGTTGGGCAGCAGCGGCACCATCTCTGAGTAGTTTTCTACCGCCATGATCTCGCCCGAGATGGTGTTCGAGACGATATAGGCCATCAGGTCGAAATAGCGCTGGTCCTTGCCATGGCGCTGGGCTCGCGACGCCACGACGGCGTCATGTGTAGTTTCGGCGGTCGTTTGCTGGGTAGTTTCCATGGAGCTTCCTGACGAGGTCGTGCATGGGAAATGCACAGGCATGTATGAACGGGCGACGCTGTTGGACGCGCCCATGGGATCGTGTGCACACGGGATATGGGTGGTGGTATTCGAGCTTTCCTCCTTGATGTCAAAAGTCATGACAGCGGTATTGCCAACTTGGGACAGCGGGTGAAGCTGGCGTCGCCAGAAGGACTCGACAGGGCTCCGTTGCAATGCACCGTATGCAGGTTCAAAACCTTCTTCCTGCGCCACGGGCACGACTGCGACTCCGGCACAGATCCAGGCGCCGCACTCCATGGGCGCAACTTTCAGTGATCCAAGTCCTTCTGGAGAATTTCGATCTCACGAAAGGCAGCGAGTGACGGGAATATCGGCGCACTGGTGTGCCAATGCCATCCCTCTGAAGGCGGATCGCTCCTCGAAGGGGACAATAAGTTCAAAATCCCTGGACTGGCTCTTACGGGGGATAAGTCATCTCCAGCGCCCGAACGGCTTCAGCATCGCTGGTGAATTCACGCGCCGAGACAGTGCAAATGGGGCCGCGAGGATTTTTCAATTGACTATCGGATTGGCAGGCAGCAACACAGTCATGGCAACACCCGGCCGACTTGAACCGCCCTCCCGTCGTACGGGGGCAGCACATATGTGCAGATCTACTCCCGCTTCCGGCAGGTGCGTCGCGCAGCAGTGGCGCAGCGTGTGGATGCCGCCATGCTTGGTGATGCCCGCGCGCGTGCAGGCCGTGTAGTACCAACGCTGGCCCACCCGGCGCTCCAGCGCCTGGGAGGTGTCGCTGGCTGCCGTGAAGAGCCACTGCCGGGGACGGGCTTGGCGCCACCAAGCCCGCAGCACCTCCAGCACGTCCGCCGCCAGCGGCACGTATCGGTCCTTGCCGCCCTTGCCCTGCACGACGCGGATGCGCAGCCGGTCGGCCGCGCTGTCGATGTCGGCACGCACAGGCGGCACAGCTCGGACACGCGCAGCCCCGTACCGTAGCCCACCATCAGGAAGGTACGCGCCTTGAGATGGCACGCCGCGGCGAACACCCGCTGCAACTCCTCGCGCGAGAGGATCTCAGGCAGCCGCTGCGGCGCGGGCGCCACCAGCGGAATCTGGAACGCTCGCTCGCCCGTCTAGCCCGGATGTTTCACCAAGGCGCTGAGGCGGTGCCGTTGGTGAGGTTGAGGGCCAGGCTGGGCCAGCAATGAGGTAGATCAGCCAAGACACAGGAGCTTTTTGCAGGTGGCGGACGCACCACCCCCTTCCCCCGTTGTTCATCAGCGTGCCGGGGACAGCACTCGGACCAGATCAAGGGCTGGCCAGAGCTCGCGCTGCGGCTGCGAAGACGTGCTACAGCGGGTGGTGCGAGGCCAGGAACAGCCGCACGCGGCGCGTGTTGCGCACGATGACCCCGCCGATCTTGAGCAGCCGGGTGCGGATGGTGGCGGTACAGGCCTGGGCCAGCTCCGTGCCTTGCAGGGCCAGCCGGCGTAGTTGCACCATGAGCGTGTAGGCCAGCGCTGCGAGCAGCAGCCGCAACTGGTTGGCTTGGTACTTGTGGCAGCTCGCGCGCCGGCCGAAGAGGTCGAGCTGCGCTTCCTTGATGCGGTTCTCGGCTTCGCCGCGGGCGCAGTACAGCCGCTCGTAGAGCAGCTCGGCATCGCCGGTGAGGCTGGTGACGATGAAGCGCGGGTTGGCCCCGCGCGCGTAGTGTTCCAGCCGCGCGATGACGCGGCGCTCGCGGCCCCAGGTCTTGGCGCCATAGCTGAACTCGCCGCTGAGGCGCTGCTTGATACCACTGTCCTTGTAGGCGTCGGCCAGGTACAGCTCGGCCAGCGCCACGCGCTGCAGCAGTGCCGAGTTCTTTTGCAGCCCGATGACGTAATCCACGCCCCAGCGCTCGAAGCGCCGCAATGCCTGCGGGCGGTAAAACCCCGAGTCCGCGCACACGATCACGCGCACATCGGGCCAGGCTTGGCGCAGCCGCCGCACCAGCAGCTTCACAAGCGCGCTGAGCACGCTGGCTGGGTTCCGGCTGCTCGGGCGCACACGCATGCCAACATCTCCTGGCCGCAGAACACGTACAGCGGCAGGTAGCAATAGTTGTCGTAGTAGCGATGGAAGTGGACGCGCTATTGCTCACCGTGCAGTGGCACGTGCGTGGCGTCGATGTCGAGCACCAGCTCCTTCGGAGCCCGCGCATGGCCGGCGATGAACTGCTCCAGCAACACGCCATTGAGGGCAGCTGCATGGGCCGGCGTGGCCGCCGTCTCCAGCCGGCTCAGCGTCGGCCCCGAAGCCAGTTCGTCCACGCGCCCCACGGCCGTCTGCAGCGCCAAGTCGTGCCGCAGCACGTTGTGGTCGCTCATGTCCTCCCAGCCACAGCACAACCCGTACACACGCTGAGCAAGCATGTCGCGCTCGCCGTGCGTGACGCTGGCCTGGCGGCGCCGGTCGTCGAACACGCGCGCTGCCGCGCGCGTGAGCCCGAGGTGTTCATCGACCTGGCGCAGCAACACCACGCCGGCGTCACTGGCAAGGTCTCCTCCATCGAACGCCGCTTTGATCACGCGGCGGCCCACCTCACGCCCCAGGCGAAGAAGGTCAGCAGCGCGATGCCCACCACCACGATGACGAACCAGCCGGCCACCTGGTCGGCCATGCGCTGCATCGGCGCCTTCGAGCGCTGCGCTTGCGCCACCATCTGCACGATCTGCGACAGCATGGTCTGCGCGCCCACGCGCTCGGAGCGCATCACGAGGGCCCCGCTGGTGTTGAGCGTGGCGCCGATGAGCTTGTCGCCGGCGCGCTTGGTCACGGGCACGGGCTCGCCGGTGAGCATGGACTCGTCCACGGCGCTGGCGCCTTCGACGACGGCGCCGTCCACCGGCACCTTCTCGCCCGGGCGCACGCGCAGCAGGTCGCCCACGTGCACGTGCGTGAGTGGCACGTCCTCCTCGCCGCCGTCGGGGGGAATGCGCCGCGCGGTCTTCGGAGCCAGGCCCAGCAGCGACTTGATGGCGGCCGAGGTCTGCGAGCGCGCAACTCCAGCATCTGGCCCAGAAGCGTGAGCGAGACGATCACGGCCGAGGCTTCGAAGTACACCGCGACGCGCCCCATGGCGACGAAGGACGCGGGGAAGGCCTGCGGCGCCACGGTGGCCACCACGCTATAGAGGAAGGCGGCGCCGACACCCGTGCCGATGAGCGTCCACATGTTGGGGCTGTGGTTGGCCAGCGACTGCGCCCAGCGCACGAAGAAGGGCCAGCCCGCCCACAGCACCACCGGGGCGGAGAGCGCCAGCTCGATCCAGCTATGGGCGGCCATGTCGAAGAGCCCCAGGCAGTGCCCCACCATCGCCAGCAGCGTCACGACCACCGTCAGCGGCAGCGTCCACCAGAAGCGCCGCGTGAAGTCTTCCAGCTCCGGGTTGCGCTCCTCGGCGTCGAGGTCGGGCAGCAGCGGCTCCAGCGCCATGCCGCACTTGGGACAGTTGCCCGGGCGGTCCTGGCGGATCTCCGGGTGCATCGGGCAGGTGTAGATCGTGCCCGCGGGCGCTGGAGCGGCCGGTGCCGCGGCAGGCGTCGTGTCCGCGACGGCGTAGCGCTGCGGCTCGGCGGCGAACTTGTCCTTGCAGCGCGCGCTGCAGAACCAGTAGGGCCGGCCGGCATGCTCCAGATGGTGCGGCGAGGCCTCGGTCACGGCCATGCCGCACACCGGATCCTTCAGCGCAGCCTGCGTACCGTGGTGGTGGTGCCCATGGTCATGGCCCTGCCCGGCGCCCGCCGCAGGGCCGTGGCCGGCGTGGTGGTTGACATGTTCATCCATGGCATCACCACTTGCCGTCCGGTGACGACCCGTTGCGTGTGTTCGAGCCTCCGTGGTGGTGGCCATGGCCGTGACTGCCATGGCCGAACAAGTGCATCAGCGGGCAGGCCAGCAGCAGCAGGTACGGCCACAAGCCGGCGACGTGGCCCCAATGCTCACGCAGCAGGTAGAAGCCGCCGATGAGTAGCAGCATGACGATGACCGCGGTCCACGGGCTTCTTCGTGAGCCGCCGCCCTGACCGGTGCCAGAGGTGTCGTGGTGATGGGAGGTGTCCATGTTCCAGGCTTCTTCTTGGGCGTCGGCTCGGCGAGCCGGCAACAAGTGAAACGTAGACCCTCCCATCGTGGGAAGGTCAAGCCTTGGCCGCCGCAGCTTCTCTCCTTCGCAAGGAGGTGCGGCGGTCGGCATCAGGGCTTGGCAGCAGGGGCCGGCATGCGGTCCATCATCATCTCCATCATGGACTGCATCATGTCCATGCGCTTTTCCATTATCTGCATGCGCGATGTCGGGTCGGCAGGCGTCGTGGCGCCGCCCATCATCCCCATGCCGCCCATGCCGCCCATGCCCGCGCCGGGGCGCATGCTGCCCATCCCCTCCTGCATGAGCTTCATGTGCTCGGCCATCAGCGCCTCCCGCTCCTTGGGCGTGCTCGCGCGGGCCATCTTCTCGTGCATCTCGCGCATGGCCTTCATGTGCTGGTCCATGCGGGCCATCTGGTTCGCCGAGCCCATCGGGCTGGCTTGTTCGGTGCCCGCCACCGCCGGCGCCGCCGGGGTAGATGCTGCGGGTGCGGATGCGCCTTCGGGATGGTGCGCGGCGTGCTCATCGGGCTTGAGTTGGGCGCAAGCGCCAAGCGAGAAGGCGGCCAGGAGGGCCGTGATGGCCAGGGGGCGACGTGCCATGGTGTGGATCTCCAAGGGAGATGGTAGGGACGAGACATCGGGCGCCCGCGCCGACGCGCTGTCGTGCAGGGCCAGGACGCGCAGCCCGCCGGGCACGGTCCGTGATGGCGTGCTCAAGCGGGCTGGCAGGGATTGGCTCTAGATCGTGAGCCGCAGTAACGCGATGGGAATGGGCGGCGGTGCCGGCAGGGTGCCGGCATCAGGACGTGGTGCACGTGCCACAGCGACTGCCGGCAGGATCAGGTACGAGCCGGGCGTAGCCGCCGCGGTACAGGCCAACGAGAGCGCGTCGCCCGTGCCGGCCTTTGCTACGGCGCTTTGCTCGCTGTCGCACAGGCTCTTACATGCCACTTGTCCTGGCGCCGCCTCAGCGTCGAAGGCGCCGTGCCCGAGCGCGATGCTGGCCGCTTCGTGATGATGATGGCCACCAGCCCCACCTGCCGCATGCTCATGCGCGGCGGCATGTGCCGCCGTGGCAGCCAAAGTGGCCTGCAGTACGCAGGCATTGGCAGCGCCAGCCAGCCACCCGAACAGCATCACCCAGCACATCAGCCGGGCGATGACGCGGTTCAGTTGAGGCCGCAATGCACAGCGCATGGATGGGTGCGAAAAAACCAGCCGTGTAGGAAGGACGCCTTGATGCTACGGCAGCCCACCCCCACCGGATTGATCCGCATCAATGGGCTGTCCGGGTGCGCTGCAAGGTGCGTCCGAGCTGTGTATCAGCCACCGGCGCCCGGCTCACCATCGCTGCCGGTGTGCCGGCCACGCAGCCCCTGCAGCGGCTGGTAGTCGCAGAACTTGAAGCGGTTGCATAGCATGTCGCGCATCTCGCTGATGCCGTTGATCTGCATGTGCTGGATACCGCTGCAATAGCGCTGCAGCGGGACATGCTTGACGTCCGCAGCCACCAGGCAGTCGGTGGCCATGGTCACGGCCATGTAGTGGTGCCGCGCCATGGTTTCCAGGAAGGTGTGGTCGAACTCGGCGCCGGCGGCCGTTCCTTCGAGCAACTGGATCTGCTGGCGTCCCATGTCGGTGAGCTGCGGCTCGTGGGTCTGGCCGTACCACGTCCTCAGGAACATCTGCGCCTTGCCAATCTCCTCGCGCTGCACGCGGTTCTCCTCGCGGGCCATGGAGCGGATGCTGCCCGAGAGGGCCCTGGCCGTCGTGGCCGCGGTGCCCGGCGTGGGCGAGGTGCCCTCGCCGTAGCGTCCCAGTTCAGGGTTGCGCGTCGTGTCGGTCCCGGCGGCAAGCTCGGACATGCGCAGCGCCGAGTAGTGGTGGTCAATCATCGACTTCAGGAAATCAACCTCGAATGTGGCCGTGAGGCCGCGGCCAGGCCCACTTTCCTGGGCCTGGACGGCAGGAAACGGCAGAGCCAGCGCCAAAGCGGCAGCGGCCACGCCAGCACGCGACACGAGCGAGGAAACCATTGAAGGAGGTTGCATGGATCGGACCTTTCGACAAAGCCACACAGGCACGCCGCCAGCAATGCGGCAGTGCACACAGGCCTGATCCGCCTCCCCGGCCGCTATTGCAGCGGTGGTCCATGCATGCACATGGCTCTGCCCAGACCAGGCGCCGGTCATCCGGCACGCTGGCGTGGCAACGCGTGTTCCCCATCGGCGGCGCATTCGCGAGTGCAGCCTTCCTTGCCGCCTGAACCGGGCCCGGAGGGAACCCTCGTTGCCCAGGAGAACCGAGGACTCTCCGGGTGCTCGCCTGGTGCGAGCGAAAGGTGGGCCAGCGGACCCGGGCAGCTTGCACATCCCGGGGCCGGCCACGGTCACTGGGCCGGCTGCATCTCCGTGACGACAAAGGCGTCATCCTGCTTCTCGACGTGGAAGCGCACCTTGTCGCCCACCTTGACGGCGTCGAGCATCGCGGCGTCCTTGGCCTGGAACACCATGGTCATGCCCGGCATGTCCAGGTTCCTGATCTCGCCGTGCTTGAGGGTGACCTTGCCATTGGCCTTGTCGATGCGCCGCACTTCTCCATCGGTCAAGTTGGCGGCCGGTGCGGCCGACGCGGCCCCGGCGGGATGGTGCGCGGCGTGGTCGGCGTCGGACGTCTGGGCAGCCGCGGGCAGGATGCCGGCAGCGCCCAGTAGCGCGGCGAGGATGAGCTTCTTCATGGATGAGTCCCTTCTTCAGCGGTAGGTTTGGTAGGTGAGGGCCGTGCCGTCCTTGCGCAGCAGCAGCACGTCATAGGGGTCCTTCTGGCCGCCGTAATCCGGGCCGTCCATGCCGGGCGAGCCCACGGGCATGCCGGGCACGGCCAGTCCGATGGCGGCGGGGCGCTCCTTGAGCAGGCGCTGGATCTCGCGCGCGGGCACATGGCCCTCAAGCGCGTAGCCGCCTATGAGCGCCGTGTGGCAGGAGCCGTACTTGACGTCGATTCCCACACGGCTGCGCATGGCGTTGTTGCCGCTGTCATGCACCTTGGTACGAAAGCCGTTGGCTTCCAGGTGCGTGATCCAGTCCTTGCAGCAGCCGCAGGTCGGGCTCTTCCAGACCTCCACGAGCGGCGCGCCGGCGGCGTGTGCCAGTGGACCAACATGCAGCACGGCCAGCGCCAGCAGGAGGCGGCGTCGTTGCGTTTTCATCGTGCAGTGACCTCAATGAAGCCCACCATGCCTGACTGGTAATGGCCGGCAATGAGGCAGGCGAATTGAAAAGTGCCCGGGCGGTTGAAGGTCCAGACCACTTGGGCTTGCTTGCCCGGCACGACGTGCGCCATGTAGGGCTCGTCATGCTCCATGTCGGGAAACTTGACCATCAGCGCCGCGTGCTCGGCGTTGGCCTTCTCGTCGCCGATGACGAACTCGTGCATCAGCTGGCCGCGATTGCGGACGACGAAGCGCACGGTCTCGCCCTGGCGCACCTTGATGGCGCTGGGCGTGAATCGCATGTCGTCGCCCATGGCGACCTCGATGGTGCGGCGGGCGTCCCGGGCCTCGCCGGCGATGCCCCAGTCCTTTTGCTCCTTGCGCACGGGGCCGGTGGGCTTGGCGTGGTCCTGGTCGCCGTGCGCCTGCGCCGGGCTCCAGGCCAGGCCCGCGCACAAAGCCAGCGCCAGAGTGAGGCCGCCAAGGGTTCGGTGAGCTGCTTTCATGGGTCCTGCTTTCTGACTGGCAGTCGTCAATGGCCGCCGTGGCCGGTGGGCTTGCGCACCTGCACCTCGGTGGGGGCTGCAGCCTTGTCGGCGCGGGGCATCGCGCTGCGGCCGGCGTCGCTGGAGCGCGCGGGCTCGGCAAGCGCGCCGGTCCATTCGTAGGCCACGGTGCCTGCGGGGTGCTTGAACCAGCCCGGGTCCGAGTAGTCGCCGGGCTTCTGATCGCGGCGCACTTTGATGACGCTGAACATGCCGCCCATCTCGACCGAGCCGAAGGGACCTTCGCCGGTCATCATGGGCACGGTGTTGTCGGGCAGCGGCATGGTCATCTCGGACATGTCAGCCATGCCGCGCTCGCCCATGACCATGTAGTCGGGGATGAGCTTGCTGATCTTGCCGGCCACACCGCTGTGGTCCACGCCGATCATCGTGGGCACGTTGTGGCCCATGGCGTTCATCGTGTGGTGGCTCTTGTGGCAGTGGAAGGCCCAGTCGCCCTCCTCGTCGGCGATGAACTCCAGCTGCCGCATCTGGCCCACGCCGATGTCGGTCGTCACCTCCTGCCAGCGCGTGCTGCGCGGCGTGGGGCCGCCGTCCGTGCCGGTGATGGCGAACTCGTGCCCGTGGATGTGCATCGGGTGGTTCGTCATCGTGAGGTTGCCGATGCGCAGCCGCACGCGGTCGTTCCTGCGGACGTTGAGCGAGTCGATGCCGGGGAAGACGCGGCTGTTGAACGTCCACAGGTTGAAGTCCAGCATCGTCATGATCCGCGGCGTGTAGCTGCCGGGGTCGATGTCGTAGGCGGAGAGCAGGAAGCAGAAGTCCCGGTCCACCTCGTCGATGAGCGGGTGCCTGGCCTTGGGATGCGTGACCCAGAAGCCCATCATGCCCATGGCCATCTGCGTCATCTCGTCGGCGTGGGGGTGGTACATGAAGGTGCCGGGCCGGCGCGCCACGAACTCGTAGACGAAGGTCTTGCCCGGCGGGATGCCGGGCTGCGTCAGGCCCGTGACGCCGTCCATGCCGTTGGGCAGGCGCTGGCCGTGCCAGTGCACGCTCGTGTGCTCGGGCAGCTTGTTGGTCACGAAGATGCGCACCCGGTCGCCCTCGACCACCTCGATGGTCGGCCCGGGCGACTGGCCGTTGTAGCCCCACAGGTGCGCCTTGAAGCCTGGTGCCATCTCGCGCACCACGGGCTCGGCCACCAGGTGGAACTCCTTGACGCCGCCATTCATGCGCCAGGGCAAGGTCCAGCCGTTGAGCGTGACCACGGGGTTGTAGGGCCGGCCCGTGTTGGGTACCAGCGGCGGCATGGTGTCGGGCTTGGTCTGCAGCACTGGCTCGGGCAATGCGGCCATGGCCACCTGGCTTACCGAGGCGGCGGCCACGGCCGCGGACCCGGCAAGGAAGCGACGTCGATTCGTCGTCATGAGAGAGCTCCAAAAAGTGTCGTGCGCGGTGGTCAGTGGCCACCGGCGCTGCCGCCGCTACTGGCGGCCGGCGCGGCTTGCAAGGAAATGCCCGAGGCAGCCGGGCGCCCGATGAGCGCTGCCTGCAGCGCCGCGTCGGCGAGCCAGAAGTCGCGCTGGGTGTTGAGGGCCTGGGCGACGCTGGCGACCTGGTCTCGCGCGTCGGCCAGCAGCTCGAACACGCCGATGAGCATCCCGTTGTAGCGAAGCAGGTTCTCGTCGGAGATGGTCTTGCGCAGCGGCACGATCTCGTCGCGCCAGTGGCGCGCGAGGTCGTAGGCGGTGCGATAGGCGCCGTAGTTCTCGCGCACCTGCGAGGCGGCGTCCACGGCCAGCTGCTGCGTGCGATTGACGGCAGCCATGTAGCGCGCCCGGGCGGCACCTCGCACCGCGTCGCCGGCGTCGAAGATGGGCAGCGGCAGGGTCAGCTCGAAGCCGCGCTGGTGTGGCTCACCCGTCTCGCTGTTGCGCATGATGCCCAGCTCCACGTGGTTGAACACGCTGGTGGCCGTGGTGAGGCCTTGCGCCCGGGCCGAGGCCTCCAGCTCCGAGCTGGCCTGGCGCATGTCCAGGCGCTGGTCGAGCGCGGCCTTCAGCACGCTTTGCTCTTCGCGCGGTGCGGCCGGCAGGTCCGGCAGCCGCTCGGGCAGCTTCAGCGCCTGGGCCTGGGCCTCGTTGAGCCCCAGCGCGCGCACGAGCGCCTCGCGGCTGGATTGGGCCTCCTGGCGCGCGCGGGCCAGCTGCGCCACCGCTTCTGCACTGAAGACCTGCTCACGGGCACGCTGCAGGCGATTGAAGTTGCCGGCCGACTGCATGCGACGCGCGAGCTCCGCCCCCGCGTCGGCCGCCTCCTTGACCTGCTCGAAGTAGACCTGTGTCTGGGCGGCGGCCACCGCGCGCACCCAGGCCTGGCGCGCCTGCGTCGCCGACTGGACGACGTCGCCCGCCATGCGCAGGCGGATCTGCTGCTGTTGAGCCGTGGCGATGCGCGAGCGTGCCGGCAGCAGCAGCACGTCCAGCAACGAGAAGCTCAGCGCACGGCCGATTTCCAGCTCCCGATGGTCGCCACTGCCGCGCACGGCGCGCTCGAAGGCGAAGACCGGGTTGGGCAGCCGGGCCGACTGCGTGACGCTCAGCGACGAGGCCGCGGACTCGGAGAGCAGCGTCTGCAGCGCCGGGCTGTAGGCCAGCGCAATGCGCACCGCGTCGTCACCCGACAGCGGCTGCTGTAGCAGGCGATCGACCTCGGCACGAGCCTCCTGGCGTGCTTCCTCGGAGTCGAGCCACTTGAGCTGCGTGCCCAGCTGCTGGCTGGCGACCTCCTGGGCCGCGCCCAGGTTCTGCTGGACGGCGGTGCTGGAGCAGCCGCCGAGGGTAAGCATCGCCAGCACGGCGGCGGCCAGGCGCTTGCGCGGCCAGGCGCGCAAGCTGTCGTTGTTCTGAGCGGATCGCGTCGTCATGGCCTGGCCGGAGCGTGATGGTTCGAATGAGCGCCGCTTGTGGAGGCGGCAGCGGGTGCGCTGGTGCCGGCAGCAGTGGGTTGGGCGTCGCCGGACTGCGCCTCGCGCGCATAGGCTCTCCAGCCGCCGATGCGACCGACGGTGTCGTTGGTTTCGCGCCAGGAGCGCACCGGCTCGTCAGCGAAGGGGCGGTAGCCCTCGAAGGCGGAGCGGTAGACGGATTGCGGCGCCGCGGGCGTGGCGCTGCCTTGTGCCACGGCGAGCGCCGGGGCAAGGATGAGCACCGCCAGTGTGGCGGTGCGGGTGATCGATTTCATGGAACTGCTCGCTACAGCGAGGCCCGGTACCGGCTGCGCCAAGGCGGCCGGCAGGGCGAGTGACGTGATCGACGGCGGGCCATGAGCGACGCACCTCCGTGAGGAGGCCGAACACTTACCCGCGCCGGGGGCGCGTCAGACGAGCAGGAATCGGGGTGGACGGTCCGGGCCGTCCGTCAGGAAAGCAGCAGGACTGGGGAGAAAGGCAGGCGGAGGCCCAACAGCCTCGATGGCCGCCTCGAAGCTCATTGCCGTGGCGGGCAGGGCAGCCGTGACACAACAGGCCGCGCAAGCGCTGCACGCATGCTGGGCGTTCTTGTAAAGGTCCTGGGTGGCGGAGCTGGCCTCGTCGTGCGAGAGGGCCGCACCATCGTCGTGGTGATGTGAGGCGTGGTCGTGCACCACGTGGGCCATCACTGCCGCCATGCGCTCATGGCCCGGACCGCACACGCGCAGCGTGGCCGCGACGCTGCCCTGCAGGGGTAGCGCGACGGCAAGCAGCCACATCATCGCGATCCGGAACACACGCCACATGACGGTAGTTTAGTTGCCCGATGTCAAGCGCACAGGGCTGTCAGGTGCCTACAGCACCGTAGTGTGAACCTTCCCTCCGTGGCAAGGTCAAGAGGGTTCCGGATGCAAAAAAAGGGGTTACAACTCCCCAGGCCTGTCGCTTTTCATTGGCGCAGACTGGCGTCTGCACGGCGGAGGCCTTGGGATCAGCCTGCTTGCAGACTGGAGAATCGTTCACCTCGTGCCTGGATCAAGGACTCGACGTACCGCTCCACGCCAAAGCGCATCGTCCCGCGGAAGTTGATGTGCCCGAAGTGCGCCGGCCCGATGCGCCGCAGCCAGTCGTCTTCGATGCGCATGCCACTGCCGCGCAGCGCGAAGACCACGTCGTGCATCTTGCTGGTATTCGAGGCAAGGACCAGGTTAGCCAGCAAGGCGTGCGAGCCGGAGATCGTCTGCATTTCGTCTTGCCGCCCACCGCGCTCAGTGGCCACCCGGCCGTTGTAGATGGCGCGCTGGAGTTGGTGGACGGATTCACTACGGTCCAGCAGCGTGTGAATTTTGCGCCGGAAGTCGTCCACGGCCATGTAGTCCGACAGGTAGATCGTGCGAAGCAACCGTCCCAGGTGGTCGGCTGCGCGGTGCACGGGATCACCGCGTGCGGCGGGCCCGAGGCGCTGCAGTGCCAGGGCGGCCGACACCCGGACGGTACGGATGGAGGCCGCCAGCCGTAGCAACTCGTCCCAGCCGCGCTCGATGGCGCACAGCGAAATGCGCTGGTCAACGACGCTTTCAAGCTCGTCGGGAATCGAAAACGGTTGAGGTAGAAACAGGTTTCGCTCAGTCAGGTTACGCAGGCACGGGCACGAATCGAACCCCAGCAGTTTCGCGAGCCCCATGGCCCCCGAAGTGTGGCTATGCGAGTCCACACACAGCAGGCTCAGGCGGATGCGGCCCTCGGCGCGGTTGAACTGCTCGACGTCTTCGATGGCCACGCCAGCCTGGCGCTCGTTGAGCACGATGGGCTGGTCGTAGACAATGCCTCAGCGGTCGCGCAGGTGGGTGTAGATGCCCGCGGCGTAGGTGCGCCGGCGTGGATCAACACGCGCGTTCCATAGCTGCCGTGAGGCGTCCAGGGCCATCATGTCTGTTGGCGCCGAGGCAGAAGTGAGCCGTTTTCTGTCAAATTGGCGACGACAGCTGAGCCTGACAGGTCATGCACATCGTTGATTCCGCAAGCTATTTCAAGATCCAGGACGGCGCAGTACCCCTTCGGCACGGCGGCTCATTCTGGCTTCGGCGTCAACTCTCGTGCGAGTAGGCCCGGGCGTCGATCCTCTTCTTGCAGCGCATGCCTCAGTCTATGAGGCTTTACTTGTGACCAGCTTGGTAAATTGGCTGATCTGCTGGGTCCGTTGTGATCGAGCAAACGCGGCTTTCAAAGGGAAGGTGATGGTTGAGAGACCTGCAATTCACCAAGTAGGAAGTCCGCATCGCCCGTGTACTGCGGTCACCGAGCAAGGAGTCCCCGACGCGTCAGCAGGCCGAGCCGCGGCTGCTGAAGTCTGCAGCGCTGGTGAGCGACACGCCCAGCCCAAACGTTGCCGAGCACGCCACCCAGTGATGCGCCATCAACCAGACCAAGCAGCGGGTACCGTTGAGCCCGCGCTCACAAAATTTCATGCCAGGCGCGCAGCGCCATCGGCACGGGCTATTCGCTTGCGCGGAGATCCCGCGCGGTTGGTTGGTGTCTTGATCGGCCATTCATGAAGGCCCTGGCGACACGCCCGTGGGAATTGCTGCTGTCCAGGGCATACGGTTGACGAGAAGCATTCGCCACATCGATAATCGGCTTTGTTCTGCGGGAGAGAGGGGCCTTCGCCTCCGCCGAAGGCGCAAGCTCCCATAATCGCTCAGGCACACCAAACCGCAGAAGCAATTCGCCAACTGGAGAGAGGCCACGACACGCTCTTGAAGCGTCGGCCCACCGAAGGGGCAGGCTGTCTGCGATAGCCCAAACTCTCAGGTAAAAGGACAGAGGGAGAGGCGCCTCGATGCTCGGACCAAGCCGAGCGTCGCTTTTAGCCGTCCCGAGTTTTGCTGACTTTCATTTACGTTGTCGCCATTGCGGCGGAGGCGATGTCTGGCGCGCTTGCAGCCGGGCGTCGCAACATGGACATCTTTGGCGTTGCCGTGGTCGCCTTCGTCACCGCGCTGGGCGGCGGCACTATCCGCGACCTGATCCTTGGCCACTTCCCCGTCGGCTGGACGCAGCACCCCGAATACATCGGCCTGGTCGTCTGCGCCGGACTGGCGACCATTGTGGTGGCGCCATATATGGTCCGTCTGAAGCGCTTCTTCCTCGCGCTGGACGCCATGGGCCTAATTGCCTTTTCGCTCATCGGCTGCAGCGTTGCCATGGAGATGGGCTATACCGCCCCCGTGATAATCATGTCCGGCATGATCACCGGCATCTGTGGCGGAGTCGCCCGTGATGTGCTGTGCAATCAAATACCCGTGGTGTTCAGACGCGAACTCTATGCCGTCGTCTCGCTCGCCACATGTGTCCTGTTTATCGGCCTGAGCACGCTTGGGGTTGCCTGCGACCTGAACACGGCCATCAGCTTCGCCGCCGGTTTGGCACTTCGCCTTCTGGCCATCTGGCGCGGCTGGCAACTGCCGGTTTTCTCGTATCGGCAGAGCTGGTAACAAGGCAGGCTGACGGTCGAGCTGCTGCAAACGACATTCGCTCCGTCCCAAGATTCACTGCCATGTTCATGGGACGTCACGGATGTAGATGCGCCGTCGACGAAATCCGCCTAGGTGGGCGGCTGCTCCCTTCGGGCTCCAGCGCTGAGGCGATCGGCGATCCCACCCATGCCATTGGAGGAGTGCCGGTGAAGGCCAAAGTCGTTGCAGAGATCCCTGCAAGCCATGTTTTACGCAATGAGGTGCAGTCGCCAACTGCCAGGAACTGAAGGTATGAGCCAGAAAACCGTGCCGGGCCTGATATCACGCCTCCGCCCTGGCGTCAGACTCGTCCTCGGCTTGGGCCTGGGATTGTGTCTCGGGGGCACAGTCGGCGCGGCTTATGGCGTCTACCAGCTGTGGCGGGTGCTGCCCGACGTCAACCATTTGGCGGACTACGAGCCCATGCTGCCGATGCGTGTCTACGCCAGGGACGGCAGCTTGCTCGCGGAATACGGGGAGGAGCGGCGCGAAGTTGTGCCGATCGACCGCATGCCGCTCAAGCTCCGGCAAGCCCTGCTGGCGATCGAGGATTCGGACTACTACACGCATGGTGCCGTCGACTTGACGGGGCTGGTGCGTGCGGCTGTCAGCAACTTTGCCGCCGGCCACCATGCCCAGGGCGGCAGCACCATCACCATGCAGGTCGCGCGTGTCTTCTTCTTGAGCCGTGAGAAAACGTACCATCGCAAGATGATGGAGATCCTGCTGGCCTACAAGCTCGAGTCCGTCTATAGCAAGGACAAGATTCTTGAGCTGTACATGAACCAGGTCTATCTGGGAGAGCGGGCCTATGGTTTTGCTGCTGCCGCATCCGTCTATTTCGCCAAGACGCTCGACGAGCTGACGGTGGCCGAGGCGGCAATGCTGGCCGGACTGCCGAAGGCGCCTTCCGCCTACAACCCGGTTGTCAACCGAGACCGTGCAATCACCCGCCAGCAACATATCCTCAGACGCATGAGGGAGCTTGGGCATATCGACGAGCAGGCATACCAGCAGGCGCGCGCCGAGAAGCTGGCACTGCGGAAACAGCACAGATCGATGGACCCTGCTGCTGCCTATGCCGTCGAGCAGGCGCGAAAGCTGGTCGTCGACCGGTATGGTGACGATGCCTATGCGCTCGGCCTGGATGTGGTAACAACCATCAGTGTGGGTGAGCAGCATGCTGCAACCCGCGCCCTGCGCACCGGCTTGGTCAATGCGCAAGGCATGCAACCCTATGGGGGCCCGGAAGGGCGCGTGGAGCAAGTTCCCGCCATTGGCGATCGCTTGGGAATCCGGGCAGCGCTCGCATCCCACCGTGACAGCGGAGACCTGCGTGCGGCCATCGTGCTGCAGGCGTCCGCTTCCACCGGCATCACGGCGGCATTGCGTGACGGCACTTCAGTCTTTATCCCGTCCAAGAAGCTGGGACGCAGCGCTATCGCAGCGCTCAGGCCCGAGACACCGGCTCGAAACCGCATTACGCCAGGGTCCGTGATCCGCGCCACGCACGACGACGTCAAAGGGTGGAGCTTGAGCCAACTGCCGCAGATGGAAGGCGCACTGGTTTCCGTGGACGTGCATTCTGGCGAGATCCTGGCGCTTGCAGGAGGCTTCGACTTTGCTCTCAACGAATTCAACCATGCAGTTCAAGCGATCCGGCAGCCGGGCTCGACTTTCAAGCCATTCGTCTATTCCGCCGCGCTTGAGAAGGGTTACTTTCCGGGCACGCTTATCGACGACACCCAGCGCCTGGTCACCCCACAGGCCCGCGGCCGCAAGGCATGGAGTCCCCGCAACTACGGCGACAACTACGAAGGCTTCATTTCTGCAAGGCGGGGTTTGACCCGTTCCAAGAACGTGGTCGCCGTCAACCTGATGCAGGCGGCTGGCATGGACTACGTGCAGCAGTTCTCCACTCGTTTCGGATTCATTTCGGAGCTCAATCCGCCGATCCTGCCGCTCGCACTCGGGGCGGGTGCGGTCACCCCTCTACAGCTCACGCAGGCTTATGCCGTGTTCGCCAACGGCGGCGATCGCATCGAGCCTCGCCTGATCAACAAGGTCAGCCAGCGCAGTGGCAGTGTGCTGTACGAGGCCGCAACCGAAGCTCGGCGATCACGGGTGATATCGAAACGCAACGCCTACGTCATGGATAGCATGCTGCGTGACGTGGTGCGCGATGGGACCGGACGGCGCGCCGCGGTGCTCAATCGCAGTGATCTGGCGGGCAAGACAGGAACATCCAACGATGCCCGGGATGTCTGGTTTGCTGGCTACTCGTCCGGGGTTGCTACGGTTGTCTGGATGGGGTATGCCCAACCCCGCAGCCTGGGCCGGGCCACCGGCGGCACGCTGGCATTGCCGGTATGGACAGACTATATGAGCCATGCCATTGCAAACCGGACGGAATCGCAGCGCGTGCTTCCGTCGGACCTCGTTCTGCTCGATGGCGACTATGTCTACCGCGAATACTTGGGCGGGAGTTGCGTCAACGACCGCAATGCGTTTATCCAAAGTTCGTTGGAGTGCTTGGCTGACGGAGAAACCCGGGAAGCAAGCGACCGATCAGCAAGGCATACTGACTCCGAACCGCAACGGGTATCTACCATCCAGTGGCGCCGCGCCGTATCGCACGGCCAGCCTTTGTACTCTTAAACAACGGTCAGCGATGCAACCGCATTCTTTTTAGCTGGGGAGCATTGCGCTGATGCGCTCGGCCATCGACTGCAGCGCGGGCAGGCAGCGTCTCTGCATCTCCGCGGATGACTGTTGATGGGGCCGGCTGCTGACGTTGATCGCGGCCACTGCCCGGCCGGCACGGTCGCGGATCGGCACGGCCATCGACATCAGCCCCAATTCCAGCTCCTCGTTCACCAGCGCCCAGCCCTGGCGCCGCACCTGTACCAGGGTGCGCAGCAGCTTCTCGGGGTCGGTGACGGTCTTGGGCGTGAGGGGCTCCAGCGCCATCGCCAGCACGCGGCGCTCGCGCTCGTCCTCGTGGAGGTGGGCCAGCAGCACGCGGCCCATCGAGGTGCAGTGCGCTGGTAGCCGCGAGCCCACGCCCAGGTTGATCGACATGATCTTGTGCACGGGCACGCGCAGCACGTAGACGATCTGCTCGCCGTCTAGCACGGCCGCCGAGGTGGACTCCTTGAGCTGCTGCGTCAGCTCCTCCATCAGCGGCTGCGCCAAGTGCCACCAGGGCTGCGCGCTGAGGTAGGCGAAGCCCAGCTCCATCACCTTGGGCGTGAGGCGGAACTGGCGAGCGTCCTGCTCGACGTAGCCCAGCGTCTGCAGCGTCAGCAGGATGCGGCGTGCGCCGGCCCGCGTGAGGCCCACGCGCTCCGCTGCTTCCGAGAGCGTCTGCGCCGGTACCCCGGCGCCGAAGCTGCGCAGCACCTCCAGCCCCCGCGCGAAGGACTGCACGTAGCTGTCGCTGGGCTTGAGATCCTCGCTCCCTTCTTCGGCGCCGGACGCCGCCTTGCGCGTGGCCATGGTGGTTCTCCTCGTCGGTTCACGGGCTCACGGGCGATGCGGCCATGCCTTGACAGGCAAGGCTCCAGGGCCGTAGCCTTCGCGCCGTGTGTTCGACTAACGAATATATGTTCGCTATTAGAACACCTTGAAAGCCGGAGGTCAAGCCGACGGCTGTACTTCCGTCTTCTACCTTTCGAGCACTCCCATGATCGACAAGATCGTTTCCTCCGCCGCGGCCGCGCTGGCCGACGTGCGCGACGGCGCCACCGTCATGGTCGGCGGCTTCGGCACCGCCGGGCAACCCAACGAGCTCATCGACGCGCTCATCGACACCGGCGCACGCGACCTCGTCATCGTCAACAACAACGCCGGCAACGGCGACGCGGGGCTGGCGCGGCTGCTGGCGCTCAGGCGGGTGCGCAGGATCATCTGCTCCTTCCCGCGCCAGGCCGACAGCCACCATTTCGACGCGCTCTACCGCGCCGGCGAAGTCGAGCTGGAGTTGGTGCCGCAGGGCAACCTGGCCGAGCGCATCCGCGCCGCGGGGGCGGGCATTGGCGGCTTCTTCACGCCCACGGGCTACGGCACCGCGCTGGCCGAAGGCAAGGAGACGCGCGTGATCGACGGCCGCGGCTACGTGCTGGAGTCGCCCATCCATGCCGACTTCGCGCTCATCAAGGCGGAAAAGGGCGACCGCTGGGGCAACCTGAGCTACCGCATGACGGCGCGCAACTTCGGGCCCGTCATGGCCATGGCGGCCCGGACCACCGTCGCCACCGTGCACGAGGTCGTCGAGCTCGGCAGCCTCGACCCGGAGAGCGTCGTCACGCCGGGCCTGTTCGTGCAGCGCATCGTGCCCATCGACCGTGTCGCCACCACGGCCGGCGGCTTCAAGCGCGCGGCCTGAGCCACCAAGGAACCACCATGAGCCAACAAGCCTCTCCTGCCCTTGCCGCCATCTCCCGCTGGACGCGTGACGACATGGCCGCGCGCGTCGCACGCGACATCCCGGACGGCGCCGTCGTCAACCTCGGCATCGGGCTGCCCACCGCCGTGGCGAACCACCTCTCGGCAGACAGGGAAGTGGTGCTGCACTCCGAGAACGGCGTCATCGGTATGGGGCCCGCGCCCGCCGCCGGCGAGGAGGACTACGACCTCATCAACGCCGGCAAGCAGCCCGTGACGCTGCTGCCGGGCGGCTGCTTCTTCCACCATGCCGACAGCTTCGCGATGATGCGCGGCGGCCACCTCGACGTGTGCGTGCTGGGTGCATTCCAGGTTTCTGCCGGCGGTGACCTCGCCAACTGGCACACCGGCGCCGGCGACGCGATTCCTGCTGTCGGCGGCGCCATGGACCTGGCCATCGGCGCGAAGAAAACCTTCGTGATGATGGAGTACCTGACCAAGGGGGGGCAGGCCAAGCTGGTGAGCGAATGCAGCTACCCGCTCACGGGCCTGGGCTGCGTCAGCCGCCTCTACACCGACCTGGCGGTGATCGACCTGGCCGAGGGCGTTGCCACCGTGATCGACCTGGCACCCGGCCTGACCCTGCGCGACCTGCAGGCGCTCACGCCCGGCGTGACGCTCAAGCAGGCCTGACCCACCGCATTCCTGGAGACAAGCATGACCCGACACGCCTTCATCTGCGACGCGCTGCGCACGCCCTTCGGCCGCTACGGCGGCAGCCTCTCGTCCGTGCGCGCCGACGACCTGGGCGCCGTGCCGCTCAAGGCGCTGGCCGCGCGCCATCCCGACCTCGACTGGGAGGCCTTCACTGACGTGATCTACGGCTGCGCCAACCAGGCCGGCGAGGACAACCGCAACGTCGCGCGCATGTCGCTGCTGCTGGCCGGCCTGCCGCAGAGCCTGCCCGGCTCTACCCTCAACCGCCTGTGCGGCTCGGGCATGGATGCCATCGGTACCGCCGCGCGCGCCATCAAGGCTGGCGAGGCCGAGCTGATGCTCGCCGGCGGCGTGGAGAGCATGAGCCGCGCGCCCTTCGTGATGCCTAAGGCGACGAGTGCCTTCAGCCGCGACAACGCCGTGTACGACACGACCATCGGCTGGCGCTTCGTCAACCGGCTCATGAAGGAGCGCTACGGCGTGGACTCCATGCCCGAAACGGCGGAGAACGTCGCCACCGAGTTCGGTATCGGTCGCGAGGACCAGGACAAGATGGCGCTGGCCAGCCAGCTCAAGGCCGTGGCGGCGCAGGAAGCCGGCCTTCTGGACGCCGAGATCACGCCGGTGACGGTGCCGCAGAAGAAGGGCGAGGCACTGGTCGTCTCGAAGGACGAGCACCCACGCCAGACCAGCCTGGAGGCGCTGGCCAAGCTCAAGGGCGTGGTGCGCCCGGACGGCACCGTGACGGCGGGCAATGCCTCCGGCGTCAACGACGGCGCCTGCGCGCTGATCCTGGCTTCGGAAGAGGCCGCCGCCCGCCAGGGCCTGACGCCGCGGGCGCGCGTGGTGGGCATGGCCACGGCCGGCGTGGCGCCACGCATCATGGGCATCGGGCCGGCGCCGGCCACGCGCAAGGTGCTGGCGCTCACGGGCTTGAGCCTGGCGCAGATGGACGTGATCGAGCTCAACGAGGCCTTCGCGGCGCAGGGGCTGGCCGTGCTGCGCGATCTGGGCCTGCGCGACGACGATCCGCGCGTGAACCCGTGGGGCGGCGCCATCGCGCTGGGCCACCCGCTGGGCGCCAGCGGCGCGCGGCTGGTGACCACCGCCGTGAACCAGCTCCACAGCCGCGGCGGGCGCTACGCGCTGTGCACCATGTGCGTCGGCGTGGGCCAGGGCATTGCCGTGGTGCTGGAGCGGGTGTGATGGCCCAGGGCAAGAATGCCGTGGCGGGCTTCACGACCAGCGCGCCCCGCCTGCACTACGAATTGCGTGCCGCCGGCGATGGCGTGTCGTCGCAGTCGCCGCTCACCTTCGTGCTGGCCCACGCACTGGGTTGCGACCTGATGATGTGGGACGGGCTGGTCCCGCACCTGGCCCGGCATGGCCGCGTGCTGCGCTACGACCAGCGCGGCCATGGCGGCAGCGAGGCGCCTCCGGGGCCCTACACCATGGCCGAACTGGCCGACGACGCGGCGCGGCTGATCGACGAGGTCGTGGCCGGGCCGGTGGTCTGGGTCGGCCTGTCGATGGGCGGCATGGTCGGCCAGGAGCTGGCGCTGCGCTACCCGGACAAGGTGCGGGCGCTGGTGCTGGCCAACACCACGTCTGCGTATCCGCAGGAAGCCCAGGCCGGCTGGGCGCAGCGCATCGCCGGCATCGAGCGCGGGGGCCTGGAAGCCATCGTGGACGGCGCGCTGCAGCGCTGGTTCCACACGGGCTTCCACGCCGAGCATCCGGAGGTCGTGGCGCATTGGCGCGCGCGGGTGCTCCGCTGCGATGCGGCGGCCTACGTGGCGTGCTGCCAGGCGATCGCAGACATCGACACCACGGCGCGACTGCCGGGCATCGCGGTCCCCACGCTCGTCATCGCCGGCGCTCTGGACCAGGGCACGCCGCCGGAGATGGCGCAGACCATCGCCCGGGGCATTCCCGGCGCGCAGTTGAAAGTGCTGCCCCAGGCCTCGCACCTGAGCGTGCTGGAGCAGCCGCAGGCCTTCCGCGCCGCGCTGGACGACTGGCTGCGCCAGGCGCAGGCCTGAGCGCCGGCCCCGGCCGAACCCCATCAGCGCCCGCGCCACGCGGGCGTTTTGCTTCACGCCAACCACACCGCACCATGCTTCGACGCGACTGGTCCGTTCCCGCCGTCACGGCCGGCTTCCTGGCCGTGCTCATCTCCTACGCCGGCCCACTGCTGATCTTCTTCCAGGCGGCGCGGGCGGCCCACGTCACGCCGGACATGACGGCGTCCTGGGTCTGGGCCATCTCGATCGGCGCGGCCGTCTCCGGCATCGCACTGAGCTGGTGGCTCAAAGTGCCGGTCATCACCGCGTGGTCGGCCCCGGGCACGGCGCTGCTCATCACGCTGTTTCCGGCGCTGTCGCTGCCCGAGGCGGTGGGGGCGTACATCACGGCGGCGGGGCTGATCCTGGCCGTGGGCCTCACCGGCGGATTCGACTGGCTGATGCGGCGCATCCCCCGCGGCGTGTGCTGCGGGATGATGGCCGGCATCCTGTTCCAGTTCGGCGCTCGCGCCTTCAAGGCCGTGGAAGCGATGCCGCTGCCCACGCTGTGCATGGTGGGGGCCTACCTCGTGGCGCGGCGCTTCTGGCCGCGCTACCACCTGCTGATGGTGCTGGCGCTGGGCATCGCGCTCACCGCCGGCCTGGGCGGCGTGGACTGGAGCGCGCTGCGCCTGGAGCTGACACGGCCCGTGCTCATCACGCCCGCCTGGAGCTGGGCCTCGACGCTGAGCCTGGCCGTGCCGCTTGCCGTGGTGAGCCTGGCGGGCCAGTTCCTGCCGGGCATGGCCATCCTGCGCGGCGCTGGCTACGCGACGCCGGCCCGGCCGATACTGGTGGCCACGGGCGCGGCGTCGCTGCTCACGGCGCCGTTTGGCGGCATCACCACCGTGCTGGCCGCCATCACCGCGGCGTTGTGCACGGGGCGGGAGGCGCATGAAGACCCGGCCCGGCGCTACGTGGCCGGCATCGCCAACGGCGTCTTCTACCTCGTGGGCGGCTGCCTGGCCGGCACCATCATCGGCCTCTTCACCGTGCTGCCCCCGGCGTTCGTGGCGGTGCTGGCCGGGCTGGCGCTGATCGGCGCCATCACAGCCAACGTGCAGGGCGCTGTCAGTGACCCGGAGCACCGCGAGGCGGCCATCGTCACCTTCCTCGTCACGGCCAGCGGCATGAGCCTGTGGGGCCTGGGCGCCGCGTTCTGGGGCGTGGTGATCGGCGGCTGCGCCCATGCCGTGCTGGGCTGGAAACGGACGGCCCCCGCGCCGGCGCCCGCCGCCGAAGCGGCCAGCCGGGCCGTCAGCCGCTGACCCCGCCCTGGACCGCCGCCTCGGCGGCAGCGCGCCGGCGCGCCTCGGCCTGCTCCTGGTAGATGCGCTCGATGAGCGCGCGCAACAGCACGATGTCCTCGTTCTGGTCGTGCACCCGCGTGCTCATGATGATCGGCGACACCGCCTGCGCGTCGCTCAGCGGCCGGTACACCACCTCGTCTGGCCGCAGCCGGCTCACCCCCGTCGGCACCACGCAAATGCCCATGCCCGCGGCCACCAGCCCCAGCGCGGTCTGGATTTCCTGCACCTCGTGCACGGCGGCCGGCTGCATGCCCTGGTCGCGGAACAGCGCCAGCACCTGGTCGGCATAACTGGGCCGGGGTCTCTTGGGGTAAACCAGTATTTCCTGGTTCTCCAGCGCAGCCAGAACCAAGGGTTTATCCGGAATGGCAAGTGCATGCTCCTGGGGTATGGCAGCCACCAGGCGCTCCTCGCGCAGCAGCTCGCGCTTGATCGCCGGGTCGTCGAGCCGGATGCGCCCAAAGCCGACGTCGATGCGCCCGGCCTTGAGGGCCTCGATCTGGTCGATGGTGGACATCTCCTCCAACGCGATCTCGGTCTGCGGCCGCTCGGCACGGAAAAGGCGCACCAGGCGCGGCAGCGCACCGTACATCGTCGAGCCTACGAAGCCGATCACCAGCCGCCGCTCCATGCGCGCGACGCGCCGCGTGGCCCGTGCCGCCTGCGCCGCCTGCTCCAGCAGCCGCGTGGCGTGGCTGTAGAAGAAGCGGCCGGGCTCGGTCAGCTTCAGAGGCCGTGATCCGCGCTCGAACAGCGGCGTGCCCAGTTCCTCTTCCAAGTCCTGAATCTGGCGGCTCAGCGGCGGCTGCGAGATGTGCAGCCGCTCGGCCGCACGCGTGAAGCTTTGCTCGTCGGCGACGGCGACGAAGTAGCGCAGGTGGCGCAGTTCCATTGCATGCCTTTTAGGTATCGATTCAGTCTAAATGCGTCTTGGACTTGGAGCAAGGCGCTTCCTAAGATTCAACCCATCAAAGGCGCACCGCAACCGATTCACCGGGTTTCCAGGAAATACCGGGCGGGGTACCGCTGCGCCTAGAACCAGGGCCACAAACCCTTTTGGCATTTACCCGGCCATGGGCTCCGGCAATTCAAGCGGATTCCCTACCGGCCTTCAAAAGAGCTTTGCAGATGGACTCCAAACTGAAGATTCTCGCGGTCGAGACGCTGCTGGTGGACGTGCCCACGATCCGGCCGCACAAGCTCTCGGTGGCGACCATGAACCACCAGACGCTGGTGCTGGTGCGCATCGCGTCCAGCGACGGCATCGTGGGCTGGGGCGAGGGCACCACCATCGGCGGCCTGGCCTACGGCGAGGAAAGCCCGGAGAGCATCAAGACCAACATCGACACCTACATCGCGCCGATGCTGGTGGGCCAGGACCCGCGCGGCGTGGCGCGGCTGATGGCCAGCGTCAACGGCCGCATCCAGGGCAACCGCTTCGCCAAGTGCGCGCTGGAGACCGCCCTCTACGACAGCCAGGCCCAGCGCCTGGGCGTGCCGCTGAGCGAGCTCTTCGGCGGCCGCGTGCGCGACAGCATCCCCGTGGCCTGGACCCTGGCCAGCGGCGACACGCAGCGCGACATTGCCGAGGCCGAGCGCGTGCTGGAGCTGCGCCGCCACAACATCTTCAAGCTCAAGATCGGCCTGCGCTCGGTGAAGGACGACGTGGCGCACGTCGCGGCCATCAAGCGCGCCCTGGGCGACATGGCCAGCGTGCGCATCGATGCGAACCAGGCCTGGTCGGTGTCGCAGGCGCTCGAAGGCATGCAGATGCTGGCCGACGCGGGCATCGACATGGTCGAGCAGCCCATTGCCGCCGCCGACAAGCTGGGCCTGCAGCGCCTGACGCAGGCCAACATCATCCCGGTCATGGCCGACGAGGCGCTGCACGGTCCGCGCGACGCGTTTGAGGTCGCCCGCCTGGGCGCGGCCGACATCTTCGCCGTCAAGACCAACCAGTCCGGCGGCCTGCGCGGCGCCGCGCAGGTCGCGGCCATCGCCCAGGCCGCCAACATCGAGCTCTACGGCGGCACGATGCTCGAAGGCGCCGTGGGCACCATGGCCTCGGCGCAGCTCTTCAGCACCTTCGCCGAGCTGGCCTGGGGGACCGAGCTGTTTGGCCCGCTGCTGCTGACCGAGGAAATCCTGCGCGAGCCGCTGGCCTACCGCGATTTCTCGCTGCAGATCCCCACGACGCCCGGACTGGGCATCGACATCGACGAGGACAAGGTCGCACGGCTGCGCCGCGGCCGCTGAGCTTCAACCCGGTTGCGGCAGCAACCACCTTCCAGAAACAACCGAGGAGACGAACCATGCTGTTCCAGGTCCAGATGGACGTGCGGCTGCCGCACGACCTGCCCGCCGAGAAGGCCGATGCGCTCAAGAAGACCGAGCGCGAGCGCGCGCAGCAGCTGCAGCGCGACGGCACCTGGCGCCACCTCTGGCGCGTGGCCGGCCGCTACGCCAACGTCAGCGTCTTCGACGTCGAGAGCGCCGACGAGCTGCACCAGGTGCTCTCGACGCTGCCCCTGTTCCCCTTCATGCAGATCGAGGTGACGGCGCTGTGCCGCCACCCCTCGTCGATCCACGACGACGATCGCTGACCCCGGCGGCTCACCCGCCCCACCGTTGACCTTCACACAGACCTCTTGAGGAGACATCTCATGGACACCAAGACCATCGACCAGCTGCTCGACCGCTTCGAGAAGACCGGCGTCGTCAGCGAGGGCAATGCCCGCATCAAGCTCGTCGTGCATCGCCTGGTGCGCGACCTGATGATCGCCATCGAGGAACTCGACATCACGCCCGAGGAGTTCTGGGCCGGCCTGAACTACCTGGGCGACGCGGGCCGCAACGGCGAGCTGGGCCTGATCGTGCCGGGCATCGGCCTGGAGCACTTCCTGGACCTGCGCATGGACGAGGCCGAGGCCCGCGCCGGCCTCAAGGGCGGCACGCCGCGCACCATCGAGGGCCCGCTGTACGTGGCCGGCGCCCCGGTGGCCCAAGGTGAAGCCCGCCTGGACGACGGCAACACGCCGGGCGAGCTGGTGGTGATGCAGGGCGTCGTGCGCGGCGACGACGGCCAGCCCCTGGCCGGCGCCAAGGTCGAGGTCTGGCATGCCAACAGCCTGGGAAACTACTCCTACTTCGACAAGAGCCAGAGCGACTTCAACCTGCGCCGCACCATCGTGACCGACGCGCAGGGCCGCTACAAGTTCCGCAGCGTCATGCCGGTGGGCTACAGCGTGCCGCCGGGTGGCGCGACCGACCGGCTGCTGCAGCAGCTCGGCCGCCACGGCCACCGCCCGGCGCACATCCACTTCTTCGTGACCGCCCCGGGCCACCGCAAGTTGACCACGCAGATCAACATCGAGAACGACCCGCACCTGTGGGACGACTTCGCCTTCGGCACGCGCGACGGCCTGGTGCCGCCGGTGCACACCAACACCGACCGCGCTGCGATGCAGGCCCTGGGCACGGACAAGCCGTTCTACGAGATCAGGTTCGACTTCACGCTGCACGCCGAAGCGCCCAGCGCCCCGGCCACGAACTTCAACCGTCCGCGCGCCGCCGCCTGACGCCCTGAGCCCGGCACCGCCGCCCGCGCGGTGCCCTCCATCCCCCAAGAAACCTTCTCCCCCCGGACACCGCCGCGTGACCGGGCCGGGCGAAGCCTTGCCCAACGACGCCCGCGTGACCGGGCATGGAGACAAGCATGAGCACTTCCGCATCCCTCGAAGGCGTCAAACAGCGCCTGTCCGGCCTGCTGGTCGAGGACGCCGACCGGCACGTCTACCGCCTGCACCGCAGCGCCTTCACCGACGAGGCCCTGTTCGACCTGGAGATGAAGCACATCTTCGAGGGCAACTGGATCTACCTGGCCCACGAGAGCCAGATCCCGAACCCGAACGACTACTTCACCACCTACATCGGCCGCCAGCCCATCGTCATCACGCGCAACAAGGCGGGAGAGCTCAACGCGATCATCAACGCCTGCTCGCACCGCGGCGCCACGCTGTGCCGCCACAAGAAGGGCAACAAGGCCAGCTTCACCTGCACCTTCCACGGCTGGACCTTCAGCAACGCCGGCAAGCTGCTCAAGGTCAAGGACGCCAGCGGCGCGGGCTACCCCGACACCTTCAACAAGGACGGCAGCCACGACCTGAAGAAGGTTGCGCGCTTCGAGAGCTACCGCGGCTTCCTGTTCGGCAGTCTCAACCCGGACGTGCCACCGCTCACCGAGTTCCTGGGCGAGTCCACGAAGATCATCGACATGATCGTTGACCAGTCGCCCGAAGGGCTGGAAGTGCTGCGTGGCTCCTCCACCTACACCTTCGACGGCAACTGGAAACTGCAGGCCGAGAACGGCGCCGACGGCTACCACGTCAGCTCCGTGCACTGGAACTACGCGGCCACCACCAACCAGCGCAAGCAGGCCGCCGCGGGCGACAACATCAAGGCCATGGACGCGGGCAGCTGGGCCAAGCAGGGCGGCGGCTTCTACTCCTTCGAGCACGGCCACATGCTGCTGTGGACCAAGTGGGCCAACCCCGAGGACCGGCCGGCCTACCCGATCCGCGACCAGCTCATCGAGCAGCACGGCCAGGCCAAGGCCGACTGGATGATCGGCCACTCGCGCAACCTGTGCCTGTATCCCAACGTCTACCTGATGGACCAGTTCAGCTCGCAGATCCGCGTGCTGCGGCCCATCGCCGTGGACAAGACCGAGGTCACCATCTACTGCATCGCGCCCAAGGGCGAGTCGGCCGAGGCACGCGCGCGGCGCATCCGCCAGTACGAGGACTTCTTCAACGCCACGGGCATGGCCACGCCCGACGACCTGGAGGAGTTCCGCGCCTGCCAGCAGGGCTACGCCGGCATCGCGCTGGAGTGGAACGACATGTGCCGCGGCGCGACGCAGTGGGTGCAGGGCCCCGACGCCGCCGCGAACGAAATCGGCCTGAACCCGCTGCTCTCGGGCGTAAAGACCGAGGACGAGGGCCTCTACACCGAGCAGCACCGCTACTGGCTGCAGGCCATGCGGCGTGCCGTCGAGATCGAAGAGTCGCGCCAGGCCGCCGGCGTCGAGCACGTCGTGTGCGGACACAACCACGCCTGCGACCACGCATGAAGGAGACAACGATCATGATGACCATCGAACAGGTGCAGTCCTTCCTGTACCGCGAGGCCCGGCTGTTGGACGACCGCCAGTGGGACGAGTGGCTGGCCTGCTACCACCCGGAAGTGGACTTCTGGATGCCGTCCTGGGACGACGACGACCAGCTCACCACCGACCCGCAGCGCGAGATCTCGCTGATCTACTACCCCAACAAGGGCGGGCTGGAGGACCGGGTCTTCCGCATCAAGACCGAGCGCTCGGCGGCGAGCATGCCCGAGCCGCGCACGGGCCACAACATCCACAACGTCGAGATCGTGTCGCAGCAGGGCGAGCAGCTTGAAGTGCGCTTCAACTGGCACACCCTGAGCTACCGCTACCAGACCGTGGACAGCTACTTCGGCACCAGCCACTACACGATCGACCTGAGCAGCGGCCAGCCGCTCATCCGGCGCAAGCGCGTGGTGCTGAAGAACGACTACATCCACCACGTCCTGGACGTCTATCACATCTGAGACAGCGGACCGGAAGAAGGGCCCGTGCCACGGGCTCTTTCCCGGGACCGCGCGCAGGAGACACACCATGCCCCACCAGATTGCCCTTCGCTTCGAGGACGGCGTCACCCGCTTCATCGAGGCCAACCCGACGGAAACCGTGGCCGACGCCGCCTACCGCCAGGGCGTCAACATCCCGCTCGACTGCCGCGACGGCGCCTGCGGTACCTGCAAGTGCCTGGCCGAGTCCGGCAAGTTCGAGATGGGCGACTACATCGAGGATGCGCTCAGCGAGGACGAGGCCGCCCAGGGCTACGTGCTGACGTGCCAGATGCGGGCCCAGGGCAACTGCGTGGTGCAGGTCCCCGCGTCTTCCGCGGTGTGCCGCACGCAGCAGGCCGCCATCGAGGCCGCCGTCAGCGAGGTGCGCCAGCTCTCGCCCAGCACGATCTCGCTCACGCTCAAGGACGAGTCGCTGAACAAGCTGGCCTTCTTGCCGGGCCAGTACGTCAACCTGCAGGTGCCGGGCACCGACCAGACCCGCGCCTACTCTTTCAGCTCGCTGGTGCGTGACGGGGGCGAGGTGTCGTTCCTGATCCGCAACGTGCCCGGCGGGCTCATGAGCGGCTTCCTCACGGGGCAGGCGAAGCCGGGCGAGCGCATGGCACTCACCGGCCCGCTGGGCACCTTCTACCTGCGCGACATCAAGCGCCCGCTGCTGCTGCTGGCCGGTGGCACGGGGCTGGCGCCCTTCACCGCGATGCTGGAGAAGATCGCCGCCGAAGGCAGCCCGCACCCGGTGCACCTGATCTACGGCGTGACGCATGACGCCGACCTGGTGGAGCTGGACAGGCTGGAGGCGTTTGCCGCGCGCATTCCCAACTTCACCTTTGCCGCCTGCGTGGCCAGCCCGGAGAGCGTCTGGCCGAAGAAAGGCTACGTCACGCACCACATCGAGCCGGCGCACCTTCACGACGGCGAAGTGGACATCTACCTGTGCGGCCCGCCGCCGATGGTCGAGGCGGTGAGCCAGTTCATCCGCGAATGCGGCGTCAAGCCGGCCAGCTTCCATTACGAGAAGTTTGCCGCTAGCGCCTGAGTTGTCTCCTTCGGCCCGTGCCGGCCACCCGGCCGCACGGGCCATTTTTATGGGTGAATGTGATGAATCTTCGCTTCGAGAACAAGGTTGCCGTCGTCACGGGCGCGGCGCAGGGCATCGGCCGGCGCGTGGTCGAGCGGTTGCTGGAAGAGGGCGGCCGCGTGGCGGCGGTGGACCGCTCCGAGCTGGTCCACGAGCTGCGCGACTTGCCCGGCGCCGCTGACCGCGTGCTCACGCTCACCGCCGACCTGGAGCGCAACGCCGATGCCGAGCGCGTGATGGCTGAGGCCGTGCAGCGCTTCGGGCGCCTGGACATCCTCGTCAACAACGTCGGCGGCACGATCTGGGCCAAGCCCTACGAGCACTACCGCGAGCACGAGATCGAGGCCGAGGTGCGGCGCTCGCTGTTCCCCACGCTGTGGTGCTGCCACGCGGCGCTGCCGGTGATGCTGGAGCAGGGCAGCGGTTCCATCGTCAACGTCTCTTCCATCGCCACGCGCGGCGTCAACCGCGTGCCCTACGGCGCGGCCAAGGGCGGCGTGAACGCGCTCACGGCCTGCCTGGCCTTCGAGAACGCGCAGCGCGGCATCCGCGTCAACGCCACCGCCCCGGGCGGCACCGAGGCGCCGCCGCGGCGCGTCCCGCGCAACACCGAGCTGCCGACCGAGCAGGAGAAGGCCTGGTACCAGCAGATCGTGGACCAGACCGTGCAGTCGAGCCTGATGAAGCGGTACGGGACCATCGACGAGCAGGTGGGCGCGATCCTGTTCCTGGCCTCCGACGAGGCCGCCTACATCACCGGCGTGACGCTGCCCGTGGGCGGCGGCGACCTGGGCTGAGCCCCGCGGCTGCACGACCGCCCGACACACAAGATCCACAGGAGACGACACATGAGAACCATCGACGTACACAAGGTGGCCGACGAGGCCCGCTTCAACCGCTTCCACGGCCTGGTGCTGTTCTGGTGCGCGCTCATCATCATTTTCGATGGCTACGACCTGGCGGTGGCCGGCATCGCGCTGCCATCGATCATGAAGCAGATGGGCGTGGACCCGACGCAAGCCGGCTTCATGGTCAGCTCGGCGCTGTTCGGCATGATGTTCGGCGCCATCTTCCTGGGCACGGTTGCCGACCGCATCGGCCGGCGCTGGGCCATCGCAATCTGCATCGTGCTGTTCAGTGTGTTCACCGCGGCGGCCGGGCTGGCCACCGACCCGGTCACGTTCAGCATCACTCGCTTCCTGGCCGGCCTAGGGATCGGCGGGGTGATGCCCAACGTCGTGGCGCAGATGACGGAGTACTCGCCGCGCAAGGTGCGCTCGACCATGGTGACGCTGATGTTCAGCGGCTACGCGGTGGGCGGCATGCTCGCCGCCGTCCTGGGCAAGGGGCTGATCGAGAGCTACGGCTGGCAGTCGGTGTTCTTCGCGGCGGTGCTGCCCGTGGCGCTGATCCCGTTCATCCTGAAGTCGCTGCCCGAGTCGATGCCGTTCCTGCTGAAGCAGGGGCGCCATGAGGAGCTGAAAGCCATCGTCGCGAAGCTGGACCCCGCCTTCCGCCCGACCGCGGCCGACCGCTTCGCGCTGCCCGCGGTGGACAAGGCCGACAACGCGCCGGTGCGCCACCTGTTCCAGGACGGCCGCGGCTTCAGCACCGTGATGTTCTGGGTCGCTTTCTTCATGTGCCTGTTCATGGTCTACGCGCTCAGCTCCTGGTTGACCAAGCTGATGGCCGGCGCCGGCTACAGCCTGGGGTCGGCGCTGACCTTCGTGCTGACGCTGAACTTCGGCGCCATGATCGGCGCGGTCGGCGGCGGCTGGCTGGCCGACCGCTTCCACATCAAGTGGGTGCTGTTCTCGATGTACGTGCTCGCGGCCGTCTCCATCACGCTGCTGGGCGTGCCCATGCCCACCGAGGCCCTGTTCTTCGTCGTCGGCCTGGCCGGCGCCTCCACCATCGGCACGCAGATCGTGACCTATGCCTATGCCGGGCAGTTCTACCCCATGGCCGTCCGCTCCACCGGCATCGGCTTCGCCTCGGGCGTGGGCCGCAGCGGCGCGATCCTGGCGCCGATCGTGATCGGCACGCTGGTGGGCATGGCGTTGCCGCTGCAGCAGAACTTCATCGCCATCGCGATTCCCGCGGTGATTGCGGCGGTGGCCGTGGCCATGATCAACCATGGCCGCTCGGCTTCTGCGCAGCCTCGTAGCGTGAAGGTCGTGAGCGCCGGCGCGTCTCCCGTGGCGGCCGGGGCCCGGACCAAGTGAGCGCGGCGCGGGGCATGGTCATGGTCACCCTGTTGAATCGTGCGAAGGCGGGTGCCGGCGCCGCGGCCTGGCTGCTGGCCGCGGCGGCCCAGGCCCAGCCGGGGAACGTGGCAGAGCGCCTGGGCCGGGACATCGACGTGCAGGTCGAACGGCACCAGGCCGGCGTGGAGAGGCTCTACAAGGACATCCACGCCCATCCGGAGCTCGCATTCCAGGAGGTGAACACCGCCCGCAAGCTCGCCGGCGAGCTGCGCGCCTCAGGCTTCGAGGTGACGGAACAGGTAGGCGGGACCGGCGTCGTGGCCCTGCTGCGCAACGGCAGCGGCCCGACGATCTTGGTGCGCACCGAGCTCGATGCGCTGCCGATGGAAGAAACGACCGGCCTGCCCTATGCCAGCCGGGTCCAGGTGAGCTATCAGGGCAAGCCGACCTACGTGGCCCACAGCTGCGGCCATGATCTGCACATGGCGAGTTGGGTCGGCACGGCCAAGACCCTGGCGGGGCTCAAGGACCGTTGGCAGGGCACGCTGATGTTCATTGCCCAGCCGGCGGAAGAGGAGCTGGGCGGCGCCCGGGCCATGCTGGCCGACGGCCTGTTCCGGCGCTTCGGCAAGCCGGACTTCGCGTTCGCGCTGCACAGCTGGCCCATGGCCCACGGTGAGATCGGCTTCAACGTCGGCGCCGTCACCTCCAACGCTGACGCCTTCGAAGCCAGGTTCCACGGTCGCGGCGCCCATGGGTCGGCGCCTGATAAATCCATCGACCCCGTGCTGATGGCCTCGCGCTTCGTGGTCGATGTCCAGGGCGTCGTCAGCCGCGAGAAGGACCCGTTCCAGTTCGGCGTGCTCAGCGTCGGCTCGATCCAGGGCGGCACCAGCGGCAACATCATCCCGGACAGCGTGGTGCTGCGCGGCACGCTGCGCAGCTACGACCCTGCCGTGCGCGCCAGGCTGCGCGAGGGCCTGCAGCGCACCGCGACGGCCACGGCGGCGATGGCCGGGGCGCCCGAGCCGGAGCTGAAGGTCAACCCGGGCGGCGACGCCACCATCAACGACGCGGCGCTGGTCGAGCGCACCGAGGCCGTGCTGAAAGCGGCATTCGGTGCCAAGGCCAAGCGCATGCCGCCGATCACGCCCAGCGAGGACTTCGCCGAGTATGGGGCGGCCGGCGTGCCGTCGATGTTCTTCCTGGTCGGTGTGCTCGATCCCGGGGAAGTTGAAGCCTCCCGCCAGCCGGGTGGCAAGCCTGTGCCCGGCAACCACTCGCCGTTTTTCGCGCCGGTGCCCGCACCGTCCCTGAAGACGGCCATCAAGGCCATGAGCCTGGCGGTGCTTAGCGCGCTGCAGCGCTGAGCACGGCGGCCCGTGCAACGGGCACCGCGATACCGACCCCCTTGGGCAGAGACGCCCGGGGCACGGCGGCGCCTGGACGCTTCAAGCCCAGCCGTTAGCCATTCCATCCGGAGACACCACATGACCATTCCAGGACTCACTCGCCGCAGCATGCTTACGGCGGCTTTGCTGGTCGCGGCCGGGGCGCAGGCCCAGGGCTTCGAGGAGCGCACGATCCGCATGGGCCATCCGGTCAATGCCGACCATCCCATCAGCATCGGCACCCGGAAGTTTGCCGAGATCGTGTCCGAGCGCAGCGGCGGCAAGCTCAAGGTGCGCGAGTACCCGGCACTGCAGTTAGGCAACGAGATGCAGCAGCTGTCCGCGCTGGCAGGCGGGGTGCAGGAAATGTTCGCCCCGGGCACCGCGCCGGTGGCCACCATGGTCAAGGAGTTCGGCCTGCTGGACCTGCCGTTCCTGGTCAGTACGCCGGCACAGGCGGATGCCCTGCTGGACGGCCCTTTCGGCCAGGCATTGCTGGCGAAATTGCCGGAGAAGGGTCTGGTCGGACTGGCATTCTGGGAGAACGGCTTTCGCCATGTCAGCAACAGCAAGCGGCCCATCCGGCGGCTGGAGGACCTGGACGGCCTGAAGATCCGCGTGCAGCAGAACCCGGTCTTCATCGACACGTTCAAGGCACTGCGAACCAACCCGGTGCCGATGTCCTTCGCCGAGCTGTATGGCGCCCTGGAGAGCAAGGCGCTCGACGCGCAGGAGAACCCCTACCTGATCACGCGCACGGCCAAGCTGTACGAGGCGCAGAAATACCTGAGCGCTACCGGCCACGCCTATGGCGTCATCGTGGTGCTGGTCAGCAAGAAGTTCTGGGACAAGCTCTCGGCCCAGGAACAGCAGCTCCTGCGCGCTGCCGCGCTCGAAGCGCGCGACCGCGAGCGGCAGGAGAGCCGCCAGCAGGCGCGCAAGGCCGTGGAGGAGCTCAAAGCGGCCGGCATGCAGTTCAACGAGGTGTCCGAGCCGGAGCGCGAACGCATGCGCTTGGCCACGCGACCGGTGGTGGAGCGGGTGCTCCAAACCTATGACCCAGCGGTGGTGCGGCTGCTGCGTTCCGAGCTGGAGCGCGTTAGCGGTCTCCAGTGAAACGTCTCTCGCGCCGTGCCGCCTCTAGGTGCATCGGCGCATGACCTGATTCCTCATCCTCACACCGCCAACACGGAGCCCCTATGCCCGATCGTCGAACCTTCATGGCCGCCCTGGGCCTGGCCTGTGCCGGCCAGGCCTTCGCGCAGGCCCCGGCCTATCCGGCTAAACCCGTGCGCTGGATCGTGCCGTTCCCGCCGGCGGGCGCCATGGACGTGATCGCGCGCACGCTGGGCGAGTCCATGGGTCGGGCCCTGGGACAAAGCTTCGTGGTTGAGAACAAGCCCGGGGCCGGGGGCAACATCGGCATGGATCTGGTCGCCAAGGCGCCGGCCGATGGCCACACCATGATGATCGTCGCCAACGGCATGGCGGTGAACAAGTTCCTGTACGGCAAGATCAGTTTCGACCCCGTCAAGGACTTCGAGCCTGTGTCGCTGCTGGCCATCGTGCCCAACGTGCTGGTGGTGCCGGCAGCCAACCCGGCGCGCTCGGTGGCCGACGTCATCGCCCAGGCCAAGGCCAAGCCCGGCGCCATCACGTACGCCTCGGCCGGCAACGGTACATCGCTGCACCTGGCGGGCGAGCTGTTCGCCTCGATGGCCCATGTCGACCTGCTGCATGTGCCCTACAAGGGCAGCGGCCCGGCGATGAACGACCTGCTCGGCGGGCAGGTGGACCTGATGTTCGACAGCATCACCTCGGCGCGGCCGCACATCGAGTCCGGCAAGCTGCGGGCACTGGCGGTGACGACGCGCATGCGCTCCAGCGCGCTGCCGCAGGTCCCCACCATCGCGGAGGCCGGACTGCCGGGGTATGAGCTGTCGCCCTGGTTCGCCGTGTACGTGCCCGCGGGCACGCCGCAACCGGTCATCGCGAAGCTCCACCAGGCCCTGCTGGACGCGCTGCGCAAACCCGACGTGCGCCAGCGGCTGGCGCTGATCGGTGCCGAGCCCATGGGCGGCTCGCCCGAGCAGTTGCGCGCACACCTGAAGTCCGATATGGACAAGTGGAGCCGGGTGATCACCGAGCGCGGCATCCGTGCCGACTAAGTCCGCAGCGCAAGCCACCGCTCCGTCCACCCTCCCGCCCGGACGCAAGAAACCCGTTCAACTCAAGGCACGTGGGCCCATACGCTGGCTCGACCCGTGCCGAAAACGAGGCAAAGTCATGACCAGTCCCTGCATCATCACCGTGGCCATCACAGGCTCCCTGCCGCAAAAGCGCGACAACCCGGCGGTGCCCATCACCATCCAGGAGCAGATCGAGTCCACGCACGAGGCCTTCGAGGCCGGCGCCTCGCTCGTGCACCTGCACGTGCGCAACGACGACGGCACCGCCACCTCCTCGCCGGAGCGCTTCGCGCAGGTGCTCAACGGCATCCGCCGGCACTGCCCGGGCATGATCGTGCAGTTCTCCACCGGAGGTCGTTCCGGTGCCGGGCGCGAGCGCGGCGCACACCTGGCACTCCAGCCGGACATGGGCTCGCTGGCCACCGGCTCGGTGAACTTCCCCACACGCGTCTACGACAACAGCCCGGACCTGGTCGAATGGCTGGCCACCGAGATGCGCGAGCGCGGCATCAAGCCCGAGATCGAGGCCTTCGACCTGTCGATGATCTTCCAGGCGGCGAAGCTGCAGCAGCAAGGCCTCATCAAGGGCGCGCTGCACGTGCAGTTCGTGATGGGCATCCGCAACGCCATGCCGGTGGACCGCGAGGTGCTGGAGTTCTACGTGCGCACGCTGCAGCGCGTGGCGCCGGGCTCGACCTGGACGGGGGCGGGCATCGGCCGCGACCAGATGACGATGGCGCGCTGGTCGCTGGAGCTGGGCGGCCACTGCCGCACCGGCATGGAGGACAACGTGCGCCTGGACAAGGACACGCTGGCGCCGTCCAACGCGGCACTGGTCCGTGCCGTGGCGCAGTTGTGCCAGCAACATGACCGCCCCGTCGCCACGCCGCAGCAGGCGCGCCAGCTTCTCGGACTGAGCTGATTCCGCACCGGACCGCCGGCACTCCGGTCGGGGCTGCAAAAGCCCGGCCGGGCTGCCGGCGTTTTTCCATTTCTTCACCGACACGCCCCGCCCGCATCATGGCCGACACGATCAAGCAAAGACCCGTCCATCGCAACATCCACATCTCGCAGATCGTCTCGTACCGCCTGCCGCCGTCGGGCATCGTGTCGATCCTGCACCGCATCAGCGGCGCGATCCTGTTCTTCCTGCTGCCGTTCATCATCTGGATGTTCGACACCAGCGTCTCTTCGGAAATCTCCTATGAGCGCTTCACCAGCGCCTTCACGTCCGGCGTGGGGCTGTTCCCCGGCTGGTTCATCAAGCTGGTGGCGCTGGCCCTGATCTGGGGCTACCTGCACCACTTCTTCGCCGGCGTGCGCCACCTGTGGATGGACATGACGCACAACACCACCAAGGCCTTCGGCCGCAGCTCGGCGCTGGCGGTGCTGGCTGCCGGCGTGGTGCTGACGCTGGTGCTGGGCGCCAAGCTGTTCGGCGCTTACTGATTCGAAAACTGCAGCGAGGAACATTGCAAATGAACCAGAACTTCGGTTCCAAGCGCCTGGTGGTGGGC
>NZ_VIDQ01000020.1 GCF_009760915.1 Azohydromonas aeria
TCGAGGAGTTCCTGATGGCCTTCAACGGCGAGGGCATCCAGCACGTGGCGCTGCTCACCGACGACATCTTCGACTCGGTGGACAAGCTGCAGCTGGCCGGCATCCCGGTCATGACCGCGCCCAACGACATCTACTACGAGATGCTCGAAGAGCGGCTGCCCAACCACGGCCAGCCGGTCGAGGAGCTCAAGGCGCGCGGCATCCTGCTCGACGGCAGCACGAAGGACGGCTCGCGCCGGCTGCTGCTGCAGATCTTCTCGCAGGCGCTGTTCGGGCCGGTGTTCTTCGAGTTCATCCAGCGCAAGGGCGACGACGGCTTCGGGGAGGGCAACTTCAAGGCGCTGTTCGAGTCGATGGAGCGCGACCAGGTCCGCCGCGGCGTGCTGGGCACCCCGGCCTGAACGCGACGGCCGGCGGCGGCCATCACCGGCGCACGGTCCGCAACAACATACCCGGGTCAGCCGAGTGCCGAGACGAACAGGACCGCCGTCCTGTCCGCGAGGCGCTGTGAGGGAGTTGCAGGGACGATCAGGTGCAGGTAAGGCGTCTCCACCAGTTGTTCTGGTGGGACAGATGCATCGGGTATGTTGTATGAGGCCTTTCCGGCACCCTCGTTCCCGTCCGTCGCGGACCGTGCCGCACCGTCGTCACACCCGCTTTCGCGGGCATGGCGAACGAATGCTGCGGCATCGGTCCGCAACAGGCTCAGGCATGTGCTGCCAGCCTGGCCCGGCGCGGGGGTGCTACTTCCAGGCCACCGCGGCGCGGCCCGGGCCGGCCAGCGGGATGATTTCCGCGCGCCTGAAGCCGACCTCGCGCGCCCAGCCGGTGAAGTCGGCGCCGGTGTAGTCGAAGGCGTCGCCGAACTCGATGAGCATGTTCAGCGACATCAGCAGCGCGAAGGCGTTCTCGCGGCGGTCGTCGTCGATGAGGTTGTCCACGGCGATGAGGCAGCCGCCTTCGGGCAGCGCGTCGAAGGCCTTGCGCATGAGCTGCAGCTTCCGCTCCAGGTTCCAGTCGTGCAGGATCATGCCCATCGTGATCACGTCGGCGCGCGGGAACGGGTCGGCGAAGAAGTCCAGCGGTTGCGCCCGCACCCGCTCCGACATGCCGCGGCGCTCGATCTGGCGCTCGGCGATGGCCGTGACCTTGGGCAGGTCCAGCGAGGTGCAGCGCAGGTGCGGATGCCGCGCCGCGACGATGCACGACAGCTGCCCGGTGGCGCCGCCGATGTCGGCCAGCGTGGCGTGGCGCGAGAAGTCGAACTTCTCGGCCAGCAAGGTGAAATTGCCCGCCGAGATGCCGCTCATGGCGGCCATGAACTGCTCCAGCCGCGCCGGGTCCTCGTAGAGCTTGGCGAACATCGGCTCGCCGCTGTGCTTGATCTCGTTTTGCGGCCGGCCGCTGCGCAGCGCCTCGGTGAGGTCGGCCCAGAACGGGTACAGCCGCGCGTTGGCCATCTCCAGGATGCCGCCGACGTAGGCCGGCGAGTTGCGGTCGAGGAACAGCTGCGTCTCGGCCGTGTTGCTGTAGGCGGCCTGCTCGCCGCTGCCCTCGCGCCGCAGGAAGCCCAGCGCCAGCAGCGTGTCGAGGAAGTCGGGCACGGCACGCGGGTGCAGGCGCAACCGCTGGCGCAGCTGCTCGCCGGTGAGCGGGCCGTCGGCCAGCACCGTGAAGACGCGCAGCTCCACCGCCGACAGCAGCGCCTTGGAGCCCCAGAAGGCCATGCCGGTCTGCAGGATGCGGTCGGGCGTCAGGGATGCAGTCATCGTCTCGTTCATGGGCTCGCTCCTTGGTCGGTCAGGGGTGGGGGTCCGGGGCTGCCGCGCCGCGCGCGGCGGCGTCAGCGGGGCGGCGGCAGTGTCGGCCGCGTGCCGGCCCTCGCGCATCGTTCCAAGGGCGGCCGCGGCGGCGCCCGCAGGGTGGGACCGCGGCTTGCCGTAGCCCCCGCCTGCGCCGTGCCGCGCCTGCGCCGCGCCCGCAGCGACGGCCCTGCGCACAATGGCCCCGCACTTCCCCGCCACGCCGTGCTCAGACGACTCCTGACCCCCTTTTTCCTGACGCTGCACGCCATCGTGCTGCTCGGCTACGCCTACCTGGCATGGCGGCTGTGCTCGACGCCGGCGCAGCGCCTGCTGCTGCTGATCCCCGCGCTGCTGGTCTGGGTGGTGCCGGTGGTGTACTGGGCCGGCGAGCGCGAGAGCGCCGGTCCGGCCGACGAGGCGCTGCACGCCGCGAGCTACCTGTGCATGGGCTGGCTCAACTTCCTGCTGCTGTGCACGCTCGCGCGCGACTTGTTGCTCGGCCTGGGCTGGCTGGCCGGGGCGGCGGCGCTGCGGGACGCGGTCGCCAACGAGGGCGTGCCGGTGGTCTTCGCCGCCTCGCTGCTGGCGCTGGCGGCGGGGTTGCTGTTCGCGCTGCGCGGCCCGCGGCTCAAGCGCGTGGACATTCCCGTGGCCGGGCTGCACCCGGCGCTGGAGGGCTTTCGCATCGTGCAGATCAGCGATCTGCACGTGGGCCCGACCATCGGCCGGCGCTACGTGCGCCGCGTGGTCGAGCAGAGCAACGCGCTGCGGCCGGACCTGGTCGTGCTCACTGGCGACATCGTGGACGGCTCGCCGGCCCGGCTCGCGCCGCACGTCGCGCCGCTGGGCGGGCTCACCGCCGCGGACGGCGCCGTGTTCATCCTCGGCAACCACGACTGCTACTCCGGCGCGCGGCGCTGGATCGCGCATTTCCGCGCGCTGGGCCTGCGCGTGCTGCTCAACGAGCACCTGGTGCTGCGCCGCGGCGACGCGGTGCTGGTGGTCGGCGGCGTGGTCGATCCGGCGCTGCGCCTGTCCGAGCCGCGGCAGGTGCCGCGCCCGGACCTCGCCGCCGCCCCGGGCAGCGATGCCGCGCTGCGCATCCTGCTCGCGCACAACCCGGCGCTGGCGCCGCTGGGAGAGAAGGCCGGCTTCGACGTGCAGCTCTCCGGCCACACCCACGCCGGGCAGTTCTTCCCCTGGACGCTGGCCGTGCGCGCAGTGCACGCGCCGCACGTGGCGGGCTTGTCGCGGCTGAACCGGATGTGGGTCTACGTCAGCGCCGGCACCGGCTCCTGGGGCCCGCCGGTGCGCTTCGGCACCGTCACCGAACTGACGCTGCTGCGCCTGGTGCGCGGCTGATCGATCCGCCGCAGGGCGCCGGGGCGCCACCGGGCCGATGCGCGCGCATCGAGTGTGCGCAGGGCTGCGCGATGACGAGCGGGCGAGCCCAGGGCACCGCTGGCGCTGTGCTAACCTTTGCGCACATTCCGAGTTGGGCCGACGCCCACGCCAACCTGCCCGCCCGGGCAAGGTGGACCGCGCAAGCGAATGCGGCCTCGACACCGAGGCAACCCAAGCGGGCAGCGCGACGTCGGCCCTCCCAACCCGGAGGGCTTTTTCGTTTCGGGGCCAGGGCCGGCCGACCCATCGCGGTGAACGGCCCGGGGGGATTTGATCCGGATTGCCGCCCCCGACACCGTGTCGAATGCGGCTAAACAGGAGGAAGGCCATGTCTTCGACCACCACCACGCCGGTGCGCAGCGCGCCGGCCCTGCGCTGCCTGCTGGCCGAGTCGGGCAGCTACCGCGAGCAGCTCACCATCGCACCGCTGGACGGCCAGCCCGGCCGCTTCGACGTGCGCGTGACCAGCTGGCTGGAAAGTGCCCGCGACCCGCTGCTGGCGCACCACAGGCGCTTCCGCACCACGCTGGACCGCGCGGCGCTGCAGCGGCTGCACCAGGCCCTGGGCGCGCTGCTCGAAGGCGGCAGCGCTGACATCGACACCGGCCCGGCGGCCTGAGCACCGCGCGCCGCCGGCATGCGCAGGCTTGATGCCGCCCGCCTGAGCCGGCTGCTGGTCCACGGCGTGATCGCGCTGGTCGGCGCGGCGGTGCTGGTGCGGCTCGACATTGCCGAGCGGCGCGAGGCCTTCCAGGCCGATGCCCGCATCGCGCACCGGCTGCTGAGCCAGCGCGCCGCCGAGAACGACGCCATCCTGGCCACCCTGGCGCTGCTGGCACCCACCGCCGCGCCGCCGGCACTGCAGGCCGCGGCGCGACGTCTGCCAGGGCTGTATCCGCAGGTCGTGGCGGCGCAGGTGCGCGACGGCGCCGAGGCCTGGCCGCACCCGGCGCTGGCCGAGGCCGAGTCCCGCGCCCTGGCGCTGCCGCCGCTCCGGCGCCATGCCGTGGTCGGGTCGCTCGACACCGCGGCCGGGCGCTACGCGCTCGTGCTGCCCGGCGCGGCCGGCGCGTCCGCGGCGCCGGGTGCCTTCGCCCTGCACATCGACCTGCACCGCATGGCCACGCCGGAGGGCTGGCCGCTGCCGCGCGATGGCCCGGCGCGCGCGACGCTGGTCCTCGGCGCGGACACGGTGCTGCTCGCGCCGGGGGCGGAGGCCGCGGCCGCGGCCGCGCCGGCCGGGCTGACGGCGGGTTTCACGTTCAGCAAGGTGCTGGCCACGCCCAGCCAACCCTTCGAGCTGCGCGTGCAGCGCCGCACCGGTCCGGCCGACTGGCCCTGGGTCGCGCTGTCGGCCTGGCTGCTGGGCAACGCCCTGGTGGCGACGCTGCTGGCCGCGTGGCGCCGGGCCCGGCGCGAGCGCGAACGCGCCGCCGAGCTGACGCGGCTGTCCCAGGTGTCGCGCCTGAACCTGATGGGCGAGCTGGCCGCCGGCATGGCGCACGAGCTCAACCAGCCGCTGACCGCCGTGCTGGCCGGCACCCAGACAGCGCAGCGCGTGCTGGGCCCCGCGGGCCAGGCGCTGGACGAGGACGCGGAGCTCGACACCGCGCGCAGCGCCCTGGCGCTGGCCGCCGCGCAGGCGCGCCGCGCCGCCGACGTGCTGGCCCGGCTGCGCCGCCTGGTCGAGCGCCCGCACGGCGGGCAGCCGCGCAGCGCCGTGGACCTGCGCGAGGCCACGACGCGGCTGCTGGCGCTGATGGAGCCGCAGCTGCGCCGGCACGGCATCGCCGTGCAGCTGCTGGGCCAGGCGCCGCCGGTGCGCGCCGACGCGGTGGCGCTGGAGCAGATCCTGCACAACCTGCTCACCAACGCGCTGCAGGCGCTGGAGGCGGCCGACGCGCCGGGCAAGGCCATCACGGTGCGCATCGCCGCGGGCGCGGACCGCGCCGGGATGGCGCGGCTGGAGGTCCGGGACAATGGCCCGGGCATCCCGCCCGACGTGCTGCCGCGCGTGTTCGAGCCCTTCTTCACCCGGCGCGCCGGCGGCCTGGGCCTCGGCCTGCCGCTGTGCGAGACGCTGGCACTGGCCATGGACGGCCGCCTGGGCGCCGCCAACGATCCCGCGGGCGGCGCGCTGTTCACGCTGGAGCTGCCGCTGGCCGATGCCGACACCCCCGCGCACTCCGAACCCGAGCCCCGCCCGACGCCATGAACCCCGTTTCCCCGCTCATTCACCTCGTCGATGACGACGACGGCGTGCGCGCCGCGCTGGCGCTGCTGCTGTCCAGCGTGGGACTGCGCGTGGCGCCCTGGTCCGATCCGCAGGCCTTCCTCGACGGCTTCGACCGCGAGGCCGTCGGCGTGATCGTGCTGGACGTGCGCATGCCCGGCCTCTCCGGCATGACCGTGCTGGAGCTGCTGCGCGCGCAGGGCGCGGACCAGCCCGTGGTCATGCTCACCGGCCATGGCACGGTGGACCTGTGCCGCCGCGCCTTCAAGGGCGGCGCCGCGGAGTTCCTGGAGAAGCCCGTGGACGACGACGCGCTGCTCGAAGCCGTGCACAACGGCGTGCGCGCCCACGTGCACGGCCGCAGCCGCGACGCGGCCAGCCGCGAGGCGCGCGAGCGTTACGAGCTGCTGTCGCCGCGCGAGCGCGAGGTGCTCGCGCTGGTCGTGGAAGGGCTGACCAACAAGGAGATCGCCCGCGCGCTGGGCCTGTCGCCGCGCACGGTCGAAACGCATCGCGCCCACCTCGGCGACAAGCTGCAGGTGCAGACGCTGGCGCAGATGATCCGCCGCTACGCAGCGCTGGTGGAGGAGCGCGCTCCGTAGATCTACGGAGGTGCCGCGCGCGCCGCGCGGATGGTGCGTGCCGGGGGGCTTGCGAAGAATGGCGCCACGGCCCGAGACCGGCCGAGACACCGCACACGGAGAACCCCATGCCCACCGCCCGCACCGCCCGCATCAGCCGCCTTGCCCGCCTTTCCCTCCTGCCGCTCGCGCTGGCCGCGGCCGGGCTGTCGCAGGCGCAAGCCGTGCGCACCGAGCGCAACATGTCGCTGGAGCTGGCCACGCAGCTGGCCGCCGCCACCGTCGCCGCCTGCCAGGGCGCGGGCCATGCCGTCACGGTCACCGTGGTGGACCGCGCCGGCGGCGTGCGCGCCGTGCAGCGCGCCGACAACGCCGGCGCGCACACCGTGGAAGCCAGCCTGCAGAAGGCGTACACCGCCGCGTCGGCCCGCAACAGCACGCTGGCGATGATGGACGCCGCGCAGAAGAACCCCGGCGCCGCCAACCTGGTGCACATCCCCGGCTTCCTGCTGCTGGGCGGCGGCGTGCCGGTGAAGGTGGGCAACGAGGTCATCGGCGCCGTCGGCGTGGGCGGCGCGCCGGGCGGGCACCTCGACGAGCAGTGCGCGCTGTCCGGGCTGGAAAAGGTCAGGCAGCTGCTGGGCTGAGCGGCGGGCCGACAGGGCGCACCGCTTGCTGCGCCCGGGACTGGCGGCAGCCGGCACTGCGTGGCGGCTGCCTGGTGCTTTCACGCCCCGGCACGCGGCCGGGTTCGAAAGGAGTCCGAGATGCAAGCAGCCTCAAGCAAGGTCCGCCTGGCACTGGCGGCGCTGGCGCTGGGCGTGAGCGCCCTGGCACTGGCGCAGTCCGGCGGCGATGCCGGGAGCGGCAGCAGCGGCAACCCCAGCGGCAATGCCACGCCCACCGGCCCGGGCGGCGCCAGCGGCGGCGCGATCATCATGGCGCCCCACGGCGGCTCCGGGCTGGGCGGCACGGGTGCGCCCACGCCTCCCGGCGTCGGCACCCAGCGTGACGTCACCGGCAGCGGCACCGGCTCGGCCATCGACCGCCGCAACGTCGATGGCAGCACCGGCGGCAACGCCGCCGGCAGGGATTCCAGCGGCACCCGGACCGGCCGCGACCAGGCTCCCGCGGGTTCGGGCCCGACAGGCAGCGGCACCGGTGCATCGGGCACCGGGACGGGAACGACCGGCACGACGGGGACGACAGGCACGACGGGCGCGGGCGGCGGCGCCCCGGCGCCGTCCGGCGGCAGCCCGCGCTGAAGCAGCGCGCCCGGGCCGCGCCGGCCCGGGCGCTCCCTTCAGATCCTGTAGGCGCGCCGGCTGTCCTCGCTGACCAGGTCCAGGTGCTCCGGATGGCGCCGGATGTAGCCGGCGATGAAGCTGCACGCCGGAATGGCGCGCAGCCCGCGCTTGCGCACCTCGTCCAGCGCGTAGGCCGCCAGCCGCGAGCCCAGGCCGCGGCCCTCGTACTCGGGCTTGACTTCGGTGTGCGTGAACAGCATCGCGCCTTCGACCAGGTTGTACTCGGCGTGGGCGGCCGCGACGCCGTCGAGCCGCAGCTCGAAGCGGTGCGCCGCGGCGTTGTCGGCCAGGGAAAGCTCGTCCATGGGGGGCCCCGTGATGGTTGGAGCGCCCGAGTGTGGCGCGGGCCGCAGGCGCCACAGGGCCTGCAACATCGCCTTACATTGACGCGCCCCGGTGGATCACTGACCATGGATGCACCAGTTTCCGGCAAATGGCCAGGCGAGGGGATACATGGTGCAAGACATTCACCGGCATCGGCAGGCTGCCGCGGATCAGATCAGGAGCTTGAATGAATTGATGAAATACCGGGCGGCCCACCATGCCCGCCGCAAGGCCTTCATTTTCCTGCGCAATGGGGAAATTGAAATTGCCAGGCTGAGTTTCGGAGACCTGGATTTGAAGGCGCGTTCGATTGCCGCCCAATTGCAGCAGCATTTCGAGCCCGGCGACAAGGTATTGCTGGCCTATACCTCGCACCTCGAATTCGTCGGCGCCTTCTTCGGCTGCCTGTATGCCGGGGTGGTGGCCGTGCCGGTGGCCGCGCCCAGCGGCTCGACCGACCTGGCGCGGCTGGCGGCGCTGGCCCGCGACACCGGCGCCGCCGGGCTGTGCACCGGCCGCGAGGGCTTCAACCTGGAGCACCTGCTGATGTCCGCCCCGGGCCTGCAGCGGCGGCTGCGCTGCGTGGACACCAGCGACGACACCGGGCGGCTGGCCGACCGCTGGATTGAGCCCGCCGTCACCACGGCCAGCCCGGCGCTGCTGCAGTACACCGCCGGCACGGCCGGCGAGCCCAAGGGCGTGCTGCTGAGCCACGGCAACCTGCTGCACAACCAGCGGCTGATCCAGCAAAGCTTCGGCCACTCCAGCCAGACCGTCGGCGTGAGCTGGCTGCCGCTGCACCGGGACATGGGCCTGGTCGGCCACCTGCTGCAACCGCTGTACGTCGGCTGCACCTCGGTGCTGATGTCGCCGGCGGCCTTCCTGGCGCGGCCGCTGCGCTGGCTGCAGGCGATCTCGAAGTACCGGGGCACGACCAGCGGCGGGCCGGCCTTCGCCTACGAGCTGTGCCTCCGGCGCCTGGGCGCCGACCAGCTGATGGACCTGGACCTCGGCAGCTGGAAAACCGCCTTCGTCGGTGCCGGCCCGGTGCCGCCGCAAACGCTGGCGCGCTTCGCCGAGAAGTTCTCGATCTGCCACTTCCGCGCCGACGCCTTCAGGGCCTGCTACGGCTTGACCGAAGCGACGCTGTTCGTCAGCGGCACGGCGCACCGGCAGGCGCCGAACACGCTGCGACTCGATGCCGACGCGCTGCAACTGCACCGGGTACAGCCCGCGGGCGAGGCGACGCAGCGCGTGCGGGAGATCGTGAGCAGCGGCAAGTCGCCCGGCCTGGACCTGCTGATCGTGGACCCGGCCACCCGCCGCCCCTGTCCCGCCGATCGCGTCGGCGAGATCTGGCTGCGGGGCGGCAGCGTCGCGCAGGGCTATTGCAACGTCCCCGCGCCCTCGCAAGCCGCCTTCGGCGCCACGCTGGCCGATACCGATACTGATATCGACACCGATACCGATACCGGCGCCAATATCCCCACCGGCCCTTTCCTGCGCACCGGCGACCTGGGTTTTGTTTGCGGCGGGGAGCTCTACGTCACGGGCACGCTCGACGAGGTGGTGGAAATCGAGGGCCGCCACTATTATCTCCAGGACATCGAGGAATCCGTGCGCGCCAGCCATCCGGCACTCCACGCCGGGGCGGCCGCGGCAATTTACGTTCATTCCGCGAAACCCGGGCAGCGCCTAGTCGTGCTGCAGGAAGTCAAGCACGACGAATTGCAGCGCCTGCCGCGGGCGCAGATATTGAAGGCGGCCCGGAACACGCTGCTGGAGCGCGTCGGCGCCCGGCTGCAGGACATCGTCTTCCTCAGGCACGGCAGCCTGCCGCGCACGGCCAGCGGCCGCATCAACCGCGAGCTGGCCTGGGCCGCCTGCGTGCGCGCCGGGCACGGCGGCGGCGGCGCGGCTCCCATCCGGGCCCGGTGAGCCCCGGCCCGGGCTCAGGCCCGGTGGCCGGCCGCGCCAGCGCGGCGGCGGCGCGCGGGCCGCGGTGCCGTCCAGCGCAGGAGGACGTCCACCAGCGCCTCCAGTTCGACGGGCTTGCCCACGAAATCGTCCATGCCCGCAGCCAGCGCCTGCTCCTGCTGCAGCGGCAGCGCGCCGGCGGTCAGCGCGATCACGGGCAGGTCCGCCAGCGCCGCGTCGGCGCGCAGCCGCCGCGTGGCGCCCAGGCCGTCGAGACCGGGCATCTGCACGTCCATCAGCACCGCGTCGATGCCGCCGCCCGCGCCGCGCAGCCGCTGCAGCGCTTCCTCCCCGTCGCCGGCCGCCAGGCAGACCGCGCCCTCGCTCTCCAGCAACTGGCGCACGACCTCCACGTTGGCCGGGACGTCGTCGGCCACCAGCACGCGCAGGCCCTGCAGCCGCGCCGCGTGGCGGACCGCGGCCGCCGGGCCGGCCCCGGAGCTTTCGACGGGAGCCTGGGCCACGTCGAATGCCAGCCGCAACCAGAACTCGCTGCCCACGCCGGGCTGGCTGTTCACCCCGATCTCGCCGCCCATGAGCCCGGCGAGCTGGCGGCAGATCGCCAGCCCCAGCCCGGTGCCGCCGCCGCGGCGGCCGGCGGACGCGTCGGCCTGTGTGAAGGGCTCGAAGATGCGGTCCAGGTCCTGCGCGGCGATGCCGATGCCGCTGTCGCGCACGGCCAGCCGCAGCTCGACGCGCTCCCGCGTCTGCCGCAGCGTGGCGGCCTCGACGCTCACGCCGCCGCGGTCCGTGAACCGGATGGCATTGCCCACCAGGTTGTAGAGGATCTGCTCCAGGCGCCGCGCGTCGCCGGCCAGCGGCGGCAGGCCCTCGGGCAGCGGCGCCAGCGCCAGGCGCAGCCCCCTGGCCTCGGCCAGCGGGCCCAGCACCTCGACCACGCGCGCCAGCACGTCCTGCAGCCGGAAAGGCCGGTGCTCCAGCCGCAGCCGGCCCGACTCGATGCGCGCCAGGTCCAGTGCGTCGTTGACCAGCGCCAGCAGCGTGGCGCCGGCCGTGCGGATCGCGCCCAGGAACCGGTGCTGCTCCGCGTCCGTGGCGCGGCGCTCCAGCAGCTGCGCGTTGCCCAGGATGGCATTGAGCGGGGTGCGGATCTCGTGGCTCATGCTGGCCAGGAAGCGCGACTTCATCGCGCTGGCCTGCTCGATCTCCCGGGCGGCGCGCTCCAGCTCCCGGTGCCGCGCCTCGGCGCGGGCCAGGTAGCGCTCGTGGACCATGCCCAGGAAGCACAGCGAGCACACCACGATCAGCACCAGGCCCGGCACCAGCGTGAACAGTTGCGCCACCGACACGGCGCCCGGCATGAGGTGGCTCTCATCGACCGCCAGGCCCACGACCACGCGCAGGGCAAAGGCCACCGACAGCGCCGCGTGGCTGAACAGGCTGGCCAGCGCCGAGGGCGAGCGATGGTCGCGCGTGCCGCGCAGCAGCAGCAGCGCCGTGGCGCCCAGCACCACGGCGAAGGCCACCGACATGGCGACGAAGGCCACCTGGCGCGGCAGGCCCAGGCCGAAGCACGCCAGCACGCCGGCGAGGCCGAGCGCCGAGGCGCCCAGCGTCCAGCGCAGCCGCGGCGCCTGGCCGAGCAGCCGCGCATGCGCGACGTGGCCCCAGCAGGCCAGGCCCAGTACCACGGCGTTGGCCACCACGAAGGTGAGCAGCAGCGGCGCCTGACCGCGCAGGAAGAAGAGCAGGAAGGCCGCGCCCGCGGCGGCCATGGCCCGGCTCCAGGCCACCAGCGCGGCGCGGTACGCCGGCATCGCACGCGCGAAGTGCAGGAACACCGTGGTCATCACCAGGCCCAGCACCCCGAGCGAGAACAGCAGCGTGTGGGGGTCCAGCGCGCGGGCTTCTTGAGGGGACATCAACGCAGCTCCAGACTTCGGACACCGTCATTCAACGGCTGCATGTTGCACCCGGACCGCCTTGCGGACGCTGACGGCACGCAACGCGCGCCGCCTTCGCCTCTTGCGCGGGCGCAAGCCGGTTGCTTGCGCACGGTTCGAACATGGTTACGCTCGCGGGCGCAACGGCCCGGCGGTACGGGCTGCCTGGGCCAGCGCTGCAGCGGCTGGCGCTTCGTCCTCACTTCCTTTCAGACCGGAGAACGCCCAGGTGCCTGATGTGCACGCCGCTGTTCCAGGCCCTGGCCGCCCGCGGTGGCGGCACGGCCACCGTCAACCCGGCGCGGCGCGGCCTGCTGCGCGGCGGCGGTCTGTTCACCGGGCTGCTGGCGCTGCAGTCGCTCGTGCCCGCGGCGGCCCGCAGCGCGCCGGCACCGGCCGTGCAGGGCCGCGGCGCGGCGGAGCTGATCTACACCGGCGGCGACATCGTCACCGTCAACGACCGGGCGCCGCGGGCCGAGGCCGTGGCGGTGCGCCGCGGCGTGATCGTGGGCGTGGGCACGCGTGCGCAGGTGGAGCGCGCCTGGAAGGGGTCCGCCACCCGCACCGTGGACCTGGCCGGGCGCACGCTGGTGCCCGGCTTCATCGACGCGCACTCGCACCTGGCGCAGATGGAGACCACCTGGGGCACGCCCAACCTGAACCCGCCGCCGGTGGGCGCCATCCGCTCCATCGAGGACATCGTGGCGGCGATGCGCCGCCACGTGCAGGAGCAGGACATCGCGCCGGGCGAGACGGTGCTGGCCAGCGGCTACGACGACTCGATGCTGGCCGAGCGGCGCCATCCCACCCGCGCCGACCTGGACCGCGTCTCCACCGCGCACCCGGTGCTGGCCGTGCATGCCTCGGGCCACCTGCTGGCCGCCAACAGCCGCGCGCTGGCCGCCGTGGGCTACGGCCGCCACACCCAGGACCCGCCGGGCGGCGTGGTGCGGCGCGGCGCCGACGGCGAGCCCGACGGCGTGGTGGAGGAACTCGCCGCGCTGCCCTTCATGCAGCTGCCCAAGCCGCGCGACATGGAGGCGCGGCTGCGCAACCTGCTGCAGATCCAGGACCACTACGCGGCCCGGGGCACCACCACCGCGCAGGACGGCATCTCGCTGCTGCACGACGTGGCGCTGATGCGCGAGGCGGCCGGGCGCGGTCTGCTCAAGCTGGACCTGGTGGCCTACCCGCGCTGGGACCAGTTCAACGACATGCTCGCCGGCAAGAGCGCGCCGGCAGCGGACGTCGCCGCGCCCGACGGCGGCTACCGCGGCCGCTTCCGCATCGGCGGCATGAAGATCACCTGCGACGGCTCGCCCCAGGGCAAGACGGCGTACCTGAGCCGCCCGTACCTGCACCCGCCGCACGGCCAGGGCGCTGACTACCGCGGCTATCCCGGCGTGCCGCAGGAGGAGCTGGACCGCTGGTTCGACCTGGCCTGGCGCCACGGCCTGCAACTGCTGGTGCACTGCAACGGCGACGCCGCGGCGCAGCAGATGATCGACGCGGCGCGCAAGGCCGTGGCGCGCCACGGCCGCAAGGACCTGCGCCCGGTGATGATCCACGCCCAGTTCATCCGCCACGACCAGGTGGACCAGCTCAAGGCGCTGGGCATCGTGCCGAGCTTCTTCACCGGCCACACCTTCTTCTGGGGCGACTGGCACATCAACGAGACGGTCGGGCGCGAGCGCGCCTTCGGCATGAGCCCGATGGCCTACGCGCTGCGGCAGGGACTGCGCTGCACCAACCACACCGACGCGCCCATCATTCCGGTGGACCACCTGATGGCGATGTGGACCGCGGTCAACCGCGTCAGCCGCTCCGGGGTGGTGGTGGGCCCGGACGAGCGCGTGTCGGCGCTGGACGCGCTCAAGGCCGTGACGCTGCACGCCGCCTGGCAGTACCACGAGGAGCGGCTCAAGGGCTCGATCGAGGCGGGCAAGCTGGCCGACCTGGCCGTGCTCGACCGCAACCCGCTCAAGGTCGATCCCATGGCCATCAAGGACATCCAGGTGCTGCAGACGATCAAGGAAGGCCGCGTGATCCACGACGCGGCCTGAAGGCCCGCAGCGCCCGGGCCGGCCGGCGCGGGTTTCAGGCGCTGCGGTCCCTGCGTGGCGGCTGCGCCGCCGCGCGGGCCCGGGCCTGCCAGGCCAGCCAGGAGCGCAGCGGCCCTTCCAGCGGCAGCCAGATCCCGCGCTGCGTCGCCAGCCGCGGGCCCGGCGCGACGAGGGCTGTCGCGCACACGGTTGACCGTGCACTCAAGTCCGCCCCACAGCTGGAGCGGCGTGTCCTGGAGATGACTCATGGGCGTACGGTTGCGCACGCGACCGGCCCTGGACGGGTCCGGCAGCGGGGCAAGGGTTTCCGGTGGTGGGGATGCCTCCAGGGGCAGCAAGGCACGGCCCCGAAGTGGTCATTGCGGGTCTAGGGCGAAGGCGCGGCGCGCCCGGGCCTTGCCCCGGGCGGCCGGGGTGGAAGGCGCCGCTTCTCCCATCCTTTGCCCACCCATTCCGGGGCAGCGGCTGTGCGGTCTGTCCCACGGAACGGGGATTGCCAATTGATCACGTCAGCCGGGCGGGGTTGCCCGGCGCCCTACCCCTCAATGGAGACCCGCATGGCCCAGCAACAGCAACAGCAACAGCAACAGCAACAGCAACAGCAACAGCAACAGCAACAGCAACAGCAACAGCAACAGCAACAAGGCACGAGCATGGACGCCATCCAGCTCATCCTCCAGGACCATCAGACCGTGAACCGGCTCTTCGAGCAGTTCGAGCAGCAGGGCGACCAGGCCGCCGGTGCGCAGAAGGAACAGCTGGCGCAGCAGATCTGCAAGCTGCTGACGGTGCACACCCAGCTGGAGGAAGAGCTGTTCTACCCGGCCGCGCGCCAGGCCATCGGCGCGCATGACCTGCTCGACGAGGCGACGGTGGAGCACGCGTCGGCACGCGACCTGGTCGAGCAGATCCAGGGCATGGACCCGTCCGAGGATCTCTATGACGCCAAGGTCACGGTGCTGGGCGAGTACGTCCGCCACCACGTCAAGGAAGAGGAGACGGAGCTGATCCCGCTGCTGCAGCAGCAGGGCGGCGGCCTGGACTTCAACCAGCTGGGCCAGCAGATGATGGCCCGGCGCCAGGAGCTCATGGCCGAGCAGGGCGTGCAGGAGCCCACGGCCTGACAAGGGCGACCAACTTGCGGCTCCGCTGCGCTGCGCTGCCGCACGGTGTGTAGAGGGAGGCGGGCCAGGACGCGGTCGCGGCGGCGAGGTGCACGCCCCCGACCGTGTCCTGCGTCCCGCCTCCCCGCCACGGCCTGCCGCTTGCCTTGCAGCGGCTCTGTCCCACACCGCGGAGGTTTCCCATGGACCACTCGTCGCGACCCCGTCCTTCCCGGGCGCACCGCATCGGCCGCCTCGCGCTGCTGCCGGCCGTGGCGCTGGCCGCCGCGCTGCTGAGCGGCTGCGGCCGCCGCGAGACCGCCCCGCCCGGCTCCGAGACGCCGGCCACGCCGGCGTCGGTGCCGGCAGCATCGGCGGCCAGCGCCACGCGTTGACACGGCGCGCCGGGCCCGGGTTTCGATCGGCGAGCCTGGGCGGTCCGGCACGAACCGGAAAGGCAGCGGCGGCAGCGACGCTGCGCTGATGCGGGCAGCGGCGCTGGCCGCGCCCCAGACCCGCGCCCACTTGGCACGCCGGCGCTTTCCCGATGGCGCGCGGCATCCCCCGCAACCATCCGCGGCCAGCTGCGCCGTCCACGATCACGCCTTGCAGGCCCCTGCGCCTGCCCAGTCCGCACCCCACGAGGTACGGCAGCGGGCCCCCACTTACCAATATTAATAAATCATCTTGATTGATTAATGGAAAACCCGCTGGTCGCTTCTCCGGCATGGCGGCAGCATGACGGACGGGCAAAGCGCTTTGGATGCGTCGTTCGACCAGGTTCTCGGGACCGGAGCGCAGGCGCAGCCGGCGAAGCGCGTCGGCGGGTTGCCCTGCGAGCAGGCGCCGACCTGTCCGCCCTGGTCATTGCCTTACGGAGATTCCATGTCCTTCGACCTCGTCCTCATCGGCGGTACCGGCGACCTGGCCTGGCGCAAGCTCATGCCGGCCCTGTTCCAGGCCTGGCGCCATGGCACCTTGCCGGCCGGTGGCCGCATCCTGGCCGTGTCGCGCGAGCCGATGGACGGTGCTGCGTACCGCGTGTGGCTGCAGCAGCGGTTCCAGGACCTGGCGGGGCCGACGCGGCCATCGACCGGGGATTTCGAGCGCTTCGCCGCGCAGGTTCACTACCTGCAGGTGGACCTGGCGCAGGCCGGGCACTACCCGCGGCTGCAGCGCTGGCTCAAGCAGCCCGAGGCGGACGAGGGCCGCGCCGCCGCCGCCGACACCGTGGTCTTCTACCTGGCCACCAGCCCGCACCTGTTCCCGCAGATCTGCGCGCACCTGGGCGCGGCGGGCCTCAACGGCCCCGAGGTGCGCGTGGTGCTGGAAAAGCCCCTCGGGCACGACCTGGAGAGCGCGCGCGCCATCAATGCTGCCGTGGGCGCCGTCTTCAGCGAACGCCAGGCGCTGCGCATTGACCACTACCTGGGCAAGTCGGCGGTGCAGAACCTCACCGCGCTGCGATTTGGCAACGCCCTGTTCGAGCCGCTGTGGCGGCGCGAGAGCATCGCCAGCATCGAGATCACGCTGGCCGAATCGCTGGGCGTGGGCACGCGCGGGGACTTCTACGACCGCACCGGCGCCCTGCGCGACATGATCCAGAACCACGCGCTGCAGCTGCTGACCATGATCGCCATGGAGCCGCCCTCGACCGCGCATGCCGACGCCATCCGCGACGAGAAGCTCAAGGTGCTGCAGGCGCTGAAGCCCTTCGACGCCCAGAGCGCGCGGCGCGACGTGGTGCGCGGCCAGTACCGCGCCGGCGTGTGCGAGGGCCGCGCGGTGCCGGGCTACCTCCAGGAGCCCAGCGTGCCGGCGCACAGCGCGTGCGAAACCTTCGTCGCCTTGCGCACCGAGGTGCGCAACTGGCGCTGGGCCGGCGTGCCCTTCTACCTGCGCACGGGCAAGCGGCTGGCGGCCGGCGCGGCCTACATCGTGGTGAACTTCCGCGCCGTGCCGCACCCGATCTTCACGGGGCCGCATCCGGCCAACCGGCTGGTGATCAAGCTGCAGCCCGAGGACGGTTTGGAACTGCACCTGCTGGCGGCGCAGGGGCATTCGGGCACCGAGGCGCTGGCGCCGGTGAGCCTGGACCTGGACTTCGACAAAGCCTTCTTCGAGAGCCGCGTCGGCGCCTACGAGCGGCTGCTGCTCGAAGCCCTCCATGGCCGGTTGAACCTGTTCGTGCGCAGCGACGAGCAGGAGCAGGCGTGGCGCTGGGTCGAGCCGGTGCTGCAGGCCTGGCGCGAGGACGATGCGGCCGGCCTGGGGCCGCGGCCCTATGCCGCGGGCAGCTGGGGGCCGGCCGCGGCCAGCGCCCTGGTGGCGCGCGACGGCTGCAACTGGGCCGAGGAGCTGTGATGCAGGTCCGCATCACCGGCGCGCCGCGCGCCGAGCTGGGCGAATCGCCCTTCTGGCACCCGCAGCAGCAGTGCCTGTACTACTGCGACATCGCCGGCCGGCGGCTGCTGCGCCACGACCCGCGCAGCGGCGCGTCGGCGCAATGGCAGTTCGACAGCGAGCCCGCCAGCTGCGCCCCGCTGCCCGACGGGCGCCTGCTGCTGGCGATGCGCGACGGCCTCTGGTGCTTCGACCCGGCCGGCGGCGCGCGCCGGCGCCTGGTGGCCGCGCCCTACGACACCGCCACCGAGCGCTTCAACGACGGCAAGTGCGACCCGCAGGGCCGGTTCTGGGTCGGCACGGTCTACGAGCCGCGCGAGCCCGCCCTGGCCGGCCTGTACTGCTGGAGCCAGGGGCAACTGCGGCTGCACGGCAGCGCGGTCGCCACGAGCAACGGATTGGCCTGGAGCCCGGATGGCCGCACCCTGTACTGGAGCGACACCCGGGCGCATCTCATCCGCGCCTTCGACTTCGACCCGGTCCCGGGTGCCATCAGCCGGCCGCGCGTCTTCGCCTCCTTCGAGCCACGCCGGCCCGGCCAGCCCTTGAGCCGGTACGGCGGCAGGCCCGATGGCGCCGCCGTCGATGCCGAGGGCGCGTACTGGGTGGCGATGTACGAGGGCCAGCGCCTGCTGCGGCTGTCACCCGGCGGCCAGGTGCTGCAGGAGGTCGAGCTGCCGGTGCGCTGTCCGACCATGCCCTGCTTCGGCGGGGCTGACCTGCGCACCCTCTACGTCACCACCGCGCGCCATGGCCGGCCCGCCGAGGAACTGCTCGGCCAGCCCGCCGCGGGCCTTGTGCTGGCCCTGGAGACGGCAGTGCCCGGCCTGCCCGTGAGCTTCGCCGGCGTCGCATGACGCCGCGCCCACGGCCGCAGGCCCGGGCCCCCGCGATTCACTGACCCCTGACGCCCTTTCACGCCCTCGACGCAGGACGGCCAGATCCGCGGCCCCCGTCCCGCATCGCCCCGCTGCGGCCGCAACCACCGACCCGCCATGGACAAGACCCCTCTCCAGCAGCTGTTCCCTTCCGTCCGGGAGGTGCCCGAGGCGCACCGCCTGCACGAGCCCATCCACCAGCGCGTCAGCGTCCTCGACGGCGAGCTCGTGCCCTGGAGCGGCGAATGCCGACCCGTGCTCTCGCCCGTGTGCCTGCGCCAGCCCGACGGCAGCGTGCGGCAGGCGGAAATCGGCAGCGTGCCGGTGATGGGCGTGGCACAGAGCGACCAGGCCCTGGCCGCCGCCGTGCGCGCCTGGGACCATGGCCGCGGCGAGTGGCCCACCCTGCGCACCGCGCAGCGCATCACCTGCATGCAGGAGTTCATCGGCCGGATGGCCGCGCAGCGCGAGCTCGTGGTGCGGCTGATCATGTGGGAGATCGGCAAGAGCCTGGCCGATGCGCGCAAGGAATTCGACCGCACCGTCGAGTACGTCGAGGCCACCATCGCCGCGCTCAAGGACCTGGACAACGACGGCTCGCGCTTCGTGCAGGCCGAAGGCTTCGCCGGCCAGATCCGCCGCACCCCGCTGGGCGTGGTGCTGTGCATGGGACCGTACAACTACCCGCTGAACGAAACCTTCGCCACGCTGATCCCGGCGCTGCTCATGGGCAACACGGTGGTGTTCAAGCCGCCGCAGTACGGCACGCTGCTGTTCGCGCCGCTGCTCGAAGCCTTTGCCAGGTCCTTCCCGCCGGGCGTGGTCAACACCATCTACGCGCCGGGTTCGCTGGTGGTGCCGCGGCTGCTGGCCTCGGGCCAGGTCAACGTGCTGGCGCTGATCGGCTCCAGCAGGACTGCCGACCATTTGAAGAAGCAGCACCCCAAGTCCCACCGCCTGCGCGCGGTGCTGGGCCTGGATGCCAAGAACGCGGCCATCGTGCTGCCCGACGCCGACCTGGACCTGGCCGTGCGCGAGTGCGTGGCCGGCGCCCTGTCCTTCAACGGCCAGCGCTGCACGGCGCTGAAGATGCTGCTGGTGCACCGCTCGATCGTGCAGCCCTTCCTGCAGCGGCTCGGCGCGGCCATCGACGCGCTGAAGATCGGCATGCCCTGGGACGAGGGCGTGCAGATCACGCCGCTGCCCGGCCCGCACCGCAGCGCCTACATGGACGAGGCGCTGCGCGACGCGCAGGAGAAGGGTGCGCAAGTGCTCAACGCCGGCGGCGGCGAGGCCTGCGTCACGCTGGTGCGCCCGGCGCTGGTGTACCCGGTGCGCGAAGGCATGAAGCTCTACCGCGAGGAGCAGTTCGGCCCGCTGGTGCCGGTGGCCGACTTCGAGGACGTGGAGGAGGCGCTGCAGTACGTGGTGACGTCCGAGCACGGGCAGCAGGTCAGCCTCTTCGGCAGCGACCCGGCGCAGCTGGGCGCGCTGATCGACCCGCTGGTCAACCAGGTCTGCCGCGTCAACCTCAACGCGCAGTGCCAGCGCGGGCCGGACGTGTTCCCCTTCGCCGGGCGCAAGGACTCGGCCGAGGGGACGCTGTCGGTCACCGACGCGCTGCGCGCCTTCTCGATCCGCTCCATGGTCGCGGCCCGGCAGACCGGGGCCAACACGCGGCTGCTCGACGCCATCGTCGAGCAGCACCACTCGCGCTTCGTGCACACCAGCTTCCTGTTCTGAAATGACCCGCCTCCCGGAGAACCGCCCGATGAACACGCCCCGTTGCGACCGCACCACCGCCTGGGCCGCGCTGCACGACCACTTCGCGACGCGCCTGCGCCGTTTCGACCTGCGCGAGGCCTTCGCCGCCGATCCCGGCCGCTTCGAGCGCCTGGGCGTGCAGGCGCCGGAGGTCTTTGCCGACCTGTCCAAGAACCTCCTCGACGCCGAGAGCCTGCGGTTGCTGCTGCAACTGGCGCGCGAATGCGGCCTGGAGGCGCGACGCGACGCCATGCTGGCCGGCGAGCCGGTCAACGCGACCGAGGGCCGCGCCGTGCTGCACACCGCGCTGCGTGCGCCGCGCGGCCAGGGCCCGTTCAGCGACGAGGTGCACGGCACGCTGGAGGCGATGCTGGCGTATGCGGAAAAGGTCCGGGCCGACGGCCGCATCCGCCACGTGGTGAACATCGGCATTGGCGGCAGCGACCTGGGGCCGCAGATGGTGTTGCCGGCACTGGACGCCTTCGCCCACCCCGACCTGCGCTTGCACTTCGTCAGCAACGTCGACGGCCACGACATCGCCCCGGTGCTGCGGCAGCTCAAGGCCGAGGAGACGCTGTTCATCGTGGCGAGCAAGACCTTCACGACGCAGGAGACGATGGCCAATGCCCAGGCGGCCCGGGACTGGTTCGTGGCGCAGGGCGGCGGCGACGTGGCGCGCCACTTCGCCGCCACCACCACCAACGTGGCGGCCGCGGCGGCGTTCGGCATCACGACCACCTTCGGCTTTCGCGACTGGGTGGGCGGGCGCTACTCGCTGTGGAGCGCCATCGGGCTGCCCATCGCCATCGCGCTGGGCGCGGACCACTTCCGCGCGCTGCTGGCCGGCGCCCACGCCATGGACCGGCATTTCGCCCATGAGCCGCTGGAGCGCAACCTGCCCGTGCTGCTGGGCCTGATCGACGTCTGGTACCGCAATTTCCACGGCTTCGGCAGCCGCAGCGTCGCGCCCTACCACCAGGGGCTCAAGCGCTTGCCCGCGTACCTGCAGCAGCTGGAGATGGAGTCCAACGGCAAGCGCGTGGATGCCACGGGCGAGCCCCTGCCCTTTCACACCAGCCCGGTGGTCTGGGGCGAGCCCGGCACCAACGGCCAGCACGCCTATTTCCAGATGCTGCACCAGGGCACCGAGGTGATCCCGGTCGAATTCATCCTCGTGAAGCGCCCCACGCACGGCCTGCCCGGGCTGCATGCCCAGCTGCTGGCCAACGGGCTGGCGCAGAGCCGTGCACTGATGATCGGCAAGAGCGCGGCGCAGGCGGCCAGCGAGCAGGCGCCCACGGCCTCGCGCACGCTGGATGCGCAGGTGCTGGCCCGTCACCGCGCCTTCCCCGGCAACCGGCCCAGCACCACGCTGCTGCTGGAGCGGCTCACGCCCGCGGCGCTGGGCGCGCTGGTCGCGCTCTACGAGCACCGCGTCTTCACCAGCGGCGCGCTCTGGGGCATCAACAGCTTCGACCAGTGGGGCGTGGAGCTGGGCAAGGCCCTGGCCGGCGACCTGCTGCCGCGCCTGGACAGCGGCGACGCGCAGGGGCTCGACGCCTCGACCGCCGGGCTGCTGGCGAAGCTGCGCGACTGACGCCTCCGGGCGACCGGCGCTGGGAAAGCTTCGGCGCCGTTGCGGCGGCCGCCCACCCGGCGGCCGCCCCTGACTTCGTCAGGCGCTTTCGCCGCGCAGGATGTCCTCGATGAGCCGGAGCTCGCCGGTGCTCGGCGCCGGGTGGGACAGCGCCGCCACGGCCTCGTCGACATGGGCCACGCGGCTGGCGCCGATCAGCACCGAGCTCATGCCCGCGTGGCGCAGCACCCAGGACAGGGCCAGTTGCGCCAGCGACTGCCCGCGCTCGCGGGCCACCGCCGCCAGCCGCCGCACGGTCTCCAGCCGCTCGGCCGTCAGGTGCTCGGCCTTCAGGAACTGGCCGCGGGCGGCGCGCGAGTCGCCGGGAATGTCGCCACCGAGGTAGCGCTCGCTCAGCAGGCCTTGCGCCAGCGGCGAGTAGGCGATGCAGCCGACGCCTTCCTGCGCCAGCACGTCCAGCAAGCCGTCGTGCTCGATGCGGCGATCGAACATGCTGTAGCGCGGCTGGTGGAGCACGCAGGGCGTGCCCAGCCGGCGCAGCAGCGCCGCCGCCTCGCGCAGCAGGCCGGCCGGGTAGTTGGACAGCCCCACGTACAGCGCACGCCCGCTGCGCACCGCGTGGTCCAGCGCGGCCATCGTCTCGGCCAGCGGCGTCTCGGGATCGGGACGGTGGTGGTAGAAGACGTCCACGTGGTCGAGTCCCAGCCGGCGCAGGCTCTGGTCCAGGCTGCCCAGCAGGTGCTTGCGCGAGCCGCCGTCGCCGTAGGGCCCCGGCCCCATCAGGTAACCGGCCTTGGTCGAGATGACCAGCTCGTCGCGGTGCGCGGCCAGATCGCGGCGCAGGATCTCGCCCAGCGTGCGCTCGGCCGAGCCGGGTGGCGGCCCGTAGTTGTTGGCCAGGTCGAAGTGCGCGATGCCGCGGTCGAAGGCGTGCAGCACCAGCTCGCGTGCCGTGCCGAAACGATCCACCTCGCCGAAGTTGTGCCACAGGCCCAGCGAAACCGCGGGCAGCTTCAGGCCGCTGGCGCCGCAGCGGCGGTAGGTCATGGCGTCGTAGCGCGTGGGAGCGGGTGCGTGGTGCATGGGTCGTCTGCTCTCGGGAAATGCCGGCAAAGGCGCCGGGCGGGGACATCCGTGGCGTGCTGCCCACGGTCGGCAGGGAGATGACGCCGGCGGCACGACGCACGCCCCAAGCTGTGCCACGCTTGGCACCCCGACAAAAGGGCGGCTGCTCGCCGACGGAAGTCAATCGTCATCTACCCTGATTTAGGAGCCGGCATGAAGAACTCTTTGAAGACGCTCGCCTCCCTGCTGGCGTTGGGCGCGGCGCTCGGCTGCGGCGCGGCCCGGGCCGCCGCCACCGACGATGGCCAACTCGCGCAACAGGTGCAGCAGGCACTGGATACCGCCCGGCTGCGCCACGCCGACGTGCAGGCCATGGTGGTGGACGGCAAGGTCCGCCTGCGCGGCTGGGTCGACGCGCCCAACGACGTGCTGCAGGCGATGCGCCTCACGGCCGCCGTGCCGGGCGTCGAGCGCGTCACCAGCGAGCTGCGCACCTGGCGCTCCAGCGAGCGCTACTACTGAAGCAGCGGGAGCGGGCGCCACCGGGGCGGCGTTCTTCAGAACGCCGCGAAGACGTAGTTGAAGCGCACGCGCACCGCCCGCTCGATCCTCTGGCCCGTGCCGCCCAGCCCGGGCTGGAAGGCGTCCGCCGAGGAGGAAGACCAGGACAGCGCCGGCGTGACGTAGGCGTCCCTGATGCCGAAGAGCGAGAGCTGCCAGCCCACGCCCACCGTGCGCACCGTCTCGCCGCGGCGGCCTGGTGTCTCCGGGTCGATGCGGCCGAGCTCCAGGTGCACCCAGGGACCGAGCGGCACCGTGTAGTTGGCGGCCACCACGGCGCTCTTCCACAGCCCGTCCGCCTTGCCGGCGGCGACGTTGACGTTGAGGTTGCCCGGCCCGACGGCCCGGCTGGCGCTCAGGCCCACGCCGCGCAGGTCCACGAAGCGCGCGCCGTCCCCGGCACCGGTGTCGCTCATGCGCCCGATCTCGGCACCGGCCTTGAGCAGCCAGCCGTCGGCGGCGTAGCTCAGCACCGGGCGCAATCCCTCGGCCTGGCCGGCGGCCAGGTTCGAGGCCTTGCCGGTGTCGGCCAGGCCGACTTCCAGGTGCAGGCCGTCCGCCAGCTGTGCGTGGCCGGCCAGGTGCATCACGTTGCCCGACGCGCCGCCGAAGCGTCCGCGGATGAAGTTGGCGCGGTACACGCCGCTGCCGGCGCGGTTGAGCACCGTGTCGCGGCCCTGCGGATACAGGTCCATCGCCTCGAAGCGGCCGAGCTTGACGTCAGCCTTGGCATGGCCGGCCTGCACCCACATGTCGTCGGTCGCCGTGCCCCCGTCCTTCCTGGCCAGGAAGGAAGCCTTGCCGGCCAGGAAGGCGTCGCCCAGCGTGGTCTTGCCCATCAGGTTGAGCTCGATGCGCCCGCCCTGCGTGGAACCTACGCCGTTGTTCTGGTGCGTGGTGTCGATCTCGACGTTGGCATCCCCCCTGAAAGCCACCGGCGACGAAGCACCGGCGGCGGGCCAGGCCGGCGCCTGGGCGCATGCCCCGCCGGCAGCGAGCAGGCTCGTCACGGCAAGGAAGGCACGGGGAACGGGGCGGTACGGCATGGTGGTTGTCTCCGGACTGGGCTGCAGGGCAGCGCTTGCACAGGTTTCCGGCGCCCGCCTGTACTGGGTCGATCCGGAAGTTACGAAAATCTGAAGCGCTTTGGATATGGCGTGAACGCGCTCGGAAACGGCGCTCGACAGGTCTTGAACGGGCTGGGACCGCGCCGTGTCAGGCGGGGTCCAGCACCCGAGCGGCGCCGCGCAACGCGGGCGACTGCGCCGCGCGGATCACGAACACCGGGATGCCGGCCAGGTAGCGGGCAAAGCGTCCCTTGGCCTCGAAGCGCTCCCGGAACGGCGACGCGTCGATGAAGCCGCCCAGCCGCGGCACGATGCCGCCGCCGATGTAGACGCCGCCGCGTGCGCCCAGCGTCAGTGCCAGGTTGCCGGCGACGGTGCCGAGGAAGGCACAGAACAGGTTCAGCGCCTCGACGCAGCGCGTGTCGCCGCGCTCCAGCGCCGCGGCCGTGACGTCGGCCGCGCCCAGCGCGGGCGGCGCCGCGGCGGGATCGTCGATCGCCGCCAGCGCCGCGTGCACGTCCGCCATTCCCTGGCCGCAGACGGCACGCTCGGCCGACACGTGGCCGTGGCGCCGCGCCAGTTGCGCCAGCACCTGCTGCTCGCGCGGCGTGCAGCCGGCCAGGGTGACGTGCCCGCCTTCGCCCGCCAGCGCGGCGAAGCCACCACGGCCGTCGGGCACCAGACCGGAGACGCCCAAGCCCGTGCCCGGGCCGATCAGGCCGATGGCCGCGCCCGGCTGCGCCCGGCCGCCGCCAAGCTGGCGCACCTCGTGCGGCGCCAGGTCCGGCAAGGCCAGGGCCAGGGCCGTGAAGTCGTTGAGCACTTCCAGCCTTTCGAAACCGAAGCGCGAGCGCAGCGCCGACACCGAAAAGGACCAATGGTGGTTGGTCATGCGCACCGCGTCGCCCAGCACCGGGTTGGCGATGGCAATGGCGCAGCGGCGCGGCGCGGACCGGTCCAGACGTTGCAGGACGGTCTGCAGCGCGTCGTCCAGGCTGGCGTGGCCCGCGCAGGGCAGCGTGGCAATGTCCTCGATGGGGGCACCGGCATGGGCTTGCCAGGCGAAGCGGGCATGGGTGCCGCCGATGTCAGCCAGCAGGCGGGCTTGCGTCATGCCGGCAGCTCCACCGTGCGCCGGCAGGCCATTTCCCGCGCATCGAACAGGTGCAGCTGCTCCGGCAGCAGCCGCAGCGTCAGAGGCGTGCCCGGTGCGTGCGTGGCGGCGCCCTCGCGGCGCACGGTGAGCGTGGGCAGCCCGGCGCCGGCGTCCACGTACAGCAGCGAGGCATCGCCCAGCCGCTCCACGTGGCGCAGCGTCACCGGCAGTCCGGCACCCTCGCCCTCGTCGGCCACCACCAGGTGCTCGGGCCGCACGCCCAGCAGCACCTTCTCGCCGAAAGGCAGGTGCCGCGCATCGGCCGCCACCCGCACCTCCTGTCCCAGCATCTCCACCTGCGCATGCCGGGCCTCCGCCCCGACCAGCCGCGCCGGCAGCACGTTCATCCTGGGCGAGCCGATGAACTCGGCCACGAAGCGGCTGGCCGGGCGGTGGTAGAGCGTCATGGGCGAGCCCACCTGCGCCACGCTGCCGCGCTCCTCGATCAGCTTGCCGGCATGCAGCAGCACGATCTTGTCGGCCAGCGTCATGGCCTCCACCTGGTCGTGCGTCACGTAGATCATGCTGGCCGAGCCCAGGTCCTTGTGCAGCCTTGCAATCTCCAGCCGCGTCTGCACGCGCAGCGCCGCGTCCAGGTTGGACAGCGGCTCGTCGAACAGGAACACCCTGGGCTCCTTGACGATGGCGCGCCCGATGGCCACGCGCTGGCGCTGCCCGCCCGAAAGCGCCTTGGGCAGCCGCTCCAGCAGCGGCGTGAGCTGCAGGATCTCGGCCGCGGCCCGGACCTTGCGCTCGATGGCCGCCTTGTCCGCGCCCAGCGTGCGCAGGCCGAAAGCCATGTTCTCCGCCACCGTCATGTGCGGATACAGCGCGTAGCTCTGGAACACCATGGCCACGCCGCGCTTTGCGGGCGGCAGGTCGTTGACGCGCTGGCCGCCGATGAGCAGCTCGCCCTCGCTGATGTCCTCCAGCCCGGCGACCATGCGCAGCAGCGTGGACTTGCCGCAGCCCGAGGGGCCGACGAAGACGCAGAACTCGCCGCTGTCGATCTCGATGTCGGCGTCCTTGATGGTCAGGGGCAGCCCCGGCGCATAGCGCTTGCGGACCTGGCGGAAGTCGATGCGGGTCATGGTGTCGTCTCCTCGTGGGTGGTGCGGGACAGCCTCAGGCCAGGCGCAGGAAGGCCACGCCCCAGGGCTCGAAGCGCAACGCGTCGCCGTCCAGCGCCGCGCCGCCGGCGCCGCCGTCGCGCAGCGCCTCGATCGGCTGCAAGCCGGGCGGCAGCACGAGCGTCGCGGCCGTGTCGCCGAGGTTGAAGGCGCACAGCACGCGCTGTCCCTCGTGCTCGCGCACGTGGGCCAGCACCTGCGCGTGGCGCGGCAGCAGGTGCATGTCGCCCTTGACCAGGGCCGGCACGCCGCGGCGCCAGTGCAGCAGGCGCCGGTAGTGCTGCAGCAGCGAGTCCGGGCGCTGCCATTGCAGGTCCGCGGCCAGGCCGCGGTGCGATTCGGACAGCGGCAGCCACGGCTTCGCCGTGCCGCTGCCGAAGCCCATGTCGGGCGCGTCCGCCGTCCAGGGCATGGGCGTGCGGCAGCCGTCCCGGCCCTTGAATTCCGGCCACATGGTGATGCCGTAGGGGTCCTGCAGGTCCTCGAAGGCCAGCTCGGCTTCGGGCAGGCCGAGCTCCTCGCCCTGGTAGATGCACACGCTGCCGCGCAGGCTCAGCAGCAGCGCCGCGGCGGCGCGCAGCCTGGCCGGCGAGGGCTCCCGGCCGCCCCAGCGCGTGGCCACGCGCACGCAGTCGTGGTTGGAGATGGCCCAGCAGGGCCAGCCGTCGCCGGCCACCTCCTGGAAGCGCTCGATCAGGTCGTGCAGGTACGGTGCGTCGTGCGACGAGCCCAGCAGGTCGAAGCAGTAGGCCATGTGCAGCTTGTCGCTGCCGCGGGTGTAGTCGGCCACCATCGACAGCCCGCCCTCGTCGCCGATCTCGCCCACCATGGTCGTGTCGTGATAGCGGTCCACCAGGTCGCGCAGCCGGCGCAGGAAGCCCAGCGCCTCGGGCTGGCTCTTGTCGTGGCGGTGGACCTGCCACGAGTACGGGTTGGCCGCAGGCGCGGTCGGGTCCTCCACCGTGGGCATGCCGCGGCCCGGGTTGTCGCGCAGCTGCGCGTCGTGGTAACAGAAGTTGATGGCGTCGAGCCGGTAGCCGTCCACGCCCAGCTCCAGCCAGAATTTCACGACGTCCAGGAGCGCGTCCTGCACCGCAGGGTTGTGGAAGTTCAAGTCCGGCTGGCTGGTGAGGAAGTTGTGCAGGTAGTACTGGCGCCGGCGCGTGTCCCACTGCCAGGCGCTGCCGCCGAACACGCTGAGCCAGTTGTTGGGCGGCGTGCCGTCGTGCCGGGCGTCGGCCCACACGAACCAGTCGGCCTTGGGGTTGTCGCGGCTGGCGCGGCTCTCCACGAACCACGGGTGCTGGTCCGAGCAGTGCGACAGCACCTGGTCGATCACCACCTTCAGCCCCAGCTGGTGGGCCCGTTGCACGAGCAACCTGAAGTCCTCCAGCGTGCCGTACATCGGATCGACGTCGCGGTAGTCGCTGATGTCGTAGCCGAAGTCCTTCTGCGGGCTCTTGAAGAAGGGCGACAGCCAGATCGCGTCGGCGCCGAGGCGCGCGACGTGCTCCAGCCGCGCCGTGATGCCGGCCAGGTCGCCGATGCCGTCGCCGTTGCTGTCGGCAAAGCTGCGCGGATAGATCTGGTAGATCACGCCGCCGCGCCACCAGCCGTTGTTGGATGCCTTGGATTCCCTGGACTTGTGCATTGCATTACCCCTTGACGGCGCCGGCGGTCAGGCCGGAGACGATCTTGCGTTGGAAGACGAGGACGAGGCCGATCAGGGGCAGGGTGACGAGCACCGAGGCGGCCATGATCTTTCCCCACGGGATGTCGTACGGGCTGGCCCCGCTGATGAGCGAGATCGACACCGGCACGGTGCGCTCGTTGTTGTCGAGCACGAAGGTGAGCGCGAACAGGAACTCGTTCCACGCCGCGATGAAGGCCAGCAGCCCGGTGGACACCAGCGCGGGCCACAGCAGCGGCATGAACACCTGCCAGATGATGCGCATCGGGCCGCAGCCGTCCATGATGGCCGCCTCCTCCAGCTCCCTGGGCAGCTGCTTCATGAAGGTGGTCAGCACCCACACCGTGAAGGGCAGCGTGAAGATCAGGTAGGGCAGGACCAGTCCGAAGGCCCGGTTGTAGAGGCCCAGCGCGCGGATCAGCTCGAACATGCCGGCCAGCACCGCCACCTGCGGGAACATCGACACCGCCAGGATCGTCACCAGCAGCAGCCCGCGGCCCTTGAAGCGGATGCGCCCGAGCGCATAGGACGCCGTCACGCCCAGGAACAGCGACAGCGCCACCACCGCCACCGACACGCCGATGGAATTCAGCACGTGGCGCAGGAAGGGCTGCTCCGCATCGACGACGAGCGAGCGGTAGTTGTCGAGGCTGGCGCCGGCGGCGAACAGGGCCGGGTCGAACAGCGCGCTGCCGGTCTTGAGCGAGGTGGATACGGCATAGACGAAGGGATAGACGCTCACCAGCGTCACCAGCGCGGCCAGTGCGTAGATGGCGGCACTGCCCAGGGGATTGCGTCGGGTTGCCATGGGTCAGTCCTCCGCGTGGCGCGAACGGGCCAGGCGCATGCAGGCGATGGTTGCCAGGCCGATGAGCAGGAACAGCACCGTGGAAGCGGCCGAGCCGTAGCCCATGTAGCCGTTGTCCACCATCTCGCGGCGCACGAAGCCGGACATGCTGATGGTGCTGGCGTTGTTGGAGGTGAGCACGAAGATCAGGTCGAACACGCGCAGCGCGTCGAGCAGCCGGAAGATCACCGCCACCGTCAGCGCCGGGCGGATCAGCGGCAGCGTCACGCGCCAGAACACGCGCAGCGGGTGCACGCCGTCCACGCGCGCGGCTTCATAGCAGTCCCTGGGCAGCGTCTGCAGCGCGGCCAGGATCAGCAGTGCCATGAAGGGCGTGGTCTTCCACACGTCCACCGCCACCACCGTCCACATCGCGGTGGCCGGGTCGGCGGTCCAGGCGATGGGCTGGCCGATGATCCCGGCCGACAGCAGCAGGTGGTTGATGACGCCGAACTGGTCGTGCAGCATCCAGCCCCACATCTTGGCGCTGACGATGGTGGGAATGGCCCAGGGCACCAGCACCGCGGCGCGCACCAGGGCGCGGCCCCTGAACTCCTGGTTGAGCAGCAGCGCGACACCCAGGCCCAGCAGCGTCTCCAGCGCCACCGAGGCCAGCGCGAACTTCAGCGTGTTGAGGATGGACGTGCCCCAGTCGCCGGCCCAGAAGCCTTCGGTGTCGTTGGGGTTGAAGAACAGTCCGAACTCGCCGAAGTAGTTGCCCAGGCCCACGAACTGCGCCGCGCTGGGGTCGTTGATGTTGGCATCGGTGAAGCTGAACCAGACGGTGCGCGCCAGCGGCCACAGCGCGACCGCCGCCAGCACCGCCAGCATGGGCGCCAGCATCAGCCAGGCCGTGCCCGTGCGCTGCGCCGCCAGCGCCTTGCCGCCCTGGCGGCGCGCCGGCGCCGTGGCGCCGGGGCGTGCCCTGTGCAGCAGGGTCGGCCCGTCGTGGGAATGGGTCTGGATGCGGCTGCTCACCACTTGCCCCGCTTGATCTGGTTGAGGCGGCCTTCGAGGCGCCTGGCGGCGTCTTCCGCCGTGGCCTGGCCCGACAGCGCGTCGTGCGCGGCGTTCCAGAAGGCCTGGCTCACCTCGGGGTACTTGGTGCCGGTGATGCTGGACGGGCGCGGCACGGCGTTGAGGAACACCTCGTACAGGTTGCCCATGAAGGGGTTGGCTTCCAGCACCTCCTTGTCCTTGTAGAGCTCAGGGATGGTGGGGTTGAAGGAGGACTTGACGGCCCGCTCCTTCTGGATCTCGCGGCTGGTGAGGAACATCACCAGGTCGGCCGCGGCTTCGGGGCTCTTCGAATACCGGCTCACCGCGTACTGCCAGCCGCCCAGGGCGCCGGCGGCCTGCCCCTCGGCGCTGCCCTTGGGCAGCGGCGCCACGCCCACCTTGCCCCTGACCGCGCTGTCCGCGCCCTGCGACAGCGACCACGCGTAGGGCCAGCTGCGCATGAAGGCCGCCTTGCCGTTCTGGAACACGCCGCGCGCGTCCTCTTCCGCGTAGTTCAGCACGCCCTTGGGCGCGATGGTCCCCGGCCACGACGCGGCCAGCTTGAACGCCTGCACTGTGGCCGGGCTGTTGACCGTGACCTTGCCGGAGGCATCGACGATCTGCCCGCCGAAGCTCGTGAGCCACTCCAGCGCGTTGCAGCTCAGCCCCTCGTAGGCCTTGCCCTGGAACACGAAGCCCTGGAAGTCGGCAGCGCCGGCGGCGCGCTCGCCGTCCTGGATCTTCTTCGCCGCAGCGTTGAACTCCTGCCACGTCGCGGGCGGCTGCAACCCGTACTTCTGCAGCAGGTCCTTGCGGTAGTACAGCAGGCCCGCATCGGTGAAGTTGGGCATGGCCAGCAACTTCCCATCCACGGTGTTGTTGGCAATGATGGCCGGGAAGTGCTCCTTCTCCGCGCCCTTGCTGTAGGGCCGCAGGTCCAGCAGGTGGTCCTTGATCACGCCGGGCCACACCACGTCGATGTTGATCACGTCCAGGTCCGTGGACTTGGCCGCGAACATCTGGCGGAACAGCGCCAGGATGTCGGTGCTGGAGCTGGGCAGGGTGAAGATCTTCACCGTGTGCCCCGTCTTCGCCGCCCACTGCGCGCTGTGCCGCTTGCAGTTCTCGAAGTCGGCGCCCACCGCGCCGCAGGAGATGGTGACCGTGGCTGCCTGGGCCGCCCCCAGCGCCACCGCTCCCAGGACCACAGCGCTTGCGATGCGGTGCAACTGCTTCATGCCGATGTCTCCTACTGAATATCTAAGACGGATTGAAGTATTGTCCAAAGCGCTTTGGATGGCTTTGGGGCTAACCCTGAAGCAGGGCAGCAGCATGTTTCCGGCCGTGTTCGCGGGCCGTCGCGGCGCTGCGGTGCGCTGCCTCGTGCCGGCTCAGCAACTCGGCGCTGCAGTGGCGCAGCACGGCGGACTCGCTGGTCAGACCAAGGCGGGCGCATTCGCCCAGGTAGCCCGCATCGCGGCGCAGGCGCGTCAGGTCGATGCGCCAGCCCAGGCCGGCCATCAGCCACTTGAAATCCACCAGCGCCAGCAGGCCGTCCTCGCTGTCGTCCATGACCGGTACCGCATCCATGTGAGCTTCCTCGTCAGGCGTGCCGTCGCGCCCGGCACAGGCTTCCATCGGGTTCCGGACCAGCGGCTGCCGGGCCTTGCCGCGGCTGCAAGGCCGCTGCGGCCTGTCCTGTCCCGGCTGCCTATCCGTTCATCCAAAGCGATTTGGATGTCTCTGAACACTAGTCAAAGCGCTTTGGATAACGATGGGTGCTAACCCTTGCTTCCGTCCAGGCCGGATTGGGGTGCCGGCCTGTGGCGGGGCACCCGGAAACGGCAGAACCGTTCCCCGGCGCACCCGCGCCGCAACGGGTGACCGATGCACCGTGCTACGATCCAAACCGCTTTAGATGATGTGTAACGCCGCCCCCGAGACAAGAACCGGGCGCACGTGCAGGAGACGGTCTTGAAGGTGAATCTCAAAGTGCTGTCCGAGTCGCTGGGGCTGTCGCAGACGACGGTGTCGCGGGCGCTGGGGGGCTACTCCGACGTGAGCCCGGTGACGCGCCAGCGCGTGCTGGAGGCGGCGCGGGCCTCGGGCTACCAGCCCGACACGACGGCGCGGCGGCTGGCCACGGGCCGGGCCGAGGCGGTGGGCATCGTCTATCCCTTCGGCGACAGCGGCCTGGGCGACCCGCGCTTCGTGGAGGTGATGGGCGGCCTCTCGGACGGGCTGGCCGAGGCCGGCATGGAGCTGATGATCGCGGCGGCGCGCCCGGCCACCGAGCTCGACACCTACCGCCGCCTGACCAGCGCGCGCAGCGTCGATGCGCTGATCGTGGCCAACACGCGGCTGGCCGACGAGCGCATCGAGTTCCTGCAGCAGCGCCAGTTTCCCTTCGTGGCGTACGGCCGCACGGACAGCGCCTCGTCCTATGCCTGGTTCGACTTCGACAACGAGGCCGGCGCGCGGCTGGCGACCGAGCGGCTGCTGGGCTTCGGGCACCGGCGCATCGCGCTCGTGCATGCGCCCGTGGCGATGACCTTCGCCGCGCAGCGCCACGCCGGCTACGTGGCGGCCCTGCGCGGCGCCGGCCTGGAGCCCGATCCGGCGCTGGTGGTGGAAGTGCCGCTGGACCGCCACGGCGCCTGCGAGGCCACGCGCGGGCTGCTGGCGCTGGCCGAGCCGCCCACGGCGCTGCTGGTGGACAACAACCTCGGCGGCGTGGGGGCGCTGCGCGCGCTCATGGAAAGCGGCTGGCAGCCGGGCCGGGGCGGACCGTCGCTGATCGTCTACGACGGCGTGCCCGCCGACCTGCCGCTGCCCTACCGCGTCACCGCGGTGGAGCAGCCCACCGGCATCGAGAGCGGCCGCGCCCTCGCGCGCCTGGTGCTGGCCCTGCTGGCCGGCGAGCCGGTGGACGGGCTGCACCAGCTGGCCCAGCCCGTGATCGCGCCGGGAGACACCGACGGCCCCGCCACCGCCACCGCCGCCAAGCCCCGGACCGCGCGGGCGCGCAGCGTGCGGGCCTAAGCCGCTCCAGGGCACGGCCCGCGACCGCGAAGGGGGCGTCGGCAGCGTCATGTTCCCTTGCCGGTGAGGCTCGGTGCCCGGTCAACCGTCGATCTTGAGGAACAGGTCGCGGTCGGGGGCGAAGTTCACGTACAGCGGCAGCAGCGCCGCGCCGATGGCGCGGGCGTCGGCGCCGATGGTGCCCGCCGCCAGCTGTGGCGCCGCCGTGCCTTCCCAGCTGTAGCGCCCCAGCGCGTCCTGCACCGCGCGCAGCAGCGCCTGCAGCAGCTCGCGGTCGAAGGCGCCGTCCACGATCACGCCCTCCAGGTCCAGCAGGCAGGTGGCGGAGTTCGCCGCCATGGCGATGCCGCGCCCGGCTTCGCGCAGCCACGCCTCGGTGTGCGGCTGCCAGGGCGGCTGCAGCGCCTGTCCCTGCGCCAGCGCGTCCACCGCCAGGCCGGCCTGCTGCCAGCGCTGCTCCAGGCTCAGCAGCGAGGCGATGCTCAGCAGCTGCGCCGGCGCGGCGCCCGCCTCCGGGGCCAGGCCCAGCGGCATCGAGCCGGCCGCGCCCGCGTTGCCGTGCAGCCCGGTGCGCAGCCGGCTCTCCAGCACCAGCCCGCCGCCGATGAGCGTGTCCACGAACAGGTAGAGGAAGCTGTGCAGGCTGTGGCCGCGCCCGGCCACGAGCTCCGCCACGCAGGCCGCGGCCGTGTCCTTGAGCGGCTGCACCGGCAAGGCGCTGCGCCGGCTCACCTCCTCGTGCAGCTCGATGCCGCTCCAGCGTGCCGCCTGGGCCGGCGCCACGCCCAGCAGCGAGGCCCAGCCGCCCATGGACTGCGGCGCGGCCAGCCCGATGGCGGTGATGCGCTCGCTGCCTTCGGGGCCGAGCGCATCGCGCAGGCCCGCGATCCGGCGCTCGATCTCGCCCAGCACGGCCTGCGGGTCCGGGAAGTCGTAGTCCAGGCTCCAGCGCTCGCGCACCGCGCCCACGAAGTCCACCAGCACCGTGTCCAGCCGGCGCCGGCCCACGTGCACGCCCACGGCATAGGCGCCGTCCGGGCGCAGCCCCAGCGGCACCGAGGGCTGCCCGACCTTGCCGCGCACCGGCTCGCCCTTGACCAGCAGCCCCTCCTCCAGCAGCCGCTTGCTGATCTGGGACACGGTCTGCGCCGTCAGCCCGGTCAGCCGCGCCAGCTCGGCCGCGGGCAGCGCGCCCTGCAGCCGGATGGCGTGCAGCACCACGCGCTCGTTGTACTGGCGCAGGCCGCCCTGGCTGGAGCCGCGCGGCTTCAGGCGCGGCGCCGCCGCGGCGTTGCGGTCGATCAGTGCTTCGGTCAAGGCTTCTCCCCTGTGGTTGTTGGCAGCTGTCAGTGGGCCAGGCATTCGGCCGGGATCTGCTCCGGCCGCAGCGCGCCGGTCATCACGGCCACGGTGTCGCTCATGCTGATGTTCTTCGGGTCCAGCACCGCCGCGCGCCGGCCCAGGCGCGCGACGTGGATGCGGTCGGCAATCTCGAACACGTGCGGCATGTTGTGGCTGATCAGCACCACCGGCAGGCCGCGGTCGCGCACGCGCCGGATCAGCTCCAGCACCATGTTGCCTTCCTTCACGCCCAGCGCCGCGGTGGGCTCGTCCATGATGACCACGTGCCGCGCGAAGGCCGCGGCGCGGGCCACCGCCACGCACTGGCGCTGGCCGCCGGAGAGCGTGGACACCGGCTGCGTCATGGAGCGGATGCCAACCTTGAGGTCGTTGAGCCGCTCGATGCTCTGCTCCAGCATCGTCTTCTTGTCGAGCATGCGCAGCACCCGGCCGCGCCAGTCCGGCAGCCGCAGCTCGCGGCCCAGGAACAGGTTCTCGGCGATGGTCATGGCCGGGGCCACGGCGAGGTCCTGGTAGACGGTCTCGATGCCGGCGCGGCGCGCGTCGATCGGGCTGCCGAAGCGCACGGGGCGGCCGTCGAGCAGGATCTCGCCCTGGTCGGGCACGGTGGCGCCGGAGAGGCACTTGATCAGCGAGCTCTTGCCCGCGCCGTTGTCGCCGATCACGGCCAGGATCTCGCCGGCGCGCAGCTCGAAGTCGGCGCCGTCCAGGGCCGTGACCGGGCCGTAGCGCTTCACGAGGCCGCGCGCTTCCATCACGAGCGGGGCGGCGGCAGGGGCCCCGGCGGCCGGGGCGGGACGGGTCAGCAGGTCGGTGCTCATGTCAGCGCGCTCCCTTGTGCGACAGCTGGTCGGCCGCGACGGCCAGGATGACGAGGATGCCGGTGACGAGCACCTGGTAGATCGAGGACACGCCCATGAGCGTCAGCCCGTTGCGGAACACGCCCACGATCAGCGCGCCCACCAGCGTGCCCAGCACCGCGCCGCGGCCGCCGAAGAGGCTGGTGCCGCCCAGCACCACGGCGGTGATGGCGTCGAGGTTGTCGGTCTGTCCCGCGTTGGGGTCGCCCACGCCGGTGCGGCCCACCGCCAGCAGCGAGGCCAGGCCGTAGAACAGGCCGGCGAGCACGTACACGCCCAGCAGCACGCGCTGCGTCGGGATGCCGGTCAGGCGCGTGGCCTCCGGGTTGTTGCCCACGGCATAGACGTGGCGCCCGCGCGCCGTCTCCTTCAGCGCGAACCAGGTGATGCCGTAGAGCGCCAGCATCAGCGGCACGCCCCAGGCCACCGAGGTGCCGCCGATCGTGAAAGTCTCGCCCAGCGCGAGCAGCGCCGGCGGCAGCTCCGTGACGGTCTGCGACTGCGAGTACAGCTGCGTCACCGCGAAGGCGATGTTCATGGTGCCCAGCGTCACGATGAAGGGCGGCAGCTTCACTTTCGTGACCAGCAGGCCGTTGAGCAGGCCGAAGGCCATGGTCACCGCCAGGCCGCAGGCGATGGCGGCCGCGAGCGGCAGGCCCATCTCGGCGGCCAGCTTGCTCATGACGATGCCGCCCAGCGCCATCACCATGCCGCAGCTCAGGTCGATGCCGGCGGTGAGGATGATCAGCGTCTGCCCGATGGCGATCACGGCCACCACCATCACCTGCTGCAGGATCAGCGTCAGGTTGGCGCCGGTGAGGAAGCGGTCGCTTTGCGTGGCAAAGAAGGCGCACGCGGCCAGCAGCGCCAGCAGCGGCCCCAGCGCACCCAGCGGCGGAAGGTGGCGCGCGGACTTGAGGCCCAGGGTCGAGGTGTTCAAGGCAAGGCTCATTTCTTTCCCCAGCAGAGTTCGAGGCCCTTGGCGACGTCCAGGCTGGCGACGCCTTCCACGGGACGGGCGGTGACGAGGTTCACGCCGGTGTCGGTGAAGCCCGAGAGCTTCTGCCCGGTGCGGGCATAGGCCACGCCGGCCTCGACGCCCAGCGCCGCCATGCGCAGCGGGTACTGCTGCGAGGTCGCGGCAATGGCGCCGGCGCCCACGTCGCGCACGCCCTGGCAGCCGCCGTCCACCGAGACGATGATCACGCCCTTGTCCTTGCCCGCGGCACGCAGCGCGCGCCAGGCGCCGGCCGCCGCCGGCTCGTTGATGGCGTAGACGAGGTTGATGTCCGGGTTCTTCTGCAGGCAGTTCTCCATCACGGTCTGCCCCTTGGCCTGGTCGCCGTAGCTGTCGGCCATGCACACCACGCCTTCCGGTTGCGCCAGCAACTTGCTGCCCGCGTCCAGGCTCTTCAGGCCGAAGCCCTGCAGGAAGCCGTTGTGGCGCTGCGCCCCCACCGGGTGGCCGGGCAGCAGGTCCAGCGTGGCGATGACGGGACGGCGCCCCGCCAGCGCCGAACGCGCGTACTGGCCGATGAGCACGCCGGCCTGGTAGTTGTCGGTGGCCAGCAGCGCGTCGGTGGCGTCCACCGGGTCGGTCGGGCTGTCCAGCGCAATCACCTGCACGCCCCTGGCGCGCACGCGCCTGAGCGTCGGCACGATGGCCTTGGCATCGCTGGGCGTGATCAGGATGGTCCGGGCACCGGCGGCCACCATGTTTTCCATGGCCGCGACCTGCCCCAGGTTGTCGCCGTCGCTGCGCCCGGCCGCCGTCAGCAGCACGGCGCCCTGCGCCTTCGCCGCGGCGGCCGCGCCCTCCTTCATCTTCACGAAGAAGGGATTGGTCTCGGTCTTGGTGATCAGGCCCACCACCGGCGGATCGCCCGGTGGCGCCGCTGCGGCCGAGAGCGCCACGGCGCTCCAGGCCGCGAGGGCCGTTCGCTTGAGCATGCTTGTCTCCTGTTGGACTCTCTCTCGGCAGCACGGCTGCGTGCCGACGGGATGAAGCAAGTCTCGGTCAGCGCTTTTAATAAATCAAGCTGATTGATTAATGGAAAACCCGCTGTCACCGGCTCCCGGGTCGGCTGCACCATGGCGCCCATGCACGGCACCAGGGACGGTGCCGCGAGAACGGAGAGATGCGATGTTCATGGTGTGCGGCGAGGCCCTGATGGATGTGTTCGGCGCGGGCGAGAGCGCCGAGGGCGTGGCGCTGGATGCGCGCGTGGGCGGCTCGCCCTTCAACGTCGCGCGCGGGCTGGCCCGGCTGAGCTGCGAGGTGGGTTTCCTGGGCGCGGTGTCCACCGATTTCCTGGGCGAGCGGCTGGTGGCCGCGCTCAGGGACGAAGGCGTGGACACGGGTTGCGTCGCGAGGCTGGAGGCGCCGACCACGCTGAGCCTGGTCGGCCTGGACGAGCGCGGCGTGCCTTCATACGCCTTCCACGGCGCGGGCTGCGCGGACCGCCTGCTGCAGCCGCGGCACCTGTGCCCGCTGCCGGACGCGGTGCGGGCGCTGCACTTCGGCTCCTACGCCATGGTGGTCGAGCCCACCGCGGGCACGCTGCACGCGCTGGCCGCGGCCGAGCGGGGCCGGCGCCTGATTGCCTACGACCCCAACATCCGGCTCAACGTCGAGCCCGACCTGGAGCGCTGGCGCGGCGTGGTGCGGGCAATGTCGGCGCGCGCCGACCTGGTCAAGGTCAGCGACGAGGACTTGCGGCTGCTCCATCCGGAACTCGCCGTCGAGGACATCGCGCAGGACTGGCTGGAGGCCGGCTGCACGCTGGTGGTGGTGACGCGCGGCGCCGAAGGCGCGCTGGCCTGGCGCCGCGGCGAGCGGCTGCAGGTGCCGGCGCCGAAGACCACGGTGGTGGACAGCGTCGGCGCCGGCGACACCTTCCAGGCCGCGCTGCTGTGCGCGCTGGGCGAGGCCGGGGCGCTGGACGCCGCCGCGCTGGCGGCGCTGCCCGCCCGGTCGCTGGAACAGGCGCTGCGATTCGCGGCGCGCGCCGCGGCGCTGACCTGCTCGCGCCGCGGCGCCGACATGCCGCGTGCGGCGGAGCTGCGCTGACGGCGCGCCGTCAGTGCGCCTGGCGGCTGGCCGGGATCACGCGCCGGGCTCGGCGTCGAGCTTGGCTTCCAGCCAGCCCGGGCCCAGCGCCTGCAGCTTGTCCCAGCGCGCGTCGTTGAGCTGGATCGTGCGCAGCCGGCTGCGCTGGTCGATGGACGGCGCGGCCGCGGGCAGCGGCGGGCCGCGCCGCAGCTCCAGCCCGTTGGCATCGACGCCGACGATGCGCGCCGCCTCGCGCAGCGCGCGGCCCATCAGGGCATGGGCCTCGTCCTCGCGCCAGGGCTGCGAGGTCAGCAGCGCCAGCTGCCGGCGGGCTTCCTTCTGCAGCGCCTCGGCCTGCTGCGGCGTGATGTCGGCGTTGTAGTTGAGCAACTGCAGCGGCATGGCGGCGATGGCCGCCCGGTGGGCCTCGGCCGTCACCGGCTCCTTGCGCGCGTAATCCGTGGTCATGGGCGATTTCTCTCCGGTTGAAGCATTGAGGGTCAGGGTCATCGGGGTCATCGGGGTCGTCGGGTTTTCATGATCGCCGCAGGCGGTGCGGCGCCGGGCCGCGGGCCGCTCCAACCCGGCAGGACGGGGGGGCCGGCCGCGGCGCGCAGCCCGAGGGTTCCAGGGATTGCTGCATGACAGCAATCGACCCGCCCTGGCGCGCGGACATGGGCCCGGGAAAGGCCAGGGCCACCGCGCTCCAACCCGGTCGGCAAGCCAAGTCAACACAGTTCGTGAATCGACGCTCCACGCATTGCGGGTTGGTCGATGGGGCCGTGTTCTGTACCTTCCGGGGTGAGGACAAACCCTTGAATCCATCCGCACGCACTTTCCAGGGCATCGGCCTGCTCATCGCGGCCGTGGCCTGCTTCGCCCTGTACGACACGGCCATCAAGTACATCAGCAGCAGCGTGCCGCTGGTAATGGCGCTGTGGACGCGCTACCTGTTCCAGGCTGCCACCACCGGCGCGGTGCTGCTGCCGCGGCACGGTACCTCGCTGCTGCGCACCCGCCGCCCGGGGCTGCAGGCGTTGCGCGCGCTGTTGCTGCTGGGCTGCAGCGCCTTCGCCTTCATGAGCCTGAAGCACATGCCCGTGGGCGAGGTCACCGCCATCGTCATGCTCACGCCGCTGCTGATCACGCTGATCGCCGCCACCTCGCTGGGCGAGCGCATCTCGCCCACGCGCTGGCTGTGCGCGCTGGGCGGCTTCGCCGGGGCGCTGGTTGTGATCCGCCCGGGCAGCGACATGTTCGACTGGACCATGCTGCTGCCGCTGGGGCTGGTGGCCACCAACACCGGCTTCCAGGTCGTGACCAGCCGCCTGGCCAAGGTGGACGACCCCGGCACCACGCACCTCTACACCGGCGTGGTCGGCACGCTCGTCACCAGCGCCGCGCTGCCTTTCGCCTGGGAGCCGCTGCACGGCGGCCAGTGGGTGCTGCTGCTGCTGCTGGGCGCCGTCAGCACGGTCGGGCATTACCTGCTGATCCTGGCCTACATGCGCGCGCCCGTGGCGGTGCTCACGCCCTACCTGTACGCGCAGATCGGTTTCGCCACGCTGACGGGCTGGATCGTGTTCGCGCACGCGCCCGATGCCTGGGCCGTGGCCGGCATCGGCGCCATCGCTGCCTGCGGCGTGCTGGGCACGTGGCTGAGCGCGCGCGAGCGCGGCGCGGCGGCACTGGCCACCTCCGCGCCGCGCTGAGGCTCCCGGCCGGTCCTTTCAGGTGCCCAGCGCGTGCGGGCCCTGGGTGAGCTGCTCCTGGAGGAAGGCCAGGCACACGCGCACCTTGGCCGACTGGCTGGAGCGCACCGGCGTGACGCCCCAGACGTCGGCGGGCTGGCTCCAGGCGGGCAGCACCCGCACCAGCTCGCCGGCGGCCAGGTTGGCCGCCACGTCCCAGTCCGAGGCCATCACCAGCCCCAGGCCCTCGCGCGCCCACACGCGCACGATGTCGGCGTTGTTCGAGGCCAGCGCGCCACTGACCTTCACAGTCTCCAGCCCGTTCGGGCCGGTCAGCCGCCACACGCCGAAGGCCAGGTCGCGCTCGCGCAGCACCAGGCATTCGTGCTGCGCCAGGTCGGCCAGCGTCCGGGGATGGCCGTGGCGCTCCAGGTAGGCCGGCGCCGCATACAGCCCGCGAAAGGCCGGCGCGATGCGGTGCGCCACCAGGTGTGGCTCCTGCACCTCGCCGACGCGGATATCGATGTCGATGTCCTCGGCGATCAGGTCCACGCGGCGGTCCACCACCTCCAGCCACACGTCGAGCTCGGGGTAGCGCTTGGACAGCAGCGACAGCACCGGCGCGACGTGGCGGCGGCCCAGGCGAAAGCCCGTGCTGATGCGCAGCAGCCCGCGCGGCGCCTCCCTGCCCGCCGCCACCGTCTCGGCCATGCGGTCCACGCCTTCGAGCACCTGCTGCGCCTGCCGGTACACGGCTTCGCCCTCCTCGGTGACACTGACGCGCCGCGCGGTGCGGTGGAACAGCCGCACGCCCAGCGCCTCTTCCAAAATCGCGATGCGCTTGCTCACGTAGGCCGGCGAGGCGCCCAGCTCCTGTGCCGTGGCCGCGAAGCTGGCGCGCCGCGCCGCCACGCAGAACACGCGCAGGTCATCGAGGTGGAAACTGAGATTCACGATGAATGGGTGGCTGATGATCGGCGGCGGCCCGCCGGGCCGCCGCCAGGCCCACTGTCCGGGACGGCGTCCGACAAGGGGCACGCCGTTTGCCCAGACTTAGGGTTTGCTCATCTTCGTTCCGTGACAACCAAAGATTCCCGCATTGTTGCCTTGTCGATCGCGCTGCTGGTGGCCGCCCTGGTCGCCGATGCGCTCACCCCGCTCGGCTATGCCTTGTGGGCTCTTTACTTCCTGCCCATCGGCGTGACGCTGTTCCAGTCACGTCCCGGCGTGCCGCTGGTCATCGGCGCCGCGGCCACGCTGTTGAGCGTGATGGGCGTGTGGATCTCGCCGCCGGGCCAGGACCCGACGCTGGCGCTGATCAACCGGCTGCTGGGCGCGCTGTCGCAGGGAGTCGTCATCGGCGTGGTGTGGCGGGTGCTGGTCGTGCGCGCCGACATCCAGCGCCTGCTGTGGCTGCAGCAGGGCGAGTCCCAGGTCAGCCGTGCGCTGCTGGGCGAGCGCTCGGCGGCCGAACTGGGCCGTGCCGCGGCGCAGGCGCTGTGCGAGGTCAGCGGCGCGCAGGTCGGCGCGCTGTACTGGCTGCAGGGCAACCAGCTGATGCTGTCGGGCAGCCACGGCACGGACGAGGGCGCCCTGCCGGTGCAGCTGTCGCCGCAGCAGGGCCTGGCCGACGGGCTGCTGCAGCCGGGCGCGGCGCCGCGCGCCGTGGCCGACGTGCCGCCCGGGCACCTGGACCTGGCCACCGCGCTGGGCCACAGCACGCCGCGCCACCTGATGCTGGCGCCGCTGGTGGCCGACGGCCGGCCCTGCGGCCTGGTCGAGCTGGGCCTGGTGCGCCGCGAGCCGCCGCAGCCGCGCGAGCTGGAGTTGCTGGCCGCCTGCGCCGAGCCCGTGGGCCTGGCGCTGCGCAGCGCCGTGTACCGCCAGCGCCTGCAGGAGCTGCTGGAGGAGACGCAGCGCCAGAGCGAGGCGCTGCAGACGCAGCAGGAGGAGCTGCGCGTCACCAACGAGGAGCTGGAGGAGCACACCCGCGCGCTGGGCGAGTCGCAGGGCCGGCTGGAGACGCAGCAGGCCGAGCTGGAAGCGACCAACGTGCAGCTGGAGGAGCAGACCCAGGCGCTGGAGCGCCAGAAGCAGGTGCTGCTGCGCGCGCAGGGCGAGCTGCAGGACTACGCGCGGCGGCTGGAGGAGGCCAGCCGCTACAAGTCCGAGTTCCTGGCCAACATGTCACACGAGCTGCGCACGCCGCTCAACAGCGCGCTGATCCTGACCAAGCTGCTGGCCGACAACCGCGAGGGCAACCTCAGCGCCGAGCAGGTGAAGTACGCGCGCGCCGTGTTCGATGCCAACAACGACCTGCTGGTGCTCATCAACGACATCCTCGACCTCTCCAAGATCGAGGCCGGCCATGCCGACCTCGCCGCCGAGCCCGTCGCGCTGGCGGACGTGCTGGACCGCAAGAAGGGCACCTTCGAGCCCATGACCCGCCAGAAGGGGCTGCGCTTCAGCGTCGAGCTGGCGCCGGGCGCGCCGCAGCGCATCGTCGGCGATCGGCAGCGGCTGCAGCAGATCCTGCGCAACCTGCTGGCCAATGCCGTGAAGTTCACCGACCGCGGCGAGGTCGCGCTGCGCGTGGAGGGCGCCGCCGCCGGCACGCGCGTGCGCTTCTCGGTGCGCGACACCGGCATCGGCATCGCGCGCGAGCAGCAGGCCGTGATCTTCGAGGCCTTCCGCCAGGCCGACGGCAGCACCAGCCGCAAGTACGGCGGCACGGGTCTGGGCTTGTCCATCGCGCGCGAGCTGGCGCGGCGCATGGGCGGCGACATCACGCTGCAAAGCGAGCCCGGGCGCGGCAGCGTTTTCACCTTGGAGCTGCCGGTGGACATGAGCACGCAGGCCGCCGAGCTGGCGCAGGCTGCGGCCGCGGCGCCAGCGGCGGCGCTGGAGATGCCGCAAGTGCCCACGCTGGAGGATCTGCCCGCGGTGGCCGCTGCGCCGGCGGCGCAATGGTCGGATGCGGGTGCACCCGTTGAGGCACCGGCCGCAATGGCAGTGCCGGCGCCCGCGCCGACGGCGACGTCCGCTCCGGCATCGCCATCGGCCCCTGTCCCGGCACCAGCAGCGGCCGCGGACGCCGACGTGCCGCGCAGCCATCCCGGAAGATTGATCCTGATCGTCGAGGACGAGCCCGAGTTCGCGCACGCCATGGCGCGGATGGTGCGCGAGCAGCGCTTCGACGCCGTGGTGGCGCCCACGGCCGCCGATGCGCTGCGCATGGCGCGCGAGCTGCAGCCGCAGGGCATCCTGCTCGACATCATGCTGCCCGACGGCTCGGGCCTGACGGTGCTGGAGCAGCTCAAGCGCGACCCGGCCACGCGCCACGTGCCGGTGCACACCGCGTCGGCGCTGGAGCGCGGGCAGACGGCGATGGAGCTGGGCGCGGTGGGCCACCTGCTCAAGCCCGCCACGCAGGAGTCGCTGGCGCAGGCCATTGCCGCCATCGAGCAGCGGCTGCAGCAGCCGCTGCGCCGGCTGCTGATCGTCGAGGACGACGCCACGCTGCGCGAGAGCCTGCAGAAGCTGCTGTCCGGGGGTGGGCTGGAGATCACGGCCGTGGGCACGATGGCCGAGGCCCTGGCCGCGCTGGAAGCCACCAGCTTCGATTGCATGGTCACCGACCTGGCGCTGCCCGACGGCAGCGGCTACGACCTGCTCGACCGCATGGCCGCGCGCGAGGACCGGGCCTTCCCGCCCGTGATCGTCTACACCGGCCGCACCCTCACGCGCGACGAGGAGCAGCGGCTGCGGCGCTACTCGCGCTCGATCATCGTCAAGGGGGCGCGCTCGCCCGAGCGGCTGCTCGACGAGGTCACGCTGTTTTTGCACAGCGTCGAGTCGGCGCTGCCGGCGGAGCAGCAGCGCATGCTGCGCCGCGCGCTGCAGCGCGACAGCGTGCTCGACGGGCGGCGCATCCTGCTGGCCGAGGATGACGCGCGCAACATCTTCGCGCTGTCCAGCGTGCTGGAGCCGCTGGGCGTGCGCATGGAGATCGCGCGCAACGGGCGCGAGGCGCTGCAGCGGCTCGAAGCCCAGGACATCGACCTGGTGCTGATGGACATCATGATGCCGGAGATGGACGGCCTCGAAGCCATGCGCCGCATCCGCGCCGACGCGCGGCTGCGCGACCTGCCCATCATCGCGCTGACCGCCAAGGCCATGCCCGAGGACCGCGAGCGCTGCCTGGAGGCTGGCGCCAACGACTACATCGCCAAGCCCATCGACGTGGAGCGGCTGGTGTCGCTGTGCCGCGTGTGGTGCCCGAAATGAGCGACGCGGACCGCACCCCCGACGCCGCGCCGGACGCGGCCGATGACGCCCTCTTCGACCTGGAAGTGAAGGTGCTGCTGGAGGCGGTGTACCAGCGCTGGCAGCACGACTTCCGGGACTACGCCGTGGCCTCGATGCGCCGGCGCATGCGCCAGGCGCTGCGCCACTTCGGCTGCGAGCACCCGGCGCAGCTGCAGCACCGGCTGCTGCGCGACCCGGCCGCCTTCCAGCAGGCGCTGCGCTTCTTCACGGTGCACGTATCGGAGATGTTCCGCGACCCGCCCTACTGGCGCGCGCTGCGCGAGCAGGTGGTGCCGCTGCTGCGCACCTACGCCTCGCTCAAGCTGTGGGTGGCGGGCTGCAGCACGGGCGAGGAGCTGTGGTCGCTGTGCGTGGTGCTGGCCGAGGAAGGGCTGCTGGAGCGCAGCATCGTCTATGCCACCGACATCGACCCGGCCGCGCTGGCGCAGGCCGAGCGCGGCGTGTTCGCGCTGGAGCGCATGGCCGATTTCTCGCGCAACTATCTCGCCGCCGGCGGCAGCGGCTCGCTGTCGGACCACTACCGCGCGCTGCCGCACGGCGCGGTGTTCGAGCGCGCGCTGCGCCGCCAGGTGGTGTTCGCCGACCACAGCCTGGCCACCGACAGCGTCTTTTCGGAGGTGCACCTGGTGTCGTGCCGCAACGTGCTGATCTACTTCAACCGCGCGCTGCAGGACCGGGCCGTGGGGCTGTTCCGTGACGCGCTGGTGCGCCGCGGCTTCCTGGGGCTGGGCAGCCGCGAGACGCTGGCCTTCGGGGCTCACGCCGACGCCTTCGAGGCCTGGTGCCCGGAGCAGCGGCTGTTCCGCAAGCGCGCCTGACGCATGGCTGCCGCTGACGACTTCCATCCGCAGCGCGACGCCGACGCCGTGGTGGTGGGCGCCTCCGCCGGCGGCGTGCAGGCGCTGCAGTCGCTGCTGGGCGCGCTGCCCGCGGGCTTCGCGCCGGCGCTGCTGGTGGTGCTGCACCTGCCGCCCGGGCGCGACAGCCGCATGGCGGCGCTGCTGGAGCCGCTGTGCGCGCTGCCGGTGGCCGAGGCGCTGGACAAGCAGCCGGTGCGCGGCGGCACGGTCACGCTGGCGCCGCCCGACTACCACCTGCTGGTCGAGCCCGGCGGGACGCTGGCGCTGTCGGTGGACGAGCCGGTGCTGTGGTCGCGCCCGGCCATCGACCCGCTGTTCGAGACCGCCGCCGCCGTCTACGGAGAGCGCCTGCTGGCCGTGCTGCTCACCGGCGCCAGCAGCGACGGCAGCGCCGGGCTGGCCGCGGTGCGCCGCCGCGGCGGGCAGGCCTGGGTGCAGGACCCGGCGGATGCCAGCGTGCCGACCATGCCGGCCGCGGCGCTGGCCCATGCCGGCGCCGACGCGGTGCTGACCCTTGACCAAATCTGCCGCCGCCTGGCGGCCCCCGCGACATGAACCCTCCGGACATCACCTTCCCGCCCCGCGAGCCCACCACCGCGAGCGACCAGGCGCCGGTCAAGATCCTCGTCGTGGACGACGTGCCGCAGAACCTGCTGGCGATGCAGGCGCTGCTGCAGCAGCCCGGGCTGCAGCTGCTCACCGCGGCGTCGGGCGCGCAGGCGCTGGAGCTGCTGCTGGACCACGAGGACGTGGCGCTGGCGCTGCTGGACGTGCACATGCCCGAGATGGACGGCTTCGCGCTGGCCGAGCTCATGCGCGGCGCGGCGCGCACGCGCGACATCCCGATCATCTTCGTCACCGCCTCGCCGGGCGACCCGCTGCGCCTCTTCCGCGGCTACGAGGCCGGCGCCGTGGACTTCCTGCACAAGCCGCTGGAGCCGCACGTGCTGCTGGGCAAGGTGCGGGTGTTCGTGGACCTGCACCGCCAGCGGCGCCTCCTGCGCCAGCGCAACGAGGAGCTGGAGCGCATGCTCAAGCTCAACGAGGTGATGATGGCCGTGCTCTCGCACGACCTGCGCACGCCGCTGTCGGCCATGCTCATGAGCGCCGAGGTGCTCAAGCGCCTGGCCGTGGGCGACGCCGCGCAGCGCGCGGCACAGCGCGTCAAGGACAGCGGGCGGCGCATGTCGCACATGATCGGGCAGCTGCTGGACTTCTCCCGCATCCGCTCCGGCAGCCTGGCGCTGGACATGCAGCCGCACGACCTGCGCGCCGTGGCCGACACCGCGGTGGCGGAGCTGCAGCAGGCGCAGCCCGGGGCGCGCATCGAGTTCTCGACCGGCGGCGACCTGGCCGGCCGCTTCGACGCCGACCGGCTGGCTCAGGTCTTCTCCAACCTGCTGGGCAACGCGCTGCAGTACGGCGAGCCGGATGAGCCGGTGCGCGTGCAACTGGACGGCAGCGACGCGCGCGAGCTGTGCTTCACGGTGCGCAATGCCGGGCGGCTCTCGGACGAGGTGCTGCAGCGGCTGTTCGACCCCTTCAAGACCGCGCGCGACGGCGGGCACGACGGCCTGGGCCTGGGCCTGTACATCGTGCGCCAGTTCGTGCACGCGCACGGCGGCCGGGTGACCGGGCGCAACGGGGCCGACGGGGTGGAGTTCGAGGTGGTATTGCCGCGCACGCCGCCGGCGGCGGCGGGCTGATCGCTACGGAGCACCGGGCGCGGCGCCGCGCGTTGCGTCCGCATCAATCCCGGTCGTCGCCAGCGGCCAGGCGCCGCAGTTGCGACACTTCATGAAAGACCTCGTCGGCGCCGGCCTCGCGCAGCGACGCCAGCTCGGCATAGCCCCAGGCCACCGCGCCGAAGGCCACGCCGACCGCGTGCGCGGCGCGCAGGTCCGAGAGCTGGTCACCCACGTAGATCGCCTGTGCCGCCGGAATGCCGCTGCGTGAGAGCACCTTCCGGATGCGGCCCTGCTTGCCCAGCAGCGCGCTGCGGCCTTCCAGGTAGTCGAAGTGGCGGGCGTTGCCGGGGCCGAGCGTGCGCACGGCGTTGTCCACCGAGTTCGAGGTCAGCAGCGCCAGCGTCAGGCCCTGCGCGCGCAGCCCGGCCAGCGTCTCGGGGATGCCTGTGAACAGCGGCACCGTGCCGCCGCGCTCGCGCATCAGGCGAATGAAGCTGGCCGTCACGAAGGGCAGCTTCCACGCCGGCATGCCGACCAGGCGCATGTTGGCGCGCGCGTCCTGGCGCCGCATCAGCGGTATCTGCTCGGGCCGCACCGGGCTGAAGCCATGCAGGCGCGCCAGCTCATCCAGCACCGCCACGAAGAACGGGAAGGAATCGGCCAGCGTGCCGTCGAAGTCGAACAGCACCAGCCGCCGGGCGCGCGCGCTCAGCGCCCCGCCATCGCCCATTGCGCCACCACCCCGGCGCCGGCCTTGAAGCGCTCGCGCAGGGCGAAAATTTCCTGCTTCACCTGCGCAATGCTCAGCTCGCCGCGGCCGGCGCGCTCCTCGATGTCGGCCATGGCGGCCTCGTACTCCACGGGCGGGCCGTGGGTTCGGTTCGGCGGTGTGGAATGGATGTTCACTGGCGTCTTCGTAGTGGCGTGCCTCGTATGCGCCGCCTCCCGGCAGCGCCTCTCCGAGTCCCTCGGCACGAAAGAATGTTGCGGTGCAGCATGCTTGATCCTTAAAAGAACCTGACGCCGTCCGGGTTCATCATCCCCGCTTTCGTCCCATTTCCTGGGATTACAAGAAGGTTACAGGCGCGGCGTTTGCTCCGGGCCGGGGCGTTCGCGAAACCGGCAGCCCGGCTGTCCGCGAGGCTGGAGCGCTCAAGCCAAGCCAAGCCAGGCCGGGATCAGCGCCCCTGACCCCTGGAGGCAGGCGGCACGGTGGCGCAGCCTCCCCCTCTGGTTGCGGATTCAACTTTCCAGCGCTTTTCTCCCGCGAAACCGCCCGTGGCGCCCACGCCATTCATGAGCGCGCGCAACCAAGCGGCGTCCGACCCCACCGTTGCAACGGGTTTCAGCGGTTTGCCTTGCCGTTGCATTTTTTTGCCGCACCGAAGAAGGCGTGGGGACATTCGCAGCGCGATTGGCGTCATCGGGACCGGCCCTTATAGACTCGCGCCCTTTCACGGGGATCGTGACGCCGTTCACGGTCTGTTCCGTCCAGGGGAGGGTGCGCAGACACCCGCCTGTGCAGGCCATGTGCCTTGTCCCGCGCCGCCACGGCGGCGCGGCCAGCGCCTGCACGCAGTTCCTGGACCAACCGGCTGCGGGCCTTCAAGAAAGGCCCGTGCCGCAACACGAAACTGCCGATGACGAGCACTGTTAACCCGCGCCGACGATGTCCGGCGCTCATGGCTTCCACGGCCTTCTTCGCGCTGCTGACCTGCAGCGCCGCCGGCTCGGCCGCCCAGGCCCAACCGGTTTCGCAGGCAACTTCTTCGCCTGCAAGCGCCCAGGCTGCCGCCGCGCCGGCCCATGGCGTGCGCGCCGTCCCGGCACGCCCACATGCCGGCGACAACCGGGCCGACGGCACCGCCGGCAACGCGGCGGAAAAGAACGCCCTGACGCGCTTCATCACCGCCCAGTTCAACACCACCCGCGCCATGGCCGCGCGCATCGTCAACGCCGTCTATGACGCGGGCGAGCGCCACCAGCTGTCGCCCTCGCTGCTGCTGGCCATCATCTCGCGCGAGTCCACCTTCAATCCCCGCGCGACCAGCGGCTACGGCGCGCAGGGCCTGATGCAGGTCGTGCCGCGCTTCCACCTCGACAAGCTGCAGGAGGCGCGCGCCGCCAACGCGCAGGCCTCGCTGTTCCACCCCGAGACCAACATCGACGTGGGCAGCCGCATCCTGGTCGAGTACCTCGACGAGGAAGCCAGCCTGGACCGTGCCCTCGCCAAGTACTCGGGCCGCGCGTCGCGCTACATCGACAAGGTGCTGCGCGAGCGCGACGCCTTCGAGCGCGTGCGCCTGAATGCCGACGAGGCCGCGGGCGACGACGCCTGAGGCCCGCGCGCCGGCCCTGCCCCGGCCACCCGAGGCCCGCGCGGGGTCATGCGGGCGCAGCATCCTGACACATACTGTTTTTGCATACAGTGGCCCTTTACGCGCCACGCCAAGAGCAGTACGTCGATGGGCACCAGCACCAACCAGGATGAGCCGCAGCGGTTGACGGCCGCGCCGCCCGACGCGGCCGGGCCGGCGCAGCCGCCGCTGGGCGTCACGCTCGACCTGTTCGGCGACGCCGACGCGGCCCATGCCGGGCCGCGGGAGGGCGTGCCGGTCCAGCGCCCGCGCGGCAAGGGCCGCACGCGCCGCGGCGCGTCCTCGGCGGTGCCGGCGCTGCAGGGGGTGCGGACCGGCGCTGCGCTGCCGGACACCACGGTGGCCGCGCCGGAGCCCGCCCGCGCCGTCACGGATGCGCCCGCCCTGCCCCGGCCGGAGCCGACCGGTGCCGGCGGCGAGGCGGTGCAGCGCGCCGTGGAGCAGGCACTGCTGGCTCTGGCGCCGGGCCAGTTGCGCGGGCTGGTGGGCGACGTCGCCACGGCCATCGTGCGCAGCACCGAGTTCCAGATGGCGCTGCGCGCGCAGCTCTACACGCTGGTGGCGCCGGCCATCGGCACGGCGCTGCGTGACGCGCTGTCGCTGGAAGAGGTCCGCGAATCGCTGCGCGCCGCCTTCGGCCCGCATGCGCCGCCGCTGCCCGCCCTGCCCGGCGCGGTGCGCGAGGCGCTGCCGGTTTACGGCGGGGCCGCGGCGGCAACCGCCGGCGCCACGCCGCGCGTGGCGCAACTCGCGCCCGCGTCGAGTGACGACGCGCCGGTGCAGCCGCTGGGCCAGGCCGTGCTGCTGGCCGGCTACGAGCCGGCCGTGGCGCGCGGCTACAAGGCCGCGCTGGCGGCGGCCGGCTACGAGGCGCTGATCGTCGAGATCGGCCCCAACGACCAGGCACTGCCGCTCGAAGCTTTCCAGTGCGCCATCGCCTGCCTGCCCGACGACGCGATGGACCACGTGGAATCGGTCGTGTCGCGGCATCCGCTGCGACAGGTGCTGCACCTCAGCGCCACGGCGCGCCGGCTGGTGGAGGCGGTGGAAGTGGCGCTGCCGCTGGAGCTGCCCCACCCGGCCGCGCCGCAGGCGCCGACGCAGCACTGAGCGCTGGCGCACATTGCTGGGCGCCGCCCTTGCTTCCAGCACGCCACCATGACGACCTTCAACGACGATCTTCTGGACGACGGGGGCCAGTCCGGCGGCGCCCTCGTCCCCGAAACCGAATACCCGCCCAACGGCGAGCGCCTGCCCTGGAGCGACGCGCAGCGGGAACGCTCGCTGGCCGCGACGCTGGCGCTGCGCCCGCCGGGGCCGCTGCGCGTCTTTGCCTACGGCTCGCTGATGTGGCAGCCCTCCATCGAGTTCGAGGCCGAGGAACTGGCGACGCTCGACGGCTGGCACCGCAGCTACTGCCTGCGCGCCGACGAGGGGCGCGGCAGCCCGGACTGCCCCGGGCGTGAGCTGTCGCTGCAGCCTGGCGGCCAGGCGCAGGCCGTGACGCTGCGGCTGAAGGAGAAAGGCCTTCGCGCCGAGTTGCGCAAGCTCTGGGAGCGCGAGATGGCCAATGGCGGCTACCGGCCGCTGTGGACGCCGGTGCGGCTGGCCGGCGGCGGGACGGTGATGGCGCTGAGCTTCGTCGCCAAGCCCGGCCACCCGCTGCATGAAACCGACGTCTCCGTGGACACCGTGGCCCGGCTGGCAGCCGTGGCCCGGGGCGACGCCGGCACCAACGCCGACTACGTGCGCGACGCAGCCCGGGCGCTGGCCGAGCGCGGCCTGACGGACGAGTACGTGGCGGCCGTGGCGCGGGCGGTGGACGGCGCCGGCTGAACCGGCCCCGGCGGGCTACCGCTCGCCCAGCAGTTCCTTCACCAGCGCGTAGCGGTTCGGGACCTCGCGCTGGAACACCGCCTCGTCCGGCGTGCCCTTGACCTGGAAATACAGCGCCGCCGTCTCGGCCACGTCCTCCTGCAGCGAGCTGGCGGCATAGGCCGAGACGCTGAGGTTGTCGGCCTTCATGGCCGCTTCCCAGCGGCGCGCCAGCGCGGGCTCGGCCTTGAAGCGGTCGCCGGCCAGCAGGTGCGCGGCCTCGTGCGAGAACAGCGCCGTCAGCTCGCGCGCATTCGACGGCCCCTCCCCACCCATCACGATACGGTTCGGGCGCCCGTCCTTCGCGTTGATGGCCTGCTGCCAGTCCTTGAAACGCGGATCGACGATGACCTGCTGCACGTGGCCGCGCACGCTTGCCGGCAGCCCGGCCAGCCCCTGCGCGATCAGCTTGATCGGCGGCATGTTGTCCGGCATCGGCCGCGGGAAGATCACCTCGATGGCCCGACCCTCGATGGTCACCGTCTGCACCAGCACGTCGGACTTCTTCGGGTCGATGCCCCGGCCGTCGGCGCGGAAGAACACCGAGCGTTTCTCTTCGCGCGGCGCCGAGACGTCCGGCGCGGCGGTCGAGGCGCCCGGCAGCCGCTCGCGGTCGTTGCGCACCGTGTCGCCGGCGTGCAGCGTGCCGGCCACGGCCTGCAGCCGCGCGGCCAGCGCCGCGTCGCCGAGCTTGCGCTTGGGGTCGATCGCATCGGCCAGGCGGTCGTAGGCGCGCTGGCGCACTTCGGCGTCGGGGCTGGCCAGCGCCTGCATCCAGCGCGACTGCGAGATGGCGTCAAGGCGCCTGAACGCTGCGCCGTCAACGAAGGCAAGCAGCGCGGCCTTGCCTTGCGCCGGCGGCTTCTCGCCCGGCTGCGGCTCGATGTCGAAGACCTCGTGCTGCTGCTCGAAGGCGCGGAAGAAGGCGGCCTGCACGTCGGCCGGCAGCTTCACGAAGGCCGGATCGCTGGCGCGGCGCAGCAGTGCGCCGGTGGTGGCCGTGTCCAAGGGCGCCTTCGACGCCGCCGCGGCCAGCGCGTCCCGTATCGGCAGGGGCAGCTTCGCGATGTCGGCGCGGTGCAGCAGCTGCATGGCCGCGGCCCGGTCGGCCGGCGACAGTGAGGTGAAGTTCTGGGCGAAGCGCGCGCGCGCATGCGGGCCCATGTCCCGGAAAGCCGTGTCCGCAACCAGTTGCGCAACGTCCTTGACCAGCGGCAGGTCGGTCTTCGCCGCCGCGATGCCGGCCAGCAGGTTCTTCTGCGTGGCGGTGTCGAGCGCGACGAAGTGGTTGTCCTGGATCAGGTTGACGGTGGCCCGGTAGGCCGGCGAGAAGCTGGCCAGGTCCGCCGGCAGCATCCGGCGCAGCGCGTCCATGGCCGCGCGATGCGCGGGCAGGGACAAGTCCCGCGAGGTGTGGAAGGCCGGCTCCTGCGCGCGCAGCAGCGCCCGGGCCTCGCGCACCGCCGCCACCGGGTCGATCACGCCGGCGCCGTCGCGCTGCGTGCCCTTGACGTCGGTGGCCACCGCCGGGCTCAGCAGGATCTTCTCGATCTGCGCCGGCGTGATGTTCGGATTTGCCTTGACCATCAGCGCCGCCACCGACGCGACGTAGGGCGCGGACAGCGAGGTGCCGCTGGCATCGGCGAGCCGGCCCTGCTTGATGTCCACCGGCACGTCCACGCCCGGCGCCGACAGCGCCGCGCCGGGGCTGGACATGCCGCCCATGCGCTCGTCGCCCAGCCGCGTCGGCGCGCCGAGGGTCACGGCACCGACCGAGAGCACGCCGGGAATCGTCGCAACCAGGTTTTCGTTCGTGCGGCTGCCCTCCGGCGTGCGGCCGGCCTCGAAGAAGTTGCCGGCCGCGGCGATGGGCAGGAACCCCGCCTCGCGCGCCCGAGCCACCGCCGCCACGGCCTCGGCGCGGGCGCCGCGCAGGCGCTGCGCGCCTTCAGGCGACTGCAGCGCCTGCCCGATCACCTCGCCGACCCAGGCGCGCAAGGCCTCCTGGTCGGCGGTCCGGGACAGGTCCAGCGGCGGCTGGCCGGCCGCCGCGCGGCGCGCGTCGAGTTCCTCGATCAGCGGCGAGGCCGGGTTGCCCAGCGCCGCCTTCGTCGCCTCGGCCACCAGCGCGTCTTGCGACATGCCCCAGGACATGTTGACGATCTTGCTCTGCCCATCCTGGCGCGCATGGGCCACGAGGAAGTCCAGTTCCTGCCTGGGCTGTGTGTAGGCCGCTTCGAGCGCATCGACCGCCCACATCTTCAGCTGCTGCGACGACGCCATGCCGGTGCGGGCCGAGAAGTGCGCGATCGCGTGCTCGGCGCGCGCCTCGTCGTCGGGCAGGCGCACGCCGAGCGCGTCGGCCATGCGCGGCGAGAGCGTCACCTCGGCCCCGGGCGCGAGGCCGACCGGGCCGGCGATGGTGCGCACCACCGACGCGCCGTGGTCGGGCGAGTCGCCGACGACGTGCACGTCCACGCCGCTGGCCTCGGTCGGCAGCCCTTGCGCCTGGAGCCGCGCGCGCACGTCGGCGGCGTGCTGCATGTGCGGATGCGTCGGCGGCGGCTTGCCGCCGGCGTTGACGGCGTCGAGCGCACGCTGGCGGTCGCTGCGCGGATCCGGCTGCGGCGCGCCGGGTGCCTCCTGTGGCCCGGATCTCAATTGGATGAGTGGGCTGCCCCCATCGGCAGCGGCGGCGCCGGCCGGCGTGATGCCTTGCAAAGCCTGTTCGAGCTGCGCGGCCGTCATCAGCTCGCAGCGGCCGCCGACGTGGACTTCGTACAGGCCCTTGAGCCCGTCGGCGCCGGTGGCGGGACGGAAGGCGATGGGCGCGGCGCCGGCCGGGCACGGGGCGCCGCCGGCGGCGGCGAGGGGGCCGGTGAGGGGTGCGGACATGGAAAGCTCCCTGGGGTGTGTCGGCGGTCGGTTGCCGCCGGGAGGGGCCAGGTTCAAGTTGCCAACCCGGAAGGCCGGCTCATCACCGCCGGATGGGGCGTTCAGGCAGCGATGAACAGGGCGGCGAGCCAGCGCTCTAGCGTGGTGGCGACCAAGTGCGCGCAGAGGCCAGGGAGTCAGCGACCCGTCGCCGAGCCGGCTGCCGCGATACGGGGCCCCGCGCTGCCCAACCACCTCGCGCACGTCGCCGGCCGCACGCAGCCCGCGCCAGACGGCCTCGTCCAACGGGAGCGGCCCTGGGCCCGCCACCTCGCAAGTGCCGTTCACGGGCAGCCGAGTGACCTCTTCGGCCAGCGCTCGGGTCACGTCGAGTGCGCTGATCGGCTGCAGCCGGGCGGAAGAAACGAACACCGTCGTCGCACCCTCAGTGCCAGTGTCGGCAATGGGTTTGAGGAACTTGAAGAACTGCTTTGCCCGCACGATGGTGAAGGGCACGGACCCTGCCCGGATAAGCGATTCCGGTGTCACCTTGGCGCGCAAGTAGCCGTTATCGGGCAGCCGCTCGCTGCTCACTACTAATAGCGCGACGTGGTGCAGCAGCTTGGCCACGGCTTTGGCCTGCAGCAGGTTACGGGTGGAGGCATGGAGAAAGGCCATCACGACCTCGGGCTTGATTGACGGAGAGTCCAACTCGTCCACGACTGCCTCGGCACCTTGCAGGGCGCTTCTCAATCCCTCGGCGGTGACGGCGTTCACGCCCGCGGGACGGCGATGCGACCGCCACCTCATGGACCGCCTGCAGCAGCGGGCTGGAGAGGCGTTTACAAATGAAACCACTACCACCAGTAAATACGACTCTCATGGCCGAAACCCTCTAGGGTGCTGGGTGGGGAAGATGTTGACAAAGAGCCCTCTTTTTCGCGCTATGGCGTTTGCCTGAAAACAAGAAAACCCCAAAACACCTAATACAAGATCTGAAGCAATGCAGATACAGGCTGAGCTATTATCCTGGTGCATTTGCGACCCGCGGGTGCTTCTATACGCGACAAAATTGCATTGAACAGAAAAAATCATTCGATCGATTGAAAACAATTAATCCACTCAATTCGCTCCATATTGACAATAACAAACAACGAGAGTGTTTGACAAATCTTAACGGAAGGAACTAAAATAATTCGCCAGCAGGAGCAGACGACATAGTCTGCAGCACCTCACTTAACGACGACACGATCCCTGAAAAGACATGAACGAAGCTGAAACCCTTAACCATGAATCTGAAGAGATTCAGTTCGCAGAAACGGAAATTGGAGCCGAAATTGAAACCGGCGACGAAATCCCAAAGGAGAGTCGTACATTACGAACACAAGCATATGACAAGAGTGTTTCAGATTTGATTGCAATGATGGATGGAGACATTAGACTCGATCCTCATTATCAGCGGAGCTATATTTGGGACAACAAAAGAGCGTCTCTATTAGTTGAATCAATTCTTTTAAATGTCCCCATCCCAGTAATTTATGTCGAAGAAGACGAGGAAAGCGTTTGGAATGTCGTCGACGGACTTCAACGCCTTAATTCCCTAAAGCGCTTTTTTGCTAATGAATTCAAGCTTACAGGCTTAGAGGTTTTGCCAGAATTAAACAGACTCCAGTACTCTACTTTGCCCGCAAAAGCTCAGCGCATACTTAGAAACGGCATAATTCGCATTATTGTTATACTTCAAGAATCTCATCACGAAATTAAATATGATATATTTCTTCGACTAAACAGAGGGGCCGTTAAACTTAATGAGCAGGAATTACGCAACTGTCTGTATAGGGGCACTCTCAATGATGCACTAAAGAAGATGAGACAAGACACAACATTTCAGAAAATTTTAGGCCTGAAAGCACCACATGCCAGATTCATGGATGCAGAACTTGTCTTGAGGGGTCTTGCTCTCATGCATCAATTCGATTCCGATAAAAAGATATTGAGAAATTACTCCGGAAAAATGAAGTCATTCTTAAATACATTCATAAACCAAAATAAAAATATTGGTGAAAAAGAAATAAAGCGTTTTGAGAAGCTCTTCTATAACAGTGTAGCTTGCAGCTACGCCGTTTTTGGGAACAAAGCTTTTCGCCGGCTCGATATTGCTACAGGAAGACCAGAAAACTTGATTAATCGCGCCATATTTGACATTATGGTAGTTGGCTTTTGCAAGTATGAGCCACAACAAATTACACCCAAAAAAGAGGAAATAATTGAAGCGTTGCTGCAACTTCAAAGAAGTGATTCAGAATTCAATGAAGCCATAACGTTTGCGACAGGTGATACTGGAAGGGTCGAGTATAGACTTTCCAAGTGGACAGACGCAATCAACTCTATTATGCAATTGAGGTAGTAGATGGCTTATTTCGACGCAACCGCGACTTTCGACGGAGCTTTAGCTGAGGTAGATCTTTTTATTGAGCATGCCATCGCGTCACTTCAAAAACACAAACCTGTCGGGTACTCCACTTTCCTAAAAGCAGGATTTGTGCTTCTTGGAGCGAAATTCGAAGCGTTTGCTGAAAATATTATTGAAGACTATCTAAAACAAGTGGGCAAGCGAAAGCCAAAAGCAAAGCACTTGCCGCCAGATTTAAGAGTGCAGGCAACATCATTTATACTTGCCAACTGCACATTTAATGGCATTTTCCAGGGAAAACCTGAAAAAATCCGAGACCTCAAAAATGCTGCGCGACTATGGGATTTTGAAGCAGAGATAGATTCAATAAAAGCCAACAATAAATTCAACTACGGCAAACATGGCTCCAAGGAGCTTGCTGGTCTCTTCGAAAGAGTTGGAATAAATGATATTTACCAATCATGTCAAATAGAAGCCGAAGAACCGGAGAGCCTAATCGTAGAAAATAAGCCGCGAAGGAGCATAGCGCCGGATATTGACTCCCTCACTCATGTAAGAAACAACATAATACATAGCGATGCCAGCCCAGGAAACATTACGCACCAACAACTCCGAGGATATCGTTTACGACTATGGGAGTTTGCATACTTGATAGATCTTAGGATGGCTAAAGAATTGATTAAAATAGAAGAGTGCATGGAATCAGAAATGTGATTGACCCTTGTGGGAGCATAAGAGGTTTTCGGCGGGGGACTGTATAGTCAACCCGCTTTACTCACAGACTTGAAAAACGTAAACAACTTGCCATCGCCGCACCGGCGTCACATATCTTTATGCAATAGATAATTTGCTTTTCGGGATACTCAAAGCCGGTTATCAAATGAATTTTAACCAGGATTCTCCCGCGCCATCCGCGCGGCCAGTTTCACCAGGGTCGGAATGCGCTTTTTTCCGTGCATGTTGCGCACCCTCACTTTCGCCGCCCCCAGGTCGATCCCGGCACAGGTCACAATCATGGGCCGCGCCTCTTCCTCCCGAAAAACCTCAAACTGCGCCGGCATTCCGGGCATGGCCTTCGTGGAAATGCCGATGACGGCGCTTTGACCGCCCAGCGCATCGAACAACCGCCAGCCCGGCCCGGGCGCTTCCGCCGCATCCAGGTGAACCGGCGCGTCGATCAAAATCACCTCGGGCTTCAGCCGGTGCTCCTGCAGCAGCTGCAAGATGCACTGCAATTCGCGCAGGTCGGGTTTACCGCGCTCCGGCTTTTCCAACTCGGCCACGCGGAAGGTGAATGTCTGGGACGCTTCGCGCGCGTCCCAATCCTCGAAAGCCACGGCGGCGACGGCGGCGCCTTCGCCGTGAAAGTGGACGCAGGCAATCAGCTTCATGGCATTCCGGGTTCAAGCAAACCGCTGTCGATTCAGCATCGGCCCGAGCGGCGGCTGCGCGGCTGCAGCTTGTCGAGTTCCGCCAATTGCTGCTTGAGCAGTATCAGCAGCGTGCGCGCATGCTCGACCGGCAATTGCAGCGAGGTGCTGGCAGCTTCCTCGTCGCCCATCTTGCGCGGCTGCACCAGCGCGTCGATGCGCAGGTCGATCAGCCCCTTGTCGTGCCGCACGGACTTCAGGCGCTGGACTTCGATGTCATAGGTTTTCATGGGTGGCTTCCTGCACACGGATCAAGGCGCGATTGTCGTGCCCGCGCCGGCGGTGCCTCGCTGCTGGCGGCCGCATCCGTGACGGCCGGGTTCGTGTCAGGGTGATGACGATGCGGGCGCCGCGGCCCCTTCGAACGCAGGCCCCGAGGCGGTCCGGCGTTTGCGACTTGAGCCGTGAAAGGAGCGACGCCATGCCCGTCAATCAACCCGATCCGCGACACGAGGGTTTCAAGGCCGGAGGCTATTTCGGGGGCGCCTGCCCCTACGCCCCGGGTTCCGCAGAGGCGCAAGCCTGGGAACGCGGCTGGGTCGAGGGCGCCGCGCGCCGCGCCGGTGCCCGGCGCACGGGCCAACCCGCGCAGCCGCGCTGGCAGGCCCTCCTGAAAAATCTGCGCCGGCTGGTGCCGCCTTTGCGGCACTGAGCCGGCGCCGGTCCTGGGGCGACCCGGGCACCGCCCGGGCCGGCTGCAGGCTGAACCGGCCCTTGCCGTCCAGCAACGGTCCTGACGTAAGGCGCCCTTCGGGCACGTCGGCGCCGTTCACGCCGGTGGCGATGTACTGGTCGCTGAACTGGTTCGCTTCTTGGGCCTACGGGAATTCGGGGCCCAGGACTATGGCGACCCTGCAAACAGGAGGCGGCAAGGCCGATGCCGGCAGAAACCCTGTTGCGCGTCAGTGCCGCATCGCTCCCCGGCCGTATCAGGCCCGCAGTCGTTGCGCGTACAACGCCAGCACCTTTTCCGCGTCCACCGCCTCGCACACCGCCTGTGCCGGCCGTGGGGCCGTCTCGTCCAGCAGCCGCGTGCGCCCGAAGGCCTCGCCCTCCAGGTCCACCGCCAGCGGTGCGCGCACCGTCCGGAACAGCGCCGGCTGCAGCCAGCAGGCCACCGCCGAGGCGTCGTGCACGTAGAAGCCGTCGGGCACGCCGGTGCCCCGGTAGAAGTCCTGGTACAGGCGGGAGATGTCCCGGATGACGCGCCCCAGCCCGCCGGCATCCCGGGCCAGCGCGTCCAGGTAAGCGCTGTCCATGACGACGCGGTGCGTCACGTCCAGCCCGACCACCGTCACCGGCCAGCGCGCGGCGAAGACCTCGTCGGCGGCGCGCGGGTCGGCATGGATGTTGGCCTCGGCAAAGGGCGTGACGTTGCCGCCCTGCCCGCGGAAGCCGAAGGCGCCGCCCATGATGACCACCTCGCGCGCCAGGCCGGCGATGTCCGGCGCGCGGCGCAGCGCCCGCGCCAGGTTGGTCAGCGGCCCCACGGCCAGCAGGCTGACCTCGCCCGGATGCGCCCGCAACGTCTCGACGATGAATTCGTCGGCCGGCTGCGCGCTTTCCGCCCGCGCCGGCCCGTCCGCCAGGCCCGCGTCGCCCAGCGCGTCGCGGCCGTGCACCTGCGCCGGCGGGTTGTGCGGCGCGCCGTCGAGCGAGGCCGCGGCACCGCGGTGCACGCCGGCGCGCAGGTTCAGCAGCTCGGCCAGCACCCGCGCGTTGCGCGTGGTGGTGTCCAGGCTGCCATTGCCGAAGACGGTGCTCACGCCCAGCAGCTCCACCTCGGCCGAGCGCGCCAGCAGCATCAGCGCCATGGCGTCGTCCACGCCGGGGTCGGTGTCGAAGATGAGCTTGCGGGTGTTCATGGCAGGGACTCGTCGGGTTCAGGCCGCAGCCATTCTCAGGCCCGCCCACGGCGGCACCGGCGACCCGTCGCCCCCACGACGCCCACCCCGGCCAGCATCAGCGCCCAGCTGGAAGCTTCAGGCACGCCGGGCACGATGCCCGTGGCCTGCACGCCGAAACTGCCCCACACCGTCGCGGTGCGCTCCAGCCCGTTGTGCAGGAGCACCGACACCGTGCCCGTGGCGTGCTCGGCGTCCGGCGGCGACAGCCAGGTGGTCTGCGCCTGGACTTCCAGCACCGGCGCCGGCTCGGCCAGGTGGCGTGACTGGAACACGATGCGCGCCCGCGCCAGCTCGCCGCCGCGGTAGCTGTAGGGCGCGTCCTCCCACGGCAGGGCCCAGGCGTCGAGCGTGTACTGGCCGGTGATGCGCAGGCCGGTGCGGGCCGACAGCACGAACAGCGGCATCTGCGGCGCGCCGCGGTAGCGCGCCAGGCTGCCGTAGCGGTTGTCCGGCCTGCCGGGGGTGGCGCGCTCGGTGTCGAAGCTGCCGCCGGCGAACAGCCCGGCGGCGGACACCGCGGCGAAGCCGCTGCTTGCGCCGTACGAGCCTTCCACCGAGGCGAAGGCGGGCTCGGAGAAGCTGCCCTGGTCCACGCTGCAGTGAAAGCTCGGGTTGCAGGCCTTCTGCCGCACGAAGCTGCGCGCGTCGGCGTTGCCGGTGAAGCGCACCGAGGGCGCGACGCCGTCGGCGGGGTCCAGGTCGATCAACTCGTAGCGCAACCCGGTCAGGCTGGCGCTGGAGCCGATGGCGGCCAGCGCCGGTGCCCCCAGGACGGCCAGCAGGAAGCTCAGCAGGTGTTTCAGCGCGGGTCTCCGTGGAAAGGGAGTGGCGGTGCCCGGGTGAGCGCGGGGCGTGTGCCCGAAGGCGCGCCGGCCCGGGACTTCCGCGCTTATCCCGCCCTGGCCGCCGCCGCGGTAGCCGCGGCGCGTTACGGCGGTAACGGTTTCGGGCGGGTCCGCGCGTTGCCTCGGGACACGGCCCGGGGTGTCCCGGGCCGGGAATGCAGCGGAACGTCAGCCTTGGGCGCCATCGCCATCGTGTTGCTCATGCTGCTGGCCGTCAGCGTCAGCAGCCTCGCCGCGCGCGCCACCGGCTGGCCGGCGCCGCTGGTGCAGATCGCGCTGGGCGCGGCCATCGGCTTCCTGGGGCTGCCGGCCATCGCGCTGGAGCCCGAGCATTTCTTTTTGCTGTTCCTGCCGCCGCTGCTGTTCCTCGACGGCTGGCGCATTCCCAAGGACGCGCTGCTGCAGGACGCGGCCACGGTGCTGCGCCTGGCCCTCGGCCTGGTGCTGTTCACGGTGCTGGGCATGGGACTCTTCATGCACTGGCTGCTGCCGGGCATGCCGCTGCCGGTGGCCTTCGCGCTGGCCGCGGTGCTCTCGCCCACCGACCCGATCGCGGTGTCGTCGGTGGCCTCGCGCACGCCGGTGCCGCCGCGGGTGATGCACATCCTCGAAGGCGAGTCGCTGCTCAACGACGCGTCGGGCCTGGTGTGCATGCGCTTCGCCGTGGCCGCGGCGCTCACGGGCAGCTTCTCGCTGCCGCAGGCGCTGCTGAGCTTCGTCGGGCTGGCGCTGGGCGGCGTGGCCGTGGGCGCGGCGCTGGCCTGGGGCGTGTCGTGGCTGGGCCGGCGCGCCGTCCGCTGGCTCGCGCCCGACGCCGGCAACTACGTGCTGGTGACGCTGCTGCTGCCCTTCGGCGCCTACCTGCTGGCCGAGGAGGTCCACGCCTCGGGCGTGCTGGCGGCCGTGGCCGCGGGCATCACCATGGGCCTGGTGGCGCAGCCGCACGGCCACGGCGGCGGCCGCCTGCGGCGCACCGCCGTGTGGGACATGGTGCAGCTGGTGGCCAACGGCAGCGTCTTCGTGCTGCTGGGCCAGCAGCTGCCGCCCATCGTCGCGGGCGCGGCGCGCACGGTGCGCGACACCGGTCACCAGTCGCCGGCCTGGCTGGTGCCGTACGTGCTCGCGATCGTGGCCGGGCTGGCGCTGCTGCGGCTGGCGTGGGTGTGGGTGTCGCTGCGGCTGCAGGGCTGGCGCGCGCGCCGCAGGGGCGAGGCGGCGCCGCAGCTCAGCGGCCGGCTGTTGCTGGTGGTGTCGCTGGCGGGCGTGCGCGGCGCCGTCACGCTCGCCGGCGTGATGACGCTGCCGCTGGCGCTGCCCGGCGGCGCGCCCTTCCCCGCGCGCGACCTGGCCATCGCGCTGGCCGCCGGTGTGATCCTGATGTCGCTGCTGCTGGCGAACTTCGCGCTGCCGCGCCTGCTGCGCGGGCTGGAGCCGCAGGGCGACGACGCGGAGCGCGCGATCGAGGACCGGGTGCGCCGCACGGCGGCGCGGGCCGCGCTGCGCGCCATCGAGTCGGCGCATGCGTCGCTGGCCGCGCAGCTTCCCGACCCGGCCCTGGCCGCCGAAGCCGCCGACCGGCTGGCCACGCACTACCGGCTGCGCATGGACAGCCTGCGCGCCGATCCGGACGACGAGGTCCGGCGTGGGCAGGTCGAGGCGATCGAGCGGCGGCTGCGGCTGGCGGCGCTGCGCGCCGAGCGCGAGGCCATCGAGCATTGCGGCCGCGACTTCGGGCTGTCCGAGCTGGCACGGCGGCGCCTGCTGCACGAGCTCGACCTGCTCGAAGCGCGCTACGGGGGCTGAGGTCGGCCGCCCCGGCAGGCGCTACAGCAGCGCCGCGATGAGCTCGTAGCTGCGCAGCCGCGCCGCGTGGTCGAACACCTGCGAGGTGACCATCACCTCGTCGGCCCCGGTGCGCGCGACGAAGTCCTCCAGCGCGCGGCGCACGGTCTGCGGCGAGCCGGCCGCCGAGCAGGCGAGCGAGCGCTCGACGAACACGCGCTCGGCCATGGGCAGCCGCTCCAGGTAGCCGGGCACCGGCGGCGGCAGCCGGCCCGGGCGCCCGGCCACCAGCGCGGCGAAGGCCTGCTGCACGGAGGTGGCCAGCAGTTGCCCCTCCTCGTCGGTGTCGGCGGCAAACGCGTTGAAGCCCAGCATCACGTGCGGCCGCCGCAGCCGCGGCGAGGGCCGGAACTCGCGCCGGTACAGCTCCACGGCGGCGTGCAGGTGCGTGGGCGCGAAGTGCGAGGCGAAGGCGTAGGGCAGGCCCATCTGGGCGGCGAGCTGCGCGCCGAAGTGGCTCGACCCCAGCACCCACACCGGCACGTCGAGTCCCTCCCCCGGCACCGCGCGCACGGCCTGCCCCGGCTTGGCCGGGCCGAAGTAGGCAAGCAGTTCGGCCACGTCCTGCGGGAAGCGATCGGCGGCATCGAAGCCGCCACCCTGGCGCAGCGTGCGTGCCGTGGCCGGGTCCGAGCCCGGGGCGCGGCCCAGGCCCAGCTCGATGCGGCCCGGATACAGCGTCTCCAGGGTGCCGAACTGCTCGGCGATCACCAGCGGCGAGTGGTTGGGCAGCATCACGCCGCCGGCGCCGACGCGGATGCGGCGCGTGGCGCCGGCGACGTGGCCGATGAGCACCGCGGTGGCGGCGCTGGCGATGCCGGGCATGCCGTGGTGCTCGGCCAGCCAGTAGCGGCCGAAGCCCCAGCGCTCGCAGTGCTGCGCCAGGTCCACGGTGTGGCGGAAGGACTGGGCGGCGTCGCCGCCCTCCACGATGGGACTGAGATCGAGTACGGACAGGGGGATCATGGCGCATGGTGCCTGCCGCGGCCGGCACCCGCCGCGGCCACTGCCGGGCCGCCCTGCCGCAAGCGTGGCGTTGCGCGGCGCAGGCCAGGAGCAGCCACGAAGCACCGGGTCCGGACGTCGCGCGGCATGGCCGCCGGCGCGAAATCGACCAAGCCGCTCAACAGGCCGCGCGCTCCTTGAAGTTTCGGATGTCTTCCATCAGGTGCACCAGTCGTTGGCGCTTGTAAACCGCCTCGGCATCGGTCAACGCGTTGGTTTTGGGCGCATCCTGTTGCAGGATCAGTTCCAGCACGTCCAGGATGATTCCCAACTGGCTGCCGTAGCCGGCGACCTCGGTGACGATCCGGCCTTCAAGCTCGGTACTGCCCTTGATTTCCCGGGTGAAATCAAAGATTGAAAATGACAAGGGGTTGATGTTCTGGGCCAGGTTCCTGGGCGCCAGTTGCAGGAGCCCCTGAAATCCTTGCAACCCCATGAACATGATGGTGCGATAACTGGCGGCAATATCGGCTTGATACCGCGCCAAGGTTTTCCAGTCGCTCCAGAAATTCAGCCACCTCCGGCGGCATTCCTCGTCGAGCAGCCGGGAAATACCGGGGAAATCGCAAAAAGCGTTGTTCTTTGGTTCAGGCATTTTCGGCTGTTTCCATGGCTTCCAGGAAATATGCCGCACATTCCGGCGGGCGGAATGACGGCCTGTTCACCATTCACTGCCGGATGATTGTTCACTGCGCCGGGTACGAAATGTTGATCGGGCTCAACATGCGGGCAGATGCGCGAAGCGGCATTCAATGGGCCGTACCGGTCGCGGTTTGCGCGGGCAGGCCTTGGCAGCCGTGGCAGTCTTCTGGTCTGGCTCGCAAAAGCCAGCCAGAGACCCGGGCGGTGTCCCGGACCGGAGCCCCTGGCGGGCACCGGTGGCCCAGCGCCTAGCGAATGCTTATTTCAAGTAGCTCCCCTACCGCTTCGGAAATCTTCAAACCAATATTCAGCAATTGGGAAGCCATCGTCCAGACCAGCAGCATGATCGCCATCAGCCACCAGGCGGCGAATATCCATGAGCCCCAGGAGCGCTCGGCCTGCTGCGTCAGTGGGTCTTTCCTGAAGGGTGGTTTCCACGCGCCGATGCCGCCGTCATCCGCACCTTTGCCGAGGCCCTCTTCCGGGCCCATCCAGAATTTCAATCTCATGCCGCCCCCATGCGGCAGGTGTACAGGAGCCTCCCGCCAGCGTCGACCATGCACGTGCAGGCCGGTGGAACCATTCAGGGGGGACCGGCGATGAAAACGCCGCCGCGTGAACAGGCCTGACAAATCGATACGGCACCGGCAACAATCGGTCACCAATATGCCGAATCAAGGCATTGCACCACCCCGCCGCTTTCAGGTTGACGGCGGGCGTGAAGCAATATCCGGGAACCTATCGACGGCAACCGAGCTGGGCGAAGCGGCGCTGCGCCAGCACATTGCCGTCGAGCGCCAGCAGATGCGTCAGGCTCTCGCACTCGGCCTTCCGGGCTGCCGCCAGGCGGGCCGGCGACGGGGTGGCCGGACGGGTTTTGGGCTCGGGTGGCCGGGTATAGGTCACGTCGAAGCGGACGGCACCGAAACCGGCATGACACGGGCCGGGAACCGGCGCGCATTGGGGCTGCCCGAACCAGGGCGCGGCACCGGTGCCGGATGCGCCTGAAAAGGTCTTGCTCCATGAGCCGGCCTGCCGCTGCCAGCCGGCGCCGGCCAGGTGGCGGGCCGATTTCGACACCATCACGCCGACGTGGCGGTGGTCCGCGGGCACCGGGGCCGCGGCCTGGATCCGCCAAGCCCGGCCCGGTTCGATCATCACCAGCGATTCATCGTCCCGGGGCCACAGCAATTCCAGCCGGTCGCGCCGCGCGCCGGTGGCAAACACGTAGAGAAAACCAGGCTCGCTGGCCTCGATCCTGAATTCGAATCCCGACTTCGGTTTCTCGGCGGCCGGCATCACCGCCACGCGGATATTCGAGTCGCGATCGCGCAGCAAATCCTCCAGCGCCTGGTTCGGGGTGGGCGGCTGCGCAAAGCCAGCCGGCGCCGCCGGGGCCGCGCTGTCCGGACTCCACGGTGGCGACGGGACGGGGAGCGGTGTGCCGGGCCGGGCGGCCACGGGCGCGGCCAGCGCATCGTCGTGGGGCGGCGCATCGGCCGGCTGGGCGGGCACCGGCTGCGCCGGCTCGCGGGCGGCCAGGGGCGTGGCAGGCACGGGCCCGGGCCGGGGCAGCCCCAACACCAGCCCGGCCCCGGCCAGGCACAGCGCCGACAGGCCGCCCGCCCAGCACAGCGGCTTGCGCCACCGCGACAGCCCCCCGGCGGCCCGGCTGCGCAGCCCGCGCAGCGCGGCCACGGCAGCAGGGCCGGGGCTGCGGCCGGTGGCTTTCTCGCGCTCGGCCCACTCGCGCGCATCCAGCCCGCGCAGCAGTTCCAGCGCCACCGCGATGTTGGCGGGCCGCCCTTCGGGCCAGAGCGCCAGGCAGCGGTCGATGAACTGCAGGAAGGCCGTCGAATGGCGCCCCTGCCCGGCCCGGCGCGCGGGCACCATCGCGTCGTCCTTGACGCGCTCCACCGAGGCCGGGGGCACCTTGCCGCAGACGGCGAAATACAGCAGCGCGCCGAAGGCGTAGAGGTCGGTCCAGGGGCCCTGCTTAAGGGCTGCGGAATCGCCGTACTGCTCGATGGGGGCGTAGCCGGGCTTGAGCAGCCCGGCCAGCGCCTGCGTGGCGTCGCCGATGTCCTGCCGCGCGGAGCCGAAATCCAGCAGCACCGGCCGGTCGCCCGGCAGCAGCAGGATGTTGTCGGGCGCGATGTCGCGGTGCAGCCATCCCTGCCGGTGCACCACGTCCAGCCCCTCCAGCACCTGCAGCGCCAGCCGGCGCAGCCAGGCTTCCGCTGGCGGGGCCGCCATGCCTTCCAGGCGCTGCTTCAGGGTCCGGCCCTCGTAGAAGGGCATCACCATGTACGCCGTGCCGAGCTCCTCCCAGAAGCGGTACACCTCGACCAGCGCCGGGTGCTTGAAGCGGGCCAGGGCGCGGGACTCCCGGATGAAGCTGCGCAGGCCGAGCTCGAAGGTGGCGCGGTGGCGCTCTGACAGCGGCACGACGGCGCCGTCGGCCAGCCGCTGCGCCAGGGACTTCGGCATGAACTCCTTGACCGCCACCAGGCGCTCCAGCCGGGTGTCGAAAGCCAGGTAGACGATGCCGAAGCCGCCCTGGCCCAGCACCCGCTCGATCCGGAATTCGGCCACCCGGTGGCCGGGCGGCAGCACGTCCAGGGGCTGGGTCGAGGGTGGGTCGGCGGGGGACGGGTTCAGGCGGGCATCAGACATCCATGCTCCAGGTCCGGGGTCATTCCAGGGGCAGATTACAGGCCCCCCGCCGCCGGCCGTCCATTCAACGCCACTGCTCGCGGCTGCGGGATTGCGGCGGATCCCGGGCATGCGCCGGTCCCGGTGAGCCTGGCGCCGGCCCGGCACATGGCGCCAGGACCCGGGACTGCGCCTAGGCCACCCGAGGCCGAGCCTCCCGCCCGGCCCGCACCAGCGCCGCCTGCAGCTGCGCCGGCTGGAACGGCTTGACCAGCACGTCGTCCATACCGGCGTCGATGCAGCGCTGCCGGTCCTCGGCCAGCGCGCTGGCGGTGAGCGCGACGATGGGCACGCGCGGCCAGCCCCGCTCCGCTTCCAGGGCGCGGATGCGGCGGGTGGCCTCCAGGCCGTCCATGTGCGGCATGTGCATGTCCATGAGCACCACGTCGGGCCGCTCCCGGCCGTAGGCTTGCACGGCCGCCACGCCGTCGCCGGCCTGGCGCACGTCCATGTCCAGCGCCTGCAGGATCGCGCAGGCCAGCGCCATGTTGACCTCGTTGTCCTCGGCCACCAGCGCGCGCCGGCCCGCCAGCGCGCGGGCCGCCTCGGGCTCGCGCGGCGGCGCCCGTTCCGCCAGGTGGGCCGGCGCGGACGCCGGCGGCAGCGCCAGCTCGAACCGGAACTCGGTGCCCTGCCCGGGCCGGCTGTCCACGCCCAGCTCGCCGCCGTGCAGCTGCACCAGGCGGCGCACGATGGCCAGGCCCAGCCCGCTGCCGCCGAAGCGCCGCGTGGTGGAGCTGTCCGCCTGCATGAACGGCTCGAAGATGCGCTGCCGCTCGTCCGGGCTCAGGCCGATGCCGGTGTCGCGCACGGCCACGCGCCAGCGCCCGCCCTCCAGCGCTTCGAGCCGCAGCACGACGCCGCCCGCGGCGGTGAACTTCACGGCGTTGGACAGCAGGTTGTTGAGGATCTGGCTCAGCCGCAGCGGATCGCCCAGCAGCCAGGCCTGGGCGCCTTCCGGCACCGGCTCGGACGCCTGCGCCGGCTCCAGCGCCAGCCGCAGCGACAGTCCCTTGGCCAGCGCCTGCGGCTCGTACAGCGCCACCGCGTCGCGCGCCAGGCGCACCAGGTCGAAGGGCAGCTGCTCCAGCTCCAGCCGCCCGGCCTCGATGCGCGAGAAGTCGAGCACGTCGTCGATCACGCCCAGCAGCAGCTGGCCCGAGCGCTCGATGACCTGCGCGCGCTGGCGCTGCTCGGGGGGCAGCGGCGCCTGCAGCAGCTGCCGCGCCATGCCCAGCATGCCGTGCAGCGGGGTGCGGATCTCGTGGCTCATGTTGGCCAGGAACTGCGACTTGACGCGGCTGGCGTCCTCGGCGGCCTCGCGCGCGGCCTGCAGCTGCGCCAGCGCCACGCGCCGCCGCGCCTGCAGCCGGTGGATGCGCAGCGCCAGCGCGGCGATGAGCAGGTCCGTCACCAGCACGCCCGCGCTCACGAAGCGCGCCGTCTGCCGCCAGCTGCGCAGCATGAAGCGCTGCGTCGTCGAGACCTGGACCGCCAGCGGGAAGCCCGACACGGCATGGACGGCGGCCATGCGGGGCCGCGCGTCGCGCGGGTCGGCCACGCGCGGCGCCGAGGTCAGCACCGTGGCGCCACTGCGGCCCTGGGCCAGCGCCGCGGCGAGCGCGCGCATCCCGGGCGCGTCGCGGTACGAGCGGCCCAGCGCCTCGGCCACCACCGGGTAGCGCGCCAGCAGCGCGCCGTCGCGGCGCAGCAGCAGCAGCGCGCTGTCGGACGGGTCGAGGTTGATCCGCGCGTAGAAGCGCTCGAAGTACTCCAGCTCGATGCCGGCCACGGTCGGTCCCACCATCTCGCCGGTGGGCGAGCGCAGCTTGCGCGAGAGGAAGAAGGTCCAGCGCCCGGAAACCCGGTTCAGCGACGGCGCGGAGACGTAGACGTCCAGCGCCGGGTCCGCCGCGTGGGCCTGGAAATAGTCCCGTTCCGCCAGGCTGAGGCTCGGCGGCGGGAAGGTGCGGCTGCCGTTGATCGGCACGCCATCGCGGTCGAGGATGGCGATGCCGTCGAGCACGGCGACCTCGGCCACGCGCTCGCGCAGGAACTCGTGCGTGGCTTCCGTGCCCAGGGCGCGCCGCAGCACCCGGGCATCGTCCAGGCGCGCGGACTGCAGCCGGTCCACGACGCGGCTGAGCACGAAGTCCACCGTGTGCAGCGTCTGCGCCGCGTGCTCGGCGGCCGTGGCCGAGAAGTTGCCCAGGTAGAGCCGCCAGGTGTCCAGGCTTTCCTGGCGGCTGCGCCACAGCATCAGCGCGGCGGCGGCCGTGAGCAGGAGGATGGCCAGCGCCCCTGCGGCCAGCACGCGCACCCGGCCCAGCCGCGCGGCGGCGGACGAGGCGGCGGCGCGAACGGGGCTTCGGTCGAGGGGCATGGAGATCGCGGCGGACGGGCGAAGCGGCCTGACCGCCGCGGACAGCAATCCCGGCACCCAGGCCGGTGTCGGCCCGGCGCGAGGCGCGGGGCGCAACGCCGCCGGGCCGGGGCCGTCAGGGCGGCTGGCGCAGGCGCTGCAGCCGCACCTGCAGCGCCGCGGCGTTGAGCGCGCCCAGGTGGGCGTCGATGCGCCGGCCCTGGGCGTCGAAGAAGAGCGTGGTGGGCAGGCCGCGGCTGCCGGTGGCCGCGCCCAGCGCCTGGTCCGTGTCGAGCCACACGCCGTCCGGCGACAGGCCCTCGCGCTGCAGGTAAGCCCGCACCACGGCGGCGGACTCGCCCTGGTTCACCAGCACGAAACGGATGTCGCCCTCGCGCCGGCGGGCCTCGTCGAGCACCGGCATCTCGGCACGGCACGGGCCGCACCAGCTGGCCCACAGGTTGACCACCGCCGGCGTGCCTCCCAGCACCTCGGGCAGCGGCGCCGTGCGGCCACTGGCCAGCTCGGTGAGTCGCACGTCGGGCGCCGGGACCGGAGCACTGCCGGCGCCGGCGGCGAGCATGCCGACGCTGCCCGCCGTCCAGCCCAGCACCCCGGCCAGCAGGCCCCAGGTCAGCGGCCGCCGCAGCGCCGGGTGCCGGCGGCAGCGCCCGGCCAGCCACAGCGCGGCGGCGACGACGCCGGCCGTGTCGTCCCAGCCGCCGTCGCGCACGTCGAGCACCGCCCAGGGACTGGCCGCGTAGGCCCGGGCATGAAGGAGCACATGCGCGCCGCGCGCGGCCAGCAGCCCCACCACGGTGGCGGACCAGATCGCCTTCTCGGCCGGCGCCGCGGCGTCGGGCCCGGCCAGGCGCCGGGCCACGAGCACGGCGATCCACACCGCGGCCAGCAGCAGCAGCGGTGAAACGGGCAAGGCCAGCGGGCCGAGGGCAATGGTCAGCATGGGATGTCAGGTTGCCACGGCGAGCGGGCTTCCGGGCGCGGCACGCATCCCCGCGCGGGCCGCTGCCGCGCAGCCAGCGGGCCGGGCCTGCGCGACGCTTCGGAACTCCGGCAGCGGCCGCTGGCCGGGGCCGGCCGATCGCGCCGCGCGACCCCGGCCGACCCCGCTCAGCCCCGCCCGGCCGTCAGCCCGGCCCAGACCTCGCGCATGCTGGCCATGACGGTCTTGAGCGCCTCGGGGTCGCCGTGCAGCAGCGCCCGCGCGTAGTGGCGCGCCTGCTTGAAGGTGACGTGCGGCGGCAGCGGCGGCACGTTGGCGTCGGTGACCATCTCCAGCAGCACCGGCCGGTCCGCCGACAGCGCCTGCTCCCACGCGCCGGCCACCGCCTCGGCCCGGTCCACGCGCAGGCCGTGCAGGCCCAGCATCCGCGCGTACTCGGCATAAGGGAAGGCCGGCAGGTTCTGCGAGGCATCGAACTTCGGGTCGCCGGCCGTGCGCTGCTCCCAGGTGACCATGTTGAGGTCGCTGTTGTGCAGCACCATGACGACCAGGCGCGGGTCGGCCCAGCGCCGCCACTGGTGCGCGATGGTCACCAGCGCGTTGAGGCCGAGCATCTGCATCGCGCCGTCGCCCACCAGCGCCACCACCGGGCGGTCGGGAAAGGCGAACTTGGCGGCCGTGGCGTAGGGCACGGCCGGGCCCATGGTGGCCAGGCCGCCGGAGAGCGAGCCCATCATGCCGCGGCGCGCCTTCAGGTCGCGCGCGTACCAGGCGGCGCTGGTGCCGGAGTCGCAGGTCAGGATCACGTTGTCGGGCAGCCGCGGCGACAGCTCCCAGAACACGCGCTGCGGATTGATGGGCTCGGCCTCGGTCATCGCGCGCTGCTCCAGCACCTGCCACCAGCGGCGCACGCCGGCTTCGATCCTGTCGCGCCAGGCGCGGTCGGCCTTGGGGCGCAGCAGCGGCAGCAGCGCCTGCAGCGTGAGCCGGCTGTCGCCCACGAGATTGATCTCCATCGGGTAGCGCAGCGAGAGCTTGCGCCCGTCGGCGTCGATCTGCACGCCGCGCGCCTGCCCTTCCTTGGGCAGGAACTCCGAGTACGGAAAGCTGGAGCCCACCATCAGCAGCGTGTCGCAGCCGCTCATCATTTCCCAGCTCGGCACGGTGCCCAGCAGCCCGTTGGCGCCGGTGACGAAGGGCAGGTCGTCGGGCACGGCCATCTTGCCCAGCAGCGCCTTGGCGATGCCCGCGCCCAGCGTCTCGGCCACGGCGACCAGCTCGTCGCCAGCGTGCAGCGCACCGGCGCCGGCCAGGATCGCCACGCGCTCGCCGGCGTTGAGCACGTCGGCCGCGGCCTGCAGGTCGGCCTGCGCCGGCAGCATGCGCCGGGCCGTGAGCCCGATGCCCGTGTGGATGGTGCCGTGCTCGTGCGGCGGGTCGGGCTCGGCTTCGAGCTCCTGCAGGTCGTTGGGCAGGATGATGCAGGTGACGGCGCGCTGGTCGCGGGCGATGCGCATGGCGCGGTCCACCAGGTGGCGGATCTGCGCGGGCACGGTGGCCATGTGCACGTACTCGTGGGCCACGTCCTTGAACAGGCTCAGCAGGTCCACCTCCTGCTGGTAGTCACCGCCCAGCGCCGCGCGCGCCTGCTGGCCCACGATGGCCAGCACCGGCGTGTGGTCGGCCTTGGCGTCGTAGAGCCCGTTGAGCAGGTGGATCGCGCCCGGCCCCGAGGTGGCCAGGCACACGCCCACCTCGCCCGTGAACTTGGCGTGCGCGCAGGCCATGAATGCCGCCAGCTCCTCGTGCCGGGCCTGCACGAAGTCGATTTGCCCGCCGGCGCGGTCGAGCGCGCCCATGAGGCCGTTGATGCCGTCGCCGGGATAGCCGTAGATGCGGCGCACGCCCCAGGCATGCAGGCGTTGCACGATTTGGTCGCTGACGGTCGTGGTCATGGCATGAGGCTCCACCGGACGGGCAGGCGCAGGGCGGCAAACCACGTTCCGCCCGCGGCCCGCCGGGGGCGACGGCGCTGCCTGCATCCGACCGGTCGCCATCGGTCGCGCGGCCGGCTGCTGCGCCCGCGGCGCGCGCCGGGTCGGCAGCCGGCCCCGCTGGGCCCGGGACTTCCGGAGACCGGGCTACCGCGCCGCCGCTTCGCCGGTGTCCAGGCGCTTGAGCGCCTCGACCCCGATGGGCGGCTGCGCGCACCAGGGCACCACGAAGGTCCGGGGCGCCAGGCCCGTGGCCACGCGCTGCATCTGCACCCGCTCGCCCGCGATGCGGCCGGCCAGCACGGGCGAGGCGGTGCCCGAGGCCGCCAGGCTGCGGTTGATGACCCAGGCGAAGGGCTCGATGCGCGCGCGCCGCAGGTCGTCCTGCAGTGCCGCTGCTTCCGACACCGGCGTGGTTTCCGGCAGCGTCACCAGCACGATGCGGGTGTAGTCGGGGTCCTGCAGCCGCATCAGCGGCGTGACCACGCGCGTGGACGTGCTGCCCTCGAAGTCGCGCAGCATCTGCCGGTGGTACGCCCCCGTGGCGTCCATGAGCAGCAGCGTGTGGCCGGTGGGTGCCGTGTCCAGGATCACGAAGGCGCTGCGCGCTTCCGAGACGATGCGCGAGAAGGCATGGAACACCGCCACTTCCTCGGTGCAGGGCGAGCGCAGGTCCTCCAGCATCAGCGCGCGCGCCGCCTCGTCCAGGCCCCGGCCCCTGGAGGCCATCACCTTGTCGATGTAGCGCCGGGTTTCCGCGTTCGGGTCGATGCGGTCCACCCGCAGGCCCGGCACGCTGCCGCCCTCCAGGGTCGCGGCCAGGTGCGCGGCCGGGTCGGTGGTGGAGAGGTGCACCGTCTTGCCCCGGCCCGCCAGGGCCACGGCCAGCGCCGCGGCGATGGTCGTCTTGCCCACGCCGCCCTTGCCCATGACCATCACCAGCGCGTGTGGCTGGCGGGCGAGCTCGTCCACCAGGGCCTGCAGCGGCTGCACGCCCGCCACGCTGGCCGTCGCGGCGGGCACCGGCGGCACCGGCACGGCGCCGCCCTCCAGCAGGGCGCGCAGCGCCGGCAGGCCCACCATGTCGAAGCCGCGCAGCGGCACGAGGCTGCCGGGCAGCGCGCCCAGCGTCGCGGGCAGCGCCTCCAGCGCGGCCTGCTGCTGCGCCCGCAGCGCGGTGGCCACCGCGTCGCCTTGCGGGTCCTCGGCGAAGACGCCGTTGACGGCGAGCCACTGGTTGACCAAGCCCAGCGCCACAAGCTCGTCGCGCGTGCGCGCGGCTTCCTTCAGCGCCGGCGCGTCCGGCCGGGTCACGAGCACCACGCGGGTCAGCCGCGCATCGGCGAGCGCCTGCATGGCCTGCCGGAAGCGCGCCTCCTGCATCTTCAGCCCCGAGTGCGGCCCCAGGCACGACGCGCCGCGGTCGTTGCCCTCCAGGAAGCCGGTCCAGGCCTTGGGCAGGCTCAGCAGCCGCAGCGTGTGGCCGGTGGGGGCGGTGTCGAAGATGACGTGGTCGAAGCCCTCGGCGGCGCCGGCGAGCAGCCCGACGAACTCGTCGAAGGCGGCGATCTCGGTGGTGCACGCGCCCGAGAGCTGCTCGCGCACCGTGCCGCGCTCGGCCTCGGTGCTCTCGGGGGCCATCTGCGCGATCACGCGCCGCCGGTAGGCCTCGGCCGCGGCCTCCGGGTCGATGTTCATGGCCTGCAGCCCCGGCGCGCCGGCCACGTCCCGGGGCTGGCGGCCCAGCGGCGTGCCCAGCATCTCGTCAAGGTTCGACGCCGGGTCGGTGCTCACCAGCAGCACGCGCCGCCCCGCATCCGCCAGGCGCAGCGCGCAGGCGCAGGCCAGCGAGGTCTTGCCCACGCCGCCCTTGCCGGTGAAGAAGAGGTGGCGCGGCGCGTCCTTCAGCAACTCGTCGAGCGGTCGGGTGTCGAGCATGGTGGCCTCCATGGGCGGTTGCCCTTTGCGGGATGGTCAGCCTTCCATCGTGAGCGCCAGGCGCACGCGGCGCCTTGAAGCAGCTCAGGCTTTGCGCGCGCCGGCCTCGTACCAGCCCTTGCTCTGGTTGACGATGCGCACCACCAGCAGCATCACCGGCACCTCGATGAGCACGCCCACCACGGTGGCCAGCGCCGCGCCGGACTCGAAGCCGAACAGGCTGATCGCGGCGGCCACGGCCAGCTCGAAGAAGTTGCTCGCCCCGATGAGCGCCGACGGGCACGCCACGCTGTGCGACTCGCCGAGCTTCCGGTTGAGCCAGTAGGCCAACGCGGAGTTGAAGAAGACCTGGATCAGGATCGGCACGGCCAGCATCGCGATCACCAGCGGCTGCTTCAGGATCGCCTCGCCCTGGAACGCGAACAGCAGCACCAGCGTGGCCAGCAGCGCCGTGATGGACCACGGGCCGATCCGCGCCAGCGTGGCGTCGAAGGCGGCCTGGCCCTTGGCCAGCAGTGCGCGGCGCCAGAGCTGCGCCACGATCACCGGGATCACGATGTAGAGCACCACCGAGGTGATGAGCGTGTCCCAGGGCACCGTGATGGCCGACAGGCCCAGCAGCAGCGCCACGATGGGTGCGAAGGCAAACACCATGATGGTGTCGTTGAGCGCGACCTGCGACAGCGTGAACAGCGGATGCCCGTTGGTCAGCCGGCTCCACACGAACACCATCGCCGTGCAGGGCGCGGCGGCCAGCAGGATCAGCCCCGCCACGTAGCTGTCGAGCTGGTCGGCGGGCAGGTACGGCGCGAAGACATGGCGCACGAAGATCCAGCCCAGCAGCGCCATCGAGAACGGCTTGACGGCCCAGTTCACGAAGAGCGTGACGCCGATGCCCTTCCAGTGGCTGCGCACCTGGTGGAGTGCTCCGAAGTCCACCTTCAGCAGCATCGGGATGATCATCACCCAGATGAGCAGCCCCACCGGCAGGTTCACCTGGGCCACTTCCATGCGGCCGATGGCCTGGACCGGGCCCGGCAGCATCTGGCCCAGCGCGATGCCGGCGACGATGCACAGGAAGACCCAGACGGTCAGGTAGCGCTCGAAGACGCTCATGGGCGCCGGTGCGGCGGCGCGGGCGGTCAGCGTGGTGTTCATGGCTTTGCCTCGCGCGCTTTCAGTTGCGGCCGATCTCGGTGAGCGCGGCCTGCAGCGCGGCACGGTCCATGGTTTCCAGCGGCAGCGCGAGCAGCTGCAGCATGCGGTAGCCGATGGCCTGGCGCGTGAGCTCGAAGGCGCGGCGTTTCCCCTCGTCGCCGCCTTCGGCGTTGGACGGGTCGGGGTAGCCCCAATGCACCTTCACCGGCTGCCCGTTGCCGCCGAAGAACACCGGGCAGGCCTCGCTGGCTGCGCTGTCGCACACCGTGATGACGATGGACAGCGGCGGCGCCCCGTCGGTGCTGAACTCGTCCCAGCTCTTGCTGCGCATGGCGCCGGTGTCCACGCCGGCGCTCTGCAGCGCCTCCAGGGCGAACGGGTTGATGCGCCCGCTGGGGGCGCTGCCCGCGCTGTGGGCGCGCACGTCCTTGCCCAGCCGGGCCGCGAGGTGGTTGAGCATTCCCTCGCCGAGCATGCTGCGCGCGGAGTTGTGGGTACAGAGGATCAGGACATGAGTGGTCATGGCTGCCGGCCCGGCGCTTCCCGGGTGCATGGAATCGGTAAAGGGAAATGCCCGGCCGGGACACGGCAGGGCCGGAGGCTCAGGCGGCGCCGGTCTTGCCGATGCGCTCGATCTCGCGCTGCAGCGCCATGCCCTGCAGCGTCTGCAGCGGCAGGGCCAGCATCAGCTCGATGCGGCGCTTGAGCACCAGCGCGGCATCCATGTAGGCACGCTGCTGCTGCTCGGCCGTGCCTTCGGCGGCGGCCGGGTCGGCCACGCCCCAGTGCGCCGTCATCGGCTGGCCCGGCCACAGCGGGCACACCTCGCCGGCTGCCCTATCGCAGACCGTGAAGACGAAATCCATCCCGGGCGCGCCGGCTACGGCGAACTCGTCCCAGGACTTGCTGCGGAAGCCGTCGGTCGGGATGTGCCACTGCTGCAGCGTCCTCAGGGCCAGCGGCCGCACCTCGCCGGCCGGATGGCTGCCGGCCGAGTAGGCCTTGAAGCGGCCGCGGCCCAGGTGGTTCATCAGGCCCTCGGCCATGATCGAGCGCGCGGAGTTGCCGGTGCAGATGAACAGGACGTTGCGGACCTTGTCGCTCATGGCCGGCACCTTCAGCAGCAGGAGGTCGAGGACTTCACCGGGATGCCCAGCGGCTTGCCGCGCGACGGCGTGCAGCATGCGGCTTGCGCGGGCTCGGCGGCAGGGGCAGCAGCCTCGGCCGGCGCCGGCGTGCAGCAGGCTGCCGGGCCGGCTTCTTCGCCTTCTTCGCGGAACACGGGGATGTTGCCCAGCGTGTGGAAGTGCTCCCAGGCAATGCCCTGCGGGTCCGTGATCCAGTGCTTCTCGCTGCGCGCGTAGCAGCAGGTCGTCGCGCCCTCATCGAGCAGCGCCATGTCGGCGGCCTCGGCGCGGGCCTTCATGGCGGCGAGCTCCGCCGGGTCGTCGGTCTGGATGCCCAGGTGGTCGATGCCGCTGGCCTGGCCGCGCGTGGAGATGGCGAAGTTCAGCGCCGGGTCGTCGAGCATCCACTTGGCGTAGTCGCTCTCCACGCGCGCGGGCTCGGCGGCGAAGAGCCTGGAGTAGAAGGCGATGCTCCTGGCCAGGTCATCGACGTGCAGGTGGACGTGGAAGCGCTTCATCGCGGGTCTCCTTTGAAGGACTGGGTCAGCAGTCGGAACAGGACTTGGCCGCGGGCATGCAGGCCATGCCCTGGCAGCAGTTCTCGGTGAGGTAAGCCAGCAGCGCGTTCATCCGTCCGAACGCGGCGCGGTAGATGAGGTTGCGGCTCTCGCGCTCCTGCGTGACCAGGCCCGCATTGGCCAGCTCCTTGAGGTGGAAGGACAGCGTGGACGCCGGCAGGCCCAGCGCCTCGGCCATGGCGCCAGGCGTCAGGCCCTGCTCGCCAGCCACCACGAGGGCGCGGAACGCCTGCAGCCGTGCCGGCTGGGCCAGCGCAGCGAGCGATCGGACAACTTCTTTCTCTTCCATGATTCCACTTTACTGGAATCATGAGCAAATGCCAAGCGCCATGACCGGGGCTTCAGCCGCCAGCAACAGAAGCAGGTCAACCGCGGCGGGCCGGCAGGGAGGCCCGCGACAGCGGCTTTGCACAATCGCGGCGTCGCGGGCAATCAATCCACGGAAGAACGCTCTTCAAAAGACGAGAAGCGCACATGGCCACCACCGCGGTGGCTGCAGCCTGCGGCATCTGGCTGGCAGGACGGGCGGGGGCTGGGCGGAGCGCGACAGCTCATCCACCGTAGTGATAAGACCAATTATCAGCACCCCGCAAAGCAGGCGACAATCGCGGCCTGCCGGAATCAGACGAGGGAGACAGCATGGTGCGACAGGCACTTGCACCGGGCGAGGCGCGCCCGGATGCCGCGCGCGCGGCGCGCTCGCGCAAGCTCCATGGCGGGCATTTCGCCTTCATGCGCGCGCTGGTGCAGGGGCTCGACGTGCGCGCCAACTGGGAGCGTTACCTGCGCACCGAGGGCGAGGCCACCGACGCTCGCACCGTGCGCGCGACCATCGCCTGGCTGCGCGACGAGTTCGCCGCGGCCGCGCAGCGCGAAGCCCGCCCGGGCGTGGCGCGGCTGGTGCGGCTGGACACGAGCCGGCTGTTCGACGCCGCGGCCGCCCTGCCCTCGCTCGAAGCCTTCGCCGCGCAGCAGGGCCTCGAAGGCTTCTCCGAACAGGAACAGGCCGATGCCTATGCCGCGGCATTCGGCAACCATGCCCGGCGGCTGCGGCGCCGCGCCCGGCTGGTGGAGCGGCAGCTGGAGGCGCTGCGCTGGCTGGAGGCACTGGTGGCGGAGCCGCCGCGCGCCGGCGACTCGGTCTCCGCGTGGCTGAACCCGGCGCTGGCCACGAAGCTGGAGGCGGCCGACGTGTTCACGCTCCACCAGCTCGTCGAGCGCGTCAACGGCCTGGGCCAGGGCTGGCACACGAGCATCCGCGGCATCGGCGCCACCAAGGCGCAGCGCATCGTCGAGTGGTTGCGCGCGCACGAGGACGCGCTGGGCCAGCGCATCGGCGCGCACGTCGGCCTGCCGCGCTCGAAGCTGCCGACGCGGGCGCTGCAGGGCGTGGTCGCCGCGGCCACCGAGGTGCGGCCGCTGGAGAAGATCGTCGTGCCGGCCGAGCTCGACGGCAGCCAGGGGCTGTACCGGCGTCCGCAGGCGCAGTGCCTGCTGTCGGCCAGCAACGACTACGAGGCGATCCTGGCCTGGCTCAATGCCAAGCACGGCCTCACGCCCGAGCAGCAGCGCGCCGCCGCGGCGCGCCGGCGCTCGCGCGCCGCGGGAGCCGCCGAGGACGATGCCGACGCGCCCAAGGCGCTCTCGCACACCCAGCGCGCGTACCGCAAGGAGGCCGAGCGCTTCCTGCTCTGGGCGATCCTGGTGCGGCGCAAGCCGCTGTCGTCGATGACGCACGAGGACTGCGCCGCCTACCGGGACTTCCTGGCCGACCCGCAGCCGCGCAGCCGCTGGTGCGGTCCGCGCGGACGCGAGCGCTGGTCGCCGCTGTGGCGGCCGTTCGAGGGGCCGCTGTCGCCGCAGGCCACCGCCATGGCGATCACGGTGCTGCGCAACCTCTACGGCTTCCTGGTGCAGCAGAACTACCTGGTGGGCAATCCGTGGACGGGCGTGGCCGTGCCGCGCGGCACGGCGCCGCGCGTCAACGCCGGGCGCAGCCTGACGCTGGCGCAGTGGGAATTCGTGCGTGAGCAGCTCGCGCTGCAGCCCGACAACGGCTCCACGCGGCGGCTGCGCGCGGCGCTGCTGCTGCTCTACGCCACGGGGCTGCGCCTGTCCGAGGCGGTGGCCGCGCGCGTGGGTGACCTGTTATGGGTCGAGTACCCGCCCAGCCCGGACGACCACGAGGAGCTGGCCGGCTGGATGCTGCGCGTGGTGGGCAAGGGCCAGCGCCTGCGCGAGGTGCCCGTGCCGCTGCCCGTGGTGCAGGAACTGCTGGACTACGTGGCCTCGCGCGGCCTGGAGCCCGACCCGGCGCACCCGGCCACGGCGCAGGCCTTCGTGCTGGGCCTGGCCAGCGACGCTCCCGAGCGCGCGCCGCAGTTGCTGCAGGCGCGCGGCTTCGACCCGGCCGCCGGCATCGCGTCGAACACGCTCTACGACCAGCTCAAGACCTACTTCGGCCACTGCGCCCGGGTGCTGGAGCAGCAGGGCGACAGCCGTGGCGCGCAGCGCCTGGCCGCGGCCAGCACGCACTGGCTGCGGCACAGCCACGCCTCGCACTCGATTGCCAGCGGCACGCCCATCGAGGTGGCGCAGCAGAACCTGGGGCACGCCTCGCTGGCCACGACCACGATCTACGTCACCACCGAGCAGCGCCGGCGCATGCGGGCGATGAACAAGTTCTGGAAGGGGTAAGCAGGGAGGCGCCGAAACGCCGCCTTGCACGCCTAGGCGTCGTGTGCGAGCCGGAGAGTCCCGCCATGTCCCATGAACGTCCACCTGTCGCAGCGGCTTGACGCTGCAGCACGCGCGTCGTTCAGATCCGTCGCGCCCGCCCTGCCTGCAGCCCGATCGCGCACTGCAGCGCGATCAGCACCCACATCGCCACCAGCGGCGCGTGCCAGTTCCCGCTGGTGTCATGCAGCCAGCCGAAGCCCACCGGCCCCAACGCGGCGAGGCTGTAGCCCACCGCCTGCGCCATGCCCGACAGCGATGCCGTCTGCGACGGGTGGCTGGTGCGCAGGCTGAAGAAGGCCAGGCACAGCGCCAGGCTCGCGCCCGAGCCCAGCCCGCCGATCAACACCCAGATCACCGATGGCGCCGTGCCCGCCAGACCGACGAAGCCCAGCAGCGACAGCGCCGAGGCCGCGAAGGCATGCCAGCGCTGCTCGCGGGCGCGCGCCGCCAGCAGCGGCGCCACCAGGCTGCCGCTGAGGCAGGCCACCTGGTACAGGAAGGCATAGCTACCGGCCGTCGCCGCCGACAACCCCGCGTCCTGCAGCAGGCTGGGCAGCCAGGCCACGAGCACGTAGAACGCCAGCGACTGCAGGCCCATGAACAGCGACACCTGCCAGGCCAGCGCGGAGCGCCACAGGCCGCCCGGCCGCGGCGCCGGTGGCGGCGGCGCCGTCGCGGCGGACGGCTGCACGCCGCGCCCCGGCGCCAGCAGCCACCAGGCCGCGGCCACGGACGCCGGCAGCGCCCATGCCGCCAGCGCCAGGCGCCAGCCCAGCCAGCCGGCCATCGGCACCGCCAGGCCGGCCCCCACCGCCGCGACGCCGGCCAGCGTGGTGACGAACAGCGACGTCATCGGCCCGATGCGCGCCGGGAAATCGCGCCGCACCAGCGCCGGCACCAGCACGTTGCCGATGGCGATGGCCGCGCCCAGCAGCGCCGCGCCGGCGAACAGGCAAGCCGTCCCGGGCAGCGAGCGCAGCGCGATGCCCGCCGCCAGCGCCAGCATCGCCGCCAGCAGCGTGCGCTCCAGCCCGAAGCGGCGCGCCAGCGGCGCCGCCAGCGGCGACACCGCGCCGAAGGCAATGACCGGCATCGTGATCAGCCAGCCCAGGGTGGAAGGGGACAGGCCGGTATCGGCCTGGATCTGCTTGAGCAGCGGGCCCACGCCCATCAGTGCGGGGCGCAGGTTGGCGGCGATCAGCACCATGCCCACGGCCGGGGAGGCCAGGCGCTGCAGCAGGGGAACGGCAAGGGACATCAGGACACGGCGGCCTTGCAAGCGGCCGGCAAAGCGCGCGATTCTGCCCGGCGCGTCTGCTCCGTGCCGCCGCCGGTGCCGCTTTCGGGCCGGGCACAGGAAAAAGCGGCCCGCGGGCCGCTTCGGTTTTAGCTAAGTGCTTGATTCACAAGGCGTCTCAAGTTGAGACGCCGCGTTCTAACGCGATGGGGCCTCGTGCCAGGATCTTCTTCGAGCGTCGGACCCGCATCCGCACCCAGCGCCTGACTTTTCGCCAAGTGCTTGATTTACAAGGCGTCTCAACTTGAGACGCCGGTCCTGGCTTCGGCCGCCATCTCGTCCAGGAGCGCCTCGATGCGCTTGCAGGCCTCGTTCATGTCCACGTCGGCATGGAACTCGACGCGCACGACCCGGCCGCTGGCGCGGTACTCGGCGAACTTGAAGCGGCCGGCCTTGACGGTGCCGGTCTGCGCCGCGGTGCGGGCCACGCGTGGCGTGGCGCGCGCGTAGGCCGGCGCCTGCGCCTGGTTGATGCGCCCGGCCGCCAGCAGCCGCACGGTTTCGACCACGCGCTCGGCGTTGGCCGCGCTGCTGAGCTTGGCCAGTTCCTCGGCGCAAGCCGCGCCCATGGCGTCTGGACGCCGCTCCAGCTCGGCCAGCGCCTCGGCCGGCAGCCGCGAGAAGGCAAACAGCCGCCCGATGCTGGCCTTGTGCACGCCGGCGAGCCTGGCCATCTCGGCCAGGCTGGCGCCGGTGGCCTGCTGCTCGCGCTGGAAGCCCTTGAACTTCTCGAAGTCCGGCAGGTCGTGCGCGATGAGGTTGGCGTAGAAGGCGGCGCGCTCGGCCAGCTGCTCGCCCACGTCCAGCACCGACACGGCGATTGAAGCCTTGCCCAGCTCGCGGTAGGCGGCCAGGCGGTTCTCGCCGCTGACGACCTCGTAGCGGCCGTCGTCCTTGCGCCGCACCGTGATCGGGTGCACCAGCGGGTTGGCGCGCAGGTTCTCGCGCAGCTCGTCGAACTGTTCCTGCGTGAGCCGGCGCCGGCGGCCCGGCACGCTGTCGATCCGGTCCAGCGGCAGCTCGTGCGGCCGCTGGCTCGCCAATTCGGTTTCCAGCGCATGCGCGCGCGCTTGCGCGTCGTTGCCGGGGACGGCGGACACCGGCGAGGCCGCGGCGTCGGGGCCCCCGGCCGGTGGCGGCGCTGCCGCCGCGGCGCCGGCCGTGGCGCGCTGCAGCAGCTCCTCGTCGCTGAGCCGCGCGCCGGCCGGGCGCTGCAGCGGGTTGAGCTTCACCGCCACGGGCGCCGGCGCCTTCGGGCGCAGCGAGGCGATCATCTCGGCGTCGGAAAGGTGCTTAGGCGGCATGCTGCGCCTCCTGCGTGCGGTTGGCGCCCTTGGCGGCGAACAGGCCCAGGCGGCCGGCGATCAGCCGCGCCACGGCACGCACGTCGTCGGCCGCGGCGGAAGTGGGCTTGGCCAGCAGCAGCGGCGCCTTGGGCTCGCTGTCCAGCGCGCGGGGAAAATCCTCGCTGCGCCGCACCGTCTGCGCCAGCAGCGCGTCGCCGTACTGCGCGGCGATGGCGGCCACGTGCATGCTGGAGCGCACGCGCTGCGGGTCGTGCTCGTTGCCCAGGATCATCAGCTCCGGGCAGCGGCCGTAATGCTCGACCATCTCGTTGAGCACGATGGCCAGGTATGACAGCGCCTTGGTGCTGTAGTGCTCGAAGTTCACCGGCGACACCACCGCGTCACTGGCCAGCAGCGCCGCGCGCGTGAGCCGGTTCTTCGACGGCGGGCAGTCGAAGAGGATGACGTCGTAGATCGACAGGTCGCAGCCCGGCGCCTTGCCCGAGCGCCCTTCGGCGATCCACTTGGTCAGCGCCAGGTCCGACTGCGCGCCGGAGAGCGTCTCCACCAGCAGCCGGTAGTCCACGATGTCGAGCATCAGGTCCGCCGGCACCAGATGCGGCCCGGTTTCGCCCCACGGCTTCTTGATCACCCGCGCCAGCGGCTGGCGCTCATCGGCCCCGGGCAGCAGGTGGCCGAGGTGGTACTGGATCACGTCGCTTTCGGGCCGGCCCTGGGCACGAGCCTCTTCCAGCGTGAGCTCGCTGTCGTAGCCGAAGCCCAGCGTCAGGCTGCCCTGGAAGTCCAGGTCCACCACCAGCACGCGCAGGCCCTGCAGCGCCAGCGCCACGGCCAGGTTGCCGGCCAGCGTCGTCTTGCCGATGCCGCCCTTCGGGTTCCATACCGCCATCACCGCGCGCCGCGCCGGCGCCGGGCCATGGTGCGTGGCACGCCAGCGCGCGATGGCGAACAGGTCGCCGGGACGGAACACCCGCGTCGAGGAAGCCCCGGTCTGCTTGCGCTCCACGCGCAGCCCGGCGTCGTCCGCACTGCGGCGCAGCGTGTCGATGGTCAGGCCCAGCGCCGCCGCCGCCGCCTGGCCCCTGAAGGCAATGGTCAAGGTTCGCTCCCGCTCCTGGTATGGCGGGCGCACTCTACCAGCGTCAGGCATGGATGCCAGGCTTTTCGTCAAAACCAGCTTGAAAGCCTTGCATCCGTTGTTTTTCCGTGCTGACCTGTCTTCGGACAAGGCGAATTGGCCTGTGCGTCCCATGACCTGTCACGTCAGCCGCGGTGCCGGCCTTCGGGTCACCGTTCATGGGAGCGACGCGCACGGCCTGCCCGCGCCGGGGCTTCAGCCGCGGGCCGCCAGCATCCGGCCGGCAAACTCCAGCAGATCCTGGGCGCTGGGCTCGCCCCAGGTATCCATGACCAGCCAGCGCCGAAAGGCGGTCTCCGCGGCCTTGGTGGGCTTCTTCTTCAGCCTGAGCGCTGCGACGGCCTGCGCGTTGTAGCGCTCCATCAGCGCGGACTGGTCCTCGGGGTCAAGTTCCTTGAAGTAGCGCTCGGCCTCGCCGTGCTGGCCGGCCAGCCAGGCCTCGCGCAGGTCCAGCCGGGGAACGGGCGGCGCCGGGCGGGCTTCGGCCACGCCGTCGGGCATGGCGTAACGGTGCTGCACCGCGTGCCGGAAATAGGCCGCGGGGTTGTCGAGCTTGCCGGCGCGCGTGTCGGCCATGCGCCGGCGCGTGTAGTCCAGCGCCGCCTGGAGCTCATCGAGCGCATGGGCCTTCACCAGGCGCCTCGCCTCGGACTGCATCAGGCCCAGCCGCACCAGCTCGCCGATCATCTCCAGGGCGCGCCCGTCATCCGCGGCCTCGCCCTGCGGCGTCTCCTTCTTCACCAGCTGGAAGCGCAGCGCGGCCACCCGCTTGCCGACCTTGGTCTCGACCAGCTCGATGCTCAGATTGGACGCGGCGTTGATCTCGACGATGGCCGGCTTGAGCACCTTGGCCTTGAAGTACTTGTACTCCTGGTAGGTGCGGGCCTCGGCGGTCTCGCCCAGGATCATGTCGCGGAAGTCCTCCCACGGCACCTCTGCGGTGTGGCCAATCTTCTCGAAGCGCACGCAGAACTCCCAGATCGCCAGCGAGCTGGCGCGCCGGAAGCGCCGCACCACGTTCATGTCGATCAGCGCGTAGATCTCGGGCTTGACGATCAGCTGGCGCAGCTGGCTGCTGATCTGGTAGCGGATCACGTCGGCGTGGATCTCGACTTCCGGGAACATCACCGAGGCCTTCCACGGGCGCTTGGGGCTGGTGGCGATGACGTCCCACTCGAACACGATGCGCATCAGCGCCTCGGCCGATTCCTTGAGGTACTGGCGGTTGTTGGAGTCGAAGCCCACGTCCAGTGCCAGGTCCTTGATGCGCAGCGTCCACCAGCCCAGGTCGTCGGCGTTGTGCTCGATGGCATGCTTGGCCCAGGCATTGCCGAGCTTGCGCTGCAGCAGCGTCAGCGGCTGCTTGGGCTTGCTGTGGACGATCTGCACCGCCTTGCGAAAGGCATCCGGCGTCTCCGGGCTCGCGAAGAGGGAGATTTGTCCTTCAGGTGACTCCTTGGGGCTTTTGCGGCTCGGCATAGGTGACCAGGAAGCGGTGCGGGATAGTAACCTGAGCCTGCCCCGCCGGCCGTTGCGCCGGCACCTCGCCGGGCTTGATTGCCGTCTTGAAGCAACGACGCCGCGTTGTGTCTTCTTTAGCTGACGCTTTAAGCCCTTTAATACCTTTAGGTGCCGAAAATCCCAAGCAGGACAGGCACTTGCCTCATGCAAGGTGCCCTTTCATGGGACGCATGGTGACCGTCCATGGGAGTTCAGGTGTGTGGACATGGGAAACCGGTGACCATTCCTGGGAGTTCAGGTTTCTGGATATGGGAGCCAGGTGACCATTCATGGGAGCGCCGATGCCAGCCCCTGTGGAAAAGGTCGCGCGAGGCGCCCAGGTGACCATTCATGGGTGCTGGCCAAGGTGACCATTCCTGGGAGCCGAAGACCCCTTTCCCGTCGCCGGGCGCCCAGCCGCGGCCTCGGCGCCGCTGCCTCCGCCGGGCGTTCGCTGCGAGGGCACCGCTGCGGCTCGCCAGATCCACATGGGTGACCAGTCATGGGACATAGGACGGGTGACCAGCCATGGGACGCCGAATGCCGGCACCGGTGCCGCCACGGCCTTCCGCCGCATCCGGACGCCACACGGGCGCTCAGGTGACCGGTTATGGGACTTGCGCGGCCTGCGCTTCCCATATCGGGTCACCGTTGCGGCGGTTTGGCGGTCACGGCGCTCAGGGCCGCAAGGCGGTGGGCGTGCCCGAGGGCTCGGCCAGCGCCACGCCGGCCTGGACGGGACGGCCGAACCGCGGCAGGCCGTCGGCGCTCCACGCGAAGGGCTGCGCGCGCACGCTGCGGTTGAGCCAGCCGCCGCCGCTGTGGTCGATGGCGTGGTAGACGATCCAGTCCTGCAGTCCGTCGGGCGACTTCACGAACGAGTTGTGGCCGGGCCCGTACACGCCCGCTGCCGGCCGTTTCACGAACACCGGCGTGTCGTGCTTGCTCCAGGCGGCGGCGTCGAGGATGTTGCCCCCGGAAAAGCTCAGCAGGCCGAGCTTGTAGTCGTCGCTCCAGCTGGCGCTGGCGGAGTAGACGATGTGGATGCGTCCGTCGCGTTGCAGGACCGCCGGACCCTCCACCAGCGGTGCCTCCACCGACTCCCAGGCCCGGTCCGGCGCGGCGATCTCGTGGCGCTCGCCGCTGATGGTCAGCGGATCGCTCATCGGCGCGATGTAGAGCACCTGCGGGAAGGCATCGCCGTCCTTGCGCCAGCCCGACCAGACGAAGTAGAGCCGTCCCGCGCTCTCCAGGGCGATGCCGTCGATGGCGTAGCGGTCGGTGGGCGGGGCCAGCTTGCCCTTGAAGGCGTAGGCGCCCTGGGCGTCGCCGACGGGTCCTTCCAGCACGTACATGCGGTGGTTCGCGATCACGCCGTCGCTGGCGGCGAAGTACACGTACCAGCGCCCGCGCAGGTACTGCAGCTCCGGCGCCCACACCTGCTGGCTGTAGGTGGTGCCGGGCGGCGGGGTCCAGATGGTGACCATCGGCGCGGTGCCGATGTCCTGCAGCCGCCGCGCCTTGGCGATGCCGATGGCGCCGCCGGGCAGGGTGCGGCAGTAGTGGTAGTAGCCGTCGCGGAAGACGACCGAGGGGTCGGGCGAGCCCATGCCGGGCGTGGCGGCGACGATCGGGTTGACCAGTGCGTGCTCGCTGGAGGCGGCCAGGGCGAACTGGGTTTCGGCGGCCGCGTATCCGGAAGGCGCGGGCCCGGTGGCCGGGCTGTCGCCGCCGCCCCCGCATCCCGCGAGGGAGGCGGCGAGCGCGACGGCCAGGGGCAGATGTCGGAACTTGAGCATGCCCGGGCCATCGGCCGCGCTTGGACCGGGCTGAAGCGGGCTGCCGCCGCCCGCGTGACAAAGGGCACGTCAATACCGGTAGCGGCCTGGAGGGCCGCGCCGCGGGCGGCTCAGCGCTGCCAGGCGGCGCCGCGGCGCCGGGCATGGCGCTCGTGCAGCAGCGCGGCGGCGAACACCACCATGCCGCCCAGCGCCAGCAGCGTGCCGACGTGGCCGGTGGCGGTCCAGCCCAGGCCGGCGGCGATGGCGATGCCGCCCAGCCAGGCGCCCAGCGCGTTGGCGATGTTGAAGGCCGAGTGGTTGAGCGCCGCCGACAGCGTCTGCGCCTCGCCGGCCACGTCCATGAGCCGGATCTGCAGCGCCGGCGCGATCGCCACGATGGTGCCCAGCAGGAACACGCTGACCGAGGCCGTGACGACGGACTGCGCCATGATCGAGAAGGTGCCCAGCACCAGCACGTTCCACAGCAGCAGCCCGGCGATCGTGCGCTGCAGCGAGCGGTCGGCCAGGCGCGAGCCGGCCAGGTTGCCCACCACCATGCCAAGGCCGAACAGGGCCAGCACCAGCGGCATGGCATCCGGCGACAGGCCCGCCGTCTCGATCAGCGTCGGCTTGATGTAGCTGAACACGGCGAACATGCCGCCGAAGCCGATGGCGCCGATGCCCAGCGTCAGCCACACCTGCGGCCGCGCCAGCGCGCCGAGTTCGCGCAGCGGGCTGGCACCGCGCGGCGGCTGCAGCTCGGGCACGCCGCGGCGGATCAGCACGCACGCCAGCACCGCGATGGCGCCGACGAGGATGAAGGCCGCGCGCCAGCCCAGGTGCTGGCCCAGCCAGGCGGCGATGGGCACGCCCACCAGCGTCGCGCTGGTCAGCCCTGACATCACCAGCCCCACCGCGCTGGCGCGCCGGTCCGGCGGCGCCAGCGACGCCGCGACCAGCGCCGCCACGCCGAAGTAAGTACCGTGCGGCAACCCGGCCACGAAGCGCAACAGGCTCAGCGACGCGTAGCTCGGCGCCAGCGCGCTGGCCAGGTTGCCGGCGGCAAACAGCGCCATCAGCGCCAGCAGCAGCGCGCGTCGCGGCCAGCCCGCAGCCAGCACCGCCAGCACCGGCGCGCCCAGCACCACGCCCAGCGCGTAGGTGCTGATGACGTGGCCGGCTTGCGGAATGCTGATGTCCAGGTCCTGCGCCACCTCGGGCAGCAGTCCCATGATGACGAACTCGCCCGTGCCGATGGCAAAGCCGCCCACGCCCAGCGCCAGCACCGAGGGCCAGAACGCGCGCTCGTGCCGCGCCTGCACGGACCCGGCGGCGGATGGGCCGGGGGAAGGGGACGGCGGCGGAGCAGAGGACATGGAGGCAAGGCAGTGAGGATCGACGGCGAAGAGACGCCCGGACAGGCTGGGCGCCAACGTCGATCCAGTGTGCTGCGGTGCAGCAAATCCTTGCTGCACTAGGGTTTTCCCTTATTCGGATGCAGGTGGGTTGCGGGCGCGGCAGGCCCCCCTGCCATCGCGTCGGTCAGCGCAAGCGCTGCGGTGCCAGCTGCGACACGTCCAACCCTTCGCGCCGCAGCGCCTCGGGCAGCGGCTCGTCCAGCAGCAGGCTGCGCGCCAGCAGCGCCGCGCCGGGCGCGCTCTGGATGCCGTAGCCGCCCTGCGCGGCCAGCCAGAAGAAGCTGGCGCAGTCCGGGTCGCGGCCGATGACCATGTCCCCATCGGCCACGAAGGAGCGCAGCCCGGCCCAGGTGCGGCGCGGGCGGCGGATGGTGAGCGTCGTGGCCTCCTCGATGCGGTGGATGCCCAGCGCGATGTCGAACTCTTCGGGCACCACGTCGTGCGGCGCCACCGGGTCGGCATTGGCCGGCGAGCCCAGCAGTTGCCCGGCGTCGGGCTTGAAGTAATAGCTCTCGTCGATGCCCACCACCGCCGGCCAGCGGCTCGCGTCCACGCCATCGGGCGGCAGGAAGGTGAAGGCGCTGCGCCGCCGCGGCTCCAGCCCGATCGGGCGCACGCCGGCCAGTTGCGCCACCACGTCGGCCCAGGCGCCGGCCGCGTTGACGACATGCCGTGCCTGGAACGCCTCGCCATCGGCCAGCCGCAGCGTCCACAGTTCGCCTTCGCGCGACAGCGACGTGACTTCCGCGTCGTTGCGCACGCAGCCGCCCTGGCGGCGCAGCCCTTTCAGGTAGCCCTGGTGCAGCGCATGCACGTCGATGTCGCTGGCACCGTCCTCGGCCAGCCCGGCGGCGGTCGTCTCGGGACGCAGGCACGGCACCGCCGCCAGCATCTCCTCGCGCGACACCCGGCGCACGCCGCCGCCGCGCCCGGAGAGCTCGCGCCAGGTTGCCTCCAGCAGCGCGGCGTGTTCCGCGTCGGGCCGGGCCACGTGCAGCACGCCGCGCGGCGTGAGCAGCGGCTCGCCGCCGAACTCGGGCGGCGGCGCGTCGTAGAAATCCCGGCTGGCGCGCGTCAGCGCGCGGATGGCCGGCGTGCCGTAGCTCTGCATGTACAGCGCCGCCGAGCGCCCGGTGGTGTGGTAGCCCGGCTGGCTCTCGCGCTCCAGCAGCAGCACGGAGGCCCGCGCCGACAGCTCATGAGCGGCCGAGGCGCCGGCAATGCCGGCGCCGATCACGGCGAAGTCGAAACTCTGCATGTGGGTTGACTCCATGCATCAGACCGCCGATGCGCCCGCGCCGCCGGCGGCGCCACCGAAGATGGGCGGCGCCGTGACGATGGAGTCCAGCGCCGGCTGCGCCGGCCGCAGCCGCGACGCGTCGGGCACCGGCCGCCGCAGCGCCGGGATGTGAGTGAAGGCCTGTTCCATGGCGTGCGCCACGCCCAGCGTGTGGCGGTCGGCGCGGAAGCGCCCGACGACCTGCAGCCCGAAGGGCAGGCCGGCCTGGTCGGTACCGCAGGGCAGGCTCAGCGACGGGTGCGTGGTCAACGTCGTCACGTAGGTCAGCGACAGCCAGCGGTAGTAGTTCTCCTGCGCCTTGCCGTTGATGGTGGCCGCGTGCGGCTCGGTCCAGGGGAAGGGCGACACCGGCGTGGTCGGCGCCAGGATCACGTCCACGTCGCGGAACGCGGCCTGGAAGCGCGCCAGCAGCCGCGTCTGCTCGGCCTGGGCCCAGGCACAGTCCAGCAGGCGCATGGCCGCGCCCATCTCGTAGTTGGCGCGCGGGTTCGGGCCCAGGCTCATCGGATCGCGCTCGTAGGCCTCGCGCATGCCGGCGACGAAGGCCTCGGCGCGCAGCACGTCGAAGCAGCGGTGCACCTCGCCCAGGTCCAGCGCCAGCGGCTCGCAGCTGCGGAACAGGCCCTTCATGGCCGCGACCTTGTCGCGGAACACGGCGCGGATGCCGTCGTCCACTTCGCAGGCGCCGAAGTCCTCGGTGAAGCCCACGCGCAGCTGCCCCAGGTCCACTTCCTGGGGGTGCAGGAAGCTCAGCGGGTCGAGCTCGTAGGTGAGCGGGTCGGTGGCGGAGAGCCCGGCCGTGGCGGCGAGCTGCAGGCAGGCGTCGGCCACCGTGCGGCCCATAGGGCCGACCACGGAGAGCGGCGTCCAGCCCAGCGGCTTGCGCGAGCTCGGCACCAGCCCCGGCGAGGGCCGGAAGCCGACCACGCCGCACTTGGCCGCCGGGATGCGCAGCGAGCCGCCGGTGTCGGAGCCGGTGCACACCGGCAGCAGGTCCAGCGCCAGCGCCGCGGCGGAGCCGCCCGAGGAGCCGCCGGCATTGAGGCGGTTGTCGAAGGGGTTGCCGGTGGCGCCCCAGACCGGGTTGAAGCTGTTGGCGCCGGCGCCCATCTCGGGCACGTTGGTCTTGGCCGCGACGATGGCGCCGGCCGCGCGCAGCCGCGCCACGAGCACGTTGTCCTCGGCGGGCACGTTGGCGCGGTGGATGGGCGAGCCGTAGGTGGTCAGCAGCCCGGCCGTCTCCTCCAGGTCCTTCACGCCCAGCGGCAGCCCGTGCAGCAGGCCCAGCGGCTCGCCGCGCATGACGGCGGCCTCGGCGGCGCGGGCTTCCTCGCGGGCGCGCTCGAAGCAGGTGGCGGTCACGGCATTCACGAGCGGATTGACCGCCTCGATGCGCGCGATGCACGCCTCCAGCAGTTCGACCGGCGAGAGCTGCCGCGCGCCGATGCGCCGGCGCATTTCCACGGCGCTGAGCGAGGTGAGGGCGTGGATGTCGTGGGGGGTCATGGGTGGGTGTGCCAAATCTTGTGAAGTTGAAAAATCACCGTTCGGGCTGAGGTATCGAAGCCCACCGCACGGCGGGGGCCGTTCATCCTTCGATACCTCAGGACGAACGGAAACATCCAGTCAGTCCGCCGTGATGTGCGCCCGCTGCGCGGTCTCGCGCATCAGCGGCATTTCCTTCTGGATCAGCGCCTCGACCGCCGCGCCATTCTGGTAGCCCGGCTCGAAGCCGCTGGCCACCAGTTTGTCGCGCACTTCGGGCTGCGCCACCACGTCGGCCAGCGCTTTCTCCAGCCGCGCCTTCACCGCCGGCGGCAGGCCGCGCGGCGCCGCGACGGCGAGCCAGGTGTCGGCGTCCAGCATGTACCCGCTCTCGGCGAAGGTCGGCACGTTGGGCAGCAGTGCCGAGCGTCTGGCGGTGGTCACGGCAATCGCCTTCACCTTGTTGCCCTTGAGCTGCGGAATGGCCGCCGCGACGGTGTCCACCGCGAACGGCACCTGGCCGCCCATGAGGTCGGCCATGGCCGGCGCGCTGCCCTTGTAGGGCACGTGCATCAGCCGCGTGCCGGTCACGTGCCCCAGCAGCTCGCCGGTGAAGTGCGCCGTGGTGCCGTTGCCGAAGGACGCGTAGATCACCTGGCCGGGCGAGGCCTTGGCCAGCGCGACGAACTCCCGGGGGTTGTTGGCCGGAGCGTCCTTGTGCGCCAGCAGGATCAGCCCGGTGCGCGCCACCAGCCCCACCGGCTCGAAGCTCTTGACCGGGTCGTAGGGCAGCCTGGGCTGGATGGCCGGGTTCACCGTGAAGGTGGTGCCCGAGGTCACCAGCAGCGTGTGGCCGTCGGCCGGGGCCTTGGCGACGAGGCTGGCGCCGATGATCGTGCCGGCGCCGGCACGGTTGTCCGGCACCACCGGCTGGCCCAGCTGTGCCTCCAGCGCCTTGGCCAGCAGCCGCCCGGCCACGTCGGTGGCGCCGCCCGGCGGGAAGGGAATCACCAGCTGGATCGGCCGCGTCGGCCAGGCCGCCTGGGCCCAGGCGGGCGCCAGCGGCGCGGCAAGGGCCGCCACCGCGACGGCGGCATGGGCGAGGAAAGAGGTCTTCTTCATGGCAGCAGGGCTCCGGTGGGCAGGGGTGGATGGGAATCGGTGAAGGGGCATCAGCGCCCGGCGGCAGCCACGGCGCGCTCGCCGCGGGCCAGGAAGCGCGCGTACTCGTCGGGCGGCACGAACAGCCCGCCGGTGGTCCAGGCCACGTGCGTGGCGCCGGCCAGGTGCGCCCGCAGGCCGCGGCGCTCCAGCCACGCCTGGCCGGCAGCGGTGCCCAGCAGCATCGCCGGCCCGGAGAAGCCGGCCGCGGCCGAGGGCTCGATCTGCAGCCCTTCGGCGGCCTTTGCCAGCGCCAGGTGCCGGAACAGCGTCTCGTCCTCGACGGTGAAGACCCCGCCCAGCAGCGGCCCGGCCACGGCCGCCGCCAGCTCCGAGGCGCGCGGCACGGCCAGGCCGTCGGCCTCCGTGCGGTTGTCGAGGCCCACGTCATAGACGGACGGGTTGCCGCCGAGCCATCCGTAGCCCGGCGTGGTGGCGAGCATCTGCAGCAGGAAGCAGGGTGAGCGCGTGGGCTCGGCGAAGAAGCAGTGCACGTGCGGCCCGAAAGCCTGCGCCAGCCCCCAGGCGATGCCGCCCGGCGCGCCGCCCACGCCGCAGGGCAGGTACACGAAGAGCGGATGCTGCGCGTCCACGCGCCGGCCTGCCCCCTGGAGCTGTTGCGCCAGTCGCGGCGCCGCCGCCGCGTAGCCCAGGAACAGCGAGCGCGAGCGCTCGTCGTCCACGAAGTGCGCGTACGGGTCGGCCTGCGCCGCGCGGCGCCCGGCCGCCACCGCCTCGCCGTAGTCGCCGCTGTGCTCGACCACTTCCACGCCGCGCGCGCGCAGCCGGGCCTTCTTCCAGTCCTTGGCGTCGGCCGACATGTGCACCACGGCCTTGAAACCCAGCGCCGAGGCCATCACGCCGATGGCCAGGCCCAGGTTGCCGGTGGAGCCGACGGCGACCTGGTGCCGCGCGAACAGCGCGCGCGCCGGCGCCTCGGCCAGCACGCGGTAGTCGCCGTCCGGCGCCAGCAGCCCGTGGCGCAGCGCCAGCCCTTCCGCGTGCTCCAGCACCTCGTGGATGCCGCCGCGCGCCTTCACTGACCCGGCCACCGGCAGCCCGTGGTCGGCCTTGACGAAGAGGGCGCCATGTTCCGGCGACAGCCCCAGCGCCTGCTGCAGCGCGGGCACGGGCAGCAGCGGCGACTCGATCACGCCTTCGCCCTCGCGCAGCTCCGGAAACAGCCGCGCCAGCAGCGGCGCGAAGCGGCGCCAGCGCGCCACCGTCGCCTCCACATCAAGCGCGCTAATGCCCGCGTCTGCCGCCGGCACCGTGTCGCGCTTGGCGCCGGCAGCGGCCCACAGCACCGGCCGGCCGTCGCGCAGCGCCTGCAAATCGAAAGTGTCCGCGGCGCTGTTGTCAGAGGAGGAAGAAGGGCGGTTCGGCATGGGCGGCGGGGCGGTGGATCAGTGTTGCCATGGTGAGCGCCCGAAGCGGCCCGCACAACGCATTTATATTGCCCACGTCATTAGTTTCACTGGGGGCAAGGCGTGGATTCGAAGCTCTCTCCGTCGCTGCTTGCATGGTTGCGGTGCTTCGAGGCCGCGGCCCGGTGCATGAGCTTCACCCGGGCCGCCGCCGAGCTGTGCGTGACGCAGGGCGCGGTGAGCCAGCAGGTGAAACAGCTCGAAGGCTGGCTACAGCGGCCGCTGTTCCTGCGCAGCCCGCGCGCGCTGGTGCTCACGCCCGAAGGGCAGTGGCTGGCCACGGTGCTGCGCGAGTCGTTCCAGGCCATCGAAGGGACGCTGGCGCAGCTGCGCGTCCGGGCGCCGGCGGGGCCTTTCGCGCTGAGCTGCGACCCGTCCTTCGCCATGGGCTGGCTCACGCCGCGGCTGGGCGACTTCTTCCGCGCGCATCCCGAGGTGGGCCTGCGTGTCAGCGGCGAGTTCCACGCGTTGGACCGCGAGCGCATGGCACGCGACGACGTGGCCGCCGCGCTGCGCTACGACCTGGGCCGCTATGGGGATCTGCAGGCCACGCCCATCCTCGACGAGTGGCTGCTGCCGGTGGCCAGCCCCGCCTTCATGGCGGCAAACCCGCAGCTGCGCTCGCCTGCCGACCTGAGCGCGCCGCTGCTGTTGCACGACAGCAGTGCCTGGGCCGGTGCAGGCCCCTACGAGGAATGGTCGCAGTGGCTCGACGCCGCCGGCGTCGCCGTGCCGGCGCTGGAGCAGGGGCGGCATTTCAACCTGTCGCAGCTGGCGCTGGGCGCGGCGCTGGCGGGGCAGGGCATCGCCATGGGCCGCGCCGCGCTGGTGCTCGACGACCTGGAGAGTGGCCGGCTGGTGGCGCCCTTCGGCGCGCCGGTGCGATCCCGAGGCGCCTACCACTTCGTCACACCGCTGCAGCGCGACAGCGACCAATCCGCCCTGGTGCTGGCGTGGCTGCAGGCGCAGGCCGCGCAGTTCAGGGCACGGCGCGATGCGCTGCTGCAGGCGCTGCCGGCCGTGCGCACGGGGTGAGCGCACCACCCGGGCCGCATGCCCGCGTTCATTTGACGGGCGCACACTCCCGATCCCGCGCGCCGCCCGGGCGCGCGACGCAACCACCCACCGATCCGCACCATGACAAACACATCCTGGCACCCGGGGAGCTGGCAGCAGCGACCCGTGCGGCAACTGCCCGCCTACGCCGACGCCGCGGCGCTCGAACAGGCCCGGCGCCAGCTGGCGGCCCGGCCGCCGCTGATCTTTGCCGGCGAGGTCGCGGCGCTGCGCGAGCGGCTCGCCTCCGTGGCGCGCGGCGAAGCCTTTCTGCTGCAAGGGGGCGACTGCGCCGAGAGCTTCGACGAGCTGGGCGAGTCCGCCGTGCGCGACACCTTCCGCGTCATGCTGCAGATGGCGGTGGTGCTGACCTACGCGGCGCGCATGCCCGTGGTCAAGGTCGGGCGCATTGCCGGGCAGTTCGCCAAGCCGCGCTCCTCCGACACCGAGACCGTGGACGGCGTGACGCTGCCCTCCTACCGCGGCGACATCATCAACGGCGCCGAGTTCGAGTCCGACGTGCGCCGGCCCGACCCGCAACGGCTGCTCACCGCCTACAGCCACTCGGCCGCGACGCTCAACCTGCTGCGCGCCATGGCCCGCGGCGGCTATGCCGATCTGCACCAGGTGCACCGCTGGACGGCGGAGTTCGTGCGCCGCAGCCCGCAGGGCGCGCGCTTCGAGGAGCTGGCGGACCGCATCGCCGACGCGCTGGCCTTCATGGAAGCCTGCGGCTTCGACGCGGCGCGCTCGCCGCAGCTGCAGGAAGTCGAGTTCTACACCTCGCACGAGGCGCTGCACCTGCACTACGAGGAGGCGCTGGCGCGGCGCGACGAGGGCAGCGGGCGCTGGTACGGCGGCTCCGCGCACATGCTGTGGCTGGGCGAGCGCACGCGCGACGTGGCCGGCGCGCACGTCGAATTCCTGCGCGGTCTCGACAACGTGCTGGGCGTCAAGCTTGGCCCCAACGCCCAGCCCGACGACGCGCTGCGCCTGCTCGATGCGCTCGACCCCGACGCCGTGCCGGGGCGCATGGTGCTCATCAGCCGCATGGGCGCCGACCAGGTGGCGCAGCGGCTGCCGGCCCTCGTGCGCGCGGTGCGCGATGCCGGGCGGCGCGTGGTCTGGTGCTGCGACCCGATGCACGGCAATACCGTGACCACCGCCAACGGCTTCAAGACGCGCGATTTCAATCGCATCCTCCAGGAGGTGCGCGAGTTCTTCGCGGTGCACGCGGGCGAGGGCACGCACGCCGGCGGGCTGCATTTCGAGATGACGGGGCAGGACGTCACCGAGTGCCGCGGCGGCGCGCAGGCGCTCACCGACGACCACCTCGCCGCGCGCTACCGCACCGCCTGCGACCCGCGCCTCAACGGCTCGCAGAGCCTGGAGGTGGCGTTCCTGGTGGCCGACATGCTGCGTTCGCGCTTGACCCCCTGACACCCGCGCGCCGTCCGGTCTCCTGAAAGCCTGGAGACGCAGGAATCCTGCGTCCCGCCCGGCATTGCGAGGCCAATTAGCCGCAAAACTGCGCGCCGCTGTTCCTACAGTCCTGCCTTGACACAAGGCAAGGCGGGCCGGTTGCCGGACCGTGAAGACTGAAGGAGACAGCGGCATGAAAAAGCTCGACGACCAGGACATCCGCGCGCTGCGCGAGGCGCTGCCCGCGTGGCGCTTCGACGCGCAGCGCGGCGGCACGATCACCCGGGAATTCCGCTTCGCGGATTTCGCGCAGGCCTTCGGCTTCATGGCGCAGGTGGCGCTGGCCGCCGAGCGCCTGAACCACCACCCGGAGTGGTCCAACGTGTACGACCGCGTCACCGTCACGCTGACCACGCACGACGCGGGCGGGCTCTCGACCAACGACCTGGAGCTGGCCCGCTGCATCGAGCAGGCCTTCGCGCCCTTCCAGGCGCGCGCCTGAAGCCGGGAGGACAGACATGCAAGCCCAACTGCAAGCCCTGAACACCCGGCACGGCCTGGCGGCCGGCGAGGACGGCCGCCCCGAGCGCGCCGACTGGACCATCGACCAGGGCTGGGAGCGCTACACCGCCGCCGAGCACGGGGTGTGGAAGACGCTGTTCGAGCGCCAGACGAAGCTGCTGCCGGGCCGCGCCTGCGACGAGTTCGTGCGCGGCATGCGCGAGCTGCCGATCGGGCCGGATGAGATCCCGGACTTCCGCCGCCTCTCGGACGTGCTGATGCGGCGCACCGGCTGGCAGGTGGTGGCCGTGCCGGGCCTGGTGCCCGACGACGTGTTCTTCGAGCACCTGGCCAACCGGCGCTTCCCGTCGGGCCACTTCATCCGCAAGCCGCATGAGCTGGACTACCTGGAGGAGCCCGACGTCTTCCACGACGTCTTCGGCCACGTGCCCATGCTCATGAACCCGGCCATCGCCGACTACATCCAGGCCTACGGCGAGGGCGGGCTGCGCGCGCAGCGCCTGGGCCGGCTCACCAACCTGGCGCGGGTGTACTGGTACACGGTCGAGTTCGGGCTGCTGCGGCAGAAGGAGGGCCTGCGCATCTACGGCGCGGGCATCGCCTCCTCCAGCACCGAGAGCCTGTTTGCGCTGGACAGCGATTCGCCGAACCGGCTGCGCTTCGACCTGGAGCGCGTGATGCGCACGCGCTACCGCATCGACGACTTCCAGGAAAGCTACTTCGTCATCGACGACCTGGACCAGCTGCTGGAGCTCTCGCGCATCGACTTCGCGCCGCTGTACGAGCGCATGGACGCCGGCCCGGAATTCGAGCCGGGCGACGTGCTGCCTGGCGACCACGTCATCACCCGCGGCAGCGGCGAACATCACGCGGGCCGTCCGAAAGGAGCGCTGAAATGAACGACGGACAACGACGCGTGGTGCTGATCACCGGCGCCGCCGGCAACCTGGGGCGCGCGCTGGCGCAAGTCTTCAGGGCCCGGGGCGACGCGCTGGTGCTGGCGGACCGCTCGCGGGAGGCGCTGGAAGCGGCCTTCGGCGCGGAGTCCGAGGGGCAAATGCTCGCCGGCGTGGACCTGCTCGACCAGGCCGCGGTGACGGCGCTGGCCGCGTCGGCGCTGGAACGTTTCGGGCGCATCGACGTGCTGTGCAACGTGGCCGGCGGCTTTCGCATGGGCGAGGCGGTGCACGAGACCGGCGACGGCACCTGGGATTTCCTGTTCGACCTGAATGCCCGCAGCGTCCTGCATGCCTCGCGCGCGGTGGTGCCGCACATGCTGGCGCGGGGTGGCGGCAAGGTGGTCAACGTCGGCGCCTTCAGCGCACAGAGGGGCGTGGCGCAGATGGGCGCCTACACGGCGTCGAAGGCCGTGGTGGCGCGGCTGACCGAGGCCATGGCGGCGGAGCTGCGCACGCGCGGCATCAACGTCAACTGCGTGCTGCCCACCATCATCGACACGCCGGAGAACCGCCAGGCCATGCCCGATGCCGACCCGGCGCAGTGGGTGGCGCCGGCGGACCTGGCGCAGGTCATCGCCTTCCTGGCCTCCGACGCGGCGCGGGCCGTGCACGGCGCGGCCGTGCCGGTGACGGGACTGTCGTGACGACCGTGGGTGTCCCGGGGCCTCAACGACAATCTTCGTCAGGCCAAGGAGACCACCCAATGAAGGTATGCATCGTGGGCGCCGGCGCGATCGGCGGGTTCATCGGCACGCGGCTGGCCGCGGCCGGGCGGGCGCAGGTCAGCGCCGTGGCGCGCGGCGCCACGCTGGCGGCGCTGCGCGAGCACGGCTGGCGCCTGGACACGGCGCAGGGCCGCGTCACGGCGCCGTGTCCGGACGCCAGCGACCGGGCCGAGGACCTGGGCGTGCAGGACCTGGTCGTCATCGCCGTGAAGGGGCCGGCGCTGACGGCGGTGGCACAGGGCATCGCACCGCTGCTGGGCCCGGACACGCTGGTGCTGCCGGCGATGAACGGCGTGCCCTGGTGGTTCTGCCAGGGCCTGCCCGGCTTCGAGGCGCCGTTGCACAGCGTGGACCCGGGCGGCGTCGTCGCGCGCAGCATCCCGTTCGAGAGCGTGATCGGCTGCGTGGTGCATGCCAGCACCTCCACGCCGGAGCCGGGCCTGGTGCGGCACCGCATGGGCGACGGCCTGATCGTGGGCGAGCCGCGCGGCGGCCGCAGCGAGCGCGTGCGGGCCGTGGCGGACCTGCTCGCGCACGCCGGCTTTGCCGTCACGCACTCGGCCGACGTGCGCCACGACGCTTGGTACAAGCTCTGGGGCAACCTGACCATGAACCCGGTGAGCGCCATCACCGGCGCCACCATCGACCGGCTGCTGGCCGACCCGCTGGTGCGCGAGTTCTGTTCCGCCGCCATGCGCGAGGCCGCGGCCATCGGCGAGCGCATCGGCTGCGCGATCAACCAGGGCGCCGAGGATCGCCACGCCGTCACGGCCAAGCTGGGCGCCGTCAAGACCTCGATGCTGCAGGACGTGGAGGCTGGCCGGCCCATCGAGCTCGACGCCATCGTCGGCGCCGTGCACGAGATCGGCCAGCGCCTGGACCTGCCCACGCCCGCCATCGGCGCGCTGCTGGGGCTCACGCGGCTGTTCGGGCGCGTGCACGGGCTGTATCCGCAGGGCTGATGCGGCGCGCTACGGGCTTGGCGCCGGCGGCGGCGTCTGGCCTGGCAGCGCCCGTGCGTGCAGGTACTCCACCATGCGCCGTGCCGCCGGTTGAAGGGCATCGAAGTCGCGGAAACAGACCACGAAGCGGCGCAGCGCCCAAGCATCGGACAGCGGCACGAGCCGGATGCCCAGCATCGGCCCGTAGCGCGTGCCGACCTGCGTCGGGATGACGCTGATGCCCAGTCCCGCCGCCACCACGCGCAGCGCGGCGTCGAAGTTCGACACGATCGCCCGGTACGCCAGCGCCTCGCCACAGCGGGCCGCGGCCTGGCGCAGCATGGCGTTCACGGCCGAGGAAGGCGGCAGGCCCACGTGCTCGTAGGGCAGCGCCTGCTCGAAGCGCAGCGACGCCTCGGCAGCCAGTGGGTGCCCGGGATGCACGGCCAGTGCGAGCTGGTCGGTGTGATAGGGCCGGTGCTGCAGCCCGCCCAGGTCCACGCTGTCCCAGCACACACCCACGCTCGCGCTGCCCTCGCGCAGCGCCCGCACGATGTCGCGCGAGAGCTGCTCCTCGATATCCACCTTGATGTCGCGATGCTGCGGCTCGCGCATGAAGGCCGCCACGTCGTCGAGCAGCGCTTCTGCGATGGCGGAAGCCGAGGCTGCCAGCCGCACGTGTCCCCGCATGCCGCCGGACAGCGCCGCCACGTCCTGTTCGATGCGCTCCAGCGTGAACAGCAGCGAGCGGGCGTGCTCCAGCAGCGCCTCGCCCGCTGGCGTGGGTGCCACGCCGCGGCGCCCGCGCATGAGCAGCGGCGTGCCCAGCTGCGCTTCCAGCAGCGCGATGCGCTTACTGATGGCCGAGGGTTCGATGTGTTCCTGCTCCGCCGCGCGCTTGATGTTCTGGTGATCGCACACCGCGACCAGTAGCCGCAGGCTTTTCACGTCCAGATCCTTCATCAAGCCATTGTGGCATCCAGGCGTTCCGATATGGAATCTTGGGGCTGCCGAAATACCACTTGTAGCTGATCACGGAATGCCTAAAGTTGGCTTCATCGCCTGCACAGACAGGCCTTGATCCGGAGACAAGCCCCATGAGCACCTACCCCAAGTCCGCGGTGATCCGAGAGGTCGGCCTGCGCGATGGCCTGCAGAGCATTCCGGTGACGCTGCCCACGTCGCGCAAGATCGAGTGGATCCAGGAGGCTTATGCCGCCGGCCAGCGCGAGATCGAGGTGGGCTCCTTCGTGCCGGCGAAGCTGTTGCCGCAGCTGGCCGACACCGGCGAGATGGTGGCCTTCGCCAGGACGCTGCCGGGGCTGCGGGTGTCGGTGCTGGTGCCCAACCTGAAGGGCGCGGAGAAGGCGATCGAGTCCGGCGCGGACCTGCTGCTGGTGCCGCTGTCCGCAAGCCACGCCCACAGCCTGGCCAACCTGCGCAAGACGCCCGACGAGGTCGTGGCCGAGGTGGGGCGCATCCGCGCCGCGCGCGACGCCGCGGGCAGCAGCACGCTGATCGAGGGCGGCATCGGCACCGCCTTCGGCTGCACGCTGCAGGGCCGCGTTGAGGTGTCCGAGGTGCTGCGCTGCATGCAGGCGCTGCTCGATGCCGGGTGCGACCGCGTGAGCATCGCCGACACCGTGGGCTACGCCGACCCGCGCAGCGTGCGCGAGCTCTTCGCCCGGGCGCGCGCCATCGCCGGCGAGCGCCTCTGGTGCGGCCACTTCCACGACACGCGCGGCCTGGCGCTGGCCAACGTGGCAGCGGCGCTGGAGACCGGCGTGAACCGCTTCGACGCCACGCTGGCCGGCATCGGCGGCTGTCCGCATGCGCCGGGCGCCAGCGGCAATGCGTCCTCGGAAGACCTGGCGTTCATGCTCGAAGCGATGGGCATCGCCACGGGCATCGACATCGACGCGCTGCTGGCGCTGCGCGCCAAGGTGGCCGGCTGGCTCGACGGGCAGGCGCTGCACGGCACGCTGTGGCGCGCCGGGCTGCCCAAGACGTTCAAGAGCGCCATCGCGGCGTGACCGATACCGCTCCCGGACAGGCCGGCGCCCTGCGCTCGCGCCTGCCCGGGGACCGCCTGGATGCCCGCCTGCGCGGGCATGACGAAAGCTGTAGTTCCATGAGCAACCAACCTGCATCCACCGGCCTGCCGCTCGAAGGCTTGCGCGTCGTCGAGTTCACCCACATGGTCATGGGCCCGACCTGCGGCATGATCCTGGCCGACCTGGGCGCCGAGGTCGTCAAGATCGAGCCGCCCGGCGGCGACAAGACGCGCAACCTGCCGGGCCTCGGGATCGGCTTCTTCCGCAGCTTCAACCGCAACAAGAAGAGCGTCGTTCTCGACATCAACACGGCTGAAGGCCACGCCACGGCGCTGGAGCTCATCGGCCAGTGCGACGTGATGCTGGAGAACTTCCGGCCCGGCCTGATGGCGAAGCTGGGCCTGGACTACGCCTCGCTGTCGGCGAGGTATCCCCACCTCATCTACGTCTCCCACAAGGGCTTCCTGCCCGGGCCGTACGAAAAGCGGCTGGCGCTCGACGAGGTCGTGCAGAACATGGCAGGCCTGACCTACATGACCGGCCCCAAGGGCCGGCCGCTGCGCGCGGGCACCTCGGTGAACGACATCATGGGCGGCATGTTCGGCGCCATCGGCGTGCTGGCGGCGCTGCAGGAGCGGCACCGCACGGGCAAGGGCCAGGAGATCCAGAGCGCGCTGTTTGAGAATTGCGTGCTGCTGGCCTCGCAGCACATGCAGCAGTTCCTGATGACCAACGAGCCGGCGCCGCCGATGCCTTCGCGCGTGTCGGCCTGGAGCGTGTACGACGTGTTCACGCTGGCCGACGAGGAGCAGCTCTTCATCGGGGCGGTCAGCGACAAGCAGTTCCAGACGCTGTGCCGCGTCATCGACCGGCCCGACCTGGCCGACGACCCGGCGCTGGCCACCAACGCGCAGCGCGTGGCGGTACGGCCGCAACTGCTGGCGCAACTGGGCGAGACGCTCGGGCACCACCACGTGGCCGACCTGGTGCCGGCGCTGGAGGCGGCCGGGCTTCCCTACGCGCCCATCGTGCGGCCCGACCAGCTCGTCAACGATCCGCACCTGATCGAGTCCGGCGGCCTGGTGGACATGCCCACCGACGACGGCCGCACCACCAAGGCCGTGCTGCTGCCGCTGCTCATGGGCGAGCGGCGCCTGGGCGTGCGGCACGCGCTGCCCAAGGTCGGCGAGCACACGGAAGAGATCCTTGCCCGCTTGGCGAACGAGACGGCCCGGTAAGCCGCGACGCCCACATCCACCGCTTCAGGAGACAGACATGCGAATTTCGATGGGGCGCCGCGCCCTCGTGGCCGGTGCGGCCGCTGCACTTGCCCTTGGCGCACTGCCCGCGCTGGCGCAGAACGACAAGCCGCTGCGCGTGATCCTGCCGGTGAGTACCGGCTCGGGCGTGGACGCGATCATGCGCGCCATCGGCCCCGCGTTCTCCAGGGCGCTGGGCCAGCCGGTGGTGATCGAGAACCTGCCCGGGGCTGGCGGCCTCACCGGCACGCAGGCCATCGTCAAGGCCGCGCCGGACGGGCAGACCATCGGTGTGGTGTCGAACAACCACGCGGTCAATCCCAGCATCTACAAGAAGATGCCCTTCGACTCGCTGGCCGACATCACCCCCATCACCGTGGGCGGCGCCACGCCCTTCGTGCTGGTCGCCAATGCCGAGCGGGTGCCGGCAAGGAACGTCAGGGAGCTCACCGCGCTGCTCAAGTCCAGGCCCGACGGCCTCAACTACGCCTCCTCGGGCAACGGCACCATCCTGCACCTGGCCACCGCCATGGTCCTGGACGAGGCCGGCGCCAAGGCGCTGCACGTGCCGTACAAGGGCGTGGGCCCGATGGTGACGGACCTGGTCGGCGGCCAGGTGGACTTCGGCGTGGCGTCGGTGCCTTCGGTGGTGGCGCACCTCAAGAGCGGCAAGCTGCGCGCCATCGGCGTCACGGGCAGGGAGCGCGTCGCCGCGCTGCCCGACGTGCCCACCGTGGCCGAGCAGGGCCTGCCTGACGTGGACGTGGCCGGCTGGTTCGCGCTGGTGGGGCCGGCCAGGCTGCCGGCCGAGCAGGTCAAGCGCATCTACAACGCCTTCGTCGCCGCGGCCGGCACGCCCGAGGTGAAGGAGGCGATGGAGAAGCAGGTGACCATCCTGAAGCCCATGACGCCCGAGGCCTCGGCGCAGTACTTCCGCACCGAGCAGGAGCGCTACGCCCGGATCGTGAAGAAGGCCAACGTCACGATGGAATGAGCAGGAACACGGGTCTCGCCATGCAAGCCCTGTCCACGTCCGCGACTCCCTCGATCGCGCTGCGCGAGGTGGGCCTGCGCGGTGGCCTGCAAGTCCTGAACCGGGCCGCGGCGCTTTGCCGGCGCTCACCCCGACGCCTACGCGGTGTTTGGCGCGGAAGGACGCGCGGCGGAGGAAGCCCGGCGACGCTACCCCTTTGAACTGGGCGCGCAGTGACGCGTCGGGACAGGACCGGCATGTGCGCCTTCGCGCTCTTCATCGGCGATCACCTCGCGCGCAGCGTGCGGGGCACCGCCTGCGCGCCGCCGGCGCAACGCGCCTGACCGACCGCACCTTCACGCCTTTCATCACAAGCGATTCCTGGAGATCACCATGACCGACCTCTTCGACAACCCGATGGGCCTGATGGGCTTCGAGTTCATCGAGTTCGCCTCGCCCACGCCCGGCGTCCTGGAGCCGATCTTCGAGAAGATGGGCTTTACCTTGGTGGCCAGGCACCGCTCCAAGGACGTGCTGCTCTACCGCCAGGGCGACATCAACTTCATCGTCAACAACGAGCCGAAAAGCGTCGCCGCGTACTTCGCCGCCGAGCACGGCCCGTCGGCCTGCGGCCTGGCCTTCCGGGTCAGGGATTCGCACAAGGCCTATGCCCGCGCGCTGGAGCTGGGCGCGCAACCGGTGGACATTCCCACCGGCCCGATGGAGCTGCGGCTGCCCGCGGTCAAGGGCATCGGCGGCGCGCCGCTGTACCTCATCGACCGCTTCGAGGACGGCAAGAGCATCTACGACATCGACTTCGAGTTCCTGCCCGGCGTGGAGCGTCACCCCGAGGGCTTCGGCTTCAAGGTCGTGGACCACCTCACGCACAACGTGTATCGCGGGCGCATGGCGTACTGGGCGGCCTTCTACGAGAAGCTCTTCAGCTTCCGCGAGATCCGCTACTTCGACATCCAGGGCGAGTACACCGGCCTGACCTCGAAGGCCATGACGGCGCCGGACGGGCTGATCCGCATCCCGCTCAACGAGGAATCGAAGCAGGGCGCCGGGCAG
>NZ_VIDQ01000200.1 GCF_009760915.1 Azohydromonas aeria
GCGAGCGTGTCGCCGGCGTAGCCGGTGAGCGGCTTGCCGTCGAAGGTGAAGGTCACCTTGCGGCGCGTGTCGATGCGCGCGCCGGCGACTTCAACGCGTTGGGCGGTCATGCGCGGACTCCTTGGGTTTGTTCCTGCTCGACTTCGGCTTCGAACAGCGGCTTGGCCTCGGCCAGCGTCCAGGTGCCGGAGATCTCGTAGGTGGCGGTGTTGCGCCGCACCGCGAAGACCTTGCGGCACGCGGCGCTGTGCTGCCACTGCTCCCAGAACCAGCCCTTGGGGTTGCGGCGCATGAAGAGGTAGTCGCCCCAGGTGGCGTCGTCCACGCTCTCGGGCTTGTCGGGGCGGGCAATGAAGGCCTCGCCGGCGTAGCTGAACTCCTCTTCGTCGCGGAGCTCGTTGCAGTAGGGGCAATGCAGTCTGAGCATGTCGATGTCCTTTTCGGCTTTCAGCTCACTTCACTCATGTCACTGAAGATTCCGTTCGTCCTGAGGTATCGAAGGATGAACGGCCTCCGCTGCGAAGCCGCCATCGCAGCCTGGCGGCTTCGCACTTCGATACCTCAGTGCGAACGGGTTATCTCTCGACCCAAGTGAACAAGGTTCAGTGCGCGACGGCGGCGGCGCCGTGCTCGTCGATGAGGTGGCCGGTGGAGAAGCGGTCCAGCGAGAAGGCCTCGTTGAGCGGGTGCGGCCGGTCGTTGGCAATGGTGTGGGCGAAGACGTGGCCCGAGCCGGGCGTGGCCTTGAAGCCGCCGGTGCCCCAGCCGCAATTGAAGTACAGGCCCTGCACCCTGGTCTTGCTGATGATCGGGCAGGCGTCGGGCGAGACGTCCACGATGCCGCCCCACTGCCGGTTCATGCGCACGCGCGAGAACTGCGGGAACAGCTCGATGATGGCCGCGGCGGTGTGGTCGATGACGTGCGGGCTGCCGCGCTGGCCGTAGCCCAGGTAGCTGTCGATGCCCGCGCCGATGACGAGCTCGCCCTTGTCGGACTGGCTGAGATACCCGTGCACGTGGTTGCTCATGATCACGGTGTCGATGACGCGCTGCATCGACTCCGAGACGAAGGCCTGCAGCGGGTGGCTCTCGATGGGCAGCCGGATGCTGGCCATGCGCGCCAGCACCGAGGAGTGGCCGGCGGCCACGCAGCCCACGCGGCTGGCCTTGACGTAGCCCTGGCTGGTCTGCACGCCCTGCACGCGCCCGTTCTGGATGTCCAGGCCCG
>NZ_VIDQ01000201.1 GCF_009760915.1 Azohydromonas aeria
CTCAACGAGGCGGTGTGGCTGGTGCGCGCCGACACGCAGCGCGTGTGCGCCGTCAACGAGGCCGGCCTGGCGCTGCTGGCGCTGCCGCGTGCGCAGGTGCTCGGTGCCGCCGCCGACACGCTGCTGCCCACGCCCGAGGACTTCACTTTCTGGGCCGAGGCCGCCGCCGCGGGTGCCGCGGCATCCGGCGCCGAGCTGTGCTCGCAGACGCTGCTGCAGCGCGGCGACGGCGCCACGCTCCACGTCACGCGCCGCATCCGGCCGCTGCCGCCGCGCCTGTTCATGGTGGCGCTGCAGGACCACAGCGCGCAGCGCGCCGCCGAGCAGGAGCGCGAGCAGCTGCTGGCGCAGCTGCGCGCCACGCTCGAATCCACCGCCGACGGCATCCTCGTGACCGACCTGGCCGGGCGCATCCGCAGCTTCAACCGCCGCTTCGCGCAGATCTGGGCGCTGCCCGAAGGGCTGCTGCACGGCAACGACGACGCGGCCGTGTACGACTGGATGCGGCAAAGCGTGGTGGACCCGGTGCGCTACCAGCTGCGCCTGGACGCCGTGCGCGAGGCTGCGCTCATGCATGCCAGCGACCGGCTGCGCCTGCGCTCGGGCCAGGTCGTCGAGCGCGTGACGCAGCCGCAGTGGATGAACGGCCGCGCCACGGGGCGGGTGTACTCGTTTCGCGACCTGAGCGAGCGCATCGCCGCCGACCAGCGCATCGAGCGGCTGGCCAGCACCGACGCGCTCACCGGGCTGATGAACCGCGCGCAGTTCGGCGACGCGGTGGCGCGCGCCGTGGCGGCCGAGCCGCCGCGCCACGAGCCGTTCGCAGTGCTGGTGCTGGACCTGGACCACTTCAAGCACGTCAACGACAGCCTGGGCCACCACGGCGGCGACCGGGTGCTGTGCGAGATGCGCACGCGGCTGCAGCAGGGCGTGCGCGAGGGCGACATGGTGGCGCGGCTGGGTGGCGACCAGTTCGCGCTGCTGGTGCGCGGCTGCGACGCGCGCGGCGCGGAGCTGGCCGCGGCCCGCGTGCTGGAGGCCGTGGCGCGGCCGCTGACGCTCGAAGGCTCGGAGTTCACGCTGACGTGCAGCATCGGCATCGCGCTGCACCCGATGGACGGCGCCAGCGCCGACGAGCTGCTGCGCCATGCCGAGACGGC
>NZ_VIDQ01000202.1 GCF_009760915.1 Azohydromonas aeria
TATTAACCTGGCAATTCAATAATTCACCGCCTATATTGTGTTCATGAGCAAGATCGACGGTCGCCATCTTTCCGAAGACACACTGCAGTACCTGCGGCGACAGGCACATGAACTGCGCAAGTCAGGGCGCACCTGGAGCGCAATAGCGGAAGCACTTGGTGTGAGCCGGCGCGTTGTTATCAAGTGGGCCGCCAAGTTTGGGGTTGGTGGTGACGATGAATTGAAATGTGTAGTTTCCGGTAAGCGCGGACACGGATTTGGAGAAAATCGCACCTTGAGCTTGGCGCAGGAAACACTGCTGCGTGACAAAATTATGGAAGGCAGCCCGTCTCGACTAGGATTGCCTTATGCGATGTGGACGCGTGCGGCCGTGCAGCAGGCCGTCAAAGTCATGTGGGGCGTTGACATGCCCATTCGCACGGTGGGCGAGTATCTGAAGCGCTGGCATTTCACGCCGCAGCGGCCTGCCAAGCGGGCCTTGGAGCAACGTCCCGCGGACGTGAGGTATTGGTTGGAGGTGGCGTATCCCGACATCGTGCGCCGGGCCAAGGCTGAGCATGGTGTCATCTATTGGGAAGACGAGACGGCAGTGCGGCAGGACACAGCCTGGATACGAGGCTATGCACCTGCGGGCCACACGCCGACTGAGGATTACGCCACCAAGCGGCCCACGCCAGGCATCACCATGATTTCGGCGCTGACCAATCAGGGATTGCTGCGTTTTGAGTTTCACGATGGGGCTATCAATGCTGAGCGGTTCATCGAGTTCCTGTGCGACCTGATTCATGATGCGCAGTCCAAGGTATTCCTGATCGTGGACAACTTGAAGGTGCACAAGGCCAATAAAGTTCAGGACTGGCTGCGCGCGCACAATAACGAAATCGAGTTGTTCTACCTGCCGCCGTATTCGCCTGAACTGAACCCTGATGAGTTGGTCAACCGGGACCTCAAGACCGAATTGCGCACACGGCCGGCATCAAGCAGCCGCGGAATTCTGCGCAGCGTCGCACACGATTTCATGAAGGTTTTGCAAGGCATGCCGCAACGAATCATGAACTACTTTCGAGGTTCACATCTCGCGTACGCCGGCGAACAAATCGGTGCATGCACTGTTT
>NZ_VIDQ01000203.1 GCF_009760915.1 Azohydromonas aeria
CGCACCAAGTTCGCCGACCGCGACGCCGGCGGGCGCGGGCTGCAGACCTTCGACCTGCGCACCACCATCCACGCCGTCACGGCCGTGGAGTCGGCGCTGCTGGACCTGCTGGGCCAGGAGCTCGACGTGCCGGTGTGCGCGCTGCTGGGCGAGGGCCAGCAGCGCGAGTCGGTGCCGATGCTGGGCTACCTGTTCTACATCGGCGACCGCAACAAGACCGACCTGCCCTACGACAGCGACCCCGACGCCTCCGACGACTGGCTGCGCATCCGCCACGAGGAGGCGATGACGCCCGACGCCATCGTCAAGCTGGCCGAGGCCGCGCAGGCGCGCTACGGCTTCCAGGATTTCAAATTGAAGGGCGGGGTGCTGCGCGGCGAGGAGGAGGTCGAGGCCATCAAGGCGCTGAAGGCGCGCTTTCCCGACGCCCGCATCACGCTCGACCCCAACGGCGGCTGGCTGCTCAAGGACGCCATCCGCCTGATGCGCGACCTGCACGGCGTGCTGGCCTATGCCGAGGACCCCTGCGGCGCCGAAGGGGGCTTCTCCGGGCGCGAGGTGATGGCCGAGTTCCGCCGCGCCACCGGGCTGCCCACGGCGACCAACATGATCGCCACCGACTGGCGCCAGTTCGTGCACTCGCTGGTGCTGCAGTCGGTGGACATCCCGCTGGCCGACCCGCACTTCTGGACCATGCAGGGCGCGGTGCGCGTGGGCCAGACCTGCCGCGACTTCGGGCTGACCTGGGGCTCGCACTCCAACAACCACTTCGACGTCTCGCTGGCGATGTTCACGCACGCCGCGGCCGCCGTGCCGGGCCGCGTCACGGCCATCGACACGCACTGGATCTGGCAGGACGGGCAGTTCCTCACGAAGGAGCCGCTGCAGATCCAGGGCGGCGAAGTCGCCGTGCCGAAGAAGCCGGGCCTCGGGGTGGAACTGGACATGGACGCGGTGATGAAGGCCAACGCGCTGTACCAGCAGCACGGCCTGGGCGCGCGCGACGACGCCATCGCCATGCAGTACCTGGTGCCGGGCTGGAAGTTCGACAACAAGCGGCCCTGCCTGGTGCGCTGAA
>NZ_VIDQ01000204.1 GCF_009760915.1 Azohydromonas aeria
TCCTGGCCCAGCAGGTCCAGCAGCGCCGACTCCACGGCCGTGACGGCGTGGATGGTGGTGCGCAGGTCGAAGGTCTGCAGCCCGCGCCCGCCGGCGTCGCGGTCGGCGAACTTGGTGCGGATCTCGGTCAGCACCGCCTGCCAGTCGCCGACCTTGCGGCCCACGACGATCTGTCCGGCGTCCTCCAGCGTCTGGCGGATGGCCTCGCCGCCGGGCACCTCGCCCACGCCGGTGCGCCCGGCGCTGTCGGTGATGACGACCAGGTTGCGCGTGAAGTACGGGGCGTGCGCGCCGCTGAGGTTGAGCAGCATGCTGTCGCGCCCGGCAACGGGAATGGCGCGCAGGGAGACGACGGTGGGGGTGGTGCTGGGCATGGCGGGGAAATGGGGTTGGAGCGCCCTCCCCGCCGTGCGCGGGCGAGGGCTGAAGCCGGCCGGGGGAAGGCCGCAGGGGCCGGCAAGGGCCGCGGGCAACGGCGGGGCTCAGTCCGCGGTGATCTTCCGGCTCTCGATCACGCCCTTCCAGCGCGCGAACTCGGTGGCCTGGAACCTGGCGAACTGCTCGGGCGAGTTGGCGACGATCTCGAAGCCCTGCTCGACCAGCTTGGACTTCACCGCCGGCTCATTGAGCACCGCGGCGATGTTCGTGGCGAGCTTGGCCTTGACGTCGGCGGGCAGCCCCTTGGGCGCGGCCACGGCCTGCCAGGAGTACACGTCCACGCCCTTGACGCCGGACTCGTCCAGCGTGGGCACCTGCGGCAGCAGCGCGGCGCGCTTGCTGCCCGTGACCGCCAGCGCGCGCAGCTTGCCCGCGGCGATGTGCTGCTGCACGGCGTTGATGTTCTGGAACGAGGCGTCCACCACCGCGCCGAGCAGGTCGGTGATGGCCGGGGCGCCGCCCTTGTAGGGCACGTGCACGGCCTCGGTGCCGGTCTGGGCCCAGAACAGCTCGGCCGTGAGGTGGTCCGAGGA
>NZ_VIDQ01000205.1 GCF_009760915.1 Azohydromonas aeria
CTCAACTTCCTGCTGCGCAATGGCCTTTGCTGGCGAACTCGGGGCCAAGCTGTTCGGCCGAGTTGCTGCTGATTCGCTGACGCCCCGCCTACCATTGTCAAAACCGGTTAAAGCAGAGCCTCCCTAAGGCTGGGAGCGGGCCTTCGTTATTTGCTTTTTCAACGCCCGCTTCGTGCCCAGAGCGGGTTGTCAAGCAAGCGAATTCTCTTTACGCTCAACACCAATAAGCCGCTTGTGCCTGCTAGTGGGCCACGTAAACTGTTTGATTTTTGATTGATTGAACGACTACAGATGCTTTACGTCGCACGCGGCGCAACCGTATCAACGACAATTCATGTGCTTAGCAACGAAGCAGTATTAGCTGCTGGGTATTTCATACCAACTGCCGCTACAACTCATCAAAACAATAATCCAAAGCTGGCCTCTGTATCTTTAAGTTCCGGTATGCGCCGAGAGTACCCGCAGCCCATTATCAAAGCACGAGCTTCTAGTAGCGCGTCGCGGTTTCCAAACAACTTGGCACGATAAAGGCAAATGTCTGCTTGATGGAGCTTCATGCCTCCACGAGAGGCAATGCGCCAAGCCTCATCCAGGTCGGCACGAGCACCGGCATTATCGTCCATCCTGCCACGGAGCCACCCCCGTGTAATTAAACCACGAGGTAAGTGATGCAAAGCACCGGAAGCACGAAGGTTTGCAATGGCTAGATCAATATCGATTTTTGCATTTTCCGGATTTTTGCCTTGGAGTAAACTTTGATAGAGAGCGCAACGACCAAGCATTAGGTGACCCAATCCAATGCTAAGTGGGGTTTTGTGTGATGTTGCCAATGTCAGCGCCTCTTTATTAACCCGGCAATCAAACAGTGCATGCACCGATTTGTTCGCCGGCGTACGCGAGATGTGAACCTCGAAAGTAGTTCATGATTCGTTGCGGCATGCCTTGCAAAACCTTCATGAAATCGTGTGCG
>NZ_VIDQ01000206.1 GCF_009760915.1 Azohydromonas aeria
CCCAGGATCTTCTTCGTCGCCAGATCGGCCAGCAGCTTGTGCGCGCCGCACCTGAAGCAGGACATCGTCTTGTTGGAGAAGCTGGCCTGTCCCGGCTTGTTGAACACCGAGCCGGCAGCCTTGGCGCGGTAGTGCAGCCCGTCGGCGTCGATGCGGGTCTTGTCTTGGTCCTGTGCAGCCATGTGGTGTCCTCCCTCGAATATCTATTCGTCTCGCCTCACCGCCTGGTCTGCTGCGATGCACTGTCTGTGATCCGAGCATCTGCCATCGGCGCCTTCGCGAAGCCCAGACAGGAACAGGTCGGTTCTACGGCAGTCGTAACCCTACGTGGTTTCGCGCATCGTCGCCTCGGTCAAGTCAGGGAATGAGGCTTGCTGCAGTGCAGCAAGCCAACGCTTGAAACACCTACCAGGTATTCGAGCGACCCCAGTTGCCGACAAAGACATACTGCAATCCAGGCCATCACCATGAGCAAGAACACTTCTTCGCCGTTGCACGCCCTGGAGTTGCCCAGCGGCTATCTCGCCGCCATGGCCGACATTGAGCAGCGGGCCTTTCGGGGCGAGCTGTCACTGGCGCAGTTGCGCCACGAAATCTTCACCGTGCGGGAACGCTTCGACGTCGATGCCTGCCGCGCGGCACAGTGGGCGGCGCTGGGCTATCAAGTCCGACACTGACCAGCGGCATAGGCCGTTGGCAGGGCACGAGCACTACCGCCCGAGCAGCAATTTCATCAGGCGACGCCAGCCGGCTGCGGGCGGCACGCTGTCATGTGGCGCGCCATGGCGCCTTATCACGCCCTCAGCCCAGCCATTTTCCCAAGCCTCAGCTTGATCGGAACCGGCTGAGTAAGGGCACTTGGCGCCCATGAAACGCGCTTGGTCAAAGCCCTGGTGCCAGATGCGCTGGCGCTCTTTTCTGCTCAACATCCAGCTCGAAAGGCA
>NZ_VIDQ01000207.1 GCF_009760915.1 Azohydromonas aeria
AGGATTTATCCGTAATTAGATAAAATGCCCCTGAGCCGCGGCGGCGCGGTGGTGGAGCGCGAGGTTGGGCAAGCGGGTTGAATCCTGGGAAGTGACGGACGACTTCTGGCAGCGCGTGGAGCCGCTGATTCCGCAGCGCCTTCCCTCACCAGACAAGGTCTACCTTCGCAAGCCCGGTGCGGGCCGGCCGCCCAAGCCCGCGCGTCAGGTGTTCGAGGGCATCGTCTACGTGCTGCGCACGGGCTGCCAGTGGAAGGCGCTGCCCAAGGAGCGCTTCGGCAGCGCCAGCGCCATCCACAAGCGCTTCCTTGAATGGGAGGAAGCAGGATTTTTCGAGGCGCTGTGGAGTGCCGGGCTTGCCGAGTACGACGACATGCAGGGCATCGCCTGGCGATGGCAGAGCATCGACGGCGCGATGATGAAGGCTCCCCTGGCACAAGAAGCTGTTGGCCCGAACCCGACGGATCGGGGAAAAAAATGGGAGCAAGCGTCACCTGTTGGTCGACGGGTGTGGCGTCCCGTTGTCCCTCATCGTGACCGGGGCCAACGTCAATGACGGCAAGCGGCTCGACGAGGTGCTCAGCGCCATCATGGTCAAGCGCAAGGCCCCGCCGGTGCGGCGTAGCAAGCATCTGTGTGCCGATGCTGCATTCCGCAGTGCCGAGTGCCTGAGCATCATTGAGAAACACGGCTACATCCCCCACGTCGTCGATCGTCGCAAGGAAGCGGACATCAAGCGGCGTGACCCGAAAAAGAGGGCTCGACGGTGGGTAGTGGAGGCCTGTCATGGCTGGTTCAACCGGTTCCGCAAGCTGCTCGTGCGCTACGAGAAGCTCGAGCGCAGCTTCGTCGCGCTCAACCATCTGGCCGCGGCCATCATCGCCTTCCGCAAGGTCCCGTTGAGAATAAATATTATTTACGGATAAATCCT
>NZ_VIDQ01000208.1 GCF_009760915.1 Azohydromonas aeria
AAAGGCCCTAACCAAATAACGGCACGGTAGATGCCGCCGTGCTTGGCGAACCCGTCTGCTGAACGAGGTGTCGCTATGGCCAGACCACTGATTGACGATGAACTTTGGGCCGTCATTGAGCCGCTGCTGCCCCCACCCAAGCCACGCCGCAGGGACCATCCGGGGCGCAAGCCGGCAGACCTGCGGCGCTGCCTCACTGGCATCGTCTTCGTACTCAAGACTGGTATCCAGTGGGAGGACCTGCCTGCGGAGATGGGCGTGTGCGGCATGACGTGCTGGCGACGCCTGCGCGACTGGCAAGCCGTGGGCGTATGGCAGAGGCTGCACGCGGAGTTGCTGGCGCGGCTGCGAGGTGTCGATCGCATCAACTGGGAGCGAGCCGTCATCGACTCGTCGTCGGTGCGCGCCGTTCACGTTGGCGACCATACCGGACCCAGCCCCGTGGACAGGAGGAAAAAAGGCAGCAAGCACCATGTCCTTACGGACGCGCAAGGCGTGCCGCTGGCTTCGAGCGTCACGAGCGCCAACCGCCACGACTCCACGCAACTGCGCAAGCTGGTGCAGTCCGTGCCGCCAGTGCGTGGCAAGCGCGGACGCCCGCGCAGACGCCCCAAGGCGCTGCTGGGCGACCGGGCCTACGATGCCGAGCCGCACAGGCGTTGGCTGCGCCTGTTGCACATCCGACCGTTCATTGCTCGGCGCCGCACGCCTCATGGCTCTGGGTTGGGCAAGGAACGTTGGGTAGTGGAGCGCACGATCGCTTGGCTGCATCAAATGCGCCGACTGCGTACGCGCTTCGAGCGCCGGGCCGACATCCACCAAGCCTTCCTCACGCTGGGCTGCGCGCTCATCTGCTGGCATCACCTGCAGCCGTCGTAGTTCAAAAGGTTAGAGCCACT
>NZ_VIDQ01000209.1 GCF_009760915.1 Azohydromonas aeria
GGCGTGCGCTTGCCCAGCACGTGCGCCTTGTGGCGCGAGACGAAGCTGTGGCGGATCAGCGCGCCGGCCAGCATCAAGAGCACCAGCACCAGCCAGTTGTTCTTGGCCTGGTACAGCCAGCCGTAGTGGTTCGACAGCATGGCGATCAGCACCGGCAAGGTGAAATACGTGTTGTGCACGCTGCGCTGCTTGCCGCGCTGGCCGTGGATCGGGTCCACCGGCTGGCCGGCGCGCAGCTGTGCCACGACCTTGCGCTGCCCCGGGATGATCCAGAAGAACACGTTGGCGCTCATGGCCGTGGCCATCATCGCGCCCACCAGCAGGAAGGCGGCGCGCCCGGCAAAGAGCTGGCACGCCAGCCACGAGGCGAACACCACCAGGGCGAAGACCAGCGCGCCGACGATCGCGTCACCGTTCCTGCGCCGCCCCAGCGTGCGGCAGATGGCGTCGTAGAGCAGCCAGAAGGCGGCCAGGAAGCCCAGCGACGCGGCGATGGCCGCGCCCGGGCTCCAGTCGTGCACGCTCTTGTCCACCAGGAAGGTGCCGGCATTGAAGAGGTACAGCACCGTGAACAGCCCGAAGCCGGTGAGCCAGGTGGAATAGCTCTCCCAGTACGACCAGTGCAGGTTCTGGGGCAGCGGCAGCCACTTCGGCGCCACCATGTACTTGTTGGAGTGGTAGAAGCCGCCGCCGTGCACGGCCCACATCTCGCCGTCCACGCCCTTCTTCTTCAGGTCCTCGTGCGTGGGCGCACTGAGGCTGTTGTCGAGCATGACGAAGTAGAACGAGGCGCCGATCCAGGCGACGGCGGTGATGACGTGGGCCCAGCG
>NZ_VIDQ01000021.1 GCF_009760915.1 Azohydromonas aeria
TGCGGATGATCGACGGGTACAGCGACTTGTAGTCCAGCACCAGCACCGAGTCGTAGAGCCCGGGCCGCGAGTCCATGACGAAGCCGCCGGGGCTGCTGCCGGGCTTCTCCTCGCCCAGGGGGGGCGCGACGAAGCCCAGGCGGTGCATGCGCGGCAGGTACAGGTGCGTGAAGGCCGCCACCGAGCCGCCGCTGCGGTCGGCCGGCAACCCCGTGACGGTGGCGCGCTCCAGCAGGAAGTCCAGCACGCGCGTCTTCGCGAAGATGCGCGTCACCAGCTCGGAGTCCTTGAGGTTGTAGCGGGCCAGCGCCACCTTGTCCTGGGCGAACATGCGGTCGATCTCGGCCATGCGCTCGTGCGGCGTGTCGATGGCCTTGCCCTCGCCCAGCAGCTCGCGCGCGACGTTCTCCAGCGCGAAGGAAGCGAAGCTCCAGGTGGCCGAGCGCAGCGCCTCGATGCCGTCGATGAGCAGCCGCCCGGCGGCGGCCGCGAAGAAGTGGCCGCCTTGCGTGCCGTGCTCACGCCACTCCATCACGGCGGCGCCGCGGCCCAGCCGCAGGGGCACCTGCAGGCGCTGCGCGTGCTCGCGCAGGATGCGCAGGTCGAACTGCACCAGGTTCCAGCCGATGAGGGCATCCGGGTCGTGGCGCGCGAGCCAGTCGCACAGCGCCTGCAGCAGCTGCGCCCGGGACTCGACGACGTCGAGCCGGAAATCGACCGCTTCCTCACGGCCGCTGAGCGGGCCCAGCACCCAGACCTGGCGCTGGCCGCAGCCCTCGACCGCGATGGAATAGAGCTCGCCATGCCGGTTGGTCTCGACGTCGAGCGACGCCAGCCGCAGGCGAGGGCGGTAGCCGGGCGCGGGCTTCAGGCGCGCCTGGCGTACCAGGCCGTGCTTGTCCGGCGTGCCGGAAAACCGCACCGGTGCCGTGATGAAGCGCTCCATCAGGTAGCGCTCGGGCGGGCGGATGTCGGCCTCGAACACCGGGACGTGGGCGCGCCGCAGCAGCTTCTCGACGCGCAGCAACTGGTGGTGCTGCCAACAGTACAGGCCCATCACGCTACGGTGCTGGAAGTCGCGCAGATCGAGCGGGCGGATCTCCACGTCGCGCTCGCTGCGCAGCAGCGAGGCGACCTGCTCGTGCTGCTCGGCGGGAAAGAACGCTACCGAGGTCTGGCAGGGCAGCTGCACCAGGCGGGGCCCGTCATCGGTCGCCAGCCAGAACTCCACTTCCGTGCCCTGCGGCGTGTCGCGCCAGTGCCGCGTGAGCACGAATCCCTGCTGCTGATCCAACGCCTTTGACCTCGGTTCTCGCCCTCTCCAGGGGAAGGGTCCCCGTGCGGCTATGGCTGCGGATTTTCCACGAAGGCAACCAAGCAAGCACTTCGGCTGCCGTTCACGCTTTCCCTTCAGCGCCGGCCCCCAGCTGAGCTGTCGCGCCAGTTCGGTACGCCATCGCCATCAAGGTCACGGCGCAGGTTGTCACGGCGGTCGTATCGATTGGCGATGCCGACGCCATCCCAGCGGGTCGGCTGCTGATAGCCCTGCGGCATGTGCACAGGCACAGACCGCGCCATCGGTATCGGGAAGCTTTGGGTCGGCGCGCGCTGGCTGAAGACGGGCACACCTTCGGTCAAGTCGACCGCCACTGACCAATGGACGTCGGCGTCTTGCGCATGGGCCAGGCCGGCGTACAGGCCGCCGACAAGAACCATGGCGACAAGGGTGTTCGCTTGCTGTTCATGAATGCAGCTCCTTGGTTGCAGGAGCAGCTACCCCGCCACGAGCCCACAACGCCCAGCCGTCCCGGGGGGGCACCGCGGAGTGTGAAGGCCGGTAGAAGCTTGAAGGCCAAGTGGCCAGCGCAAAGGGACGGCCTCGATCGCATTGCGCAGCGACTTGCCAAGGCCTTGATGAATACCCCAACGAAAAATGTTGCATTGCAGCAAACGCGCTCCGTACGGGCAGGGCTTTGCCTATACTGGCGGTCATGTTGCAGTGCAGCAATTTGCTTCACAGCCCTTCAGCTCTCTTTTCAGGAACTCGCATGCAAACCGTCGAACAAGTGACCGCCGCCCAGAAAGCCCACATCGAATTCATCTTCGCGCTGGCCACCAAGGCTTTCGACGGCGTGGAAAGGACTGCCGAGCTGAACCTGCAGGCCGCCAAGGCGCTGCTGGGCGAAGCGGCAGACCATGCCCGCGCGGTCCTGGCCGTGAAGGATGCGCAGGAGCTGCTGGCCCTCCAGTCCGGCCTGTTGCAGCCTGCTGCCGCAAAGGCGCAGGCCTATAGCCGCCACGTGGTCGAGATCGTCACTGCGACCCGCACCGAACTGGGCAAGATCGTCGAAGCCCAACAGGCCGAGCTGCAGAAGACCGCCCTGGCCGCTGTGGATACGGCGCTCAAGAGCGCGCCGGCTGGCAGTGAGAATGCCGTGGCCCTGGTGAAGTCCACCGTTGCTGCTGCCAGCAATGCCTTCGAAGGTGTGCAGAAAGCCGCCAAGCAGGCTGCCGAAGTGGCCGAGGCCAACTTCAAGCGCGTGACGACCCATGCCGTCAACGCTGCGCAGCAGCAAGCTGCTTGAATCGAAACGCTCGGCCAGGACTTGATCTGGCCGACCGACGTAGCCGGCGGGAAGCTGGCGTAAAGCTTGTCTCCTCGGTATCCGCAAAAGGTACCGTTTGCCCGGCATCCGCCGGGCTTTTTCTTTTCAGGCTTCCGATTTCTCCAGGCGGCCCAAGCAGACGTTGCCGAATGCATGCAGCCGTGCAATGGTCCGTTTTGAGAGGGGTGTGAGTGGCGGTCAGGAAGGGAGGGGATCACCGCATGTAGCCCCGAAAAGGGAGTCGGTTGGATGCCGGCACTGCACGCCCGCGGCAGTGCAGCGGAACCGAGCCCGTTTTGATGGGTTGATGCGTATTCCGCGCCATCCCGGACGGCGTTCCGCGCTGATGGCGGGCAGCATTCCGCTGTGATGACGGACACCGTTCCACGCTGAAGGCGGACAGCGTTCCATCCTGATCGCGGACACCGGCGCGGTGTTCTGAGTGACCTAACGCGGCATAGGCTGGCCGGTTTTTGACCGGAGAGCCGATGCCAACACCAAGGGTCCTCATGAGCAAGATCAGACGAGCACTACAACTACTGGCCGACTCCGGCCTGAGCGCGCGGCAGGTGGCCGCGGTGCTGGGCATCAGCACGTTGGCCGGCGTCAACCATCTTGGCCGATGAGCCTGGATTGTCGTTTCCACATGGGCGCAGCGGCTGCCTGGCGAGCGCCACTCGCCATTGACGTGCCCCTGGACCAAACGGCATCGTGTCCACAGCGCGTTCTGCCGGGCGTCGGGGTGGCGAGAGGAGGCATGCCGCAGCGCATTAGCCGTTGGTCATTGAAGGCTACGATGCACGCATTGCCACTCGAAGAAGCTTTCCCCCATGCGCGTCGTCATTGCCCTGGCCATGGCCGTGTTCTCGTTGTACGGATGTGCCGTCTATACCCCTGCCGGGTCCGTCGTGGTTGACCCGGGGGAGCGACCCAGTAGCGGGGGCAGTTTCTGCCCGCCCGGACAAGCGAAGAAGGGACGCTGCTGAGCCGCCGCCCGATTGTTGCCCCGTCGATGCAGCGGGTAAGCGTCGGGATGGATCAACGTTGAACATATGCTGTTGAGTGCACAACAGACTTCACATAATTTCCACTGTGGTGCCGACAACAGAAACAACATAGACGGCAGCATCAGCAACAAATCTCGTGCTGCCGTCCAGTACTTCAGCCGATCATGGCTGCGAAGCCGCGCAGGTGTAGCTCGTTGCTTGCTTGACGTCGCCGCCCACGTAGCGCGGGTAGTTCGGGTAGCGGCACATCGGCCGTGATGCCTGCAGCGCAAAAGGCGGCGTGGTGGCCTTCACCGTCTGCACCAGGGAATCCGCCGGCGCCTGGTCAGCGCTTGCCCAGCGGTCCAGCGGATCGAGCAGGTCCACCATCGTCGGCACCGGCGAGCCATTGGTCACGCTGGTGGCCGTGCCGCTGTGGTTAGACGCCGGCGAGATGTACAGACGAGCCGACTGCTCGACCGCGGAGGCACCGACCTTGGCCGCGACGGCATTGAAGTAGTTGATGCCTGCCAGCGGGCTTTGCGCCAGGTCGCCCATATTCTCGCGGAGGATCAGCTTGCCACCCCGGGCAAAAAAGGCAGAGAGGTCAGGGTTGCTGGAGTCGATGATCTCCGACACCGCCTGCACGCGCGCCTGGTAGTTGTTGGGGTCGTAGGTTAGCGGATCGAAGTTCGGATCCTTTGTGATGAAGTAGCGCACGAAGTTGGCGCCGTAGAGCCACTGCTGCGCGTCGGTTGTGGCGTTGACCGCCGTCGTTGGTGCGGCCGTCCCGGTGACCCAGCGCGTCATGGTGGTCACTGGCAAGCCGTCTACCGAGGACACACCGTTGAGCGTGTCGGGCGAGCTCTCGTTGCCGTAGACCCACTGCGGGTAGCTGGTGAGCCCGTTGGCCAGCGCGAACGAATAGGTGTGCGGCGTGTGCACTGCAGTCACGGTGGCGATCTGGGTGTCCGACAGGCAGGTGTCGCCAGTGTCGACACCACCCACGCAACGCAGCGCCTGCAAGTTCACGCGCGATGGACAGGCCAGGTAGTTGTTGATGACGCCGTCGGCCAGGTTGTCCAGCGAGTCGCAAGTGTCGGAGACGAATTTCGCCAGCGTGCGCACCTTGGCCGGGCTCAACCAGCCGCCGTTGAACTGCGGCACCTGGTGGGGGATGTAGGAGGCGAACAGCATCGACAGTTGCACCACCGGCACGACGCTGACGATGCCGTCGTAGTCGTTGGGGAAGCGCTGGGCCATGGTCAGGCCCTCGCGCCCGCCCTCGGAGCCGCCGAAGTAGTACATCTTCGATGGTCCCACCTTGTAGAAGGACTGCATCAGCCCGACGGAGACGTCCTTGACCTTCTTGTAGGAGGCGTAACCGTAGTTGGCCAGCATCTCGTCGTTGAGCGCGAACTGGCCGATGGCGTTGGGCGCGAACGCGGACGCCTGGTGTCCCGAGTCGGTGCCCAGGGTGACGTAGCCGCGCGTGAGCGGGTGGACGTCATCGGGGGCGGCGTCGCGCAGCGATGCCAGGCCTGTCACCAGCGTGCCGTTGTATCCGCCGCCACCGTACTGCACGGCCTTGCGATTCCACGTGGTCGGCAAGTTGACCTGGAAGTTGATGAGTTGCGCCGCCGGATCCACCGGTGCGATGGTGCCCAGCACCTTGCAGTAGTCGGGCATTGCAGGCGTGGTGGCGGAGCCGTTGACCGCCTGGGGCACGGCGGCGACGAAGGTTGCCGACGTCACGGTGGCGTTGCCGCTGGGCAGCCCAATGGCAGAGGCCGCGATCGTCTGGCCCGAGAGTGTTGGGCAGGCGCTCTTGAGCGCCTCGCTGCTGGGCACGGTGGGCTCGGGCGTATTGCCGCCGTTGCCATGGCCGCCGCCACAGGCAGTCAGGACAGCAGCCGTGATGGCACACAGGCTCGGACGGAAAAGGCGATCAAGCTGGGGGCGGTGTGTCTTCATGTCGTGATGGAAAGGACGGAACGGAAACCGGGGACGCACCGTGTCGATCGCATCGAACGCTCGGGCCCGGCGACGAGAACCAAAACGGTGCGTCAGTGTTAACGTTAACATCAACAAATGGGATCCGGGTTTTCCTGGTGATTGGCAGGACCTCGCACGACGGCGCCATGCGTTGGCGTGCAACGCTGCCTCCCTAGAATCCCGCCCGTCATGCCTCGCCCACCCAAACCCTCCTCTTCCGCTGCTGCCATCGAGCCGTCCAAGCGCCCAAGCGGGAGCAGCGTGACGATCCACGATGTCGCCCGCCTGGCAGAGGTCTCGCTCATGACCGTCTCGCGGGCCTTGAAGCAGCCCGAGAAGCTGGCGCCGCGAACTTTGGAGCGCGTGCGCGAGGCGGTGGCGCGCACGGGCTACGTGCCCAACTTGATGGCTGGCGGACTGCGCTCCTCACGCTCCGGCGTGGTTGCCGTGCTGGTGCCCACGCTGGCGGGATTGCACTTCACCGGCATGATCCAGTCGCTCACCGACTCGTTGGGCCGGCGCGGCCTGCAGGTGCTGGTGGGACAGCTGGGTTACCGCGACACGCATGAGGACGAGCTGCTGCGCGCGGTGATCGGGCGCCGGCCCGACGGCATCGTCATCACGGGCACCGTGCACTCGCAGCAAGGACGCGAGCTCCTTCTCGGCTCGGGCATACCGATCGTGGAGACCTGGGACTGCACCGATGGGCCGGTGGACATGCTCGTGGGCGCGTCGCACGAGGACATCGCGGCGCAGGCCTGCGAGTTCCTGGCTGGACGGGGCCGCGGGCGGCTGGCGCTTGTGTCCGGGGACAACGAACGCGCGGCGCGGCGCGCACAGGCTTTTGTCGAGCGTGCTGCAGTGCTCGGACTCGAGCCCCCCGTGGTCCATGTCGTTCCGGAACCGACGAACCACGCCGGGGGCCGGGCAGCGCTCCAAGCGTTGCTGGTGCAGCGACACACGCCCGATGCCGTCTGGTGCAGCTCGGATTCGCTCGCCATGGGGGTGCTCACGGAGGCACGGGTACGCGGCATCAACGTGCCCGGCACACTGGCCGTCATGGGCTCCGGCGACTTCGACTTCGCGGCCACCCTGGATCCGACCCTGACGACGGTGCGCATCGATGGCGCTCAGGTCGGTGCCATCGCCGCCCGGTTGCTGCTGCAGCGCCTTGATGGCCAGACAGTGACGCAGAGGGTGACAGACGTGGGCTTCACCATCATCGAGCGCGAGAGCGCCTGAGCCTGCGAAGCCGGCGGCACCGGGAACGGCAGAGCTGCGATGAAGCACCGGAGCACTACGCAAGGACATGGCGCCTGCGCAGACAGCGCAACGCGGCGGCGCCTCCTTGCCGGTGCTGGTGCCGGGCTGCTGACGGGCCATGCATGGGCCGGGATGGTTGGTTCGCACACCCACCAGCACGTGCGCGTGCTGGTGGGTGCAGCGGCCGGAGGCCCGGTGGATTTCCTGGCTCGCCTGTTCAGCCAAGCCATTGGCAGCGTACTCAACCGGGCGTTTTTCGTGGAGAACAGGCCCGGAGCCAGTGGCACCATTGCGGCAAGGACCGTCGCCCGTGCAGCACCCGACGGCCAAACGTTGCTGGTGGCTGGCCCGGCCTCGACGCTGCTGGCTTCGCAGCTGTTGCGAGATCCTGGCTACGACACAGCGCGTGAACTCGCGCCCGTGGCAGTGCTGGCCGGCGCAGCGCTTGTCCTGGTGGTTCATCCTTCGCTGCCGGTGGACTCCGTGCACGGCCTGCTGCATTTCAGTCGCGCCAATCCCCAGCCGCTGAGCTGTGGCACGGCTGGTCGAGGGTCGACAGCCCATCTCGCCGCCGGGCTGTTCTCGTCCGTGACAGGCATGCAGCTCCTGTACGTGCCATTCAAGGGTGACGCCGAAGCACTGATTGCGCTGCTCGCTGGAGACCTGCAGCTGATGCTCATGGCGCCCAACGTTGCCCTGCCCCATGTGAAGTCAGGCCGACTGCGTGCGCTGGCCGTGACCGCCGTACAGCGCCTTGGTTCGATGCCCGACGTGGCGACGGTTCAGGAATGCGGGCTACAGGACTGTGAATACAGCGCCTGGATCACGGCGTTTTCCCCGACTGGCGTGCCGCCATCGATGGTGCGACCGATAAGCGAAGCCTGGGACAGCATGCGCCGGCATGCCGCTGTGCGCAACGGCATCGAGGCCGCCGGCCTGCAGTCCGTGGACTCTACCGACATGCTCTCTCACAGCCAGATGGACGCCTTCCTGGCACAGCAACGGTCCAAGCTGGAACCGGTGCTGCGCAAGGCAGGCGTCACGCCAATGTAGGATGCCAACAACCAGTGCTACAGGTTGAACATCGACTTTACTTTCGATGCCCACGCATCGACTACGATATAAGTGCAACTGCCGTGGCAAAAGAGCTTGATCCCTGCCGCGATATCGATACATTTGCATTTATGTGAAGTCGGACGCACTTGCAACGTCCAAAGATTCAATGCAACTTCACCCGCGGTGCCGTGCGCCGGGCAATGAAGCGCGCCGCCGTACCCAGCGTGGTCTTCCAGGCGCCGTGCAGCGCCAACTCGTGCAGCTTGTAGAGCGATTGGTACATCCAGCGCGCGAACAGCCCTTCGATCCACATGTTGCCGCCCACCAGCGAGCCCATCAGGTTGCCCACCGTGGAGTACTTGCCCAGCGACACCAGCGAGCCGAAGTCGCGGTAGCGCCAGGGCTGCGTCGGCTGCCCGTTCATGCGCCGGCGGATCTGCTTCACCAGGTGCGAAGCCTGCTGGTGCGCCACCTGCGCGCGCGGCGGCACCGTGCCCTCGCGCCCAAGCCACGGCGCCGCGGCGCAGTCGCCGATGGCGAACACGTTCTCGTCGCGCGTGGTCTGCAGCGTGGGGCCGACCACGAGCTGGTTGATGCGGTTGGCTTCCAGGCCGTCCAGCGTGGCCAGGAACTCCGGCGCCTTCACGCCCGCGGCCCACACCACCAGCTCCGCAGGAATGGTCTCGCCGCTGGCGAGCTGCACGCCAGTGGCCGTGACGGCCGTGACCTTGGCATGGGTGCGCACGCTGACATTGAGCTTTTCCAGCAGCGCCCGCGCCGAGGCCGACATGCGCTCGGGCAGCGCGCCCAGGATGCGCGGGCCGGCCTCGATCAGCTCGATGCGGATGTCGCGCTCCGGGTCGATGCGGTCGAGCCCGTAGGACACCAGCGTGCGCGTGGTGTGGTGCAGCTCCGCGGCCAGCTCCACGCCGGTGGCGCCGGCGCCGATGATCGCCACCTGCAGCTGCTCCGGGCGCAGCGGCGCACTCTGCGCATGCGCGCGCACGCAGGCATTGACTAGCCGGCGATGGAAACGCTCGGCCTGTGCCGGCGTCTCCAGCAGGATGGCGTGCTCCTGCACGCCCGGCGTGCCGAAGTCGTTGTTGAGGCTGCCCACGGCGATCACGAGCGTGTCGTAGGCGAAGACGCGTTGCCCCGTCACTTCCTCGCCCTCATCGGGGTCAATGAACGGCGCCACGTGCACCTCGCGGCGCTCGCGGTCCAGCCCCGTCATCTCGCCCATGCGGTAGCGGAAGCAGTGCCAGTGCGACTGCGCCAGGTAGTCCACCGCGTGGGTGTGCAGGTCCACCGTGCCGGCGGCGATCTCGTGCAGGTGCGGCTTCCAGAAGTGGGTGCGCGCCTTCTCGATGAGCGTCACCTGCGCCAGGCCGCGCCGGCCCAGGGTATCGCCCAGCCGGGTGGCTAACTCCAGTCCGCCAGCTCCGCCGCCGACGATGACGATGCGGTGCAGTGACGAACAGTCCTTGTCCTTGCCCATCGGGAAGTGAGCGGAACAGCCGCTCAACCCTTCACTGCGCTCCGCGGCCAGGCCTGCATTCGCTTCAGCAGCCCGTGAGCGACGTGTTATTCGAGACGTACGAAACATCATGAGTTTTAGGTGAATTGGTCCACAACAACAGCGCCTTCCATTCAGCGCGCGCTACCCGCGCGGGCCAACCGCACCCTGCAGGCTGTCGATCACAAGGTTGACCGCGATGGTCACGCTTGCGATGGCAAGCGACGGCGCGATCACCGCCGCGCCGCCGTCGGCCAGTGCACCGATGTTCTCGCGCACCAGCGAGCCCCAGTCGGCCGCCGGCGGCTGCACGCCCAGGCCGAGGAAACTCAAACCCGCGAGCAGCAGCACGACGTAGACGAAGCGCAGCCCCAGGTCCGCCAAGATCGGCCCGGCGATGTTGGGCAGGATCTCCCGCAGCATGACGTACAGCGTGCCCTCGCCCCGCGTGCGGGCAACCGTCACGTAGTCCAGAGCGTTAACGTTGACGGCCAGCGAGCGCGCGATGCGGTAGGCGCCGGGCACGTAGATGATGGCAGCGGTCACGATCAGCATGGTCACCGAGGAACCGAAGCCGGCAACCATCAGCAGCGCGAACATCTTGCTCGGGATGGCGGTTAGCGTGTCGAGGCCACGGCTGAGCACGGCGTCGATCCAGCGCCCGCTGGCAGCGGCCAGCAGCGCCAGCAGCGTGCCCGTACCGCTGGCCAGCAGCGTGGCAACGAAGGCGACGCCCACGGTGTAGCGCGCACCTTCGATCACGCGGGCTAGCATGTCGCGTCCCAGGTAGTCGGTACCCAGCCAATGGGCGGCGCTGATCGGCGCGAACACCTCGGCACCGCCCGCCGCGCCGCTGCTGGACAGCAGCAAGGGCCCGAACACGGCGGCCAGCGCCCAGAAGGCGATGATGCAGAAACCAAGCCAGCCCGTGAGCCCGAGATGCGGCAGCCGCTCGCGCCACGACCGGGCCGCGTTGCCTCGGAGACCATTGCGCGGGATCAGGGACGCCATCGCTCCGACTCCTTATCGATACCGTCAGCAGCGACACCAGGGCCAGCCCGATGCGTTGCAGCGGCAACCTGAGGACCGGTGCGTGCATGAGGAAAGCCTCTCAAGCGTCGGACCGGACGTTCTCCGTGACGTTGTAGCTCATCAAACCGCCCAGCGAAATTCTCGGAAGATGCTAAACGCCGCCACGCGGCATTTGTGTTCGTTTGATCCGGCCACACCACCGTCTTATCTCGAACCGGACCGCTGCCGCGGCGCATGCTGCTGAATTGCATTTGCGCCTCTCCAAGAGCTGGCGCCGGGACGCGACTGCCACCAACATGACGGCCTGCGTTCGACGAAGATCCGACACGAATGAAGCCCAATACGACCTTTCTCTACAAAGCAGATCCGGTACGCGGCCGCGCGTGGGCCGAGGTGTTCCGACGACGGGCGCCAGAGCTGGATTTCCGGGTGTGGCCAGACATCGGCGACCCGGCACGCGTGCGCTTCCTCGCGGCGTGGGAGCCGCCGGGCGACATCGCGACACGCTTTCCAAACCTCAAGCTGCTGCTTTCGTCGGGGGCCGGCGTCGACCAGATCGACTTCGCAGCGCTGCCGCCCGACCTGCCGGTCGTGCGAATGGTTGAGCCCGGCATCATCCGCGGCATGGTCGAGTACGTCACCCATGCCGTGCTCGACCTGCATCGCGACATGCCCGCGTACAGGCGCCAGCAACAGGCAGCCGAATGGCAGCCGCTGCAGGTGAAACCTGCGAACGAACGCCGCGTCGGCGTGCTGGGCCTGGGCTCGCTGGGCCAGGCCGTGCTGGCGCACCTGCTGCCTTTCGGATTCGACTGCGCGGGCTGGAGCCGCTCGCGCCACGCGATCGATGGCGTGAGCTGCCATGCAGGCGCAGACGAACTCGGTGACTTCCTGCGGCGCACCGACATCCTCGTGTGCTTATTGCCGCTGACCGATGCGACGCGCGGCTTGCTGAATGCTTCGCTGTTTGCGCGCCTGCCTGCGGGTGCGGCGCTCGTTCACGTCGGGCGCGGGCCTCAGTTGGTCGCCGACGACCTGATTGCCGCGCTTGACGCAGGCCGGCTCAGCGAGGCAGTGCTCGACGTGACCGCTCCCGAACCGCTGCCGTGCGAACACCGGCTGTGGCGTCATCCGCGCATCAGCATCACGCCGCACATCGCGAGCATGACGCAACCCGCAACCGCAGCCGAAGTGGTACTGGAGAATTTGCGGCGGTTCGAGGCGGGCGAGCCCATGGTGGGGCTGGTGGATCGAACCCGGGGCTATTGATCGACCAGGCGCCGGGGCCCTCTCCTGGCGCCGTTCGATGAGCAGCCAGGGTTGCGGATGCAAGCGCAGCTTGCCCATACCGGATCCTGTGGAGCGCACCCGTGGCGAAGCAGCTTGCGGGTCGCGTACCTACGCAAGCGGGCCCATGCCGACGCGCGGCAGGCCATACTCGGCCTGGCCCACGCCGGCGAGAACGATGCTGGTCAGAAATCAGCCACCTTGCCCCAGGCCGACTGCTTGAAGCGCGCCGGGTTGTAAGGTGCGGGATCGAAGATCGGCTCCGCACCCGTCACGAGATCGGCGATCAGGTGGCCCGCGCCGGGGCCGATGCCGAAGCCGTGGCCGGAGAAGCCCGCGGCCAGGATGAAACCCGGGACCTCCCACACCTCGCCAATCCCAGGAACGCCGTCCGGCGTGCTGTCCACGAAGCCCGCCCAGGCGTTGGCGATGCCCGCGTGGCCCAGCGCGGGCAGCAGCTCGACGGCACGCTCGTAGGTTTGCTTGACAGCCGCCGCATCCGGCCTGGGATTGAGTATTCGCGCGCGCTCCATGGGAGTGGGCGCGTCGAGCCCCCAGCGCGCGAGCGATTCGTGGCCCCCACGAATGCCTTCCAGGCCACCCGGAAAAACGTTGCGCCAGCGCTTGGCGAACATCGGCAGGAACTGCGGGGCGAAGCGCAGCAACTGTGCCGTCGGATCCACCCGCCCGCGCCCGCTGATGGCCAGGTTGTAGCTGCCATCACTGCGGCGGGTGACAGACACCCGCGCGGTGTGCAGGGCGTCCGGCAGCTGCTGCGCCATCGGCGGCACGCGCACGATGGTTTGGCGCACCGTGGCCTGGGGAAAACGAATGCCCAGTTGGCGACAGAACGACGAGGCCCACGCGCCGCCGGCATACACAGCCGTGCGAGTCTTGATGGTTCCAGCTTCCGTCACGACGCCGCTGACCCGGCCGCCTTCAAGCTCGATGCCCCGCGCGGCGCAGTTCTGGTGGACGCTGCCGCCGAGTCTCATGAGCGCGGCCGCCACCGCCGGGGCGGCCTTGCCCGGGTCCGCCGTGCCGTCGCTGGGCGAAAACACACCACCCTTCCACGCACGGCCGGTGGCCCGGCCCCGCTCGGTGGCCTCGCGGCCGCTCAGCATGTGCGTGGTCACGCCGGCGGTCCTGGCGAAGTCGCGCCATTTGGCCCAGCGTGCAATTTCCTCTTCATCGTTGCTCAGGTACATCAGACCGCAACGGCTGAAGCCCGTGTCCTCGCCGCTGTCCGCGGCGAACTGCTCCCAGAGCTCAAGGCTCCTGGTGGCCATCGGCAGTTCCCGGGCATCCCGGTTCTGCTGTCGGCACCAGCCCCAGTTGCGGCTCGATTGCTCGGCGCCAATCCGGCCCTTCTCGACCACGGCCACCGAGAGGCCGCGACGGGCCATGTAGTAGGCGGCAAACACGCCGATGATCCCGCCGCCGATCACGACCACGTCGGCATGCGACGGCAACTGGGGTGAGCTATCGAGACTGCGCAGCGGCGGCTGCATGGTGGGCGGCATGGTTGATCCAACTCCGTGGGCGCGGTTGATCGTCAGCAGTAGGTTCATGCGGTCATCGTAGGCATGGGCGGGCAGCCGGTGCTGCTGGATTGCGGTCGGCTGGCAGTGGGCCATGCTGTTGTTGGGGCGTGGAAAGAGGAATCTGCTTCGGGGTCGCCAAGCATTCAGCGGCCAGGAAATCTCTCGCTCATGCGGTGGCGACAGCAACCATCTCAAGGGCTGCACCACACCGGCATGGGTCCGATCTACGGCTCCATTCGTACAATGCCGTGGTACCGCTCAGCGTCCTCGAAGGCCACCTCGGCCTTGAGGAACCGGCATGTACCGGGGCCGACCATCGAGCGTGCACGCGTCCGCGCTTTGTTACGCAGTCAAACGGGTGGGAGCTCCTCACACCGCGCAGCGGGGACATTGAGTGTCCTGAGCCGGCCTGCATCCTCAAGACCGGCGGCAGCGGAAAGAACCATCGGTTCAAGCTTCGAGCGCTTCGACACGCGGCAGAAGATACTCGCGGCCGATCAACGCCCTGGCATACAGATAAGCGATCTTGGCGTCTTCAGCGAGTTGATCGATATTGACCTCGCCCCTCGCATCGCAGGGAAATGCCATCAGAACAGCACTTTTGGTCAAGGAGGGGAAACGCAGCTCATACCTGGGGGAACGGGTGGAGTCCATGGCTGTGTCCTTTCGCTCCAACAATAGAACCTGAATGGCTCCCAGAAAAATTAGCGTGCGTGATGGCGGTATTCGCCGCGTCAATTGAATATGCCAGTGTGAGGGCTTGCTGCGGTCCAGTGCCGCAGATTGCTGCAGGCCGGCCTGAAACAGCAAAACAAGCCCGAGCGAATTTCCCTCAGCTCACCAAGCCGGGATATCCAAATGCCATTGGACTGCCCGCGTAAAACTCCATCAATGCAGCTCGCCGCATACGGGAATTGGTCCGGCGAATGGGCTGCCCCGGGCGGTGCCCCAAGGTCGGGAATGAGAGGGCTGCCCAGGACGGGAACGAGGACTACCATGTCTGCGTCACGGCCAATCGCGTGCTTGCAATGCAGGACCTCAAAGGCATCGATCTGCATCTCCTGGCCTGCCTTGACGCCCTGGTGTCGGAAGGCTCGGTGACGCGGGCTGCAGAACGCATGCAGCTGAGCCAGCCCGCCATGTCCCAGACGTTGAACCGCCTGCGAGACCTGTTCCGGGATCCGCTGCTGGTACGCACAGGCCGCGGCATGGTCGCGACACCGCGCGCGCTGGAGCTGCGCGGTGTTGTGCGAGACACGCTACGGACGTTCACCCAGGCCCTGTCCGACGGCACAGAGTTCGATGCCGGCACCACGCATGCACGCCTGACGCTGGCCGTGACCGACTACACCGTTTCCATCCTCATGCCGCACCTGTTGCCGCTGCTGCGTCGGGAAGCACCCGACCTGCAGCTGGTGCTGGTGACCCCCGATCACAACCGGGTGCGGGAGTGGCTGGAGAACGGAGATATTGACCTCATGGTGGGGTACTTGAGGGAGCTGTCCGAGGGCCTGCGCGCCGTCGAGCTGTATCGCGATCAGATGTGCTGCTTGGCGTCGGCCCAACACCCCAGCATCCATGGAACCATGGACCTCGATGCATTCATAGCATCCGGCCATGTCTGCCGCGGAAATGCCAGCACCAGCCAGTTTGCCGTGGAAGAGGCGATCGACCAGGCGCTGGAGCGGATCGGCCGGCAGCGGCGCGTCATGCTCAGGACGCAATCTGCATTCGGCATGGCTCAAGCCGTGGCGCACAGCGACCTGCTGGGCTGCATGGCCAACATTGGAGCACCGGTCTACGCCAGCATCCTGGGGCTTCAAGTCCTCAGGCTGCCCTTCGAAGTCCCCCCGCTGCCCGTCTCCATGGTTTGGCATGAGAGGACGCACCGCCAACCTGCTGCCAAATGGTTCAGGGATGCCATTCGCAGATGCAATGCGTGGACACAAGTGACCAGCGCTGGGCAGCAAGCGTGAATGCGCACTTCACGAAGGATGACTTCTCATCCACGTGGAACGCGCGATATTCTTCCTTCCGTTTGGCCCACCGCGTGGCAACGCGCCAGTGGGCCGGCGACCCGACTCAGAAGCGGTGCGTGATGCCCACGCCGTAGACCTGCTTCGTGTCCTGGCCCGGGAACCGCTTGGACGCCGCGTCCGCATAAACCGACGTGCGCTTGGACAGGCCGTAGACGGCGCCGACCGACACCAGGCGCTCCTTCTTGATGCCGTCGACGTCCGCCTGGCCCCAGCCGGCCTTCAACGCCACCCTGCCGAAGTCGTAGATCGCGCCCAGCGTAGCCACCTTGGACTTGGATTCGGTGGCCGACTCGCTGACGTTGTATACCCCCATCAAGGACAGCGCACCGATGTTGCCCCGCAGGCCGACGCTGCCCTCCTTCGCTCCGGAACTGTTCTTGGCCGCCCCCACCATGGCCTGGATCGTGCCGCCTCTGTAGACCAAGGATGCGGCCCGGTTCTTGGTGATGTCGCCGGGCACGGTCTCCGGCGAGTAGCTGACATGCAGCGTCGTGTTGGCGAACGCAGGCGAATCGTAGAAAGCCGCATTGGCTACACGGCCTGAGCCGCCACCGCGGGGGTCGGCCGAGTAGTTCCAGTGCCACAGGTCCCACGCGGGGGACGCGATCCAGTCATTGTTGCCCCAGGCATCGAAAGCCCAGTCCTGGCTTTGTATGGCGTCCAGTGCGCGGCCGAGCCGAACCGCGCCGAAACGGCTCTTCAGACCAACGGTCGACTCCCCATGCCAGAACGGCTTGCTGCCATTGCCCTCAAGGCTGCCCGTGTCCGGATCGAACCGCATGCGCAGCCTGAAGGTGGCCGCCAGGCCGTCGCCCAGGTCCTCGGAGCCTGCAAACTGCAGGTAGTTGCGCTGAATCGGCCCGACGTTCGTCCTGTCGGCCGTGTCCCGGTAGACACCAACGTCCACGCTGCCGCTGATCGTGACGTTGGACTGCGCGTGTGCAGCACCGAGCCCCAGCAGGGCCGCTGCCGTGAGCAGGCGATGGACATGGGTGAACGAGATCATGGGTGTCTCCACTTGATTGCTTGCCTGTTGGGTTCGATAAGGGCTTCGTGTGCGCCCTTCTTGATACACCGTTGAGTGCGCGCTCATTGAAGCATCGACCTCGCTGCGACATATCTCAAAATGGCACCCGGACACCGCTCAAGCTGCCGTTGTCGGCGTGCTGCGCAGCAGTCTCTGCGGCAGCCCCGCGGGCGTATCGATGTACATGCTGGCGCTGCGAGCCGCAGCGCCCGTTCGTACTTCGATACCTCAGTACGAACGGGCTTTCATGCCATCTCCTGATCAAAGCTGAATGTTTCCTCGTCATGCCCGCGAAGGCGGGCATCCAGGCGCGGCGGCATGGTCGGAAAGGCTCTCCCGAGCCTAAAACGAACGCGCCCGCCGCCGCCCGGCCCATGTTGCATGGTGCCGTTGCGGCCGCGGGCGGTGCCTTCACGGCCTCAGCCGCGAAGGTTTACGGTGTCAGCTCAGAGCTGGCCCTGGCAGAGGTACTTGGTCTGCAGATAGTCGTCCAGGCCATGCACGGAACCTTCGCGGCCGTAGCCTGACTCCTTGACGCCACCAAACGGCGCGGCCTCAGCCGCGAGCGCTCCTTCGTTGATGCCGACGAGCCCGGTCTGCAAGGTATCCGCCACGCGCCAGATGCGCCGCACATCCGACGCATAGAAGTAGGCCGCCAGGCCAAAGGGCGTATCGTTGGCGGTGGCAACCACGTCGGCTTCCGTCTCGAAGCGCGTGACCGGCACCACCGGCCCAAACGTTTCCTCGCAGATACAGGCCATGCGGCTGTCAGCGCCGACCAGCACGGTAGGGGCGAAATAGTTCGCACCCAGGGCCGGCAGCCGCGTTCCACCCACGATGACCCGTGCCCCGCGCTCGACGGCGTCACGCACATGGCGCTCGATCTTGTCGACGGCGCGCGCATTGATCATCGGACCGATCTGCGCAGCCGGATCGCTGGCCGGGCCGACCTTCAGTGCCCCGACCCGTGCCGCGAGCTTTTCGACGAAGGTATCGTGTACTCGCGACTGCACGAAAATCCGGTTCGGGCTCACACAGGTTTGCCCGCCGTTGCGAAACTTGGCCACCATCAGGCCATCGACCGCGGCGTCGATGTCGGCATCGTCGAAGACGATGAAGGGCGCGTTGCCACCCAGCTCCAGCGAGAGCCGCTTGAGGGTGTCGGCCGAGCGCCGCGCGAGGTGCTTGCCCACCGGCGTGGACCCGGTGAAGGTGATCTTGCGCACGCGCGGATCATCGAGCCACACGTCCACGACCTCGGCGGCTCGGGCACGCGATGCGGTCACGATGTTCAACACACCGGCCGGTACCCCGGCCTCCTCGGCGAGCTTGACGAGCGCCAGGGAGGTCAGCGGCGTGTCTTCAGCGGGCTTGCAGACGACCGTGCAGCCCGCGGCCAGTGCCGGAGCGATCTTGCGCGCGATCATCGCGGCCGGGAAGTTCCACGGCGTGACGGCGGCCACTACACCCACCGGCTCCTTCAGCGCGAACATGCGCCGGCCGGCCACCGGGGACGGAATGACGTCGCCGTTGGCGCGCGTGGCCTCCTCGGCGAACCACTCGATGTAGCTTGCCGCATAGGCCACCTCGCCACGGCCTTCGGCCAGCGGCTTGCCCTGCTCCCGCGAGATCAGGCAGCCCAGATCCTCCTGGTGGGCAATCACCAGGTCGTTCCAGCGCTTGAGGATCTGCGCACGCTGCTTGGCGGGCACCGCACGCCAGGCGGGAAACGCCGCATGAGCCGCGTCGACCGCGGCACGTGCCTCGTCGGCACCGCTGTCCGGCACGCTGGCGAACACCGCATCGGTGGCAGGATTCTGGACGTCGAGACGCTGACCGTCGCGCGCCTCGCACCATTCGCCGCCGATCCATTGGCGGCCGAGCAGCAGGTCGCCGCGTTGCAAGGTCAACGCCTGCGCGTCGCCATTCGTCACCCCGTCGATGTGGGAAATCGAAGTCATCTGGTACTCCTGTGGTTTCATGCTGCCGAAGCCACGGCAACCGGCCGCCGCGCGTCCAGCTCGTCGAGCCAGCCGCAGCGCAGCTCCGGCACGGCGCGCGCGAGCTGTTCGTAATAGGGATGGTGCGGCCCACGGTCGTAGTCGCACCGCGCCACCTGCGTCAGCTTGCGGCCATGCTGCATCACGACGATCTCGTCGCACACCGCACGCACCGTGTGCAGGTCGTGGCTGATGAACAGGTAGGACACGCCCAGCTCGCGCCGCAGCTCGGCGATCAGGTCCAGCACCGCGGCACCGACCACGGTGTCCAGCGCCGAGGTGACCTCGTCGCACAGGATCAGGTCGGGCTCGGCAGCCAGCGCGCGCGCCAGGTTCACACGCTGCTTCTGGCCCCCGGAGAGGCCGCCGGGCAGACGCTGCGCGACCGTGCGCGGCAGCTGCACCAGGTCCAGCAGCTCGCCGATGCGCCGCTGCAGCGCCGCGCCCTTCATGCCCTTGTAGAACTCCAGCGGCCGCGCAAGGATGCTCTCGATGGTCTGCGAAGGGTTCAGCGCCGTGTCTGCCGACTGGAAGACGATCTGGATGCGACGCAGCTCGTCGCGCGTGCGCTGTGCCAGCAGCGGCTTCAGCGGGCGGCCGTGGAACTCCATCGTGCCCGCGCACGGCGCCAGCAGCCCGGCGACGGCACGGGCCAGCGTCGTCTTCCCCGACCCCGATTCCCCGATCACGCCGATCGCCTGGCCGCGGCGCAGTTCCAGGTCGATGTCCCGAAGGATCATCTTCGCCGGCCGCCCGTCGGCACCCCGCGGCCCGTAGCCCGCCGACAGCCCCTTTACGCGCAGCAGCACCTCGGCGTCCGCGGCGGTCTGGGCGCCGGCCCGCGGTGCGGGACGTGCCGCCGCAAGCAGGCTCTTCGTGTACTCGTTCTCGGGCGCCGCAAGCAGCCGCTTGGTCGGGTTCAGCTCGCGCATGCACCCGTTGCGCAGCACGAGCACGTGATCGGCCATCTGCGCCACCACCGCCAGATCGTGGCTGACGTACACCGCGGTCACCTTGCGCTCGCGCACGACCCGCCGGAACGCGCGCAGCACTTCGACTTGCGTGGTCACGTCCAGCGCGGTGGTGGGCTCGTCGAGGATCACCACCTCCGGATCGGTGATCAACGCCATGGCGGCCATCAGTCGCTGCAACTGGCCGCCCGACACCTGGTGCGGGTAGCGCTGGCCGATCGTCTCGGGGTCGGGCAGCGCCAGCTCGCGAAACAGCGCGATCGCCTTGAGCTCGGCCTCGGCGCGGTGCAGCGTGCCGTGCAGCACCGCCGGCTCCACGACCTGGTCGAGGATGGTGCGAGAGGGATTGAACGAGGCGGCCGCGCTCTGCGCGATGTAGGACACGGTACGGCCGCGCAGCGCGCGCAGCTGGCTTGCGCCCAACCCCAGCACATCCACGTCGCCGATGCGGACGCTGCCCCCGGAGACTTGGCAGCCGCGCCGGGCGTAGCCCATCAGCGCCAACGCCGTCGTCGTCTTACCGGATCCCGACTCGCCGATCAGCGCCAGCACCTCGCCAGGCTGGATCGAGAAGCTCACCCGGTCAACCAGCGTGACCCCGCCTGCGCTGATGCACAGGTCCTTCACAACAACAGGGCTGCCCATCAACGTGCTCCACGTTCGCGGGCCGCGCGGCCCGGCAGGTTGTCGATCACCAGGTTGACCGAGATCGTCAGGCTTGCAATAGCCAGCGACGGTGCGATCACCGCTGCGCCGCCATCGGCCAGAGAACCGATGTTTTCGCGCACCAGCGAGCCCCAGTCGGCCGCAGGCGGCTGCACACCCAGTCCTAGGAAGCTCAGGGCCGCGAGCAGCAGCACGATGTAGACGAAGCGCAGCCCCAGGTCCGCCAGGATCGGCCCGGCGATGTTGGGCAGGATCTCGCGCAGCATGACGTACAGCGTGCCTTCGCCCCGCGTACGTGCGACCGTCACGTAATCCAGGGCGTTGATGTTGACCGCCAGCGAGCGCGCGATGCGGTAAGCACCGGGCACGTAGATGATCGCAGCGGCAACCACGAGCATTGTCACCGACGAGCCGAAGCTGGCCACCATCAGCAGCGCAAACATCTTGCTCGGAATGGCGGTCAGGGTGTCCAGGCCGCGGCTGAGCGTCGCGTCGATCCAGCGCCCGCTGGCCGCGGCCAGCAACGCGAGCAGCGTCCCCACGCCCCCGGCCAGAAGCGTCGCGACGATGGCGACCCCGACCGTGTAGCGCGCGCCTTCAATCACGCGCGCCAGCATGTCGCGCCCCAGGTAGTCGGTGCCCAGCCAATGCTCGGCGCTGATGGGCCCGAACACCTCGCCGCCGCCCTGGGTGGCGCTGTTCGACAGCAGCGTCGGGCCCAGTGCCGCAGCCAGTATCCAGAAGCCCAGCACCAGCAGGCCGAGGACTCCCGATGCGCCGAACTGGGTGAGCCACCCGGCACGCGCACGCAGCGTGGGCGGCGGAAAGCTGCCCGATGTGGAGGAAGTTGTGGTCATAGGTGTACCCTCAACGGTGCCGCAGCCGCGGGTTGGCGACGATGCCGCAGATGTCGGCGGCGGTCACGAGGATGAGATAACCGGCGCAGAACAGCATCGCGCAGGCCTGTACCAGCGGCATGTCGCGCTGCACGACGCCATCGACCATCAGCTTGGCCACGCCCGGATAGTTGAAGATAGTCTCGACGATGATCACGCCGCCAAGCAGGTAGGACAGGCTCAAGGCCACCGCATTGGCAATCGGCCCGACCGCGTTGGGCAGCGCATGCGCCAGCACCATCCGCAGCGGCGAGGCGCCCTTGAGCCGCACCATTTCGATGTACGGCGCCTCCAGCTGATCCACCACGGCGGCGCGGCTCATGCGCATCATCTGCGCCACGATCACGCAGCACAGCGTCAGCACCGGCATGGCGAACGCCCGCAGCATCTGGCCCAGCGACTCGATGTCGTTGACGTAGGAGAGCGCCGGGAACCACTTCAGCTGGACGGCGAACAGCAGCACCGCCAGCGTCGCGACCAGGAACTCCGGCACCGACACCACCGCCACCGCCGTCGTCGAGGCGGCCCGGTCGAACCACGAGCCGCGCCAGACCGCCGCCGAAATTCCCAGCGCCAGGGCGATGGGCACCGAGAACACGGCCGTCACGGCAGCGAGCAGCAGCGAGTTCGGCAGCCGGCTCGAGATCAGCTCGGTCACCGGCAGCTGTGTCGTTGCCGACTTGCCGAGGTCGCCCTGCAGCAGGCCACCGAGCCAGCGCACGTAGCGCTCGGGCGCCGGCACGTCCAGGCCCATCTGGGCGCGCAGCGCCGCCAGCGCCTCGGGCGTGGCATCCTGGCCAAGCTGCTCCTGGGCCGCGTCGCCGGGCAGCACCGCCGTGATTGCGAACACAACCGCCGATACCGCCAGCAGTGACAGCAGCGCCAGCCCGATGCGCTGCAGCAGCAATTTGATGATGACTCCGTTCATCACAGTCGACCTGCTTGCTGTTCAGGCGTCGAGCCAGACGTTTTCGGCGAAGCCGTAGGCCATCATGCCGCCCAGCGGGATGGACGACAGGCCCTTGAGCTTGGCGCTGTGCCCGTCCAGGCTGGGCAGGAACAGCGGAATGCCGATGCCGGCTTGCTCGTGGATCATCGTCTGCATGTCCACGTACAGCTGCTTGCGCTTGGCGAAGTCGGTCTCGGCGCGCGCAGCCAGCAGCAGCTGGTCGAACTTCTCGCTCTTCCAACGCGACTCGTTCCACTGCGCATCGGACTTGAAGAACTGCGTGAGCACCGTGTCAGCCGTCGGGCGCGCGTTCACGTTGCCGAAGCCCACCGGGCTGTTGAGCCAGTGGTTGGACCAGTAGCCGTCGGCCGGCATGCGCTTGATGTCCATGTCCAGCCCGGCGCTCTTGGCGGCCCGCTGCAGCACGACGGCCATCTCGATCGAATACTTTGCAGCCTCGGACGCCACGACAGTGACCTTGTTGTCGATACCGGACTTCTTCAGATGGAACTTCGCCTTCTCCGGATCAAAGGCCCGCTGCGGCAGGCCGGCATGGTAGAAGCGGCTGCTCGGATGAATCGGATGGTCGTTGGCGACGGTCGCGAGGCCCTGCGTCACCGTCTTCTTCAACAGCTCGCGGTCGAGCAGGTGCTTCATGCCGAGCACGAAGTCGGGATTTGCGCCGGGCGAGGTGTCCTTGCGCATGATCAGGCTCGTGTACTGGCCCGACTGCGTCACGAACACCGCGTAGCCCGGCGTGCTGCGCACGCGCTGCACAGAGTACGGCTTGAGGGCGGCCACCATCTCGAAGCCGCCGGACAGCAGCGCGTTGACACGCGCCGCTTCGTCGCTGATGCCGACGAATTCGATTTCGTCCAGGTAAGGCTGGCCGGGCTTCCAGTAGCTGTCGTTGCGCACCACCACCGAGCGCACGCCAGGCTTGAACTCCTTGAGCTTGTAGGGCCCCGTGCCGATGCCGGCGCTGAAGTCCGTGGTACCTGCCTTGACGATGTGGAAGTGGAAGGTGCCGAGCACGGCCGGCAGGTCCGCATTGGGCGCCTGCAGCACGACGGTCACTTCGTTGGGGCCCGTGGCCTTGACGGCCTCGATCTGGTCGGCCAGAACCTTGGCCTTGGAGCCCGTGGCCGGGTCCTTGTGGCGCATCAGCGAGAACGCCACGTCCTCGGCCGTGAGCGCCTTGCCGTCGTGGAACGTCACGCCCTTGCGCAGCTTGAAGACCCAGGTCTTTGCATCGCTGGTGCTGTAGGACTCGGCCAGTTGCGGCTGGGGCGTCAGGCTGGCATCGAGCGCGAACAGGCCGTTGTAGAGCATGCAGCCGCGCGAATAGTCGGTGCTGTTGGACTGCTTGGCCGGATCCAGCGTGTCATTGACCGAGGTCGTTTCGCCGGCAACGCGGATCTTGCCCCCACGCTTGGGAGTTTGCGCATGCGCCGACATCGCGGCCGTCGCGAGACCACCGGCCAGCGTGGCCTGCATGCCGCCGGCCATGAGCATCGCCAGCACGTCTCGCCGGCTGGCACCGCGCCTGAGCGCGCCCATCAACGCCTGGCTCTCCTGAGGTCCGACGAGGCCCTCGAACATTTTGCGATCGGTCATGGTGTCTCACTCCAGATAAGTAGTTGGCGGGATAGTTAGATTTATTGGGTGGAGCGTCAGGCCAGGCGGTCCTTGAGCCGGAAATACAGGCCGACCGCGGGCAGGAACCACGGCGGGCCGAAGTGGCCGGGCACGGCGGGCCAGTCGCGGCCGCGCCACGGGTTGGCCTGGGCGTCGCCTTCCATCACCGCAGCCATGCGCTGCCCCATCAGCACCGACATCTGCGTGCCGTGTCCGCTGTAGCCCATCGAGTAAAAGACGCCGTCGCGCTCGCCGGCATGCGGCAAGCGGTCCTGCGTCATGTCCACCAGCCCGCCCCAGCAGTAGTCGATCCGCACGCCGGCCAGCGTCGGGAAGATCTGTTCCAGCCCGGCACGCAGGATCGCACCGCTTTTCGAATCCGAGGTGGGGCTGGAGATCGCAAAGCGCGCCCGGCCGCCGAACACCAGCCGGTGGTCGGGTGTCAGGCGGAAGTAGTGGTGGATGTTGGCAATCGTGACGTAGGTACGCCGCTCACGCAGCAACGCCTGCGCCCTCTCGGCACCGAGCGGCTCGGTGACGATGATGAAGCTGCCGATCGGCACGATGCGCCGCCGCAGCCAGCCAAAGGTGCCGTAGCCGCCATGGCGCGCCGCGCCGTTGGCCAGCAGCACCTGGCCGGCCCTGATCACGCCCCGGCTGGTGTGCACGCGGTGCGCCTGGCCGCGGCCGATGCGTTCCAGCTTCGTGACGCAGCAGTCCAGGTGGATCTGGGCACCGTGCCTCTGTGCAGCCGCCGCCAGGCCGTTGGCGAAACGCCCCATGTGCATCTGGCCGCTGCGCTTGTACAGCAGACCGCCTTCGAAGCGGTCGCTGGACACCTCGCCACGCACACGCGCCGCATCGAGGATCTCGATGTCGGTGTCGACCCGGTCCGCGCGCAGCCGATCGGCACTGCGCTTGAGCGAGTCGAGGTGCGCCGCGCGCGTGGCGAGCTTGAGCTTGCCGGTGCGCATGAAGTCGCAGTCGATGGCTTCCTCGCGCACGATGCCTTCGACGGCATCGACGGCGGCGTCGTAGGCGTGGTACCAGGCTCGCGCCTGTTCCACGCCCACCTTCGCGGCGACTTCCGCGTAGTCCACCGCCAGCCCGTTGTTGACGTGGCCGCCGTTGCGGCCGGAGGCCTCGGCAGCCACGCGTTCACCGGCCTCCAGCACCACCACCGATGCGCCGCGTCGCGCCAGCGCCAGCGCCGCCGACAGCCCCGTGAAGCCGCCACCCACGATGGCGACGTCGCACTGGGCCGGCAGCGCGTGCGCCGTCGGCTCGAATGCGGGCGCCGATTCGGTCCAGTACGACGTGAGCTTCATCGCTGGCTTCCGTTCAGAGGCCCACGACGCCCGGCAGGCCGCCGATGTCCTGGATCTCGACATAGCGGTAAGCAGGGTTGCCCGGACCATGGCCACGGTTGACAAAGACCTTGTTGACGATGCCGATGTCGTCGGCTGACATCAGGTCGTAGCGCAGGCTGGACGACACGTGCAGCACGTCCTCGGGGTTGCAGCCGAGCGAGTCCAGCATGAACTCGAAAGCCTTGAGCCGCGGCTTGTAGGCCTGCGCCTGCTGTGCGGTGTAGACGCGATGGAAGGGCGCACCCAGCATGGCGACGTTGGTCTGGATTTGATGGTCCATCGCGTTGGACAGGATCACCAGCGGGATCTCCTTGGCCACCTTGGCCAGTCCGGCCGGCACGTCGTCGTGAGGGCCCCAGGTGGGCACGGCATCGACGTAGCGCTGCGCCTCGGCATCCAGGTACTGCAGCTTCCACTTCCTGCACAGGCGGCGCACGGCGTTCTTCAGCACCACGTCGTAGGGCTGCCAGTCGCCCAGCACCTCGTCGAAGCGGTAGGCCGTGAAGTCGGCGATGAACTGCTCCATCTGCTCGGCCGACACGCGGTCGGCGAAGATCTCGCGGGTCAGCTCACCCATGCGGAAGCGGGTCAGCGTTCCGTAGCAGTCGAACGTGATGTACTTGGGTCGGAACTTCATCGTCATGTCTCGTCGTTGAGGGTTGTTGCCGGCAAAGTCATTGCAACATAGGTGCGCATCGCAACGGTGGTGAATCACGGGTCCTGAACCGAGCAAACTGCGGTTTGAAGGTGCCGGTACGGCATGCCATGCCATGCGCTCTGGAGGGGTGCGCGGCACACCTCATGCGGCACCAAAATCGATCAGCACGCTCTTGTGGCGCAGGTTGGCCTCGACCGCCTGGCGGCCCAGGTCCTTGCCGATACCGGATTGGTGGAAACCCCCGGTCGGGATCACGAAGTCGCTGGTGCGGCCGTAACGGTTGATCCACACCGTGCCCGCGGCGATGCCGCGCATTGCGCGCAGCGCACGTCCGATGTCGGCCGTATGTACGCCCGCGGCCAGGCCATAGCGCTCGTGCGCGGCCAACGCCAGGCCCTCCTCTTCGTCGTTGAAGGTTTGCAGCGTCAGCACGGGGCCGAAAATCTCCTGCACGACGGCAGGGTTAGTGGCGTCCACACTTTCCAGCAGGGTTGGCCGGTAGAAGGCGCCACCGGGGCCGTCCTCATAGAGCCCGCCTCCGCAGCGCAGCTGTGCGCCGGCCTCGCGGGCAGCCTGCACGATCTCGTGGATTCTTTGCGCCTGCCGCACCGAGATGATGGGCGACAGCGTTGCCGTGTCGTCCCAGGTGGCGCCCGGCCGGTGCGCCTTGAAGCGCTCGGTGATTCGCTCGGCGAGCTCGTCGGCGATGCCGCGCTGCACGATGAGCCGCGACCCGGCGACGCAGACCTGCCCCGCATTGCCCGTGATGGCGCCCGCGATGATGCTGGCGAGCTTGTCGAGATCCGGGGCGTCGTTGAAGACCAGCTGTGGGCTCTTGCCGCCGAGCTCCAGCGTGGCGGGCTTCGGGCCGTGCAGCGCGCAGCTCGCCATGATCGCGGCGCCCGTGCCTGTCGATCCCGTGAACGTCATTTTCGAGATCAGCGGGTGCCGGGTGATCGCCTCTCCCGTGGTGGCCCCGTCGCCATGCACGATGTTGAAGATGCCGGGCGGCACGCCGGCCTCGACGGCAAGCTCGGCCAGGCGCATGACGGAATAGGGCGTCAGCTCCGAGGGCTTGAGCACAACGGCATTGCCCGCTGCCAGCGCAGCACCGACCTTCCACGACGCCATCACCAGCGGGAAGTTCCAGGGCGTGATGGCACCCACGACGCCGTAAGGCTCGGTGACGACCAGGCCCAGGTGATCCTGCCGCGTCGCGGCGACTTCGCCACCGAGCTTGTCGCAGTACTCGGCAAAGAAGCGCAGCCCCTCGGCAGTGAACGGCACATCCCAGGCGATCGCCTCGCGCAGCGGGCGCGTGGAGCACACGGCCTCCAGCGGCGCCAGCTGCGCCACGTCGGCTTCCACCAGGTCCGCCCAGCGGCGCAGGACACGGGCGCGCTCTCGCGGCGCGCGGCGCGCCCAGTCGCTGCGCCGCCAGGCGGCGTGGGCGTCCTGCACCGCCGCGTCGACGGTGGCGGCGTCCGCTGCAGGCAAGCCTGCATGCGCGCGCCCATCCGAGGGCCGGTGCACGGTGAGCGCATCGGCCTGCGGTACGAGGCGGCCGCCAATGAAGTGGCCGCGGGGCGTCTGGATTGCTTCAGGTTTGAATGTGCGCATCTCGCTAATACCGTCATGGATTCGCGAGGCATGGTAGGCGCCGGACCGCGGCATATGTGCCCGTTCCGGGGCCCGGCACTGCAGCGAAATCGCGAAGCCGGGGCGCCGGAAAGCGCTTCATTTCGATTTGCGCGAAGGTCCGTTTCGCCCCGACACGACAACCCCATATGCGACCAAGATATGCGGGTCCTAACAAGGAGAACGAACCCATGAGTGACAGCCCTGTAGTGGCATCCGACGGCGTGACGCTGCGTCCGATGACCTTGTCTGACCTTGGTGTGGGGCATGCGCTGACCACCGAGTTGCGCTGGCCGCACCGCAACACCGATTGGGAGCTGGCCTTTCGCCATGGCGAGGGCCTGGTGGCCGAGCGCGACGGCGCGATCGTCGGCACGGGAATGCGTTTCCGCTGGGGACCGCGCCACGCGACGATCGGATTCGTGATCGTGTCGCCCGCCTGTCAGGGGCGCCGCATCGGCCACCGCCTGATGACCGCGCTGCTCGACGGGCTCGAAGACCACACCGTGCTGCTGCACGCCACCGCCGACGGGCGGGGCCTGTATGAGCGGCTGGGCTTCGTGCGCGCCGGAGAGATTCGCCAGCACCAGGGCGTTGCGCTGCCGTCGCCGCCGATCGCACTGGAGCCGGGCTGGCGTTTGCGTCCAGCAAGCCAGAGCGACCTCATGACGCTCGCGGCCCTCGACGCGCAGGCGCGCGGCATGCCGCGCGATGCCTTGATCGAGGAGCTGTTCGCGCAGTCCGAAGCCACCGTGGTGCTCGACCACGAGGGCGCTGCATGCGGCTTTGCGATGCTGCGGCGCACCGGTCGCGGCCATTCGGTCGGGCCCGTGGCCGCACCCGACGAGGTCGGCGCCAAGGCGCTCATCGGCTACTTGTCGGGGCTGAATGCCGGCCGCTTCACGCGCATCGACATCGATTTCGACACGGGCCTGGCCGAGTGGCTGGAGAGCATCGGCCTGCTGCGCGTCGATGCACCGACCACAATGGTTCGGGGCGCTCCGCTGGCCGTGGACACGCCGCGCCTGTATGCCCTCGCCGCGCAGGCGCTCGGCTGACCCTCGATGACTCGCCAAAGATGCGCCGCACGATCTGCCAAGGCCGGGTGCGACAACAGCAGCAAGTCATTGTGCACACATGCAAAGCGGCACCACCGCCTCCGTTCACTGTCGTAACCTGACAGCTACTCAACGACTGCCGGATACCGATCGCCATGACTCCGTCCCGCTCCGATACCGACGCGCTGCTTGCCCTGGACCGCAATCACCTCGTCCACCCTGTCTCCGCCTGGCGGTTGCATGAGCAACGGGGCCCCCTGGTCCTCACCGAGGCTCGCGGCGCCAGGCTGGTCGATGCCGCTGGGCACGAGCTGCTCGATGGTTTCGCGGGCCTGTGGTGCGTGAACGTCGGCTACGGCCAGGAAAGCGTGGTGCGCGCCGCCACCGAGCAGCTGCGCCTGCTGCCCTACGCGACCGGGTATTTCGACTTCGCGAGCGCGCCTGCGATCCGCCTGGCCGCCAAGCTCGCCGAGATCACGCCCGCTTCCCTGACGCGCGCCTACCTCACGCTGGGCGGCTCCGAAGCGGTCGATGCCGCGGTCCGCTTCATCGTCCAGTACTGGAACGCCGTCGGCCGCCCGTCGAAGAAGCACTTCATTTCCCTGGAGCGCGGCTACCACGGCTCGTCGTCTACGGGCGCCGGGCTGACCGCGCTGCCCGTGTTCCACCGCGGCTTCGACCTGCCGCTGGCGACGCAGCACTACATCCCCTCGCCCAACCCGTATCGCCATCCGCAGGGGGGCGATGCGCAGGCCTTGATCGCCTCCTCGGTGGCGGCATTGCGCGCGAAGGTTGCGGAGCTCGGCGCGGAGAACGTTGCCGCCTTCTTCTGCGAGCCCATTCAGGGCTCCGGCGGCGTGATCGTGCCGCCTGTGGGCTGGCTCAAGGCCATGCGCGAGGCGGCGCGCGAGCTCGACATCCTGTTCGTCGTCGACGAGGTGATCACGGGCTTTGGCCGTACCGGCACGATGTTCGCCTGCGAAGCCGAAGGCGTCGAACCCGACCTGATGACGCTGGCCAAGGGCCTTACCTCGGGCTACGTGCCCATGGGCGCCACCATGCTGTCCGAGAAGGTCTATGCGGGCATCGCGGATGGTGCGCCTGCCGGCGCGCCGGTCGGACACGGCGCCACGTACTCGGGCCATCCGGTAGGCGCCGCGGTTGCGCTCGAAGTGCTGCGTCTCTACACCGAAGGCGGCGTGCTCGCCAACGCGCAACGCGTGGCCCCGCACTTCGCCGCCGCCCTGGACTCGCTGCGCGCTCATCCGCTCGTGGGTGACGCACGCTGCCGCGGTCTGCTCGGCGCGCTGGAGCTGGTGAGCGACAAGGCGACCAAGCGCGGCTTCGACCCCGCGCTGGGCCTGCCCGATCGCCTGTTCGCCGCGGCCTACCGGCATGGCGTGGTGTTCCGCTGCTTCGGCGACGGCATCCTCGGCTTCGCGCCGGCACTGACCTTCACCGAGAGCGACGTCGCCGAGCTGTTCGAGCGCGTGAAGAAGGTGCTGGACGAAGCACTCGGTTGGCCCGATGTGCGGGCGGCACTGGCGGCATAAGAATCCTGCGATCCCGTCACTGCCGGACACCGCCATGCCCGAAGCCCTGAAACTCGATCGCCTCGATCTGCGGATCCTGGCGCAGCTGCAGAAGAATGGCCGGATCACGAACGTCGACTTGGCCGACGCGGTGGGGCTCTCGCCCAGCCCCTGCCTGATTCGCGTCAAGCGGCTCGAGCAGGCCGGCTTCATCGCCGGCTACGGCGCGCATCTGCGGCTGGAGAAACTCGGCGATGCGCTGACGGTGTTCACCGAGGTGTCGCTGACCGACCACCATCGCGAGGATTTTATCCGCTTCGAGGCGGCCATTCGCGAAATCGACGAGATTCTCGAATGCCACTTGGTCAGCGGCGGCTACGATTATCTATTGCGCTTCATCACGCGGGGCGTCAACCATTACCAGGAAATCATTGAGGGCCTGCTCGATCGCAATATCGGCATTGAAAAGTATTTCAGCTATATCGTGATCAAGTCACCCTTCGTCAAGACGCACTGCCCCATCGAGAAGCTGTTTCCCCAGGAGCGGTAATTGAATTCCCGTTTCATCCGCCTCGCCGAGCGTGACCGGGCGCCGGTCGAGCTCCGCATAGACGGCCGCAGCGCACGCGCGCTGGCCGGCGACACCCTGCTGGTGGCGCTGCTCACGAACGGCATTCGCCTGCGCGACAGCGAGTTCGATGGCGCGGCACGGGCCGGCTTTTGCCTGATGGGGGCCTGCCAGGACTGCTGGGTCTGGGGCGAGGACGGCACGCGCCTGCGTGCCTGCTCCACCCCTGTGCAGCCCGACATGGCAGTGCTGACGCGACCGCCGGCGAGCTACTGGGCGCCCACGCCGGACCTGCAGGTGCACTTGGCCAGAGAGGTCGCCCCATGAGCCTGCCGCGCGTGGTGGTGGTCGGCGCCGGGCCGGCCGGCGTCAGGGCCGCACAGGCCCTTGTCGACTGCGGCCTGCATCCGGTGCTCGTGGACGAAGGAATGCAGGACGGCGGACAGATCTACCGCCGCCAGCCCGAGGGCTTCACGCGGCCGTACGCCAAGCTCTACGGCAGCGAGGCGCCAAAGGCCCTGGCGCTGCACCAGACCTTTGCGGCACTGCGCGAACGCATCGACTACTTCGGTGCAACGCTGGCCTGGAACGTGACCGCGGGCGAGCTGCACGTGGCACGCGAAGGCAAATCGCGCGTGTTGCCCTTCGATGCCCTGCTCGTCTGTGCAGGCGCCACCGACCGGTTGATGCCGGTACCGGGCTGGCAGCGTGCCGGTTGCTTCAGCCTGGGCGCGGCACAGATCGCGCTGAAGGCGCAGGCTTGTGCCATCGGCGCACGCACGGTGTTCCTGGGCAGCGGGCCGTTGCTGTATCTCGTCGCGTCCCAGTACCTGCAGGCCGGCGCACGGGTGGCCGCGGTGCTGGACACGTCCCCCGCCACGCCTTCGCTGGGCGCGCTGCGCGGGCTGCTGGCCCGTCCCAAGCTCGCCTGGCGCGGCCTCATGCTGCAGCGCGCGATCCGCCGCGCCGGCATCCCGCTGCTGCAAGGCGTCACGCCGCTGGCCATCGACGGCGACAACGCGCACGGGGTGAGCGCCGTGCGCGTGCGCGATGCGCAGGGCCGAGAGCAGCGCTTCGAGACCGATGCAGTCGGGCTGGGCTGGCATCTGCGCGCCGAAACCCAGCTCGCCGACCTGGCACGCTGCGAGTTCGTCTTCGAACCGGCCAGCCGCCAGTGGCTGCCACGCATCGATGCCGACGGACGCAGCAGTGTCCGCGGCGTGTACCTGGCCGGCGATGGCGCACGCATCCTGGGCGCCGATGGCGCCGAAGCCGCGGGCCGCCTGGCCGCGCTTGCTGCCCTGGCCGACCTCGGCCATGCCGAGGGCGCGCGCCGCTTTGCGGCCGAGGGGTCGGCGTTGCGCCACACGCTCATGCGCATGGACCGGTTTCGCGCCGGGCTCGTCGAGGCCTTCCCCTGGCCGCACGGCCAGGCCGCGGCGCTGCCGGATGACGCCGTCGTTTGCCGCTGCGAGTCCATCAGCGTCGGCGAGCTACGCGCCTGCGTGCGCGACAAGGGCGGGCGCGAGGTCAACCGCGTGAAGGCCTTCAGCCGCCTTGGCATGGGCCGCTGCCAGGGACGCTACTGCGGCCATGCCGGCGCGGAAGTCGTGGCCGCCGCGGCTGGCGTGTCGGTCGAATGGGTAGGCCGGCTGCGCTCCCAGGCGCCGGTCAAGCCGCTGCTGATGAACACTCCCGAGGCCAAGGCATGAATGACTCACGGGTCTTGACGCGCAGCGACGTGCTGGTGCTTGGGGGCGGCTTGATGGGCACCACCGCCGCGTTCTTCCTGCGCACGCAGCACGGTCGCTCCGTGACGCTGCTCGAGCGCGAGCTGGTCGGCCGCCAGGCCAGCGGCACCAACTTCGGCAATGTGCGACGCCAGGGCCGCGACCTGGTCCAGATTCCCCTGGCCAACCGGGCCCGCGCCGTCTGGGGCCGGGTCAGGGAGCTGCTCGGCGAGGATCTGGAGTTCGTGCCCTACGGCCATCTGCGCGTTTGCTACACGCACGAGCAGGCAGCGGTGCTCGAGCGCCATGCCCGGGACGTCAAGCCGCTGGGCCTGGACCTGGAGCTGTTCAGCGCCGAGCAGCTGCGTCGGCGCTGGGGCATCTTCTCCCCCGGCGTGGTGGCCGGCTCGCTGTCGGCCCGTGACGGGCATGCGAACCCGCGCATCGCGGGCCCTGCCTTCGCACGTGCGGCCCAGCGCGCCGGCGCACAGGTGATCGAGCACGCGGAAGTCGTGCACGTGGAGCGCGACGGCTCCGGCTTCACCGTCCACACCGCCGTGGGCGGCCGGTACCGGGCCGAGCAGCTGCTCGTTTGCTGCGGGGCCTGGTCCAACCGTATCGCGTCGCTCTTTGGCGAAGCGGTGCCGATGGAGGCCCGCGGGCCGCAGATGGGCGTCACCGAGCCGCTGCCCTACGCGGTCGCACCGTCCATCGGGGTGTCGACGCCGATTGAAACCGAGAGCCTGTATTTCCGCCAGATCCGGCGCGGCAACATCGTCTTCGGCGGCGGCCTGAAAGGCCCGGCACTGGCCGACGAGATCTGTGCCTATGTCAAGCCGGACAACACGCTGCGCCAGCTGCGCGAGCTGCGCCGCCTGGTGCCGGCGTTCGCGAACGTGCAGCTGATCCGGGTCTGGAGCGGCATCGAGGGCTACACCGACGACTGGACGCCGGTCATGGGCCCCAGCGCGACGACCCCGGGGGTGTGTTACGCCTTCGGCTTCAGCGGCGAGGGCTTCGCCATCAGCCCGGGCGTCGGCGAAGTGATGGCGGAGCTCATGGCCAGGGGCAGCACATCGACGCCCATCGACGCCTTCTCGGTTCAGCGCTTCGCGGCAAAGAAGCTGCAGGCGGCCTGATTTTTCACGCGGGCCACCAGGACCGAGGTACCGAGCAGCTTTTGACGCCAGGACGTGTTCCAGGCACGGCAGCGCTCGTCAGGCAGTTTGAAATGAATACCCCGAACCCGCTCGGCTGCGGTTGCCAAGGGCCGAACGAGAAGTCACTTTCTGCTGAACTGATTCAGCCGAAAACCGGCATCGGCGAATTTCACCGGACAAATCTCCCGGACCCCGCTTAATTTCCTTCCCAGCGAATCGACTCATGAAAATTATTGTCTTGGGTGGTGGCGTCATTGGCGTCACCAGCGCCTACTATCTGGCGCGCGCCGGCGCCGAAGTCACCCTGGTGGATCGCCAGGGTGGCGCGGCCCTGGAAACCAGCTTCGCCAACGCCGGCCAGGTGTCGCCCGGCTACTCCACGCCCTGGGCGGCGCCGGGCATCCCGCTCAAGGCGCTGAAGTGGCTGTTCCAGCGCCATGCGCCGCTGGCCATCCGCCCGGACGGCAGCCTCTTCCAGTTGCGGTGGATGGTGGCCATGCTGCGCAACTGCAGCGCCGGCCGTTACGCCCTCAACAAGGAGCGGATGATGCGGGTGGCCGAGTACAGCCGCGACTGCCTGCGCGAGCTGCGTGCCGAGACCGGCCTGCAGTACGAGCAGCGCAGCGGGGGCACGCTGCAGGTGTTCCGCAGCCAGGCACAGCTTGATGCGGCACAGCGCGACATCGCGGTGCTGCAGGAGTGCGGCGTGCCCTACGAGCTTCTCGATCGCGACGGCCTGGCCCGCGCGGAGCCGGCGCTGGCGCATGCCCGCGACCGCCTGGTGGGCGGGCTGCGGCTGCCCAACGACGAGACCGGCGATTGCCACCTCTTCACCACCGAGCTGGCGAAGCGGCTGCCCGCGATGGACGTGGCGCTGCGCTTCGGCACCGCGGTGCAGGCGCTGGAGCTGCGGCACGGCCGCATCGCCGGCGTGCGGCTCGAAGGCGGCGAGCTGCTGCGTGCCGACCGCTACGTGCTGGCGTTCGGCAGCTACACGCGCGACTTACTGCAGCCGCTGGGGCTGGACATCCCGGTGTACCCGCTCAAGGGCTACTCGCTGACGGCGCCGCTGGTGGACGAGACGCGCGCGCCGGTGTCCACCGTGCTGGACGAGACCTACAAGATCGCGCTGACCCGCTTCGACCAGCGCATCCGCATCGGCGGCATGGCAGAGCTGGGCGGCTTCGACCTGCGGCTCAACCCGCGCCGCCGTGCCACGCTGGCGCTGGTGACGCGCGACCTCTTCCCCGGCGGCGACCTGTCGCGCGCGGAGTTCTGGACCGGGCTGCGCCCCATGACGCCCGACGGGACGCCCATCATCGGCGCCACGCCCTACCCGGAGCTGTTCCTCAACACCGGCCACGGCACGCTGGGCTGGACCATGGCTTGCGGCTCCGGCCGGCTGCTCGCCGACCTGGTGACGGGCCGGCGTCCGGAGATCCGTACCGATGGCCTGGCCATGGAGCGCTACCAGCACGCCGGCGCACGGTGGTCGCGTGCAGGCGCCACCGCCGGGGCTTCGGCATGACGCGCCCTTCGGAAGCCCACATCGAAAATGTCAGTTGCGTAGGCACCCACACACGTGGAGCTGAACGCCATGGGCTACGCCGAGGGCTGCCCGCGCACCGTGCCCACCGGTACGCCGGTGACCGTGCAGGGGGACCCGGCTTGCGCGCCCGCGGCCCGGGCAGCAGATCATTCCGCAAAGCGCGAGAGCTCGACAGATAACGTTGCCGCCAGGCGCGAAAGCCGCGGATGCTTCTGCCAGACTGCGCCTAAGCTGGCTGCTTCTTCAACGGCAATCGGAGGTTTTCATGAACGATACGAGCAGCGTGTTCGAACCACAGTCGACGGCGGGCATCCGTTCATTCAGGGATCTGCGCCGCTTCGCGCAGGAGATCACGGGCTTCCGGCCGAACTACTTGCCTGCCCAAGGGGATGCCTTCCAGGTGCAGCGGCGCAGCCTCTTCAAAGCTGAAGAAGCCGTGGACGTCGGCGCCATCGATCTGCCCCGGGGGCAGGGCCGCGTGGATGAGACGGCTGCGGACGAGTTCATCATCGTTTTCGACGGTGCGGTGAGCCTGACGCAGGACAGCGGACCGGTCGAGATGCTGGCGGGCAACAGCGCCGTCATCCCTCGCGGAGCCAGCTTCTCCTGGCGCACCGACGGCCCCACCACGCTGATCTACCTGCGGCACAAGAGCAAGCCTGCAGATGCGACAGCGGTGGTGCGGATCGACGAATCGGCGACGCTGCAGCCTTCGGGCACACCGCCGGTGGAACTGCTGATCGGCGCGACGCCTGCCTGCAGGAACTATACGGACTACCGCTCTGCCGATGGCGAGCTCACGTGCGGCACCTGGGATTCGACGCCGTACCGCCGCAAGGCCATGCTGTTCGGCCACTGCGAGCTCATGCACTTGCTTGAGGGTGCGGTGACGCTGGAAGACGAGGCCGGCAACAGGCGCACCTTCATGAAGGGCGACATCCTCGTCGTGGAGCAGGGAGCGCGTTGCAGCTGGGACAGCTTCCAGCAGGTGAAGAAGGTCTACGCCACCTTCCGGCCCGCCCCCTGAGGCCGCTTCCATCTCCGGACTCTTCCTTCCTCGAACGCTCACGCCGCGACCCGGTACCCATCATGCCCTTGCCTGCGTCCCTGAAGACGACATCCCGCCGCTCGAATGCATCGATAGACGATCTTGTGCCCGCCCTGATCGAGTTGCGCCGCGATCTGCATGCGCATCCCGAGCTGGCGTTCGAGGAACGTCGAACCGCGGGCGTCGTCGCCGCTTCGCTGCGGCTGCTGGGGCTGGAGGTGCATGAGGGACTGGCCGGTACGGGCGTCGTTGGAACGCTGCGCAACGGCAGCAGCGGTCGCGCCATCGGGCTGCGCGCCGATATGGACGCGCTGCCCATCGCCGAGCAATCGCGGCTGGCTCACGCGAGCCGCCATGCGGGCGTACACCATGCCTGCGGCCATGACGGCCATACCGCGATGCTGCTGGGCGCGGCGCAGCAGTTGGCGCGCACGCGGGCCTTCGACGGCACGGTGCACTTCATCTTCCAGCCCGCGGAGGAAGGCCAGGGCGGCGCCCGGGCGATGGTGCAGGCGGGGCTTTTCGAGCGCTTCCCGTGCGATGCCGTCTATGCCCTGCACAACTGGCCCGACCTGCCGCTGGGCCAGGCGCAGACGCGGTCGGGCCCCATCATGGCTGCGGCCGATCGCTTCGACATCGTCCTGCGGGGCCGCGGCGGCCATGCGGCCCAGCCGCACCGCACGCCTGACGCACTTCTGGCGGCGAGCCAGCTCGTCATGCAGCTCAACACGGTGGTCGCCCGCAGGATCGACCCCACCGCCTGCGCCGTCCTCTCGGTGACGCGCGTCGCCGGGGGATCGAGCCACAACGTGATGCCGGCCGAGGTCACCGTCACAGGCACGGTACGCACCTTCGACGCGACCTCGCAGGACCTCATCGAGGCGGCACTGCGCGACGTCGCCGCCGGTACGGCGACCGCGCATGGCGTCAGCGCCGAGGTGTCCTACGTGCGCTACTACCCTGCCACGGTCAACACGGCGACAGAGGCAGCCCTGGCGCTGCGGGCCGCAGCCGCGGCGGGGCTGCAGGCGAGCGAGGCGCCGAGTCCGGCCTTCACCTCGGAGGACTTTGCCTTCCTCCTGCGCGAGCGGCCGGGGGCCTACCTGTGGCTGGGCCAAGGCCGGGCCCAGCCGGGCGCCGGGGAAGATCGCCCACTGCACCATCCCTGCTACGACTTCAACGACGACGCCCTGCCCCTGGGCGTGCGCTGGTTCTGCGCCGTGGCCGAGCACGCGCTTGCGCCTGTCCGCGACTTGCCGCGGTGTGGAGTACCGGCCGATTGAGTCGATTCCCGGCCCGCTTCGTCGGCGCTCCTCATCGGAGCGCCTCTGGAACTGGAACGAGTGGGTTCCGTACGAGTCCGCTCACTTCGCCATGCCCAAGCCAACCGACGCGCACCTCTCCGATCTGCAATCCAGCGGCCTGAAGGCCACGCTGCCCCGCATCAGGGTGCTGGAAGTCTTCCAGCAGTCCGCGCAGCGGCACCTGAGCGCGGAAGACGTCTTCAGGCGCCTCATGATCCGAGGCTCGGACATCGGGCTGGCGACCGTGTACCGCGTGCTGATGCACTTCGAGCAGGCCGGCCTGGTCACGCGCAGGCAGTTCGAAGCCGGCAAGGCGGTGTACGAGCTGAACAGGGGCTCGCATCACGACCACATGGTCTGCGTGTCGTGCGGCCACATCGAGGAGTTCGTAGATCCCGAGATCGAGCAGCGCCAGCGCGCCGTCGCCAAGGCCAGCGGTTTCAGTCTGCAGGAGCACGTGCTGGTGCTGTACGGGCTGTGCGCCCGGCCGGAGTGCCGCTCGCCCATGCCGGTTGCATCGCGCCCTGCAGATGAACCCGCAACCAGTTGCACATAAGAATTGAGCCGCCGGGCGAATCGCACGGGTGGCGCGCATGAAGACATCGACTCATAGACATCCCACGAAATCCGAGAACCCACGAATTCCGTTCGCGCTGCCGCCGGCCGCGGGGCCGAAGTGCTGCGCACGCACGGCCTGGAGCGGCGCTTCGGCGAGCGCGTGCTGCTGGCCCGGCCCGCGCTGCTGTTCGCCGACGAGCCCACCTCGCGCCTGGACCCGCTCACGCAGCGGCAGGCGCTGGCGCTGCTGCTGGACGCCATCGACCAGCTCGGCGCGGCCTTGATGCTGGTGACGCATGACGAGGGCATCGCCGCAGCGGTGGACAGCCGCGTGCTGCGCTTCGACAGCGGACCGGGTTGCTGACGAGGAGCGACATGCTCGGGCGCACCTCCCGATCTTTGCAGGCTTTGCGACGCCCCGCCGGGCAACACCATTAAGGCGCGCTTAGCGTTTGCGTTCCCGAAAGTTAACCAACTCAAGCGCCCTGCGGCCGATACTTGTTGCCAGGAAGGCCGCTCGGAACCTCCCGGCGCCGCTCGAAAGGATTGACCCGCATGAACTCCTCCATCATCAAGCGCCTCACGAGCGCCGGCCGTCTGGATCGCATCTTCATCGATGGTGAGTGGCTCCTTCCAGCGGGGCAGGCCCGAGCCGTCGTCATCGACCCCTCGACGGAGGAACCGATCGCGGAGATCGCGTTGGGGAGCGCGCAAGACGTCGCCGTGGCCGTGGCCGCGGCCCGGCGTGCCTTTGCCACCTGGTCCGTGAGCTCCGCCCGGAGCCGAGCCTCGCTTCTCGACCGCGTGCACGGCCTGGTCCTGGAGCGGGCGGAACTGTTTGCCCAGGCGATGTCGCTGGAGATGGGCGCCGCCATCGGCACGGCGCGCAGCGCGCAGGTGCCGTTGGCAGCGGAGCACATCCGCGCGGCCCGCGACATCGTCGGCAGCTATGCCTTCATCACCCATCGAGAGGCCATGGCCATCGTGCGCGAGCCCATCGGCGTGTGCGGCCTGATCACGCCCTGGAACTGGCCCCTGTACCAGATCACGGCGAAGGTCGCCCCCGCCTTGGCGGCGGGATGTACCGTCGTGCTGAAGCCCAGCGAGCTGTCGCCCCTGAGCGCCCTGCTTTTCGCGGAGGTGATGGCCGATGCCGGCGTTCCCGCGGGGGTGTTCAACCTGGTGAACGGTGAAGGGTCCGAGGTCGGCGCCGCACTGTCGGCGCACCCTGATGTGGACATGATCTCGATCACCGGTTCCACCCGGGCCGGCGTGCTGGTGGCCCAGGCAGCGGCACCGACGGTCAAGCGCGTGGCCCAGGAGCTCGGCGGCAAATCGCCCAACCTCATCCTGCCGGATGCGGACCTCGCACGCGCCGTACCGGCCGGGGTGGCGGCCGGCTTGCGCAACGTCGGCCAGTCCTGCAGCGCGCCGACCCGCATGATCGTGCCGCGCGAGCGCCTGCCGGAGGTCGAGCGGCTCGCCCAGGAGGCGGTGTCCACCCTCGTCGTGGGCGACCCGCGCTCGCCGCAGACGACGCACGGGCCTGTGGCCAACCGCGCACAGTTCAACCGCGTGCAGGAAATGATCCAGGCCGGCATCGCCGAGGGCGCGCGGCTCGTCTGCGGCGGCCCCGGCCGGCCGCAGGGCCTGGAGCGCGGCTTTTACGCTCGCCCGACCGTCTTCTCCGACGTGCAGCCCGGAATGCGGATCGCGCAAGAGGAAATCTTCGGACCCGTGCTGGCGATCATTCCCTACGACAGCGTGGACGAGGCCGTGGAGATTGCCAACGGCACGGTCTACGGACTGAGCGCGCATGTCCAGGGACAGGACCTGGCGGCGGCCCGCGCGGTCGCGGCGCGGATCCGCTCGGGCCAGGTGCACATCAACAACCCGGCCTGGAGCCCGCATGCGCCCTTTGGTGGATACAAGCGCTCGGGCAACGGCCGCGAATACGGCGTGGAAGGCTTCCAGGAGTACCTGGAAACCAAAGCCATCCTGGGGTACGGGGCGCAGGAGCAAGCATGAGGGCGGCCCTGGTGCTGTACCGGAGTGCGGAGCAGTCCTGAAACAACGATGGAGAGCCCATCGCCTCGATGAGGTATTGGGCGATTGGAAACCCTTCTTCGATGTCGTTGAGAATTCGATTCGACGGGCATGCAAGGCGCATGGCGTGGAATACCGACCATCGGACGCTGCCGCGCTGTACGACGCCATCCCGTCGTGGCAACCCCATCCGAACGTGGTCGAGATTCTGGAGGCGATCGCCCCGCACATCCCGCTGGTGATCCTGTCGAACTCGATGGCCGAACTGATTCCGCCCAGCGTCGCCCATCTCAAGGCCAAGTTCCACGCCGTCTACACCGCCGAGGAGGCGCGCGCGTACAAGCCGCGGATGCAGGCGTTCGAATACATGTTCGACCAGCTCGGCTGCGGGCCGGACAAGATGATGCACGTCTCGTCGAGCTTTCGGTACGACCTGATGACGGCGTCCGACCTGGGCTTCATGGCCAGGGCGTTCATCGATCGCGGTCACGAACCGGCCCGCGACGGCTATGGCGTCAACCGGTTGACCGACGTTCGTCAACTGCCCGCTCTGCTCGGCCTGTGAGACCGCAACAGCCGCACTGAGCACGACCGCACCTGACCTCTCGCCCGAGGCGGTGACGGCACTGGTTCACCGTCTCTACGGCATCGAAGGCAGCATCCAGCCGCTGGCGGGCGAGCGTGACCAGAACTGTCGCGTGGAGACGGCCGACGGAAGTCGTTACGTCGTCAAGATCAGCAACCCCTCCGAGCCGCCTTCAGTCATCGACTTCCAGGTCGCTGCGCTCGACCATATCGCCCAGGCCTCACCGGAACTGCCGGTGCCGCGGGTGGTGCGGACCGTGCAAGGACGCGCGCACGACACGGTGGAACTGCCCGGTGGCCTGCGCACCAGCGTGCGGATGCTGACCTATCTGGACGGCATCCAGATTCGGGAAACCGTGCGCACCGCCGCGCAGCGGCGGACCATGGGAACGGTGCTCGCCCGCCTGGATCTCGCACTGCATCGCTTCGCACATCCGGGCGCGACGCACGACCTGCTGTGGAACGTTTCCGCCGCGCATCGGTTGGCGGAAAAGCTCGATGGCATCGTCGATGCGCCACGCCGCGTGCTGGCCGAGAAGTTCATGACGCGCTTCACCGACCACGTGCTGCCACGCCTTGCTTCGTTGCGGTCGCAAGTGATCCACAACGACTACCACCTCTACAACGTGCTTGTCGCCCCCGACGATCATGCGCGCATCGTGGGAATCATCGACTTCGGCGACATGCTGCATGCGCCGCTGGTCGGCGAAGTCGCGACGGCCGCCGCCTTCCACATGGCCGGTAACGCCGATCCTTTCGAAGGGCCGACCCAATTTGTGGCCGCCTATCACGCGACCCTGCCGCTGACTGACGTCGAGCAGGAGATCGTGGCCGATCTCATGGCGACGCGGCACCTCATCACGGCGCTGATCTCGGAATGGCGCGCCGCCCGTTATCCGGAGAACCGCGCCTACATCATGCGCCACAACCCGGCAGCCTGGGAGGCTCTGACCCGGATGGCAGACCTCTCCCGCGCGACGGCACGTGACCGGCTGCTGGCCGGTATCGAAAACGGAGTCACTCAATGAAAAGCATGGAAAGCACGATCGACCTCAACATGGTCAACGCCTATGTCCCAGGACGCGCCGATGTGGGGCCGGTCACCGGGGCGATGATCGCGCGGCGCGACGCATTGCTGGGCCCGGCCTACCGGTTGATGTATGAACGCCCGCTTCACATCGTGCGGGGCGAAGGGGCCTGGCTGTTCGACCCGGAGGGCCGCCGCTACCTCGACGCCTACAACAACGTCACGTCGCTCGGACATTGCCATCCGACGGTGACCGAGGCGATCTGCCGGCAGGTGCGGACGCTGGCCACCAATACGCGCTACCTCCATGACACGATCCTCGAACTGGCCGGGCGCCTGCTCGGCACCGTGCCGGAGACGGACCTTGCCCACTTGATGCTGACCTGCACGGGCAGCGAGGCCAACGACCTCGCCTATCGCATCGCGAAGGTTCCCACCGGCGGCACCGGCGTGATCGTGACCGACACCGCCTATCACGGCATCACCGACGCCGTCTCGAAGTTCTCGCCGTCGCTCGGCGTGACGGTGGATCTGGGCGAGCACGTCCGCCTGGTTCCGGCACCGCGCCTTTATCACGCCGAGGGTGCCGACCTCTCCGAGCGCTTCACCCGCGACGTCGAGGCGGCGATCGCCGATCTTCGGCGCCACGGCATCCGGCCGGCCGCGCTGATTGTCGATTCGCTGTTCACCAGCGACGGCATCCTCCCCGAACCGGCGGGCTTTCTGAAGGGGGCGGTCGAGGCGATCCAGCGGGCAGGCGGCCTGTTCATCGGCGACGAGGTCCAGCCCGGCTTCGGCCGGACCGGCAACCGCTTCTGGGGCTTTCAGCGCCATGGCGTGAAGCCCGATATCGTCACCATGGGAAAGCCGATGGGCAACGGCCAGCCCATTGCGGGACTGATGGCGACCGCTGATGCCCTGGCCGAGTTCGGGAAGAGCTCGCGGTACTTCAACACCTTTGCGGGCAACACCGTGTCCTGCGCGGCGGCACTGGCAGTCCTGGATACCATTGAGCAGGAAGGGCTGGTGCAGCAGGCTGCCAAGGTCGGAAAGGTCCTGCGCGACGGCATTGCCGATCTGGCCCACCGGCATGAGGCCATCGGTGACGTGCGTGGCGCGGGTCTTTTCGTCGGGGTCGAGCTGGTCAGCGATCGCTCCTCGCGAGCGCCGGATCGCAGGCTCACGAGCGAAGTGGTCAATCGGATGCGCGACAAGGGCGTGCTGCTCAGCGCCTGCGCCATGGGACACAACGTGCTGAAGATCCGGCCGCCGCTGGTGCTGTCAACGGATCAGGCCGGCCTCGTCATCCAGGCGCTCGACGAATCCCTCAGCGAAGCGCAGGCGGCCAGCGCCCGACCGTGACAATCGGGAACCTGGCTCTACCATTCAGGCACCATGTGCTCAGCCGTTTCCCTCGACAAATTCGACCTGAAGATTCTTGCGTACCTTCAGCTTGAAGGTCGTTGCTCGAATGTCGAGCTGGCGAACGCCGTTGGCTTGAGCCAGACCCCGTGCCTCGTACGGACCAAGCGGCTGCAGCAGATCGGCGTGATTCGCGGCTTTGGTGCCGACATCGAGCTGGAGAAACTGGGCCGCTGCGTGACCGTGTTTTCCGAGGTGACCATCAGCAGCCACCGCCGCCACGACTTCCGGAAGTTCGAGGAAGCCGCTGTTCAGCACCGCGAAATCGTCGAGTGCTACAACGTCAGTGGCGGGTACGACTATCTCCTGAAGGTCGTGGCGCCAAGTGTGGCCCGCTTTCAGGCGCTGATGGAGCGCCTGCTGCAGGCCGATATCGGCATCGAGAAGTTCACGAGCCGGATCGTGTTGCGCGAATCATTCGGCAAGCGTGCCTATCCGCTCAGCCTCATCGCGGAAGCGACATCGGGGCCTGACCTTCCTTAGCGTCGTCCGACCTTCACTGCTCTACTGTTGACTCGGGATGGGGCAAAGGCGTAGTAATGCCCGTGGTGTTTCGGGCACCCAGGAGGTGCCGCGATGCGCCCTTGCCTCCACGTGTGCCGGCGTCCCGAGTGCCCGTCGCAGGCTGACAGCCCGACACGCACATTGCACCAGCAAGACAACCTGTTCCTGAGCCGGTTGGATGAGCAGCGGCGTCGCTGGTACGCCGCGCGAACGCGTCAGCGACGAGCAAATGAGAAGTTACGCCTGCAAGATCACTCGTTGTGCCCGCAATGGAAGTGCACGCTGCGGCATCGGCCTATGAGCGAAGCCGCCGGCGGCATTGTTCACGAGCAAGGCGAGTTCGAGCATCAGCCGCGCGTCGGAGAACAAACGCGCGCCAGGGGCAATGTGTAGATGCTGCGCGCGAGCGGGTTGACTGCGGCGCTGCTCGTGTACGCGCTGTTGGGCACGTCAAAGCTGACGCGCGCGTCGTCGCGGCAGTCGCCACGCTGATGGCGATCTGGTAGATGACCGAGGCAGTCCCGCTGTCGGTCATCTCGCTGCTGCCGATCATCCTGTTTCTGCTGCTGACCGCGTGCACGGTGGCCGAGAGCACCGCCCCCTTCGCGAACGCGATCATGGCTACGCCTGTTTAACGCACGGTCGTGGCATTGACCGCGGGGCTGCTGTTCCTGCTGCCGGGCGGCAAGCCGGGCAGCGCGGTTTTGGACTGGAAGGACGCCGAGGAAGGCCTACCCTGGGGCGTGCTGCTGCTGTTCGGCGGCGGCCTGTCGCTGGCGGCTTCGGTGGTGTCCAGCGGCCTCGACAAGTGGTTCGGCCAGCAGGTGATGGGCCTCGGAGTGCTGCCGATCGTGGCGCTCATCGCCGTCGTCACGCTGATCGTGCTCTTCCTCACCGAGATCACGAGCAACACGGCGACCGCGGCTACCTTCATCCCGATCCTGGGCGGCGTGGCGCTCGGCATCGGCACGGACCCAATGACGCTGCTGATCCCGGCGGCGCTGGCGGCGACCTGCGCGTTCATGCTGCCCGTGGGCACGCCGCCGAACGCGATCGTCTTCGGCACGGGGGCGGTGAGCATGCCGAGATGGCGCGCGGCGGTTTCCTTCTCAACGTGTTGGGCGTCGTGCTGATCCGATGTTCACCGCGCTGATCGGGCCGTGAGCACTGGGGCTGGTCATCGGTTGATTGCGACGCGTCTGACGAAGCCGGACCGCGGCCGCGCCGCGGTCCGTTGACAAACACCTTGCGTCACGCCTCCAGCCAGACGTGTTCGGCGAAGCTGGAGGCCATCATCCCGCCGAGCGGGATCGGCGACAGGCCCTTGAGCTTGCTGGCGTGCCCGTCGATGCTCGAGATGAACATCGGGACCCCGATGCCGCCGTCGTTGTGGATCATCACCTGCATGTCGGCGTACATCTGGGCCCGCCTGGCCGGGTCGGTTTCGCCGCGCGCAGCCACCAGCAGCTGATCGAACTTCTCGTTCTTCCAGCCCGCCTCGTTCCAGGGCGCATCGGACTTGAAGAACAGCGTGAACGCCAGGTCGGCGCTGGGGCGCGCATTGACGTTGCCGAAGCCCACAGGGTGCTTCATCCAGTGCGTGGACCAGTACCCGTCGGCAGGCATGCGCTTGACATCCAGGTTCAGCCCGATCTGCCGGGCCGCCTGCTGCAGCACCAGCGCCATCTCCACCGAACTGGTCGCAGCGGGCGACGCCACCACCGGGATGGGCGTGCTGCCCAGGTTGGCCCTTTGAAGGTGCCACTTGGCCTTCTCGGGGTCGTAAGGACGCTGCGCCAAGCCCTTGAAGTGGAAGCGGCTGGTCGCGGGGATGGGCTGGTCGTTGGCGACCACCCCATAGCCGAGCTGAATGGACTTGAGCATTTGCTCGCGGTCGAACAGGTGCTTCAGGGCCAGTACGAAATCCGGGTTGCTGCCCGGGCTGCGGTCGAGCCGCACGATGAGGTCGGTGTACGAGACCGACTTGGTCTCGAAGATCGCGTGCTTGCCGGTGGCCTTGACGCGTTCGACCGAGCGCGGATCGACCGCGCCGATCAGGTCCACCTGGCCCGACAGCAGCGCGTTGACGCGCGCCGACTCGTCGGTGATGCCCACGAACTCGATCTCGTCCAGATACGGGCGGTTCGGCTTCCAGTAGTTCTCGTTGCGCACGGCGACGGAGCGCATGCCGGGCTTGAACTCTTTCACCTTGTAGGGACCTGTGCCGATGCCGGCCGTGAAGTCGGTCGTGCCTTCCTTGACGATATGGAAGTGGTAGGTTCCCAGGATCACGGGCAGGTCGGCATTGGGCGAGGTCAGGCGGAAGGTCACCTCGTTGGGGCCGGTGGCGGTCACCGCCTCGATCTGGTCGGCCAGCACCTTGGCCCTCGATGTGGTCGCCGCATCCTTGTGCCGCATCATCGAGAACACCACGTCGGCTGGCGTCAGCGGCTTGCCGTCGTGGAAGGTGACGCCCTTGCGCAGCTTGAACACCCAGGTCTGGGCGTCCCTGGTGGTGAACTCCTCGGCCAGCGACGGCTGCGGTGTCAGGGCGCCGTCCAGCGACGTCAGCCCGTTGTAGAACATGTAGCCGCGGCAGTAGTCGGTGTGGTTGGATTGTTTGGCAGGATCGAGCGTGTCGTTCACGCCCGAAGCGGTACCTGCGACCCTGATGCGGCCGCCCTTGCGCGGCGTCTGGGCATGCGCCGTGGTGGCCAGCGTCGCGACGGAGCCTGCCAGCGTGGCCTGCGTGCCGCCAGCCATCAGCATCGCCAGCACGTCGCGGCGGCGGGCGCCGCGCTTCAGCTCACCCATCAGGCGCATGCTTTCCTCGGCCCCGATGAGGCCGTGCAGAGCCTTGTGTTCGCTCATGGTTGTCTCCTCGATGAATGCGGTGGCGGGATCGACTTCAGGCCAGCTTGTCCTTGAGCCGGTAATAGGCGCCGACCAGCGGCAGGAACCAGGGACGTCCGAAGTGGCCCGGGATGGCGGGCCAGTCGAAGTCCTTCCACGGATTGAGCTCGGCGCGTCCGTCCATGACCTCGGCCATGATCGTCCCCATCAGCGTGGACATCTGGGTGCCGTGGCCGCTGTAGCCCATGGAGTAGTAGATGCCGTTGCGCTCGCCGGCGCGTGGCAGACGGTCGCGCGTCATGTCCACCATGCCGCCCCAGCAATAGTCGATGCGTGCGGCGCGAAGCTCGGGGAAGATGTCGTGCAGCGCCGCCTTCAGGATCGCGCCGCTCTTCTCATCCGAGGCCGGGTTGGATACGGCGAAACGGGCGCGTCCACCGAAAAGCAGCCGGTTGTCGGGCGTCGTTCGGAAGTAGTTGACCAAGTTCTTGGTATCGACCGCCATACGGCGCCGCGGCATCAGCCGATCGAGCATCTCCATCGGCAAGGGCTCGGTGACGATCAGGAACGCGCCGACCGGCACGATCCGGCGCCGAATCCAGCCCAGCGGCCCCGTCTGCGAGGTCCCGCTTGCCAGCAGGACCTGCGAGGCCCGAACCCGGCCCTTCGGCGTGTCGATCAGATGGCCTCCGCCGGGGGCAGGCCGCAGGCCCGTCATCGGCGCATGCTCGTGGATCTCCACACCACGCCGCACCGCAGCTTCCGCCAGGCCGCGGACGAAGCGCCCGACATGCATGCCGGCGCCCTTGCGATAGATCAGCCCACCGTAATAGCGGTCCGACCCCACCTCGCTGGCCAGATCGGCACGGCTCACCATCGCCGTGTCCGGATCGACGTTGGCGGCGAGCAGCTCCTGGCTGCGTGCCAGCTTGTCGTAATGCTCGGGCTTGGCCGCGAGCTTGATCTTGCCGACGCGTGCAAAGCTGCAGTCGATCTTCTCTTCCGCCACCAGGCGCTCGACCATGTCGACCCCGGCGTCGAAGGCCCGATACAGCCGGTTGGCGACTTCCTTGCCGAGCTTGGCCGACAGGGAGCCGTAGTCCTGGGCGAAGCCGTTGTTGCACATGCCGCCGTTGCGGCCGGACGCCGCGTTGCCGATGGTCTGTGCCTCCAGGAGCACGACGCGCGCGCCCTTCTTTGCGAGCGCCAGCGCGGCCGACGCGCCCGTCAGCCCGCCGCCGATCACCGCGACATCGCAAGTGCCCTGCACCGGTCCTGCTGTGGCGCTCTTGAAGGGCTCCGATGTGTCCAGCCAGTAGGATTTCAGCTTCATATCCGCGTTCCTCGCATCTCCGAGCGCAGCATCTCGGTGTCTCCTAGTTGAACGACTGGTTGGCGAGCGCGAACATGCGCGCCGGCCCCGTCGACGGGACTTGCGTCCCGAGGACCATGGTGGTGGCGTCACCGACCTGCTGCAGGCCGATGTCTTCGAGCCAGTCCCCGAGCTGCGAGATGGCAGAGGTATCGACGCGCACGAAAACACGCCCGAGGCGCGCAAGCGCCGCTTCAATCAATGCGCGCGCATCGGTCGGGCTCTCGGCGACGACGGGACCGATGACATGCCCGCGGCCAAATGGGCGTGAAATGGCGTAGCCGCGCGGCTCGCCGCCACGCACAAGCACATAGCCGTCACCGGCCTGGACGAGCCGCTCCAGCATCCGGCCTCTCGCCCAGCCCGTGGCGTCCTGATCCAGACGCCTGACGGTGGCCCTATCCGATGAAGCCATCGCCCTGACGAGGCCCGGGGGCGGCGCCTCATGGCGCTGCGTGGGAACGCCCTGGTGCTGGCGGATGTCGCCGATGCGGACGAAGCCGCGCCGCTCATAAAGCACCAGGCCGTCGGCTGTCGAGTTCAGCGTGATGGTGCGCGGATGCGCCGCTGCCAGCAGCGCATCCATCAGCCGCGCACCGAGGCCGCGGCCTTGGGCAGCCTTGGCGACGATGATCATCCCGGCGGAAGCCTGCGTCTCGCCGTAGGCCCACCAGAGCGCGGTCCCGACCACCACACCGGCGCTCTCCAGCACGAAGCCCTGACCCAGCTCGAGCGCCACCGCCCAGTCTTCGAGCCTATAGGGCCAGGACATCTCCTGCGAGAGCGCGAGGGCGCCTTCCAGGTGCCTCCTGCCAAACGGGACCAGAACCACGTCGTGCTGGTCCCGACGTTGGGCCTGGGTCGCTGCGGTGGTCATTGAAGCGATCCCGCGGGGTCGGTTTCCGTGCCGCTGCCAGGCTCGTGCACGGCGATCGCATCGATCTCAACCAGGTATCCGTAGTGCAATTCCGACACGGGAACCACGCTGCGTGCGGGGCGCGCCTCCGGCAACATGGACGCATAGACCGCGTTGAAGCGGGCCCAATGGTCGATGCCCACGATGTAGGCCGTCACCTTGACGAGGTGTTGCGGCGTGCTGCCTGCGGCGCGCAGGACCTCCAGCATGTTCTGGATCGCCTGCCTGGCCTGTGCCTCGAAACCATCGTCGGCCAACGGTTGCCTATCCGGGCGGATCGGCAACTGGCCGGAGACGAAGACGTGTCCGCGCGAGACGATGCCTTGGGAGTAGTGCCCTGCCGGCGCGGGTGCGCGCTGCGTCAGGATGCCGGTCACGATGGGGCCATCGCTCATTGCCAGCCCCCGAAACGCGACCACTCGGCTTCGACCTTGTCTGAGCTGCCCCGGACGACGTGATAGGACCGGTGCTGGGCGGTCGTGGCGCAAGCGTGATTCGGCAGGATCCGCACGCGGTCGCCAATGGCGAGATCTGGAAGCACGCCGTCCGAGCCCGGCCGCACCGTGATGATTCCGTGCTCCTGGTTGGCATCGGCAACGATCAGGTCGGCATAGGGCGTGCCGGCGGCGTCGCACACCAGCCCATAGCCTTGATCGACCGGCTGCTTGCGGGTGCCTCGGTCCTGAGACAGGGCCATCCAGCCGGCGTCGACCAGGATCCATCCCTTGTCGCGCTGGTGTCCGACCACCGTCGCGAGCACCGAGACCGCGATGTCCTCGAACTGGCAGACACCGATGCCGGCCATCACAAGATCGAAGAACACGAACACGCCCGCCCGTACTTCGGTCACGCCGGTGAGGTCTGTCGCGTTGTGAGCCGTGGGCGTAGAGCCGACGCTGACCACCGGGCAGGCCAGCCCCGCCTCCCGCAGGGTCGTGGCGGCCTCGACAACGCTGCGGCGTTCGGCCTCTGCGCATTGCCGCAACGCCTCGCTCCCACGTGCGGTGTAGCTCCCGCCGGCATGGGTCAGCACGCCGCGCAGTTCCGCACCGGCCTCGAGGGCGCGGCCGATCTCGACGAGACGCTGCGCGTTCGTGGGCAACACGCCGGAGCGGTGGCCATCGCAGTCGATTTCGATGAGGGCCGGAATGCGCGTTCCCGCCTGGCGCGAAGCCTGTGCGACAGCTTGCGCCTGCTCCACGGTGTCCAGCACCACGGCAAGGTCGGCGCCCTGGGCGCGCAACTCGAGCACATGCGGCAGCTTCGACGGCGCAATGCCGACGGCGTAGATGATGTCCCGCACGCCGGCGGCCGCGAACTGCGCTGCTTCCCTGAGCGTCGAAACAGTGGCGGGACCCGCCGGCGATGTCATGACGCGCCGTGCAACGTCCACGGATTTGGCCGTCTTGAGATGGGGACGCAACGATACGCCCAGACGGTCGAGCCTGGCTCGCAGGCGTGCGATGTTCCGCTCCATCCGCTCGACATCGAGGAGAAGGCAAGGTGTCGCCAGTTCTCCCACCGTCGTTGCGATCTCGTCGGCTTTCGCCCTCTCCACAGAAATTGCCTGGCCCAAAGTCTTGCCTCCAGTAGTGCCTTTCCAGACGACTCATCCCGGGATGCGGCATCTGGTATTGGCGAATGACATGAGCCGGATGTTGCGCCGGAAGGAGGCAATCTACAATTTACTGAATCTGCATGGTTAATTAAGGCGGCGCTAAATGATCAGTTCGGAGGACCTTCGCTTCTTCAACGTGCTGGCCAAGTCCGCGTCGCTCGCCGAAGCCGCAAGGAAGCTGGACGTCACGCCGCCAGCCGTCACCCAGCGCTTGCGTGCACTGGAAGCGCGGCTCGGCATTCAGTTGATCGACCGTTCCAGCCGCAAGATGACCCTGACTGACGAAGGCGCCCTCGTCGCATCGCACGGGACGATCGTGGCAGAGGCGATGGAGGCGCTGTCCGAGGCCTTGGCGGATCGGAAGAATGCCGTCGGCGGGCACCTGCGGGTCGCCGCCCCCCACGGCTTTGGCCGGCTTCATGTAGCGCCGGTGGTGGACGCCTTTGCAAAAGCCCATCCCAGCGTGACGGTGACCCTGGATCTCTCCGACCATCCGGGCGCGCGGCTGGTCGAAAGCAGCGACGTCGTGATTCACATCGGCCCGCCAGGTCCGCTGAACCAGATCGTCACCACGCTGGCACCGAACCGACGCATCCTCTGCGCCAGCCCGGACTATCTTGCCAACGCCGCAGCCATTCAATCGCCTTCGGACCTGACGCGGCATCGATGTCTCGTGGTCAGGGAGAACGACGAGGACGTCACCCTGTGGCGTTTCCTGCGCCCTTCCCGCGAGCCGGATACCGTCCGAATCCATCCCACCATGTGCAGCAACGACGGGGCGGTGGTGCGCGAGTGGGCGCTCGCAGGGCACGGTGTCGCGATCCGCTCGGAGTGGAATGTCGCTGCCGACCTCGCAGCCGGTCGTCTCAAGCGCGTGCTCCCAAGCTGGGAAGTTCCTGCGGCCGATGTGGTCGCCATGCTTGGCACGCGCTTCGGGCGAAGTGCCCGCACCACGGCCTTTCTGGCCATGTTGCGTCAATCCCTTGCGCCACCGCCTTGGAGGCAAAAGACAGTTCGATAACGCCGGGGTGGGACCACGGTTCTTGCAGCTACTTCCCTCGGTGCGACGCACGTGATCGATCGGCAAGATCAAGAGCCGAAAATGGTCGACACAATCTAGATGTGTCAGCAACGTTTTTCTCGCATGGTGCATCAACCTTGCCGATGCATTGCAGGCATAAGGAACCGCAGCTCGCGCCTATTTGCAGGGACAAGGTCAGCCAGGGTCAGGAAAACGACATGTTTCGCTTGCCATGGCGCACGCTTTCAAACAGCAATGCTCATGGACCAGTGGGTCCTGCAGTCTGCCAGTTTCCATCCGCAGCTCCGGATGTGCGGAACCACTGCAGCAGGAACTCGACCGCCACTCGGAGGTTGTTCGAACGTTCCAGGCGTGTCGGGTACACCGCCCATACATTGGCCACCTGGACCCACTCAGGAAGCACGGGTACCAGAACGCCTGCGGCTAACAGTGGCGCCACTTCCCACATCGATCGAAGCACGATGCCTCGGCCATCCAGCGCCCAACGCAGTGCAACTTCGCCATGGTTGCTCGACAGCGGCCCTGACACCTTGACAACCTGTTCGCGCCCATCGCATTGAAGGCGCCATACGCCGAAGGGGTGATCCCGCTCCTTGATAGCCAGGCAGTCATGTCCACGCAGATCGTCCAGTGAGCGCGGTTCACCCTTGCGCGCCAAGTAGCTGGGCGCAGCACAGAGCACCCGGTGATTGGCCGCCAGGCGGCGCGCGATCATATGCGGTGCGATCTCGTCACCCACACGCACATCCAAGTCAAAGCCCTCGGCACCGATGTCGATGAGTCGATCGAAGAGTTCCAACCGCACTTGCAAACGCGGGTGGCGTTCGGCCAGTGCCCCCAGCGCCGGCGCTACTTGCTGCCGCCCGAAACCGAAGCTGCTGCATACACGCAAAGACCCGCGAACCTGTGCCGGCGTGCCACCAACCTCCTGTACGAGCTGGTCAATATCGTCAAGGATGCGCTGCGCCCAGCGGTGAACCCGTTCGCCTTCTTCCGTCAGTGCTACACGGCGCGTCGTGCGGTGAAGGAGCCGTGCTCCCAGTGTTTCTTCGAGCACCCGCACCCGCTTGCTGACATAGGCGGGCGATGCTCCGAGTTCGTCGGACGCGGCAACGAAGCTGGACTTGCGCACAACCAGGCTGAACACGCGCAGGTCTTCCAAGTCAGGCGCACTATTGCTCACGTTTTGTGCATGATCAGTTCACAGTACAAAGCATTGTAAATACGGCGTGAACTTTTACCATTCCTCGTGTCATTCGAGGAGATCGGACATGAGCACGACGTATCGAATCGCCGCAATTCCCGGCGACGGGATTGGCAAGGAAGTCATGCCTGAAGGCCTGCGTGTGGTGCAGGCTGCAGCAAAGCGTTTTGGCCTCACGGTGGAGGTCACGCACATCGACTGGGCGAGCTGCGACTATTACCAGGCTCACGGAAAAATGATGCCGGACGACTGGAAGGCGCAACTCAAGGGCATGGATGCAATCTTCTTCGGCGCCGTGGGCTGGCCCTCCACCGTGCCCGACCACGTGTCGCTGTGGGGCTCGCTGCTGAAGTTCCGCCGCGAGTTCGACCAGTACATCAACCTGCGCCCGGTGCGCCTCTTTGAGGGCGTGCCTTGCCCGCTGGCCGGGCGCCAAGCCGGCGACATCGACTTCTTCGTGGTGCGCGAGAACACGGAAGGCGAGTACACGAACCTGGGCGGGCGCATCTACGAGGGCACCGAGCGCGAGATCGTGATCCAGGAGTCGGTGTTCTCGCGCCACGGCACCGAGCGCGTCCTGAAATTCGCCTTCGAGCTGGCGCAGTCGCGCCCGCGCAAGAAGCTCACCGTGGCCACTAAGAGTAACGGCATCGCGGTGAGCATGCCCTGGTGGGACGAGCGCGCCGACGAGATGGGCCGCAACTATCCCGAAGTGCAGGCAGACAAGCAGCACATCGACATCCTCAGCGCCCGCTTCGTGCTTCAGCCAGACCGATTCGACGTGGTGGTGGCGAGCAACCTGTTTGGCGACATCCTGTCGGACCTGGGCCCGGCCTGCACCGGCACCATCGGCCTGGCGCCCTCGGCCAACCTCGACCCCGAGCGCCGCTTCCCCTCCCTGTTCGAGCCCGTGCACGGCTCGGCGCCGGACATCTTTGGTCAGAACATCGCAAACCCCGTAGCCATGGTTTGGTCGGGCGCGCTGATGCTGGACTTCCTGACCCATGGTCAGGGCGCGGGGCGCCAGGCGCACGACGCGATCGTTAAGGCCATCGAAACCGTACTGCGCGAGGGTCCGCGCACGCGTGACCTGGGCGGCAGCGCTAGCACGACAGAGATGGGGCAGGCGATTGCGGCACTGATCTGATCATCAGCAGCTGATCAGAGCGGCAGCGGCCGTTGCGGCGCGTCAATCAATGTGAGCTCCTTTATTGAGCCGGCACTAATGAACTTGAATCAGGCGGCATAGCGAACCGGCTCGTGCTCGAAGTAGCTGCGGATGCGGTCGGGCTGGCGCTGCACGCTGCGCAGGCGTTGCGCGGTGGCCTTGACCAGTTGCAGCTTCGTGCGCGCCGGCGCCAGCTTCGTGACGGGGGTCTCGTACTAATTCGCAATTTTGGTGCGCTTTGCCCAGCAGCAGGCGCGCCCCCTGGTTCTGTACCCGCATCGAGGGCAGTCCGGTCGCGCTGACGGCCGATTGCTGCGTGGAGTCAGCTCCCCTTGCGCTCCCCCGAGGCGGCCATGTCAGCGTTCGCTCACCGCTTCGTCGGACAAAGCAGCCTGCCTGCACGGCTGAGCGATTTCGACCTCGACCACTTCTTCCAGCTTTCCCGGGACGACATCAAGGCGCTGCAGGAGCAATTCCGCGACGAGCACCGGCTGGCGGCAGCGCTGATGGTGCTGTTCATGCGGGTCGCCGGTCGGACACTAGACGGCTTTACGGTCATCCCGCGCAACCTGCTGCGCTACGCGGCGGACGCGGTCAGTGTCTCCGCGCCGTCCATTGCCAGCCTGAGGGCCATCTACCGGCGGCGCCAGACGCATTCCGCTCATCAGCGCTGGGCCAAGGACTACCTTGGCCTGTCCGAGATTGCTCCGGCAGACGAACATGAGCTGACGGCCGCGCTGAAGCTGCAGGCCCAGGATGCACCGCACACCGATGACCTCATCGAAGCGGCCAAGCAGTGGCTGTTTGCGCGCCGCATCCTCATCCCGTCGTCGTTTCGGCTGCTGGAGTGGGCCCGTGCCGCGTTCTGGCAAGGCGAGGATCAGATCGTGGCGTGCGTGGCGAGGGCCGTTCCCGGCGCTCGCGGCAAGCAGCTGATCCATGCGGTCCACACCCTGCGGCCGCCGGGGGACGCCACGCACCTTGAGTGGCTGAAGACGCCGCCAAAGAAGCACAGCCCCACGACGCTGGCGCAGACCGTGGAGAAGGTTCGCTACCTGAAGTCCCTGGGTGCCCATGAGTGGGACCTGTCGGATGTGGTGCTCGCCAGGCAACAGGCCTATGCGCGCCAAATCCGGGGGCGCCGCCCGGTCAAGTCGCGCGAGATCCGCACCAAGCTCCAGCTGGTTGAGCTCGTGTGCTTCCTGCGCGTGGTGCTGCTGGAACTCACCGACACGGCGCTGCAGCAGGCAGGCCGGCGCAGCCAGCAACTGCTGCGCGCCGCGGTCGAGCGTGCCCAAGCCCAGCGCGGCCACGAAGCTGTCGACCTGTTGAAGCAGGCCGTGCAGCTCAAGGGCGTGCTCCACGACGAAACGAAGGATTGGCAGCAGCGCGTGCTGGAAGCGCAGCGCTTGCTCGCCGGCATCGACGGCAGCGCTGAAGCCGAACGGTCATTCGCCTTCCACGTGCGGGCGGTGCTGGCACAGGACTCGCAGCGGGTGCATGCCTGCCTGACAGTTCTTGAGGACCTGGACTTCCAGGGCCAACCCAAGGACGCCGGCATCGTCCAGTGGCAGGCATGGCGAGAGCTGCAACAACGCAGTGCCGGCAGCCTGCCTTCAGGCTCCGCGCTGCCCGACGTAGGCCCGGCGTGGAATCCGCTCGTCCATGGCGTCGACCCCAAGGCTGCCTGGCGTGCCTTCGAGGCCAGCACGATGATGGCGCTGCGCAAGAGCGTGCGCCGCGGCTCGGTCTGGGTAGATCACTCGCTGAGTTTTCGCGAGCGCGACCAGATGCTCGTAAGCGCGCGGCGATCCCGTGTTGATGAGGACGCATCGAGCGTTAAGGATCGTGTCCACTTAAAGAATGATCCCGGTGGCGAATTCGGGGCAGCAGGCGCACAGTTCGGCCTCTGACCGTGCGGCGTGGCGGTGATGGTGGCGCCCGGGTGCGCGGCAAGTTCCAGGAGGCAGGTGATGTCCATGCTTGCCCGGCGCAGAAGCGCCGTTCCCAAGGAGACGGCCCGAGTGGCGCGGTCGATCTACCCCGAAGGCAACGCGGTCATGTACATGCTCGACGTGCTGCAGTTGGCCGTGGCTGACGAAGACTTCGCGGATCTGTTCCCCATCCGCGGTCAGCCAGCGGAGTCGCCTGCACGGCTCGCGCTCGTGACGCTGCTGCAGTTCATGGAGGGGCTTACTGATCGCCAAGCAGCAGACGCTGTCCGAACCCGCATTGATTGGAAGTACCTGCTGTGCCTGGAGTTGACAGACTCAGGGTTCGACCACACCGTGCTCAGCGAATTCCGCGCACGGCTGCTTGCCCACGACGCGGAGCATCGGGTGTTCGAGGCGGTTCTGGCAATAGCACGGGATCGCGAGCTGTTGCACGGTGGCGGGCGGCAGCGCAGCGACTCTACCAACGTGCTGGCCAACGTCCAGGCCTTGACGCGATTCGACCTCGTGACCGAGACGGTGCGGCATGCGCTCGACGCCCTTGCCCGAACAGACCCAGACTGGCTATGCCAGCACGTTACGCCGGCGTGGGTAGACCGCTATGCGCTGCCCACCGGCGAACTGCGGGTGCCCAGGAGTGAAGCCAAGCGCCTCGCGTGGGCCGCTCAGATTGGCGAAGACGGCATGGCACTGCTCATTGCCTTGAACTCTCCAGAGGCCCCCGCGGACTTGCGCCATTTACCGGCCTTGGAGGCCCTGCGCCAGGTATGGGTGCAGAACTTTATGATCGTGCGCACGGCAGAAGGAGAACGCGTTGCCTGGCGCTCCAGGGACAACATTCCTCGGGCTGGCCTCTTCATATGCTCGCCTCACGATACGCAGGCGCGCCGCTGCAGCAAAGGCAAGACCGTGTGGACCGGCTACAAGGTTCATCTGACCGAGACCTGTGACAGCGCCGCGCCGAACCTGATCACGAACGTTGAGACGACCGCTGCCACCGTGTACGACGCCAACGTGACACCTGACATCCATGCTGCCTTGCAAAAGCGCGGCGTACTGCCAGGTGTCCACGTCGCTGATGCCGCGTACGTGAACTCGGCGCTGTTCCAGCAGTCCCGAGAGCTCTACCAGGTGGAGCTCATTGGACCGACCCGCAGCGACAACGAACGGCAAGCCAAAGAACGAAACGGCTTCGCAGCCAGTGACTTCCACATCGACTACGACAATCACCGTGCCGTCTGCCCGGCTGGCAAGGACAGCATCTATTGGAAACCGACAGCCAACCCGTTCGGCAAGCCCATCGTCAAGATTCGCTGGTCGCGCCACGATTGCGGCCAGTGTGCTATGCATGCACGATGTACCAGTTCGATGCCTCCGCAACGGCAGATCACGATAAGACCTCAAGGGCAGCGTGAGCTTCTGACTGAGCGACGCGAGCAGGAAAAGCACGCCGCCTATGCCAGCGAGCATGCGTGGCGGTCCGGTATCGAAGGCACCATCTCGGAGGCGGTCCGCAGCCACTCGGTTCGTCGCACCCGCTACATCGGCCAAGCCAAGACACATCTGGCCCATCTCATGACAGCTGCGGCAATCAACGTCGGCCGCCTACTGCGCTGGGTCACGGGTGAACCGAAAGCCGGCGTGCTCCCGACCGCGTTCCAGCGCCTGTTCACTGCCTTTGCCGGATCCTACTGATCGGCGCGTAAATTGCTCAACTCCATCAGGCTTTTCGAGGAGGCCGGCATGGGACAACTGCTTTCAAGTCGAGCCGTCGACTGGCGCGAAGGCCGACGACTGCGTGCCTGGGAATTGCACGAGGCTGGCTGGACACAGGCGCAGGTCGCCGAGGCACTGGGCGTCACGCCGGGGGCGGTATCGCAGTGGATGCGCCGCGCTCGCGAAGGTGGCGGCGTCACGGCCCTGCATAAGCGCAGTGCACCTGGGGCGGCAAGCAAGCTCTCGGCCGAACAGCAGGCCAAGGTTCTGGCCTGGCTCGACGAAGGAGCCCCAGCGCACGGGTTCATCGGCGAGGTATGGACACGCAAGCGCGTAGCGGCGCTCATCGAGCGCAAGCTCGGCGTGCATTACCACCCTGGGCATGTGAGCAAGCTGCTTCAGTCGTGGAAACGCAGTCCTCAAAAGCCTGCCCTGCGGGCAACGCAGCGTGACGAAGAAGCCATCGAGCAATGGTGCCAGGAGCGCTGGCCGGCCATAAAAAAATCAGGCGCAGCAAGAGAGCCGCAAGGTGGTGTTCGTCGACGAGAGCGGCTTTTATTTGCTGCCGGCGGTCGTGCGGACCTACGCGCCTGTAGCCCACACGCCGGTGCTGCACCACCGACTGACGCGTGACCATTTGTCCGTCATCGGCGCCGTGGCTCAGGATGAGCGGCTGTACTTCCAAGTTCATGAGCACGCCATCACGGAGGTGGAAGTCATTGTCTTCTGCCGCCACCTGCTGCGTCATGTACCAGGCAAGCTGCTCGTGCTGTGGGATGGCGCGCCGATCCATCGCAGCCGCGCCGTCAAGCAGTTCTTGCATGAGGAAGCCGGCGACAGGCTGCACCTCGAACGCTTCCCCGGCTACGCGCCCGAACTCGACCCTCAAGAAGGAATCTGGCGGCATCTGAAGCACGTCGAGCTGCGCAACGTCTGCTGCGCCAGCCTCGCAGAGATCCGTAGAAAGCTGCGCGGTGCCTGCCAACGACTTCGACAAAAGCCTCGCGTCATCCGGGCCTGCATTGCACATGCTGGTCTTGTTTAGATCTCAACGCGCCGATCAGTAAGTAACGCAGCACACCGAACTCTATGTAAAGAGTCAAGCCATTAGTTGCCGGTACACGGTACTGGAACGTAAGCGGCCAGCCCTCCCACCTTGAGTAGCTGGGGCCAGAAGCCAACGATGACGTCCATCAATCGTTAGATGGACATCTATGTACTCAAGGTCGAATCCGCGGCGGCGCCATAGCGCCGAGTTCAAGGCAGCAGTCATGGCCGCCTGCGATGAGCCTGGCGCGTCAGTGGCTGCCGTGGCCCAGGCCCATGGCCTCAATGCCAACCTGGTGCACCAATGGCGGCGTGGCCGGGGTGCGCCGGCAGCTGCGGTCGCGGCGCCAATGGCAGCTCTCAGCACCGAGGCCAGCCCGGTGATCAATACCGCGCCGGTGTTCATTCCCGTAGAGCTGCCGCCGCCCGTGCAGGCACAGAGCGCGGCGCCGGCGTCGGCGCCGCAAGCTGAAGCGCCGCAGGAGATTCACATCGAGCTGCGCCGCGGAGCCGTTACGGTGAACGTGCGCTGGCCCATGCAGGCTGCTGCACAGTTCGCGGCGTGGCTGCGCGAGATCCTGCGGTGATCCGTATCGACAGCCTCTGGCTGTGCCCGCAGCCGGTGGACATGCGCGCCGGCGCCGAGCGGCTCATGGCCTACGTCGTGATGGTCCACGGCGAGGCACGAGCCCACCACGGCTACCTCTTCGCCAATGCCCGTTCCAACCGCGTCAAGCTGCTCGTGCACGACGGCTTCGGGGTGTGGTGCGCAGCGCGACGGCTCAACCGCGGGCGCTTCGACTGGCCGCGTGCCGCTGACTCCAGCCAACGCCTGGCATTGACGCAAGCGCAGTTCGACGCCCTGGTGCTGGGGCTGCCCTGGCAACGGCTGCCGGAGATGAGCGTGATCAGCTGCGTGTAGCTTGCGCCGCGCAGGGGGCCGCGGCGCGCTGGCAACGGCATATCCGCCAATGGATTGCCATGCCGCCGGGGCGGCATGATGCCGGGCATGCGCGACCTCACCGCCAAGGATCTTCAGGGCCTTACGCCCGAGGCGCTTGGCCAGCTCGCGCAGCAGATGCTGCAGCACATCGAGAGCCAGGCCCGCGAGATGGCGCTCAAGGACCAGCAGCTCGAGCTCAAGGACCAGCAGATCCAACGCCAGGCGCGCGACATCGCCTGGCGCGACGCGAAGATCGAGAAGGTCAACTTCGAGCTCGCGCGCCTCAAGCGCTGGCGCTTCGGTGCCAAGACCGAGGCGATGGACGCCCAGCAGCGTCAAATGTTCGAGGACACGATGGCCGAAGACGAGGCCGCCCTCGAAGCCCAGCTGGCAGCTCTGCGCGCCGCGATGCCGCAGACACCGGAGTCGCCGAAGCCGCCGCCACGTCGTCCTCGCCGCCAGGCTCTGCCCGAACACCTGCGCCGCGTCGAGCACCGCCACGAGCCCGCAGACACCCACTGCCCGACGCCGGGCTGCGGCCGCCCCATGACGCGCGTGGGCGAAGACGTCAGCGAGAAGCTCGACATCGTGCCGGCTGAGTTCTTCGTGCACCGCCACGTCTACGGCAAGTGGGCATGCCGCTGCTGCGAGCGCCTGGTGCAGGAGCCGGCCGAGCCGGAGATCATCGATGGCGGCATGGCCGCTAGCGGCCTGGTGGCGCACACGATGATCAGCCGCTTCGTGGACCACCTGCCGTACTACCGGCTGGAGACCATCAACGCGCGCTCGCGGGTGCACACGCCGCGCTCGACGCTGGCGTCGTGGTCCGGCCAGGGTGGCGCGGCACTGGAGCCGCTGTACGAACTGCTCAAGCGCTTCGTACTGAGCTGCGCCGTGCTGCACGCCGACGAGACGCCTGTAGCGATGCTCGACCCGGGCGCGGGCAAGACCAAGAAGACGTACATCTGGGCCTATGCCCGTGGTGCCCTCGATGCGCAGCGCGGTGTCGTCTACGACTTCTGCCTGGGCCGTGGCGGCCAGTACCCGGTAGCGTTCCTGGCCAGCACGGCCGACCCGCCAACGGGGCCCGACGCCGACAAGCCAAGCTCGTGGCAAGGCACGCTGGTGTGTGACCGATACGCCGGCTACGACCAGGCGCTGGACCCCAAGGCGTACCCCGATAGAAGATCGGCGGCGTGCCTCGTGCACGCACGCCGCAAGTTCGACGAGCTGGCCAAGGCCGGGGCCAGCGACGTGGCGGTGCAGGCCATCGAGCGCATCGCCCGCATCTACCGTGTTGAGGCCGAGCTGGGCAGCTTGGCCGCCGATGAGCGGCTGGCGGTGCGCCAGGCCCTGGCGCGTCCGCTGTGGGACGAGTTGCTGGTGTGGTTGAAGCTGCAGCGCCGACGGGTGGCCGACGGCAGCACCACGGCAGCAGCCATCGACTACAGCCTCAAGAACTGGGAAGAGCTCACGCGCAACTTGCACGACGGCGCCGTGCCGCTGGACAACAACCACCTGGAGCAGCAGATGCGCTGCTGGGCCATGGGCCGCAAGGCGTGGCTCTTCTGCGGCAGCGAGCTCGCCGGCAGGCGGGCTGCCATGGTCATGAGCCTGGTGCAGTCAGCCAAGCTCAACGGTCACAACCCATGGGCCTACCTGCGCGACGTGCTCGCCCGGCTGCCGACCCACCTCAACAGCCGCCTTGAAGAGCTGCTGCCGCATCGCTGGAGCCCTACGCCCGAAGGCTGAGTACCTTGCTGGCCTTCCGGCCCTTCGTCAACCGTGGTGCCGCCGGACGCTAACACTGGAACTGCTGATCCGACCTCTCCGCAGACTTGCGATGCATACGCCAAGCTGTCGCAACGCATTCGCAGTTTCGCTGTGAAAGGCCCAGCCCACAGGCGGCTCTGGAAGCAATGATTCCAGTTACTTTTGGACCTGTTTTGAGTTCCGAGTGGGTCAACTCGTTGGCTTTGACGATGGCCGCCATGGCCTATTATTGAGGCGGCAGTAATGTTCTTGAAATCTTGACGCGCCATGATCCCGCTGTGATGGAAGCAACGGACATGAGATCGCTGTCGCGCGAGGCGCGGCACGAGAGGCGCGCGCAGGTAATCCGGCTGCGCCAGGCCCAGCACACCTACGACGAGATTGCAGCGCTCACGGGCCTGAGCCGCACAGGCGTGTTCGACATCTGCAAGCGCCATGAGGCCAAGGGTGCCGAGGGACTGCACGACGCCGAGGGCGGCCGCAAGGTCGGCGAGCATCGCCGGCTCGACGCCAGCCAGGAGGACGAGGTGCAGCGGCTGATCGCCGACAAGACGCCGGACCAGTTGAAGATGGTCTACGCACTGTGGACGCGCCAGGCGGTGGCACAGCTCATCGAGCAGCGCTTTGGCGTCCGACTGCCGGTGCGCACGATGGGGCTGTACCTCTCGCGCTGGGGCTTCACGCCTCAAAAGCCCATGAAGAAGGCCTACGAGCAGTCGCCCGCGGCCGTACGCAAGTGGCTTGAAGAGGACTACCCCGTCATCGCCACGCGCGCCAAGGTCGAAGGCGTCGAGATCCACTGGGGTGACGAAAGCGGGCTGCGCAGTGACGACGTGCGTGGGCGCGGCTTTGCTCCCAAGGGGCAAACGCCGGTGGTGCGCGTCAACAACAAGCGCCATGGCCTGTCGGTCATCTCCACCGTCACCAACCGCGGCCAGATGCGCTGGAAGATCTTCGATGGCGCGCTCAACGCCGCCATCCTCATCGACTTCCTGCGCCGGCTCGTCAAGGGCGCGTCCAAGAAGATCTTCCTCATCCTGGACAACCTGCGGGTGCACCACGCCAAGGCCGTCAAAGCATGGCTGGCCAAACATCACGAGGCCATTGAGGTGTTTTACTTGCCAAGCTACAGCCCCGAGCTCAATCCCGACGAGATGGCCAACGCGGATCTGAAGCAGGCGGTCACGAAGCTGGCGCCGGCGCGCACGAAGCTGCAACTGGTCAAGGCCACCGCGCAGCACCTGCGTAGCGTGCAGCGCCAGCCCCACCGCATCCGCAGCTACTTCGAGCACGAGCCGGTTCGCTATGCCGCCTGATTCAAGTTCATTGATGCCGGCTCAATAGTAAGCTGGCGGCAAACGCACGCTGCAAGAAATGCCGCCGGTAGCAGTGCTCAAATTGCAATGCGGCATGCAGCCGCTGTAGAGAGCTCCACGAAATGTCGTACTCAGACTCTGTCCGCTACAGCCGGGACGGTGACCAGTTCCACTACTACTGGGCCGCCAGGCAATGCCTGCGACTTCTCGACCCGAAATCGCAGCTGGTTGCCGTTAGTATTGAAGGCGCGTCACCGGAAGAGGCGAATGGCCAAGCGGTCGAGCTGGGCGAAGAAGTCATCGACGTCGGCTTGTACTTTGAGCACGAGGCGTTGGCTCAGGCAAGCGCGGTGGAGTATTTTCAGCTCAAGCATTCCACGAAGAACCCGAACGAGCCGTGGACTGCCAGCGGCTTAAAAGAGACGATAGAAGCCTTCTCCAAGCGCTTCAGCAAGTTCTGCGAACTACACCCGGCTGCGCTCGTCAAGGAGAAGTTGAGCTTCACTTTCTTGACCAACCGGCCGGTGGCGCCCGAGGTGGTGCAGACGATAGACGACCTTGCCCGCAACGGCACTGTTCGCGACCAACGGATTGGCGCGTTGCTGACGGGCTACGCCGAGAAGTCGAACGACATCCCCGGCTTCTTCTCGCTCTTGCGGGTCCAGGCAGGTCAGCCGGGGCTATGGGACCAGCGTAACTTGCTGTCGCTTAGCACGAACGTCTTCTTGTCCGACCCCGACGCTGACGCTGCCGGGCAGATCAAGGAGCTCATTCAGCGGCGCGCGACGTCGGAGGGCATGCTCAACCCGACGGTGCGGCGCCACGACGTGCTGAGCGCCTTCAAGGTCACCGAGCCGCATCTTTTCCCTGCCCCGTACGAGGCTGCTTCGGCTCCTGGCGAGTTCCGCCGGGAACAGCACGAAGAGCTGCTGCAGACCATCTTGGATTCCCGCTCTGCGCTCGTCCTCCATGCCGACGGTGGTGTTGGCAAGTCCGTCGTGGCACGCCAGCTGGCCAGTTCGCTGGGGCCTAGCTCGACGTCCTTGGTCTACGACTGCTTTGGCGACGGCTCGTACCGGCGCCCTGATAAGCGGCGCCACCAGCACGTTGACGCGCTTGTACAAATCGCCAACGAGCTTGCCGCCAAGGGGCTGTGCTTTCCCCTCATCCCCACCAGTCACCCGGATGTCAAGTTGCTCATGAGAGCGTTTGCTGCTCGCATCGAGCAGGCTGCACGGCTGCTGCGCGCCAATGATGAGCGGGCAGTGCTGTGCATCATCATCGACGCCGCTGACAACGCGGTCATGGCTGCCCGTGAGCGCAACGAGCTGTCCTTCGTTCGCGACCTCATTCGAATGGACGTGCCCGATGGGGTCCGCTTGGTATTCACCGCGCGCACTCACCGGATTGAGATGCTCGACGCAGGGCCTGATGCGCCGCAGGTGGAGCTGAGGCCGTTTTCACGAGCTGAAACTGCAAGACACCTGCGCCAGTCCTACCCCGATGCAACGGAGGGTGAGGTCGATGAGTTCGCAGTCTTCAGCAGCCACAACCCGCGGGTTCAGGCTTTCGCACTGGCGCAGAAGCTGTCTTTGCGGGAGATGCTGCGCGAGCTGGGACCAACGCCCACGACAGTTAGCAAGACCTTGCACCACCTGCTTGATAAGGCCGTCAAGAGGCTGAAGGATGAGGTTGGAACCGTCGAGGCGCAGCAGGTCGACATCCTGTGCCAATGCCTCGCGGTCCTGCGCCCTCTGGTGCCGATGTCGGTGCTGTCAGCGGTCTCTCAGTGTCCGCAGTCTGCCATTCGAAGCTTTGCCACTGCCTTGGGCCGCCCGCTCCTGGTCAAGGGCGAAAGCCTGCACTTCCTCGACGAGCCGTCGGAGACGTGGTTCCAAGAAACGTTCAAGCCTAGCGCCGGCCAGATGGAGCAGCTGCTTGCGCGCTTGAGACCACTGGCAAGCGAGAGCGGCTACGCCGCGTCGGTGCTGCCATCAATGCTGCTCGACGCCGGGCAGCTCGATGAGCTGGCGGCTCTTGCGCTTTCCGATGACGGACTACCGCGCGACAACCCGTTGGAGCGCAGGGACGTAGAGCTGCAACGGCTGACCTTCGCGCTCAAGGCGTGCTTGAAAGCAGGCCGATACGTTGATGCGGCCAAGCTCGCTTTGCGCGCAGGCGGTGAGTCGGCCGCCGAGACCCGTCAGAACCAACTCCTGCAGGACAACACCGACATCGCAGCGCAGGTGCTCTCCGTGTCGCGCATCGAGGAGATGGTGTCGCGCCGTACGTTCACATCGACTTGGCTGGGTTCAAATCAGCTCTACTACGCCTGCTTGTTGGCCGGCCACGCCGAACTGCACGGCGATGCAAGAAGCCGTTTGCGTCTGGCCAGGGATTGGCTCAACGCCTGGGCGAGACGGCGGTCTGAGGGGGACCGACACGGCGGCGATGTGACGCGTGACGACTGTGCAGTGTTCACCTTGGCCATCCTCAGCGTGCGAGGCGCCGAGGATGCCGCGCGCTTTCTCAGGGGATGGACACCTCGCTCTATCGCGTTCGAGGCGGGCAAGAAGGCCGCCAGTCGGCTCTTCGACCAACTCAACCATGCGGGGGTCGATGCGCTGTTTACGGCCGCTGGCAACAACATTTGGCTGATGCTGGCGCTAGCTTTGGAAAGCGCAAAAGTCGGCCACTCGCTGCCTGAGTTACCTCTTGCGCGTCTGCTTCGCTTGCTCAGCAGCCCTCACGTCAAGCTCGAACTCGATGAGCCCTGGGACAGCCATGGAAGTTTGGTCGACGCCGTAAGCTCAACGATTGTCATCGCAAGGCGCGTCCTTCCCCTACAGCAGTCCATGTGGGCTGCCGTCGTCAAGAAGTTCTTGCCTGCACAGCCTCCCTATGGGCTGGTTGAGCGCTTTGGCAGGGTTAATGCGCCGCTGCTCAAAGCGTACGCCCTGTACGACCGGCTCGCGAGCGCCAATCTCACTCTGCGGGACTTAGCCCGGCCTAGCGTGGCAGAGCACATCAGCGCCGAAGGCAAGGCACTGCACCATAACAGGGAAGCTGAGCAGTTTTGCAGTGATGTGGGCGCCATCTGGCCCTGGTACAAGTTGTGGGCAGCCTGTATTTGCGACGCCTTACCTGATGCCTTCACTTCAGGAGCCGAAGATGCGCTTGCGTTGTTGTCGGGCGCCGACTCGTACCGCACGGGGTTGCGCGACTTTTTGAACGGAGCAGCCGCGCTCGTATGGCTGGAGGCGCTGCGCGACACGGCCGCCGCAGGCGACACGCATTGGCAGCGCTATCGCGTGTGGTTCGAGAAAGTCCGTAGTGGGTTGTCGCCGCAAACGCTCACTGAACTGTGCAGAGCGTGCGCGCACAAAGCCGACCACCATGGCCTCGCGCTGGAGCTTGCCTGTCAGGCGTACGAGCGCATCGAGGGCTTGATCGAAGTGCACGCTGAGGAGCGGGTCACTCAGTACATGCAGCTCGCGCGAGCGGTCTTGCCCATTGACAAGCAAGAGGCATCCGCATACCTCGACCGCGCAGTCGAGATTGCAAGCCGCATTGGAGAGGAAAACCTCAGTCGCTGGAGCGCGCTGACGGTGCTTGCAGCTCGCGCCGGAGTACCTGGCTCATCTCAGCCTGAGCTCGCATACAAGTATTCCCAGGCTGCCGAACTGACCTACTCGTACTCCGAAGATCATTTTGACTGGGGGGCGACACTGCAATCACTGTGCAGGCTGTGCCCCTCGTCTGCACTAGCCATCACAAGTCGCTGGCGTGACCGCGGCTTCGGCTCCTACGAGCGCGTGCTTGCAATGACCATCGAGGCACTCGTCGATCAGCGGCAGCTACCACCAAAGGCGCTCGTGGCTTTGCAGGGCATCGAAGCGCAGTGGCTCCATGAGGTGGCATTGGACGACGCCTTGGCCACCGCCCAAAGCGACTTGGAGCAGCAGCGCTTGCTCACAGTGTGCTACCGGTACGTGCGCGTGCTGGGTGCAAGCAAGGCCCAGTGGCAGAAGTTCGAGGCGCTTGGCCGTGAGCTGGGCGTGGACCTGCTCGACATCGAGCGGCTCGTTGCGAACACGCCTGAGGCCGAGTCAGTTAGCAGCGTCTCAGAAATCCCGGGCTCGTTCACCGCGTCAAGCACGGCAGCCAGTGAGCCAGCTGTCCGCAGCGAAGACAGCCCCGCAGACTGGAAGACCTGTTTGGCAGGCGTCAAGACCGACGACGCTGTGGCCTTAAAGGAGGCATACCAGAAAGCGCGCGCTATTTGCAAAGACTTGAGATTCGAAGATTTCTTGGCTGAGGCGTTGCAGAGCTCGCCTTCGGGCAAGGCCGCGCTCGTCAAAGCCATCAGCAGCTGGGGTAACTTTGACATCTACATGCTGCGCAGCACTCTTTCAGCAATACCGAGCAGCATGCGCAGGCTGGTGTCGGTGCGCCAGGCGCTCAAGCAGGCGCTCTTGCAGGTATGCGTACGTGAGCCTTCTCGAATCTCGCAGCGCTCGCGCTGGCCGTTCCTGCCCTTAAAGGAGCTCGAAAACGAAAGGATTGTTGACAACGTAGAAATCGTAGACGCAGTGCTGAGCGGGTATGTTGACTATGTCGAGCGTGCGGATTCGCCAGAACTGTTTCAGCTCCTTGAGAGTCTTTCGGCCAAGCTCACGCCCGAGCAAGCAGCACAAGCCTTGGAGTACGGCCTGAACCTGCTGCAAGAAACGCTGGTCGACGACAAGGGCGATGGTCCTTGGAGTGCGTCGCTTGTGCCGCCGGCCGAACCACTTCGCGCTCTTGCCGGACACATCTGGTCGGGTCTGGGCTCGCCCCGGTGGGCCGAGCGCTGGCAGTTCGCGCACGCGGTCAGGTGCGTGGCGGAGCTTGAGTGGAACGAACTGCTTGACGAGCTCGCTGGTTTTGCCAATGCGCGAGCCGCCGGTCCCTTTGCCGACAGTCGCTTGAAGTTCTACGAGTGGCACGCCCGGCTGTGGCTTGCCATCGGCTTAGCCCGCGCGGCGCTGGAGGTGCATCGGCTGACACCAGCATGCGTGGCTCTTTTGCGCCAGGAACTGGCCTGCGACCATGTGCTGCTGAGGGGGTTCGCAGCGCAGGCACTCCTTGCTGCAGGATCAGCCGCGAGCGCTGAAGAGGAGCAAGCCTTGTGTGATGTGAACAAGCCAATGCAGCCTGAATTGCTGGTCGAGGGGTACGCCGGCCCACCGCACGACGAGCCGAGCGACGAGCCCAAGGCCGTCAAAGACAAGTTCTACTTCGGCATCGACATCGGTCCGCACTGGTTCTCTCCGCTTGGCAACGCCTTCAACATCTCCCAGCGCTCCGTGGAGCGGCGCGTTCGCGAGGCCAATCAAACTCGCATGGGGGCGCACAGCTTGACCTGGGAGGACGACGCGCGCTACAACCGGGGCGTATTCAGCCGCGACAGCATGGATACCCACCATCGTCACGGCACGATGCCCACGGCAGACAATCTGCAGACATACCACTCTTACCATGCCATGTTCATGGTCGCGGCTGACCTGCTGCGCGAGCGCTCGGTCGTCCATCGCAAAGACAGCCGTGACAACGAGTTCGTTGACTGGCTGGGGAACTATGGCTTGACTCGCCCCAACGGCATGTGGGTGAGCGACCTTCGCGACCCGCCTTTCGTGTGGTCTCCCAAGCTTCCGGGCTACTCGGACAGCCAGTGGTATTGGAGCGTGACGCCCGAGCACTTGGACCGCCAGCTGCTGACTGATCAGCGCAAGTGGGTGCTGTGGGGCCACTGGAGCTTTGGCGAGCGTGGCGACCAAGAAGACGTTACCGTGCGAAGCGCGTTGACCGATGAGTCTGTCGCGCCCGCACTCATTGCCGCACTACAGACGGCGACCTACCGCCCATTCCTGCCTTCTTCTGACGACACCGGCCGTTTGCATGGCGAGCAGCGGCTGCTGCGCTTGGATGGCTGGATCGCACACAAAGACAGCAACGTTTGCATTGATGAGCGCGACCCCTGGGGCCAGGGCCTGCGCTATCCGCGTGCTGAGCCTGACGAGGCCATTTGCCAAGCAGTGGGACTGACGCTCAGTGCCGACGAGCGCACGTGGACGGCCCCCAATGGGGGTGTGCTTCGCTCGGAGTCATGGACTCGTATGGTCGGACATGGCCGGGAGCAAACCGCTGTGCCCGGTTATCGGCTCGCAGCCGACGGCAACCTCATCGATGCACTTCTGGCGGCCCGGCCCGGCCAATGCCTCATCATCAGCATCGATGTACGCCGAAACCCGACCGACGATGCAGCCAAGCGTGACGAGGTCGAGCCTTACCCCTGGCCGTACGCGCGCTACTACATGCTGACGCACGATGGAAAAATTAGAACGCTCTGAGGCCCTGCTTGCGCTCGGCAAGCGCTTGGTTAAAACGCTATCCAGCGACGAAGACCTGATATCAGACTGGATGGCCCACCTCATTGCTGAACGCATGCAAGCAGTGGAGGCGGCCAGTCCCGACCAGCGACCGGCGGCGCAGGAGGCCTGCGCGCGCGAAATTGTTCGACTCTGGCAACACCGCTACACCGCGCCCGCTGGCGTTAACGCGCTGGCTGACTTGCTGCCGCTGGCACAGACCATTGAGTCCTTGCAACCAGGCGAGCACCGCTTTCGATATGCGGCTCGCGTGCTCGGTCTTGCTGCAAACGAGAAAGGCGAGAGCCGCTCGGGCTGGCTGGACTTCGCGATGCAAGCCGACCGCACGGCAAGGGACGTCATCCGCTTCGCTCTGCATCAGGCAGCAGCGGAGGTCACTGACGACGGGGACTTCAAGCGTGCTTTGAACGAGGCGCTGGGCGCCGAGATGCAAGTGACTTTCGAGCTGCAGCTCATCGAACTGCTTGGGCAGCATCGAGGCGAGCAAGCCGCGAGCCAGCAGCGCGATGACGCTGCGCGGGCAGACGCAGCGCGCTTGGAGGCTTTTGCCGCTGCGGCCATGCAGGTGGCAGCTGACTTACGTAGCAGTTGCACCGCCGACCCCGACCCACATCCTGCAGCACGGCCGGCAGATAAGGACTTGTAGTCGGACTCGGTGACCTTCTCGTTGATGCCCGTGACGCCACAGGCTGAAGAAGGTTGTGGCACAAGCCCTCTCCTTCAGTCGCTTCTGCCGGCATATGCCTCGACCACTCGCAGCTTCCACGCCCATCGCGGGCAAGAGGCTCAGTCTCCCACCCCCAAGTGGTTCTCCTCAGTACGCTGCCAAGTAGATTCAAAATCGTGGCGCCTCCCAGCCTACATGACTACTTGCAAGGTAAGGGCACGGTGATCTCGTCGTGAGGACAGCAGAGCCAATCAACTGGCCGTGGGTAAGCGTTGCGGCTGGGCCCTTCTTGGCAGGGCTTGAACCCATGAGCACGATCGCCCGACCGTGCTGACCTTCTCATTTACGAGATGTGCACGATCAGGGAAGTGCACACATGGACAAGCGAGTCATCACGGACAGGGCCCCGCGGCGCCGGCACAGTGCGGCCCTCAAGCGCGAGCTGGTCGAGCGCAGCCTGCAGCCCGGGGCGTCGGTGGCGGCCCTGGCGCAGGAACATGGCATCAACGCGAACCTGCTCTTCAACTGGCGGCGGCTGCACCTGGAGCGGCAGGCCGCAGCCCGGCTGCCCGCCGAGCCGGCAACGGTGCTGTTGCCCGTGACGGTGGAGGAGCCGGTCGCCGCATTGGCGGCCCCGCACGCATGCGCACCGGCAACCCCAACGCCGCGGCGCGCGGGCACGGGCGTCATCGAGGTGGAGATCGGTGCGGCGCTCGTGCGGCTGCGCGGCGTGGTGGACGAGGCCAGCATGCGCAGCGTGTTGCAGGCGCTGCTGGAGCTGCGGTGATCGGGCTGCCAGCCGGGACGCGGGTGTGGCTGGTGGCCGGCCACACCGACATGCGCAAGGGCTTCGACGGCCTGGCGGCGATGGTGCAGACCGCGCTGGCGAGGAACCCGTTCGAGGGCCATGTCTTCGTCTTCCGCGGCCGCCGCGGCGACATCCTGAAGGTCTTGTGGTTCGACGGCCAGGGCCTGATGCTGCTGTCCAAGCGGCTCGAACGCGGGCGCTTCGTCTGGCCCCAGGCGACCTCGGGCAGCGTCTCGCTGACGCCGGCGCAGCTGTCGATGCTGCTGGAGGGCATCGACTGGCGCATGCCGATGCGCACGCACACACCTGAGCTCGCTGCCTGAGCCGAGCGTGTTGCACGCGGCTCACGAGGCGCTGGTCAGCTGCCACGCGGAGCGGCACAGTAGGGCCCATGCCGCTGCCGCCTGGGCCCCACACCGTCGAGTCGCTGCTGCGCGTCATCGAGGCGCGCGACGCGGAGCTGGTGCTGCTCAAGCTCATGAACGAGAAGCTGCGGCTGCAGTTGGCGCGCCGCATCCGGGAGCAGTACGGCGCTTCCAGCGAGCGCTTCGACGACGGCCAGCGCACGCTCATCGAAGCCGCGCCGCTGCCGGCGGAACTGACCCCGCTGCCCAAGGTGGTGCCGGCGCCGGCAGCCAATGCGCCGGCCCTGGACCGCAGCCTGCCCGCGCACCTGCCGCGCGAGGAGCTGGTGCACCGTGTGCCGGCGACGCACGCCCACCACGACAGCGCTGGCCAGGCCTGCGGCTGCAGCGCGTGCGGCGGCCGGCTGCGGCGCATCGGCGCCGATGTGTCGGAGCAGCTGGAGTTCGTGCCCGCGCGCTTCAAGGTCATCCGCCATGTGCGGCCGAAGCTCGCCTGCGTGAAGTGCCAGACCATCTTCCAGGCCGAGGCGCCGAGCCGCCCCATCGTGCGCGGCATCGCCGGCCCGGCCTTCATGGCGCACGTGACGGTCTCGAAGTATTGCGACCACATCCCCCTGTACCGGCAAAGCCGCATCAACGCGCGCAGCGGCGTGCACATCGACCGCTCCACGCTGGCGCGCTGGGTGGGCCGGGGCGAGAAGCTGCTGGACCCGCTGCTGGCGGCGCTCGGCCGCTACGTGCTGGCCGCCGAGAAGCTGCATGCCGACGACACGCCCGTGCCGGTGCTCTCGCCCGGCAAGGGCAAGACCAAGGAAGGCCGGCTCTGGGTCTACGTGCGCGACGACCGCCCGGCGGCCAGCGAGGACGCACCGGCGGCGTGGTTCCGGTATTCGCCCGATCGTGAGGGCCGCCACCCGCGCAAGCACCTGGAGAAGTTCCGCGGCGTCCTGCAGGCCGACGGCTACGGCGGCTGGCTGCGGCTCTACCAGCAGGGGCAGGCCATCGAGGCAGCCTGTTGGGCTCACGCGAGGCGGCCGTGGTGGGACCTGTACGTCAGCACCGGGCGCGGTGAGGACTCGGTGGCCGCGCAGGCGCTGCGGCGCATCAAGGCGCTCTATGCCATCGAGGAGGACATCCGCGGGCAGCCGCCGGACGTCAGGCGCGCGCACCGCCAGGCCCGGGCCGGTCCACTGCTGCAGGAGTACCACGACTGGCTCACGGGCATGGTGGGTCGCGTGTCGAGGAAGTCGGACCTGGCCAAGGCCATCGCGTACTCGCTCACGCGCTGGCAAGCCCTGACGCGCTACCGCGACGACGGCCGCATCGAGATCGACAACTCGGCCGCCGAGCGCAGCCTGCGTGGGATTGCGCTCGGAAGATCGAATTACCTCTTCATGGGCTCGGACGCCGGCGGCGATCGCGCCGCGGCCATGTACAGCCTGGTCGAGACGGCCAAGCTCAACGGGCTGGACCCGGAGGCCTACCTGCGCGCCGTGTTCGAGCGCATCGCCGAGCACCGCGTCGACCGCGTCCACGAGCTGCTGCCCTGGAACATCGGCCGCGCCCAGCCGCTGCCGCAGCGCCAGGCCGCCTGAGAATAGCGGCCCGAGAGACCGGCCACGCGGGTGCGCCGGCGCGCTACTCCAGGGAGACGACGGCGGTGGACACGCAAGGCCCCAACCCCAAGCTCATCGACGCGCTCAGCCAGGCCAGCAGCCTGGAACTGTTCCAACTGAGCACCATCATCGACCGCATGCTGGCTGACCCGCGCCGCATCATCGCCGTGCGAGCCAACATGCACCTGGGCCAGACGGTGCGCTTCCTGGACTGGCACGACGGGCGCATGCGCAGCGGCAAGGTCGTGGCCATGCGCGACCACCAAGTGACGCTGCACGAAACCGACGCGCGGCGCGAGTGGAAGCTGCCCTACGCTGCCATCGAGCCGCCGCCGGCCGGAGCCCAGCCGACCGCTTCCACCGCCGCGCCGCCCACGCCGGCGGCGCCGTCACAGCCGGGCCGGGAAGACTTCCGCTGCGGCGAGAAGGTGTCGTTCGAGGATCGCTATATGCAGACCCAGATCGGCACCATCGTGCGGATCAACCAGCGCACCGCGACGGTGGAAACCGCGGACGGCCCGGGCTGGCGGGTGCCGTTCCGGCTGCTGCGCCACGTCGTCGATATCTGACTTCGGCGGCCTGTGCCAGTAGGGTGCGGGTGCCACGCTTACCGCGCGCGCCCGGTGAGCTCGGGATGCGCGGCGAAGAAGGCTTCGACCTGCGCGGCCGTGGCCGGCCCCCAGCCCGGCGACCGCTGTCCACCAGCGCCGGCGGCGCGGCACCCTCAGCGTGAGTTCGGCCAGCGTCCGGATGCCCGCCTTGCGCAGGACCGTCGCCGTGCGTGAGGGCAGCCAGCGGTCCACGTCGTCACCTATGAGCGGCTGCGGCATGGTGAGGCTGAAATGGCTCTAGCGGCGTCCTTGCTTCATTGCATCTTGCTTGATTTTCAGCGTTTGTGTGACAAGGGTGTAGGCGCCGGCAAAATCTTCGTAGCGACTCTTGTGGACTGAAAACGTAAATAGAACCGCAACGTCACCTTTGACCGTAGCCATGTACCTTGTGTAGTAGTTTTCTACCTCGGAGCCCAGCAAGGTTGCGTCGATCCACAAAACTCCTTGAATGTCTGTCTGGATCGGAGACTTCACGATCGTGCCGCGGCCAGTGGCGGGGGGAATCTGTCCCAAGTGCAATTTATAAGCTGCTAGCGTATCGTCGGGTCCGGCCAGCTTGGCAGCCATGATCATCATCGCTGGGTAGTTCTTCCCAGTGGGGCTCGGAGGTGTACACACGAATTCAGTCTCTTCCTGCTTGCATTTCCACCCATCGGGAAGATTGAATGAAAGGTAGATGTTCTCAAACCTTTCCGCGGCGGTCACTGTCGCACACAAAACTGAGCTTACGGCCGCCAGCCATTGCGCTTTACTCATACGGTTTCCTTCCCCGTCATGCTGCTTAATTTGGCGTCGCTATGCCAACCTGCGCTCACATGGGTCCAGATACGGCCGCTGTCGTCGACTGTCCGAGCAGCTTGATATGCATCGTAGAGGTCTACGCTGGTGAGGACACTGGCTTGACAACCGCGTAACGCAGCTACGAGGTTTTCATCCAAAATTGCTGCCCTTTCTTGCGGTGCGACAGCGACCTGCCAATTCGCGACCACAAGTATGGGTAGCATTTCCATCTGCAGGCGTGCAGCCAAGAGTTCAACGTGGAATCGTCGAATCAAATCTGGCTGGGTAAGTGCGACAAGAAGGAAATCTCGCCCGTCCGGACTTATAAGGTGCTTGCCCGTTGAGGCTGCTATGCGTGAATCGACTGCACCCATCTCGATGAGTATCTGTCCTGCAAGCTCCACTAACTCGGTGGGGTCGGCAGCAGTCAGTATTCGTGTGAGCTTGCGCGCGCTTGAGATCTCGTCGCGCAAAACCTGCATCTGTTCCCGTACTTTGAACTCTGCCTTTGCCAGTTCTTCGTACTTGCCTTCGGCGAGTTTGGCGCTCGGCAAGTCATAGATAAGCATCCAGTCTGGGTCTCTCGGGGCAAATCTTTGCCGCCAGTTGTACTCCCTAATGAAACTGTCGCTTACGCGATGGTCTTCAATGTGTGCAGCCAAGGTGATCAGATTTTCACGAAGCGCCTCGGCATCAGCGATAGGCATTGAGCGCGCGAGGTATGGGAACACGCCTGCAAATCTTGCGTCCTTCGCGAGGGTTGCTTGTTCCTCTGGTGTTGTATCTAGGAGGCTGAAGTGCGTGAAAAAATCTCTGATTCGATCATGTCTGAAACGAATTTCCTGGGCGGTTGCGTTACCCGATGGATCGGAGAAGGTTCGCACATGCGCGAGTTTTGCGCGAATGAGTTCGGCGACTTCCGGTTTAAACGGTAGCTGTCCAAGGTCTTCCTGATCTTCAAGTCGTTGCTTGAGAACGGCCCGTGAAAAGGCCAAGCTTCTGAAGGTAATTTCCTGCGTATGCAGCGCGCGTACAACCGCGTCAAACTGCTGCTTTTCGAGAGCGAAAAGATCGGGAACGCCTCCTTGCGACAGTAGGACAGCCACTGATGTGAGGTCCATCGGATTGGCAAGGATTTCCTCGAACGCCTGCGCTTCTTCAGGCGATGTAGACTTTGCCCATATGTCTTCAAGGAATGCGACTGCTGCTCTCTTGAAGGCCTCTTCACGGACAAATGAGCTGTCTGGCAGGATTTCCGCGCGGGAAACAAGAAACTCACGAATCTGGTCTTTGTCCAGCGGAAGAAGTTCAAACGTTTCAATACCAGTAAAGCCTCGTAGCGATATCTGGCTTGCGACTAGAATATTGCCGTGTGGGTAGTTGCCCACGAACGCCGTGATTGCGTCTTGCGTGGTGAGGTCGACTTCGTTGTATCCGTCAATGTACACCCACATGCGCCCAGCATAGATTACCGATTGAAGGAGGTTTTGGTCCGATCCAACGCTTTTCATGCGCCGCGTGATCTCAGCCTCTACGCCCCCGCGACACTGATCGGCTCTCAAATAAACAACTACGTCATGGTTGTGCCTCGCGCGCTTGTCTAGACAGAATCTCAGAAAACTGGATTTTCCCAAGCCGGACTTGCCAAGCAAAAGTACGCGCCCTTTGTGTCGCGCGAGCGCGGACGTAATCGGCAACACCGTCAAGTCTTTTTTCTCAATCACTCCAACGTGTGCAGGTCGATGGTGAACGTGACTTTCAGTGAAATAGCCTTGAGACTGCGAGACAAGGCCGTTCGATTCATAAACGTCACGAAGGAACTCGGGTGCGAATGGAGCAAACAGTCGATGCCTCGCGAAGGGGACATACAACAGGAGTAAATCCACATATCCAAGACCAAGCATCTTGCGAACGAACGGGTTCCAGAACACCAAGGCTTGCAGAGTTGGCGATTTTGGATAGGCTAGTAGTAAGATTGCCCATAGACCGAGGTGGGCGAAAACCGCCCCCGGTACAGCAACTAAAATAGTGATGAGTAATCGTTTACGCCACTCCGTCCGCAATCGTGATGCAGCACCCGGATCTTCTTTGTCTAGCGCCTCTTCCCACCACGATAGCGCGCGTTGTGATTCAAGGTCATAAGGAAGCTCCGTTCCGGCTGAAGCCACAAGTGCTGCCATCTTTGACCTGAGACCATTACCGGCCGACTTAAACGCTTGATCCTCTCTAAGAGACTTTAAGGAACGGAGGACCTCGGAGGGATGAGTAAAGCTTTGAGCATTCCATTGCCTAGCAAGTACGGCTACCGGTTCCTTGCTGGGATAAAGAAGGCCAACACAAGCTCTAAGCACATCGGTCGTCGAGCTGTCTGGGTCAGCGTCCATAATATTGATCCCGATACTCGCAGCGAGCGGTCTACCCGGCGCCATTTGGAAGCAACTGGCTGATGGTGCATCGGACCATTTCGCTTGCTCTGCCTGCAGCCGGGCAAACTCTGGATCGTAGCGTACCAACCTAGCTAGCCACGCTGCACCGGTTCCTTGCAAATCATTCCGCGTCAGTATGTCTGGCAGTGCCGCTGAATCCGGCCGCTTGAATGCTGACTTTGGCAGGTTTGCATCGTACGCCCTGCCAAGCAAAACGAGTGCAGTCCGCGTGACAACTTGGTGATCAGCGAGAGCTGCATTGAATACATCCTGTTTTGCTGCAAGCTGGTCAGCAGATGCCAACGCGATAAGTGCAAAGGCCCGAGAAACAGGATCTACACCTTCGTCCGTAGCCACCTGCGCTGCGCGATCCAAAACTGCTTGAGGCCCGGCGCCGGCGGCTTGAAGAACTCTAAAATAAAGTTCAAAGTCGAGCCCATCCTGTGATGGCTTTGCAGTGTTCCAGAAGCCAATCTGTTCAAGTTGTGTCGCGGATGGTCTTACCCCAGCCAGCAACAGCTGTTTGGCTGCCTTCCAGTCCCGCGCCCCTAGTCGAACGCCGAGCTCATTCGATAGGTGTTGTGAAATCTGGGTCGATCGCAGCTTCCAATCAGCAAGTTGCTGAATTCCAGTCCTTCGAAATAGATCTGTTAACATCGATTGGATGTCCTCGACCTTGCTGGCCTGCTCCAGGTACAAATCTACTGGGGCGGCGAAGGGCTCGCGGCAGTCGTGTGCATTCGAGACTATGTTTTTCCAAAATTCGGCCAACGTAGGTTGGCTGGTTTGAGCCCTCGCAGTCAACACTGCCATTCGGTAGCGCAGCGCTTTACAGTCTGCCAAGCCATTAACAGTTTGGTCGTAGAGATCCAGGGGAAAAGCTGATACTGCCGCAATTGTCGAGGGCGGAGCACGCTTGACCCATTCGGCAGCCAATTCGGCCTGTGACCATGTTTTTGGCAGCGCAGAAGCTGCGGTGTTGGCGTATAGCGTTTCAATGAACTTCGGAGCCTTGTTTCTCAGAAGATCATGGACAGCAATCCATTCCGGGAGACGCCTCTCGCCAGTGAGCAGCCGCGCTAGATCATCAACTAATCTCCCGACCATTTCTGGAGTGCCGTGAGGCCCGTGGAGATACTGCACTGCTGCCTTGTTCGCTGCCAAGTCGGATGAGGTGAGCGCAGTCTTGACATCGATTTCCTGCAGCTTTGCTCCGATTCTCAGCAGCATCGTTCGCGCAAAATTACGACGCTCAACAGCCGTTTCATCTGTCGAGCTTGTTGCCATCCACCTTCTCAAGTCAGATTCAACCGGTTTCGCATCCTCGGCCTCATGTTCAAGAAGCATGCTGAAAAGTTCACGGCGCGCTTGGTCTGGCAAATCTCCTTTCTCCAAAGCCGCGATGACGGAGGTAACGACCTTTGGCGGCAGGTGACGGAACCCTCCAGCCGTTGAAGCTAGGCTTGCGATCAGTGCTGAGTTTTTAGCAGCAAGAGCTTCCTCTAACTCTGAGACGAACATTGCTGGAGCAAAGTCTCGAAGCCTGCTTTTGTTCATCGCAGGCGTATTCCTTATTCGGGTAAGAGCGACAGAATCTGCCTTCTCAAGAACTCGCTCGAGCGCTTGACTGCCGACGAGCCGGGTCGCCACGGCCTCAATGACTTCATCAGGAGCGTCTTGGAGTAGTTCTATCGCTCCAGCGGCGAGTCGCCCGTCAGCTGGGTCAAGCAAAGAGATCCACGAATCCGCGAGCTCTCGTGCTTCTTGTCGAGTGAAGTGTGGGCGCGCCGGAGGCAAGTGAAGGCGATCGGGGGTAGCGAACGCTATTGGCTCTAACTGAGCGCTCGACGTGTCAGCCGACCAAGTCGACGTCGTGCCAAGGACGGACGACACGACTACTATCGCCACGACGGCGTAATGTCCGGCTCGCAAGGCGCACCTCCCCTCTGACGCATTAGCGGCGTCCGGTGTCCTGCCAAAAGACCTGAATGGGGCACTCTACGTGTTCGATCAGCCCCCGTCGAGGGCTCCTCCTTCACTCTCCGCCAGTATTCGCTGTGCTGGCAGGTTGGCAACGAGTTCGATGAAGTCCCAGCCTTGAATGGCTCCGAGCAGTAGCTTCTGGTTCGCCACCACAATGCCGACGCTGCGCCCGCGTGTCATTGGCACAATTCGCCGCTGCCCATGCTCAGCATGATGTCGGCGACCAGGGCGCCGGGGACGCCTTGCGGGTCCATCGCGGTCACAGCCGCCTCCGGTACAAAACACGCCACGTCGAACGTGCCGGGCGCAGCGGTGCAGGGCTCGGCCAGCAAACGCACCTGCTGGATCGGGCCCTCCTGACCAAGGATTTCCAGCGAGGCGAGCTCGCGGGCCTTTGCCTTGGGCGCTGGCGGCGTGAAGGCGCAGACCTGGATGCGTGGAGGCATCGGCAGTGCCGCGGCCAAGAGTGCATGCACCGCCTCTATCGGATGCCGTCGGGCTCGTGGATGCAGCCGATGGCGATGCGCAGCACGGTGCTGTCGTCGGCCGGCGCCTGGTCCACCTCGACCGGTAGCAGCGGGTCGATGTTGGCGGCGGCGTCGCGCAGCGTCTGCACGGTCCGGCCGATGCGCTGGAGCCCTTCCTGGAGCCCGTGCTCGGCGGGCGATGCATCCAGCAGGTCACACAGCGTTGCCGCGCCGTCCACCACGATTTGCCAAAAATCGTGTGCCTTGTCTTGGTTCGTGGCCTGTCGCTGGCAGGGATCGAGTCTGAGCAGCCGGGGAGCACGCCCACGGACGAAATGATGCCTGCCGCGGCGTGGCACTCTTGGGGCATGCCAGACGCTTTCGATCCCCGGCCACCGCCGGAGTTGCTTGCCTTCTACGACCGTTTCTCGGCGCGCTTCCGCTCGCCCGGTGTTCGCTTGCGCGGTTACCGGCTGAGGTGGATTGCCTTTCGCAGCGAGGATCTGGACCGGGGCATCGAGCGTGCGGTGCTGGACCTGGCCTGGGGTGATGAATCGGTCACCGCAAAAGGCGAGTTCGTCGCGCGCGCCCGTGAGGAAGTCCAGGAGGGCTGCTCGCTGACCTTTGTGGAGGTCGGGCTCAGGAGGTCGCTGCTGTGCGGGAATGGTGAGCCGTTGGCGCTGGCGACGGTGGTGCTGGCCATCTCGATGTGGCGATCCGGCCACCCCTGCGGACTTCTCGGGCGCATTGGGCTGGATGCCGAAGGCCGGCCCACGGGTTCGGCTCAGGCGCCGTTGCCGCTGGTGCGCATGGGCAGCTGAGCCTGCGGTTGTGCGGACTGTCGGCGAGTGGTTTGCTGTTGGCGGGTGGTCAGTCTTTTCTTTCTGGCTGCGGATGGACTGCCGTGGGCAAGCCAGGCGCTATGCCCGCATCGCTGACCAGGCGGCCGTTGAGCGAATACCAGTTGGGAATGCCCAGCTCGCGATTGCGAGCCTGTGCCTCGCGCACGGCCTGGTTGCCGATGCGCACGATGCTGGTGGACCAGCGTTCAGCCTTCTTCAGATTGGTCATGCCCTGCTACGGAAATGAGGGTATGGAACACGGTCTATATACCAAACACGCAACATACTCGAAACTACCCTACTTCAACCAACACCCATCCTCCCCCGGCCTATTTTTCCCTATCCCTCCTCAAACAACACGAAGACGGACAGAAAAACAGGCTTCCCCTTCTCCCCCCTTCAACGCGGCCGGAGCAGGCGGGGCGGGTGGGGAAAACGGGCTCGGCAGGGGTGGTGGGAGGGGGTGGGTCGGGTATGTTGCTTTAGGGCTGGCGCTGGCTTTTGCTGAGCCTGCGAGCCGCGTCCGGCTTCCTTGCCTCGGTGCTGCTTGATGTCTGGGCATCCAGCTCGCGCGCCAAGTGCTCGGCGCGCTCGTAGCCCTCGAAGTACATCTGGTACGGCAGGTGCCGGATGAAGTCACGCGCGTCCGCCGAAGCGCGCAGTACGCGCTCCAGCTTCACCCACTGCCCGGAGCGCGCCAGGCGCCACGCGGCCAACTGCGGATCTGCCACCGGTGTCGAACTCGCAGGGATTGCATCAGTGCCCACAGGCTATGCCGGGCTGGGTTTCCACATGCCCACCGAGGAGCTTCGCGCCGGCGAGATCGCCGCAAGGTGTGGTCGACGGCTCCAGCCTGGCACCGCGACCAGAGCACCTCGCCCTGCACCACAGCGCGTGCTCGATCGGCCCGGCGTTGTCGCCGCAGCAGTGGCAAGGCGACCAGGCCGCTGGCCAGCAGCGGCCAGTCCTGCGGCACGTCGAGCAAGAACGCCGCGCTGCCGCCCACCAGGCTCCACACCAGCGGCACGGCCACCACCGGCCAGGGCGGTGCCGACCGCACCAGCAGCAACAGCCCCCAGGTGAAGAGCGTCAGCGGGCACGGCGTGATGCCGAACATCGGCATGGCCGGATAGCGCATGCCCGCCGCCAGCCCCAGCAGCGGGTACGCCAGCAGCGCGTACGCGATGAGCAGCCATCCCAGGGGGGCCGCAGGCCCGGCCGCCGCGGCGAAGTCCAGACGGTCCCTCAAGGCCGCGCCGGCCAGCAGCAGTCCTTCAGCAACGAAGAGCGCGCCGAAGGCCCAGGCCGCCCGGTTGATGGCGGTGAAGTGGAGCCAGTGGTAGGCCACGCCGGTCCACAGCCACATCGCTGCCAAGCCCAGGCCGATCCGGCGGCCCGCGTGCCGTGTGGTGGGGCGGGCCACCATCCACAGCAGCGCCGCACCCAGCGCGTAGGCGCCTATCTGCGCCGGCCACGCCGCCCGGTTGTAAGCGTCGAAGACGGCGACGAACTGGGCGTGGGTGAAAGGAAGCATGGCGCGCGGGTGCCAGGCGAAGGCACCGCGCTACCGCCGGTGCTGGCGGCGCGGTTGATGGGCCTCAAAGGCACCCACGTGCCATGGGCCTGATGGCCAGCGGTAACCTGTTGGCCACGTCGTCGCTCCACCAGCACCCGCACGAAGGGCTGGCCTGGTGGGCTGCAGACGGCGGCTTCGACATCCACGGCCAGATCAGGACCGGCCATCCGGCAGGTGAGCACGACCGCAGCCATGAAGCGGTTCCTGGGCCGCGGCATCCTGCTGCAGCACACCCGGTACAGAGATCCATCGGGCGCGGCGTTTCGACTCGGGCCACGGCGCGAGGAGACTCCAGCACGGCGAGCAAGCGCTCCAATTGGCCTCTCGACGGCCGCGCGGCTGAAAACCCGGATTTCCCAAGCATCTGCTGCGCAACGATTTTTCTGAAGAAGGCGCACCAGTTCCCCGTGGAGGAACACGACGCCTGGAGGAATGCATCCGTTTCTGCGTGCCGCGTGTTGGAGGCGCAATGCATCTGTTTCTGCGTGTCGAACACGGCCACCAGCACGGCCGGCACGCGCAGCACACGGCACCGCGCCCGACCAGCAAAGGCTGCGAATGCATCTGTTTCTGCGTGCGCAACAGCCAGTGCGTGAGCGTGGAACAGCGGCACGGCCACCAGATGCGCGCCCTTCTTGGACATGCCCGTCGTCGGTGACGCCATCGTGACCCCCCGTGCTGGTCTAGCAGACCAACGTCTTCGCCGCCTTGGTCCACAGTGCGCCGGTGCACGTCACGCGCCGGTTGACGGCACCGCAGGCTCAAGAGCTGGCTCAGCAGCTGCTTCGAGATGTGCCCCGGGCGTGCACGGCCGGAAAGGGCCGTGCGCGACTTCCTGTGCGGCATGGCCAGCCATAGAGCCCTGGCGCGGATCGACAAGAAGACGTTCGTCGTCATGGTTGCGAATGCGGGCGCGGCCATCGAGCTCGCCGCCGATCCGGAGCGGCATGGAGGAGCGGCGGTGCGCGGCTGCCAAGGGATGGCCAATTGCCCTGGCGCGGACGAGAAATGCATCTGTTTCTGCGTGCTCGCCAGCCCACTACGCGAGTTGATGCCACTCGTGCCATGCATGAACTCGAGGGCAAGCTTGGTTCTGACCCTCTCTCAACAGGTTGCAGTTGTGGAGCTATGTCGGCGCAGGGCCGCGAATGCATCCGTTTCTGCGTGCTGGTCGCTGGCAGCCCGCACCCATGCACCGTTGACCGACGGCAACGAGTGTCGAGAGCGCTTCAGCCTTCAGCCGGCCGCGGTTACTCCAAATGCATCCGTTTCTGCGTGCGCTTGTAGTCCTTGTTCTTCGAGCGTGTCGTTCTGAAGCGCTGTGCCGTCGGCTTGGATTTCCTTGACCGACTTGGTTTGTCCAACGTGCGTGGTCGAGCGGCCGGGAACGGTGGGCAGCGCAGCTGTCCACGGTTTCAGGCCGCCTTGGTACAAGAAGTAGAGATCTAGAACTCCAATACCAATACAAGAAGCCGCTAAGTCATTGATGCACATCGGAAAACGCAAGAGTTGTGCATCTGTTTCTGCGTATGAATGCATCCGTTTCTGCGTGAAATGCATCTGTTTCTGCGTGCGTGCGCATCCGTTTCTGCGTCGAAATGCATCCGTTTCTGCGTGGACAACTTCGGAGGTCCCCAGCCTTGTCCACAGATCGGGCAGATCAGGTGAGAAGTGAAAATCACCACTCACCTGAACATGGTTGTCGCCGGATTGCCACAAGGACACGCGCCGGGAGAAATGCATCCGTTTCTGCGTGGACAAGCATCCAGGGGGTAAGGAAACTAGCGGGCTTCGACAGGGAAAAACACGAAAGCGTTCTATGGCTGACGAAAAGGCAACCCGTGACGCTGCGCCGCAGCGGCAGTTGTCGCTCGTCATCAAGAACGGCCGCCGCACGCCCGAGGAAGGTGCCGATCAACGATTGAGCACCTTCGAGCGCCTGCATCTGGAGAACGAGGCTCGCCTTGAGGCTCTGGGCAACGGGACCGACACGCGGGGCTTCATCACGCGCACCCTGGTTCAGACCACGTTGCCGTACCGCGAGCCGAAGGCTGAGGACCATCCCAACGGCTTCGCTCGGCGCTTCCAGAGCTTTTCGCTGATCATCCAGGCCGGCTCGTACACGAAGACCGTCGAGAAGGTCAAAGGCGGCAGGACCGTGCTGGAGACGGAAACCCGCTCCTACGGCTTTCCCTACGGTTCCACGCCGCGGCTCATCGTGGCTTGGCTCTGCAGCGAGGCCATGCGCCAGCAAAGCCGCATCATCACGCTGACGGACAGCCAGGCGAGCTTCATGCGCGCCATCGGCATGAAGAACAGCACCGGCGGCGTGCGCGGAACCAACACGCTGCTCAAGGACGCCATGCAGCGGCTGTTCACGGCCCGCATCATCACCACGTCGGACCGGGATGCGCAGAAGTGGCGCAACGGGCAGTTCACCATTGCCGACGACGTCGAGCTCGACGATGCCATTCCCTGGTGGGCTGACGACGCCTCGACCGACCGCGCACCGGCATGGTCATCCCAGATCAACCTGTCCGAGAAGTTCTATCGCGACATCGTGCGCAGCGCAGTGCCCGTGGACCTGCATGTCCTCAAGGCGCTGCACAAGTCACCCATGGCCATGGACATCTACTCGTTCATGACCTGGGTGAATGCGTTCATCGAGAAGCCGATGGAGCTCTCCTGGGAAGGCATGGCGGCGCAGTTCGGTACCTCGGCGCAGGCCACCCGCTCCTTCAAGCAGAAGTGGTTGGAAGCCTTGGCCAAGGTGCAGGTGTTCTATCAGCCACAGGTGCAGGTCGAGCGGACCAAGCTGATCATCCTGCCGTCTGCACCGGACGTCCCGAAGCTGCAGCGCAAGGGCTGAAGGGCTGTCGCCTGGCCGACGCATCTCGGCTGTCAGCGTGGGACTTTGCACGGACGCAGAAACGGATGCATTCGTGGTTTTGGCTGTGAGGGGGCGGCGGTTGGGCCGCATCACCCCCGTGCCAGGCACGCAGAAACGGATGCATTTCCTCCGCCAGTACGGCCTACCCATCCTGCCGACGGTTCTTCAGTTGTAGCGGTGCATCATTACGGGATGTATCGTCCTGATGAAGACACGCCCAAAGGCTGGGTCAAACCGGTTGCCAAGCCCACCCGCGAATCACTGAAGGCGCGCGTGGTTGTTGGAGGTGGCGTATCCCGACATCGTGCGCCGGGCCAAGGCTGAGCATGGTGTCATCTATTGGGAAGACGAGACGGCAGTGCGGCAGGACACAGCCTGGATACGAGGCTATGCACCTGCGGACCACACGCCGACTGAGGATTACGCCACCAAGCGGCCCACGCCAGGCATCACCACGATTTCGGCGCTGACCAATCAGGGATTGCTGCGTTTTGAGTTTCACGATTGGGCTATCAATGCTGAGCGGTTCATCGAGTTCCTGTGCGACCTGATTCATGATGCGCAGTCCAAGGTATTCCTGATCGTGGACAACTTGAAGGTGCACAAAGCCAATAAAGTTCAGGACTGGCTGCGCGCACACAATAACGAAATCGAGTTGATCTACCTGCCGCCGTATTCGCCTGAACTGAACCCTGATGAGTTGGTCAACCGGGACCTCAAGACCGAATTGAGCACACGGCTGGCATCAAGCAGCCGAGGAATTCTGCGCAGCGTCGCACACGATTTCATGAAGGTTTTGCAAGGCATGCCGCAACGAATCATGAACTACTTTCGAGGTTCACATCTCGCGTACGCCGGCGAACAAATCGGTGCATGCACTGTTTGATTGCCGGGTTAATAGCTCGATCTGGTGGGCGGTCTCCCTGTTGATTTCAGCAATCGCCTTGGACAGGACACGCAACTTTAAGGTTTTGTATTCCTTGAAAGAAGCTTTATCGCCGCTGCCCAAGACTTTGTCGCGGAATTCCTCCCACTTCATTATTTTTGTTTGCCCGATATTTTCGAATCGGACGCAGTATTCCCATATTTGCAGGCTCGCCGTGGTGCTGAGTTTGCGCATCACCGCCATACCGATAAGCCCGTAAACTTCAGGACGGCGGATCTCGCGAAATATCGGCCTCTTCCTCCACGACCTCGACGTCACATCACCGTGCTGGAGACGCAACTGGCTGGACCCGGCGGCAACGTGGTGCGCAAGGCATGCCAGGCCGCTTGGAAGCGTGGCTGCCGGGAAGCTGCGCCACTGCAGCAACTTCAACGGTGTCGTACCGACTGTCGGTCGCCGTGAAAGGCTCCAGCGGGCCTTGGAGTCTGCCCATGTTGGAAGGCATGCAGCGACCAGAATGCCACCTCAGTACATTGATCGCTCAGGTTCGCAGACCGTTGAATAGTCAATTAACCCTAGGCGTATTCGCGAAAACGTTGGACCCATTCGCAGTAACCGTGGACCACAACAGCAGCTATCGAACGCTTTCGCCGAGACGGCGCAGGGAGGCCGGTGGGGCAAAGCGTCCGAATCGAGTTTGGTCTTACCAGATATCGATCCTGAAATATGTTGCGACATCAACCAAAAAGATGGTGCTCGCCGAATTATTGGACCTATTCGCGGAATTACTAGAATTCAACCCCAACACTTGAATCTATTTTTGCCTCAGCAGAAGAAGCACTGGATCTCGGGTCTGAAACCCTCTTATTTTTCGCCTTGCTTCTCTGTTGTCAAGAACAGTCCTTCTTTTCGGTCGCTCGACCGCTTCGAACAAATGTTTTTTTATACTATTCCAGTAAGCTGCTTTTTTGGCATCTGCGGCCTGATCCAACTGACCTTTGGTATAGATATCGACCAACTTTGATGCTGCAAAAGCATCCCCACTGTTGGCCGACATTATGTACCAATACAAGGCTTGCGCATGATTGATTGCACCACTCCATCCATATTCGAAGCCACTCGCATAAAGCCGTTGCGCTTCGCCGTCGCCGTTCTGAGCTTTTTTCTTGGTCAACATTGTGAGCTCGTTATATATTGCCGCAGACTGTTCAACATTTTTTTGAACCATATCACCAATCTTCAACATGCCTGCATAAGTTAACATCCCATTTATTTCCTTGAGTTCGACGGCTCGCTTAAGATAAGGCAAAGCCATATCCCATCCGTATCCTGGCTCTGTGCCAACGTCTTCATATAAATCCCAAGCCTCCTCACCAGATAAAATCGATTCAACTGGCGGCGGCCACCCAAGCAAGTCATCTGCAAAGTTTTCGTAGAAAATTCCTTGCTTCCCAACTACGGAGCGAATAGTTTGTACGGCCACCTCTAATCCGCACCGAAAGAATTCTTTTGCATCGTGATATGATTTCAGCTCCGAATGAACTTTTGACTCAATGTCTCTTGGATCAATAACAAGAGCCTCATAAGCAACCCTGTATGGGTGAGGAACGCCGGTCCCAGCGAGTTCATTGGCTCGAAGCTTAGGATCCCTGAGAGAAAATCCAATTTTAACGAGATTGGGCATGGCAGGGTTCGTCATCGCGTAAACCCATCCCTTTGTTTCCATTTTCGGTTCTTTCAAGAAATTTGCTCAACCAATCTGTGATCGCGACTAATGAGCGCTACAATCTCGAATACTAACAGGCTTCGCCTGTGCAACTCCAAGGTCATCATCAACTCTCTAAGATGAGGTTGTCGTACTTTTCAGAAAAATTGGTGCGCTTCTGGCGACTTATTAATGTGCCGACAAGCACTTAGGGAGCGCACTGTGTCGCCGCTCGGGCGAACTACCTAACCTCTCGATTCGATTAAGTTTTCGCAGCGAAGCGCACCATTCTTCCTAAAAATTACGACAACCCCGATAAGCCATGCCCCTTAAACAAGCCGGATCCATGTGTGCAGACCAGTGCCATCACAACGCAGGGCTTGCGAAAGGCGTCGGCTCCATACATGCAAGAAAGGTCCGACAACCCCCTCTGCCAATACACATGGAGCTTGAGCCAGTGACGATGGTCCATCTCATAACGATCCACCTCGCTTCGACGATCGCATCATCCAAAGGGCATCGCTACGGCAATCCTATGGTCTCGTCGGCATCGTCGGCTGTATGGACATTACGCGGCGCCTGTAACCTGTACCGCTTTCCCTCTTTCACTAGATTGCCAGTAGCGACCAGTAGGGTTTGCGTTTGATGCGCGGCAATAGCCTGTGCGTAACTTTCGCCGTGAAGCTCAACTGTTACTTTTTTAGGTAAACCGTCAACTTCAGTCCATACCACCACGCTTCCCGGCGCATCTCCTTCACGCTCAAGTTTGATCACTGGCCCGCGCAGTACAAATTCTTCTCGTGGGGCTCTGGCCTTTAAGATGCGTGCCGCCTCTCTGATCACCGGAGCAAAACTTCTTGGGATCAATTCTTGTGTTGTTGGGATGTCTGCTGGATTGACAAGTGCCCAAGAAAAGCGCAGTTCCACATCGTGTTCATCCTCAGTATCACCAGCAAGACCAGCTAACGCTGCGCACAAGTTTGCGCTTACGCCGTGATCACGGTGCTGCTCGAAGGCGGTCAAGGCAGCTTGTGACGCCGCTTCCTTCACGCTCCGAACACCTCCCAAGAGTGTGCGAGTCACTCGACGCTCAAACGAGCCAACATCCGCATCACTTTGTTCTGCTTGGATAATGGGAGCCACAGGAGACAGCAACGCAAATACAAAGCTACCACGCTCAGTTTGCCCAAACTTTACTCGGCGTATGTAGTCGCTTGCCAAGCGAGGTTTGCGAGCCGGATAGTAAATTTTTGGCTCCGCGGCAGAGCAGGCTGCTGACAAAAGCATGTCTTTTGCCCGTTGAACATATTCAGCAGCCTGCTCTAGCGGCAGCACGCCTTCGTGGGCTTGCTGTGAAAGAATTCTGATTCGTACAACGTCGAAACCCGAATTGACTAAATCGGCTGCCACCTCCGACGCCTCACGTTTTTCAGCTTTACCTACTGTGGTTACCGCTTCTAAAAGTCGCCGGCGAAAGTCGCGGTAGTCGGCTCGCAGTGGCACTGCTGCTTCGTACTCGCCACGCGTCCACACTTGCATGAGTCGAACATTGCCAGCGCAAGGATCAGAGCCAGTATCGGTCCACCCGTTTGCCGACAGATAGGCACGAAAGGCATCTGGTCGAATTTGAGTGAGGTCGAAGTTCATAGCTTAGGTTCCTGCTCGTATCATGGAAGGTTACCCGTACATAGACGATCAAACATTCCGTGCAACGCTAATGGATCAAAGACCTGCGTTCTCGGCAGATGTACCGTGACACTTGTATCGTTGAGCGTGTCTGGCCGACCGCGAAGACTCATCCAGTAAGCACAACGCTTAGCCACGTACTCGTCTTGGGAACAAGTAAGCCAACTGTTAGGGTCATGATCAGGTAAAGCCACAACGACAAGGATCCTCGGGACCATGACGTCTATGGGGCGCAGTTCATCGTAATTTTTCTTGAGCAACGGGAACGCCAGTACATCGTCGCGGAAGTCTGGTCGTCCCGTGCACTTGAGTTGCAGATCTAACTTAGGCGAACGAACGGTACCACCTCCTCCGCGGCGTGCGATTGTGGCGTCGATGCTGTCGTCGTCCGTACCTGGTTCAGCATAGGCAAGCCCACATACTGCTGCTACGGCTCGGACCAAGGCCACGGAGAACTGTTGTTTTTGCTCGTTCGGATCCATGGTTGCGTAGTGTCGCATCTCAGATGTTGGCGGCGGTCGAAAAGCGCGCTTTTCCGGCGGTCACGACGCGCTTTTCGGCGGCCAGGTACGCGCATGACGCTGCGCACCAACACGTGGTCAGCGCGCAGTAGTCGCCACATGCATCCGGCGCGGATCAAGGAAGGTAGTTGCAGCCCCGTGCGCGGCGCAAGAAGGCTTGGCGTACGCAGGGTGTGAGTGCCTGTTGGCGCCGACCGAAAACTGGCTCTGACGCACTTTGTGTGACGCCATTCATGCCCGGCTGACGACCCGGATCTCCAGCAAGTCCAACTCTGCTTGGCCATACATCTGGCGCTTTATCAACTTCAGCCGGTTGTTCTGGCCTTCCACCTGGCCGCTGCTCCAAGGCAGCGCGACCGCGGCCCTCACGGCAGCGAGGTCCTCCTGCAGACCGGCGGCGAAGCGCTGCATTTCGATGATCTGGCAACCTGATGCCTGGACCAGCCACTGTTCCAGGCCTTCGCTGTCATGGTTGGTCAGCACGCCCATGAAGCGCAATGCCAGCTTCCTGGCCATGGCAATGGCGGGCTCCAGGTCGCACAGCCGCGAGGCGAAGCGCTGGTGCTCCTGAGCGGCACTCTCGTCGCAGTGTCGCTGCTTCCAACCCAGCAGCCAGGCACAGGCCCGTGACGGGGACGGCACCTTCACACCCGGCGGCTGTGCAGGCGGCGTGCTTGTCCCGGCAGCGTCCTGCGTCCTCAACGCCTGGAATGCGAGCCGCACGCAGCTGTGGCCGATCTTGATGCCCTGGTCCACGAGCTCGCGCCAGATCTGCGCGGCGTTCGTGCAGCCCTGCGCCGCCCTGGCCTGCAGATGGGCCTTTATCGAATCCATGCGCCCTGGTTGGGAAACCCGCACCACGCGCTCGGGGAATCCCTCTGACTGCACGAAGTAGCGCACCGTGCGTCTGTCCAATCCTACCTCTCGGGCGATGGCACGTAACGTTCGCCCGGCGGCATGCAGGCGCATGACCTCCTCGTAGAGCGCCAGGCGCCGCTCGCGGTTGTGGTCGACCCGTTGCTGCGCCGCGGCTGCTCTTGTTGCAGCCGGCGTCAGCGACGGTGTCGGCGGTGGTGGTGGAGGAGATGGCGGCTTGACATCAGCCGGCGCACTGCTGGTGTTGCTGTCCTCGGGCACGGGCTTGTCAACGGCTGCCTCGCGCAGCCGGGACGACAGCCTGGAGAGCAGCCGCTGCAGCGCCTCGCTCAGATTCTTGATGAGGTGCCAGCGATCGGCGACCTGAACGGCATCCGGCAGCGCCTGGCGGACGGCGTCGGCATAGGCGCTGGCGCGGTCGCGCGCCACGATGCGGATGGTGTCGTGTTCCTTGAGCCAGTTGTCCCTCACGGTGGCGGTGTCGCGGTCGGGCAGCAGCGCGACAGGACGCCGTCGCTCCAGATCGACCACGATGGTGCCGTAGCGGTGGCCGCGTGCCAGTGCCCAGTCGTCGATGCCGACCACCGTGAGCGGTTCTTCGGGCACCGCGGGCGGCGAGCCGGGCTCGCGTGCGTGGAATTCATCGAAGGCTTGTTTGACCGGCTGACGCTGCGCTATGGCAGCGCTTTCATGGACCGTTGGGCTGGCCTATCCCTTGCGGCAGTGAAAGAGGATTGGGCGCGCAAGCTAGCCAGCTACGCCCAGCGGCCAGAGGTCATCGAGCACGCGCTGTCGCTGCTGGACCCCGCCGGCCCGCCCACTGCCGCAGCCTTTCGGGAACTGTGTGCGAGTGCGCCGGCTCCGGCATTCCGGGCACAGCCTCAGGTGAAGCAGTCGCAACGCGCTGCCGAGATCCGGCGCAAGTACCTGCGGCCGGTAGCACCCCGGGTCGGCCGCGAACGCGCATGGGCCGCCGAGATGGTGCAGCGCGCCCGTGCCGGCGAGCGGGTGCCGGGGTACAGCCTGCGCCTGGCGCTCGACGCGCTCAATCGACCAGGCGCTTCTTGACAGCGCAGGACCGGGCCTTCGTGCTTCGCATCGAGCCCCCGTGCCGGGGTCTCGACCCTGCCGGGCTTCAATCCCTGCTGCCTTGCGCGGCGGCCTGACGGCCGCCGCTGCGCGCTTCGCTTGCCCTCCTGGGGGCTGCCTTCGTCAACCCCCGCCGCGCTGCGCTTGGCGTTCCCAAGTGAAGCCGACCAGGCTTCGCCTGCTCGGCGTGTGGCACGAGGCAAAAATTGAGCTAAGAACCCTAAGTTGTTCAGCGTTTGGGCACCAGCATATAGGCCTCGAACCACGTATACGGATATTCTGCACTCGAATACCGGCCGGTGCCTACCATCGCGCCTTCTTCATTGATCGCACAAGCGGACGACAAGCGATACCAGCTCTCTGGCGTGTAGGGCCTTTTCGGGCCTGCGTAAAGCAACACGGGAGCCCGTCCGCTATCCAGATAAACAATGGCTCCGTCGCGTGGGTCAGCATTTCCATCGAAGCGGAAACCGGCTACTTCTCTGCGGTTGTTAATGCCCAACCCACCTGCCGGAGAATTTCCGCCGACCGGCTGCATCACCGTGTACTTGTTGTCCGCGTACAGAAAGGCGTGGCGACTCCAGATGAAGTCGTTGATATTGTATACGTAGCCGGTGATGTCGCCCCGGTTGTTGATGGCCGTGGGCATCAAGCTGTCGTAGCCAGCCGGGGTAGGCAGCAACTGCGGTTTGCGGCCGCGGACGAGCAGCACTCCCTGACGCACGCCGACCCCGTTCATGACCACTTCGCGGAAGCCCAAGATGTCCCCGCGTTCGTTGATGGAGGTGGCCTGCGCGGCATAGCCGCCCCAGGTGCCCAGGTCGGTCAGTCTGTCGCGCCACCAGTACGCTGCATGCGTCGCGCCAGGGGCTGCTTCCGACCAGCCCACGACTTCCGAGCGATTGTTGATGCCAGCAGCGTGGCTGCTGCCTCCACCCAGCGAGGGCAGTGTGGTTATTTGCTCGCGCCACCAACGAAACGCCTGAGTGAAACCGCCTTGCCTGAACCAGCCGACGATCTCGGTTTGGGCATTAATCCCGGCAGCCTCACCAGGACCATCGGTGTATATCGGTTTCGGTGCCGCACCTGGTTGAAAAAGCGCGGGGCGATAACCGCCTTGGATGTTGAAAAACACGTAGCCCGCCGCTTCGCGCTGGTTGTTTAGCGCAAGCGCGCCGCTGTAGCCACTCTGAAACCGACCCAGGCCCACGGCCTTGTAGAGGGAGTTGTCCAGCACCGGTGGAACTGGGTTTCCCTGCATTGTCTTGGCATTGGCGTACATGCTTGGCGCAAGGCCGGCCAAGGTCATGTGAATTGCAAAATTCCGTCGCTTCATGACCTCTCCTGGAGAAATTTCCGGAGCGAGCGTAGAGGCATCCTTCCTGTTTTCCATCCCTGAGGTGGGCCATTGCTCTTGATTGAGCATCCAGCCACTTCATTCGCCGGGTGCAGCACGCGTATACGCTGCAGCGTCAGTTTCACGTCGAGAAGGAGCGCGACGATGAACTGGCCGCTGCGCTCAGCGGCGCGCTGCAGTGACTGGAATTGCCATGCAACGTAGCCGGCACTGATGCTGGCTACGCGGCCGTCTCCCGCTGACCTAACTGAGGCCCCTGCCCGCCCAGGTGTCGCAAGGCCTGCCGGGGTCGGGCGGTGTGCTGATCCTCGTGCAGCGAACTGTGCCGCCGAGCGAGTCCGGCTCAGGGGTTGTCGTACTTTTCGTGGATTTTGGTGCGCCAGCCGTCGATTTCTCGTTGCGCGACAAGCACTTAGCGGCGCTCGACAACTGCATACGATGCCAGCTGGCTAACCCGTTGATTTGCTTTATGTTTTTCGAGTGAAGCGCACCAAAATCCACGGAAAGTACGACAACCCCGGGCCGGAATGGGCATCGATCAGATCGCCGCTTTCCATCTTCGCCCGAAGATATTTTCCGGCCCCTAGAGCAGGCAATCGGAAATCAATTCCCCTTTGACCTTGTACCAGCGCACCGATTGCCGGAAGCCGGATTCACAGAACGGACAGGGCGTCCAAGCCAATTCGCCACTGATATCCTTTTTTGGCGAAAGCTTGCCCATATTGTTGTATATATATGAATTCAGTCCACGCCATTCAAAAAAGTCACTCTCCACATCGCCCTTCTTGCCCTCCTTGAGAAATTTATAGGGCTTGAACCCGTAAAGCAGGATATTGAACTCTCCCTCCGTCAGGCCATGCACAGGCTTGGAGAAGTCGAACAGTTCCTCCTTTGCGAATTTTGCGATCGCAGTTTTGGGAAGAACAGTTCCGAGCTTGAGCGGCATGCAGCGGGGATCGAGAACGGAGAAACTCTTGTCTAGCCATTTGCTGAACGGAAAAGATTTCAGATGTGCATAACCCTTGCAGTATGGGCAAGCATTGCGATACAGATTGAAGGCAAAGGAAAACGGATGGATTCCATCGACGACACGAGCCGTTCGGCTGAAAAGCCGGATGGCGTGATAAGTATATTCTTCCGGCACGGCTTCACAGTTCGACGCGGTTGCCACCACCCCGCCGCCTTTGAAAAACGCTTCATCGAAGCTGCGGGCTTCGACCAAGGCCGACCAAGGCTCGGCGTTTGACAATTCCCGGATGGATTTCAAACCGGCAGCCACCTGCTTACGGACCGACAAGGGCACCCGGTGGTATTTCTCAAGATGACTGACGAAGGGGTTGAAGAAAAATTTCTCCTTCGTCGCGACAGCTGCTTGCAAGGCCTCCCTAGATCGATAGAACACGACATCATCGTCCGGGACGCAAAGCTGGAAATTTTCGGCGAAACGCTTTTCCAGCGCGAAGTTGTCTTGCCTGATAAACACAGGGCGCAAAAAGCGATACCGTTCCGTATCGCGTTGGCTATTAGGTGCGGCGCTGGCGTTATCCCTGCAAGGCAGTTGGGAAGGCGTTTTATTTTGACGCTGGCTCGCCAGTGCCCGCACTTGCTGGAACACGTCCCTGTGATTGAGGCTGGGGAATGACTTCGAGCCTGCGGCACCTGCCACCACGTCGCTACTGGTTTTCAGTGGCTTGGCGCCGCCCAAATCTATGACGTAGCCGCAGCGGTAGATGAAGTCAGGGTTGTGCTCGACGGCAAGCACCGTGCAACCCTTCAAGTAATCGCCAAGTGCGCGGTGCAGTTTTTCTATTGACTTCCTATCCAGTCCGCGGCAGGGCTCGTCCAGTATGACATACGTATTCTGGCGCGAAAGCGCCTGCCAGTAGCCCAGAATGAATTTGACGAGTTTCAGCCTTTGAATTTCTCCGCCGCTGAGGCTCGACAGCGCCCTTCCCAGCGACAGATGGCTCAAAGCCAACGCATCGAAAACATCCTTCACATGAGACAAGAAACCGAATGAAGACTGGAATCCAATGTTTGGAATATCCGTATTCAGGAGCTCGACGATACTTTTGCCGTCAACTTTCACCAGGGAGACGTCGGCTCTGTAGCGGGATCCGAAGCAAACGCCGCACGCAATACCCTCGTCCATCCCTGAACCGCCGCATTGAGGACAGGCTCCTGCCGCGTTGAAACTGAAATCGCTTTCCGTCAGAAGTGGCGCGGAGGATTTTGCGTAAACCTTTCGGATGTCATCGAAGACATCAATATACGTAGCGACAATGGACGCGGGCGACCGGCCTGGTGCTTTGGCGGTCAGGCGCACCACCTGTTCTCCTGACTCCTCAAGGGACTGGCAAATCAGGTCCATCAGCGTAGTTTTGCCTGACCCACTGGAGCCGACAACGACCGTCATTTGGCGCAATGGGAATGCTATGTCCGGTAATTGCAGGCTGTGCCTGGGCCTAAGCTTGATCTTTTTGGTTTTGGGGCTAGATTCTCCTTTAGCCACAAAATCCAGGGCAGGATAAGCGAAAAGCGGATCGCTTGATGGGAGGCCTTTCTTCAGAATCCTTCCGCCTTCCTTGCCTGCTCCGGGGCCAATCTCAAGCACACGGTCAGCCGTAAACTGGTAAACAGGATTGTGGTCAACCACTAGCACGCAATTGTTGCGCGACTTCAGCTCCATCAATATCTCAATTATGTTGATGTTGTCCCGGTATTGAAGGTTGGAAGAGGGTTCATCAAGCACGATTATTCTGTCCCGCTCCTGGGAAACCAGAACATCCAAGAGTTTAAGACGCTGTGCCTCTCCCGAGCTCAGGGAGGCCGTGCTTCTGTCCAATGCAATATGGTCTATCGCGAGCTTGTGGATGAATTGCAGCTTGGTCAGTGCTTCATCGCGCGCAACGCAGCCGGTATTCAATTTTTCCAAAATTTTGGCCAAGTCCGCGGCCGGCAGGCCAAGGTAATAGTGGAATGGCTTGCCGCTGAGGAGCACTGCGCGCGCCTGGTATCCAAAGCCGGTGCCCTTGCAATCAGGGCAGGGCATGTCCGAAAGGTAGTTTTGGGCGTGCTGATCGGCGCGATTGGCAATCAGCTTTTCCGTCAATGTGTCGATGACAATCTTTTTGGACGCCGTGGTCAAGGCCGCAAAGGATTGGCTGACGTCCACGCCTTGGGACTTGAGTACCTTGGTCAGCCCGCTGGGGAGAAATTTGAATCCAACATAGCGGCCTGATTTGCTCAACGGCACACGCAGAAATCCTTGCTCTATGCGAGAATCCTTGTCCAAAGCTCCATCGAGATTGACAGACAGGCGCGAGCCCCTTCCCGCACATGCGCTGCAGCAACCGCTGAGCGACGACGCCGTGGACCTGGAAAACAGTAGAGGCGAGGGCTTGCGGAAGATCTTGCCATCCACGAGCGAAAACCAGTGCTCGTTGAAATTTAACTCCACGCCTTCGCCGACCAGCAATACTCCCTGCCTCGCCAGTTTTGCAATGCTCTGGTGGTCTTTGTTGTCCGCAATGTCTATCAATATTTGATAGTTTTCCAACTTGATGGAGCCCAGCTTGGAAACGGCGATCAGGCGCGACGTCGATTTGATTTCATCCCGGCACACCACTGATGTGACGCCTTGCTTTTGAAGAAGTGAAGCAGCAGTTTTTCCGTCAACCGCTTCATAATTGGAATAAATGGCGTACAGCTTTGCGCCGGGATGATGGCTCTGGGAGAAAGTCCGAATTTCATCGAGTGTCGGCTGCCTGATCTGCTGGCCTTCATGAAATATCTCGCCGTGATGGACGAACATTCTTTTCAGAAGGCTTTTGAGGCCCGTGCGCGTGCCAAAGCTTGATGCTTCGGTTTGAGGCAAGGCTCTTTGGGTCACCGACTCCACGTCCGGAAGCGCGGTGGCGGACTTCATTTCCGGCCGCACGGCGTAGGTATAAATGTCATCGGTCTTGCGTCGCATCGCCGCCTGCCTGCGTGCCTCGGCAACAATGACTTCATGGACTAGGCTAGACTTGCCTGAACCGCTGGCCCCGCAAACAACCACTATTTCGCCAAGCCTGGCGTTGAAATCGATATTCTTAAGATTATTGTGGGTAACACCTCGCACGCCAAAATCAGAGCTCATTGATTTCATTTTCATACATTTCATAGATCATTGGGATGATTTTCTTGTACGCTGTGCACATCGGGCTTTTGCCATTTTTACGGTAAAGCGGGCAGCCGCCTGCGCAGACCAGCCTATATTCACAGCCTTGGCAGTCATCGCTCAAGCCAGCGTGCTTGGGAATACCCCTTCTGATAATTTCCACGATGTTTGCCTCCTCATCGAGGCTGCCGAGAGGATGGCCCTGCTCAAATTCGGTATGGCAAAAATACACGGAACCGTCAAGGTAAATTGCTGCCGCCGTGGTTCCCATTGAGCATGGGTGAGGTTGTGGAGAAACGGTCCGAAGATCGGATACGACCAGCCGCCGGCTGACCGGGTAACCGTCGCGTGCCGCCTCGCCGAGAATTTCCTTGACTTCAGCAAAAGCGGAGACAAAATCGTCCGGCGCCAAATTGTCGCCTTTTACGTCGGAAATCCGGAAAGCCGCGTCTTTTTGCACCAGATGCTTCACCAGCGGTGCAACTCCCGCGCGATTTTCAGGCGTGGTCGTGATCAATACACTAGGCTTGATATTGTTCGACTCCAGCCGTTCAATATTGCGGCTGATGATATGAGAGCTGCCTTTGCCGTCTTTGACGAATACGCGGTTGCGATCATTGAATTCGGCGGCGCCATCCAGGGAAACGGACAACAGTATGTCGTTTTTCTTGATGTACTCGATGATGCGCGTATCAAGGAAGGTGAGATTGCTGATGATGCGTATGGACAAGCTGATGCCCGCATCCTCCAGCTGTTTTTTCAGTTTCAGGACTTCATCGGCCCATTCGTCGAAACAAAGCAGTGGCTCCCCGCCGGCCAGCTTGATGGATACATTCTTCAGACCCCGGACATGCAGCAGCTTGGTGCCAAGCAATGAAAATAAATCCGCCCGCCGCGGGCGCTTGCTGTTAAGTGAAGGTATATAGCAATAACTGCATGCGAGATTGCAGCGGTCGCTGGTCTGTATCCAGAACTGCAAGGCTTCAGCTTCGCTGGCTTCGCCAGGAATTTCACTGCTTCCATCAGCACAGACCACCACGCCATCGCGTTCCAACAGCTTCAGTGCCGTCAATTCGGCGGAATTTTCGGTTTCTAGAGCATGGTCTGCGCCCAGTCTTATTGCCAGCGCCCGCATGGTCTGATCCAACACTATTGCGCGGCCCGTCTGGTCCTGAAGCGTCATGAAATCGACTGTACCGGTGCCGGGAACCACGCATTGCCTTAGCATAAAAGCATGCTTCAATCGAAACTTCATAGATCAAACCTTATGCTTGCAATTTCCCGGGAGTCGAATGATGTGCCGTCGCTGCGGTAGGCAAGAGTGCATTCAGAGCGCCTATGCAGGGCGATGTGATTTGACATGATGAGCAGATCGCCCCGGTCCAGCACGAAGTCTTGAGCCACGTCGCTGCAGACTGCCTCCACGGCTTCCTTCAAACCAAGACCGCTGCGCAAAATGGGCCCGTTACGGTCCTGCGCCAGGGACGTGTGAAGCCTGAAGATCGTTCGCCCGTCCAGATTGTCCAGGACGGGTACGTCGAAAGCCGGCCGACCTGGAAATATGTATCTCAAGGCAGCGCATTTCAAGTCAGCTTCGCTCAACCCAAAGACATTTTCCATTTTCGCGATGAAGTCATCCCGGTGCACGATTTGATTGCGGCCGAAGACGGGATGCTTTGGGTCAGGGCGCAGGCATAACAGCGCGATATAAGCCGGCGGGCGGGGCTGGAACATGAAGTCGGTGTGGTAGCCGCCGCAGGATGCCTGCTCCGCCAGACTTTTCGCCCCCGGGAGCACGCTGAATTGGTGCACCACGCCACCAATCCGCTCGGAGTGGAAAAGCTTTCCGTTCGATAACGATTCCAGAAAACTTTTGAGCCGCTCTATATTTGGACCATAATCTCTGATTATTTGGTATCCCGTCCTTTCGATGGCTTCAAAATCGACTTCCAGGGAGGGCGGCTTCGCTCGCGAGTTTTTCAGACGGGCTACCTTGCCGTCGTCGACATCGACATCGTGAATCATGATGCTTGAATGAGCCCCGTCATCAGGACGAGGCTCTGGTTTTTTCCTTAGGCGGCGAGCATCACCGAGGTGTGTGTTGCACCGGCATAGCCCGTTTGGCCGATGTTGCAAGGGCAAACCTGCGGACACTTTTGTGCGTCATCGCTGCCCTGATAAAGCAACTCTCCAAACATTTCCTGCCACAGGGCTTCCGATTGGGTCTGAACGGCAAGCCATTGCTGCTTGTTTTCTTCGCCCAACATGCCGAAGTAGGGAAAGTGGTGTAGATACTCACCGAAAAGCTCGGTGCAGTCTTTCATGTAGGCCCTGGTGTCCAGAATGTGCATGTGCCAGATTTCGTCGATGTCGGCGTTCGGCACGAGTTGCACGCCACCCAGGGCCTTGGTGACGGCCATATAACGCTTGTAGCTTTCCACCGCTTTTTCAGCCCTGTCCAGCGTCCAGATTTCAGGCTTGCTTTCCAAAAGCTTCCTGGTGGCAAGATCGAAATTCCAGCCGCTCACAAGGTTCATTGCGCGGCCAAATTCTTCCTTGTTGATGATGTAGGACATTTCCATTCCTTTTGTGTTCGATCAATTCATTGTCATTCATGAGTCGGTTGATGTCTTCTCGTCAATACACTCTGCCCTCCAAGGTGCTGCTGGCCATCTAAGGAGCCTCTGCGTAAAGCCGTGGCAAGTGTGCTGAGCGAACATCCAGGCCATGAAGCAGGCTGACCTCGGGTTGAACCTTTCGACCAAGCGCACACGCAAGCGCGAGTTCCTGGAGCAGATGG
>NZ_VIDQ01000210.1 GCF_009760915.1 Azohydromonas aeria
TTTCCGCATTTCCGTCCGAGGTTGACCTGTCCAGCGTACCGCGCCCTCTGGAAGCTGCATGTTCACGATGGCAACAGTCCTCGCCGTGTAGCCTCGGGCAGCTGTGAACCCGTCGCGGCCTAGTAGCCGAATCCGCCACGCTGTCCCTTCCCGAAGCACCGCGCCTGGCGATACCCCTCCGCCGGATCCCGGCACTCACCCCGTTGCCGGTGAAGGAATGCAGAACGGGAGCAGCGTGTCGGCTGCAAACTGCTGTCGATCGCCACGGAGGATTCCATGTCGCCCCGCGCCGAATTCGTTGATGCGCTGTTCGACCGGCTCACGCTGCGGTATGGCCACGCCTTCCTGGCGCGCTGGGACGGCCTGTCGCTGGACGCCGTGAAGGACGACTGGGCGCGCGAGCTGGCCAGGTACGCCGATCGTCCCGCGGCCGTCGAGCACGCGCTGACACTGCTGGACCCGGACGAGCCGCCCACCGCCGCCCGCTTCCGCGACCTGTGCGGCGCCTCGCCTGCGCCGGCGTTCCGGGCCGGCCCCGAGCCCAAGCAGCCGCAGCGCGCCGCCGAGGTCCGGCGCAAGTGCCTGCGCCCGGTGGTGCCCAAGGCCGGCCGCGAGCGCGCCTGGGCGGCCGACCTGGTGCGCCGTGCAGACGCCGGGGAGAGCGTGCCCGGCTACAGCCTGCGTGTTGCCCTGGATGCCCTGGGCCGACAAGGCTCGCTGCGATAGGCCAGCCCCGCCGCAGGCGCGCACGACAGGCCAACGGG
>NZ_VIDQ01000211.1 GCF_009760915.1 Azohydromonas aeria
TCGTGACTGGGGTGAAGTCGTAACAAGGTAGCCGTATCGGAAGGTGCGGCTGGATCACCTCCTTTCTAGAGATTCAGAGTGCCGCACACAGCGGTCTTCGGGCGTCCACACTTATCGGCTGTAGGTTCAAACGACAGAAAATAGCATCACGCTGCGAAATGCACCGGTGAGGGTCTGTAGCTCAGTCGGTTAGAGCACCGTCTTGATAAGGCGGGGGTCGTTGGTTCGAATCCAACCAGACCCACCAGCACCGAAGCCAGCGTCAAGGTTGCGAGATGGGGGATTAGCTCAGCTGGGAGAGCACCTGCTTTGCAAGCAGGGGGTCGTCGGTTCGATCCCGTCATCCTCCACCAAATCAAATGCCTGCGCCGTGTCGAGCGCACATCGAAGCGAATTGCCCATGCAGTTGGTTTCGATGTGCGATCAAACCATTGATCGGCTGTCGTTCTTTAACAATTCATAGAGTCGAATCAGCGCTGCTGACGGAACGCCTCGCAAGAGGCCGGTACGACAGCAGTTATTGATTGCGTCACCAAACTTCAGCTTCTGATGCTGTCCGAGAGGGCAGTACACAGAAAGTCATGAAGAACGGCAACAACGCGAATACTCAAACGGTCAACCGTGGTAGTCACTGCGGTTGGCTGCAGTCCTTGACGATCTCAACACCCAGTTGAGGTCAAAGTTATAGGGTCAAGCGACTAAGTGCATGTGGTGGATGCCTAGGCGATTACAGGCGATGAAGGACGTGATAGCCTGCG
>NZ_VIDQ01000212.1 GCF_009760915.1 Azohydromonas aeria
GCGGCGAACTTCTCCGGCGTGTCGATGGTGCCGAAGACCTTGCCCCAGACCTCCTTGGAGGCCTGCATCTTGCGCGCCATCTTGTCGGTCCAGTTGTGCGGCACGTGGCAGTCGCTGCACTTGGCGCGCACGCCGGAGCGGTTGGTGAAGTGGATGGTGCCCTGCAGCTCCTGGTAGACGTTGTCGCGCATCTCGTGGCAGCCGGTGCAGAAGGCCTCGGTGTTGGTGGCCTCCAGCGCGGTGTTGAAGCCGCCCCAGAAGATCACCCCGGCGACGAAGCCGCCCACGGTGAGGAAGCCCAGGCTGTAGAAGCGGCTGGGGCTGCGCAGCACCTTCCAGTAGCGGCGCAGCAGGTTGAGGGGTCCGCGCAGCATGTGAACGCTTCCCTTCTGTGCCTTCAGCGCCGCGGCGTGCCCGTGCCGGGGCGCTGCTGCTGTTGCTGCTGTTGCGGGTCGCCGCGCACGAGCTGCTCCACGTCCACGAAGCGGTTGTCCACCAGCGGTTTCAGGTCGGCCTGTGGCACGTGGCACTGGGTGCAGAAGTAGCGCCGCGGCGCGAGCTCGGCCAGGTGGTTGCCCTGGCGGTCCTGGAAGTGGGTGATGCTCACCATGGGCGCGCCGCTGGCGCTGGTCTGCGTGCGCGCGTGGCAGAACATGCAGCGGTTGGCGTCCTTGTCGAGCTGGTAGTTGTCGATCTTGTGCGGGATCACCGGCGGCTGCATGGCGTAGTTGCGCACGCG
>NZ_VIDQ01000213.1 GCF_009760915.1 Azohydromonas aeria
GTACGAATCACCGGGCAACGTCACGTTCGTGCCCGGTGTTGGCGGTCGGTATTCCAGCCGGTCGCCCTGTCTTATCCCTGCTTAATCTACTGAACAAGGTGCATCATGAAGTCCACGCCTTGTTCTCCGGCGCCTGGGGAACCATGTTGGCCAGGCTGAAGGACTGCGCCATGGCCTGTGCCGTGGGCATGTCGGCAGCCGGCGCCATGTGACCGCGGTCGAAGCCTGAGCCCTTGTAATCCTCCAGCGTGGCGCGCTCGGCCTGGGGCAGCCGCGCGTCGGCGAAGAACTTGTTGGTGCGTTCTTCGTCTGCAGCGTCGGCCAGCTGCGCCGCGGTGAGCTTCTCCACGGCAAAGATGGGCGTCTTGGTGCGGCCGGAATGCAGGATGGCGAAGGCGTCATAGCAGAGGTCGCGCGGCTTCCTGGCCTGCAGGTCCGGCACACGCGACAGCTGTTCACCGGTAAGCGGTCGCCCTGCGGCGTCCTTCACCGCGGCCTTGCCATCCGAACAATGCCCTCATCGGTAACGCATGAGGAGCGACAAGGATGGAAGCAGGCAGGCAAGTCGTCAGGCGGCGGCGGCTGGA
>NZ_VIDQ01000214.1 GCF_009760915.1 Azohydromonas aeria
CGTTCGGCGGCGTCTCGGGCTCGATGTTCGCCGCGTTCCAGGGCTTCATCTCGCCGGAGTCGTTCTCGCTGATGGAGTCGATCATGATCGTGGCGATGGTGGTGCTGGGCGGCATCGGCCACATCCCGGGCGTGATCCTGGGGGCGGTGGCGCTGTCGGCGCTGCCGGAGATCCTGCGCTACGTCGCGGGCCCGCTGCAGGAGATGACGGGCGGTCGCCTGGACGCCGCGATCCTGCGCCAGCTGCTCATCGCGCTGGCCATGATCGGCGTGATGCTGCTGCGCCCGCGCGGCATCTGGCCGCCGCCCGAGCACGGCAAGGCCGCGCCCAAGCCGGCCGACACGGCCAAGTCCTCCGCCACCGTCACCCAGGAGCGCGCGGCATGAGCAGCGCAACGAGCACCAGCAACACCGTGCTGAAGGTCAGCGGCGTGGGCAAGCGCTTCGGCGGCCTGCAGGCGCTGTCGGACGTGGGCATCGAGATCCGCGCCGGCCAGGTCTACGGCCTCATCGGCCCCAACGGCGCGGGCAAGACCACCTTCTTCAACGTCATCACCGGGCTCTACATCCCGG
>NZ_VIDQ01000215.1 GCF_009760915.1 Azohydromonas aeria
TCCAGCCGCCGCCGCCTGACGACTTGCCTGCCTGCTTCCATCCTTGTCGCTCCTCATGCGTTACCGATGAGGGCATTGTTCGGATGGCAAGGCCGCGGTGAAGGACGCCGCAGGGCGACCGCTTACCACGCTGCTGGGTGCGCTCCTGCAGGGCTGCGCGGTAGGCCTGCACCGCCTCCTCCAGCCGCGCCCTACCGCTCTCGCGCTCGCCCAGGCGCGTCAGCGCGGTGCCCAGGTTGTTCTGCGTCATCGCCCAGTCCAGCGGCACACGCTGCTGGGTGCGCTCCTGCAGGGCTGCGCGGTAGGCCTGCACCGCCTCCTCCAGCCGCGCCGTACCGCTCTCGCGCTCGCCCAGGCGCGTCAGCGCGGCGCCCAGGTTGTGCTGTGTCATCGCCCAGGCCAGCGGCACGCGCTCCTGCGTGTATTCCTGCAGGGCTGCGCGGTAGGCCTGCACCGCCTCCTCCAGCCGCGCCGTGCCGCTCTCGCGCTCGCCCAGGCGCGTCAGCGCGGTGCCCAGGTTGTTCTGCGTCATCGCCCAGTCC
>NZ_VIDQ01000022.1 GCF_009760915.1 Azohydromonas aeria
GGCGCCGGCCGGGCGGCGCTGGGCGCTGGGCAGCGGCCTGGCCGGGCTGGGGCTGTTGGGGTTGGGCGGGGCCTTCCTGGCCGGGCTGCGGCTTGGGCGCGGCGAGCGGCAGGTGGCGCTGGCCGGGGCGGCGCAGGCCACGGGCCCGGGCGCGGCGCCCGCGGACGAGGCGATGGCGCTGGTCGAGCGCTTCCATGCCCATTCGGCGCAGTCGCGGCGCGCCGCCTTCACCGGCTTCCCGGCCGTGGACTGGGGCGCGGCGCCGCCGGCGTTCAAGCGCCATCCCGGCGCGCCGCGCCTGGCACTGGCGCCGGTGGCGGCGGATGCGCCGGGTGCGCGGAACGCGCCGGGTGCCCTGGCGGCCCTGGGCGCGGCGCTGTGGCTCACCGCCGGCGTCACGGAGCGGCGCGGCGGGCTGGCGCTGCGTGCCTCGCCGTCCTCCGGGGCGCTGTTCTCCACCGAGCTGTACGTGGCCGCGACCGCGCTGCCCGGGCTGGCGCCGGGGCTGTGGCACTACGACGCCGAGGGCCATGCGCTGGTGCGGCTGCGCGACGGCGCCCCGGATGCCGCCGAGCTGGGCCTGCCCGCGGCACCCGGCGCCGCGCCCGCCGCGCGCGTGATCGCCACGGCCGTGTTCCGGCGCACCGGGCGCAAGTACCGCGACCGGGCCTACCGCTACGTGCTGGCCGACCTGGGCCACGCCCTGGAGAACCTGCGCGTGGCCGCCACGGCGCTGGGTTTCGACGCGCACCTGGTTGCCGCTTTCGACGGCCCGCGGCTGGCGGCCACGCTGGGGCTGGACGAGGACGAGGAGGGCGTGCTGGCGCTAATGGAGTTTTCACTTGCACGTCCCGGGACGCTCCCACGGCAGGGTGGGGCGTCGTGCCCGGTGCCCGGCTCCGAAAGCCTGTCCCCGCCGCCGCTGCCACGCGCGCTGCCGCCGCTGGGCGTGACCGGGGCGGTGCACCGGGCCACGTCGTTGCGCGCTGGCACGGTGTCCGGGGAGGACATGGCGCTGCCGGGGCCGGCGCCGGCGGCCGTCGCGGCGTCGGCGCCGCGGCAGGCTCGCGCCGTGGTGCTGCCGGCCATCGCCCCCTCCGCCTCGTCGGACGTGCTGCGCCGCATCGCCACCCGGCGCTCGGTGCGGCGCTTCGCGCCGACGCCGGTGCCGCTGCCGGCGCTGGCCGGCGTGCTGGCGGCCCTGGCGCAGCCGCCGCTGCTGTCGGCCGCCATCCGGGTGGACGTGGTGGCACACGCCGTGGCCGGCCTGGACCCGGGCGTGTGGCGCATGGGGGCGGACGGGCGGGTGCTGCACCCGCGCCGCGTGCCGCTGGCGCCGGCGGCGCTGCGCGCCGCGGCAAGGGCCGCCGCGCTGGACCAGGACGTGATCGGCGACGCCGCCGCGGTGCTGGTGCTGTCGGCCGACCGCGCCGTGCTGGCGCGCGACGGCTGCGGCGCCGCGCGTGGCTACCGCCATGCCTTTCTCGAAGCCGGGCTGGTGGGCGAGCGCGTGTACCTGGAAGCCGCGGCGCGTGGCCTGGGCGCCTGCGCCGTCGGCGCCTTCTACGACGACGAGGCCGAAGCGCTGCTGGGCGTGGACCCGGCGCGGGAGTGGGTGCTGCACTTCGCCGCCCTGGGCGTGCCGGCCGGCGGCTGAGGGCACGGCACCCGCGTGCGCGCCGGTGCCCGAAGCCGCCCGGGAGGGCCGCGTCAGGCCGGTGCCGAGGGACGGCGGGCGAGGCCTTGGCGCCGGGCCGCCGTGCCCACCAGGGCCGCGCCGGCCAGCAGCAGGGCCCAGGTGGAGGGCTCGGGGATGGTCAACGGCACCTGGCCGCCGGCCTGCACGCCCCAGCGGCCCCAGACGGTGGCGGTGCGGTCCTGGTGGTTGCTCAGCAGCACCGACAGCTCGCCCGTCTCGTGCTCGAAGCTGCGGCTTGTGCCGATCTCCTCCAGGACGTCGGGCCCGTCCAGGAAGCGGGAGTGGAAGAACACGGCGGCATGGGCCCCGTAGCCGCGGCGGATGGGTTCGACGACGTCCGTGGGGATCACCCAGGCGTCGAGCGTGTACTGCGCGGTGATGCGCACGCCCGTGTGCGCCGACAGCACGAACAGCGGGTTGCCGCCGGCCCGGCCCCGGTGGCGGGCCTCGGCCAGGTAGCGGCCGTTGCCCGAGCCCGTGCGGTCGCCGTTGTCGTACTGGCCGCCGGCGAACAGCCCGGCCGCGGACACCGCGGCGAAGCTGCTGGCCTGGCCGGTCTCGTTCTCGAAGCGCGCGTTGCTGAAGGTGGGGTCCGCGAAGCCGCCCTCGTTGCGCTGGCACACGGCGGGATGGGCGCAGAAATCCCAGGTCACGAAGGACTCGGCCACCGACAGCCCGGTGTAGCGGATGGTGGGCGCGATGCCGTCGCCGGGGCGCAGGTCCACCAGCTCGTAGCGCAGCCCGGTAAGGCTGGCGCTGGAGCCGACCGCCGCCAGTGCGGGCGCGGCCAGGACCGCCAGCACGGTGCCGAGGAGTGTCTTCATGGCTCATCTCCTGGAAGGGGGACGCGGCGGCGGCGGCCGCCGCGACGACTTCAGTTCGCCGGGACGCGGCCTTGGCGCCGCCGCGCCACGGCGCCGAGCACGCCCGCGCCGGCCAGCAGCAGGGCCCAGGTGGAGGGCTCGGGAACGCCCACCGGCAACTGGCCCTCGGCCAGGACGCCGAAGCGGCCCCAGACGGTGGAGGTGCGGTCCTTGTGGTTGGCCAGCAGCACGGAGAACTCGCCCGTCCGGTGCGCGAAATCGCTGGTCGAGGTGTCGATCTCCACGAAGGGCTCCGGCCCGTCGATGAAGCGGGAATTGACGAAGACCGCGGCGGAGGCCGCGTAGTCGCGGCGCACGGGCTCCTGGACGTCCGTGGGGATGATCCAGGCGTCGAGCGTGTACTGCCCGGTGATGCGGATGCCGGTGTGCGCCGACAGCACGAAGAGGGGGCTGCCCAGCACGCCCTGGTGGCGGGCCCAGGACAGGTACCTGCCGTTGCTGCCGACCGTCCGGTCGCCGTTGTCCCATTGCGCGGCGGCGAACAGCCCGGCCGCGGAGACGGAGGCGAAGGCGCTGGCCGGGCCCGACCGGTCGTTCTGCACGGTGCTCAGCACCGGCTCCCGGTAGCCGCCCTGGCTCAGCTGGCACGACACCGGCCCGAAGCAGAAGCCGAGCTTGGACTGGGCGACGGACAGCCCGGTGTAGCGCACGCTGGGCGCGATGCCGTCGCCGGGGCGCAGGTCCACCAGCTCGTAGCGCAGCCCGGTGAGGCTGGCGCTGGAGCCGGCCGCGGCCAGCGCAGGGCCGGCCAGGGCGGCCAGCAAGGTGCCGAGAAGTGCCTTCATGTGGCGTCTTTCGTGAGGAGGTGAAGATCGCGGCGCCGCTCGCCGCAGCGGGGGTTTCAGGCCGCCGTGCCGATGCCGCGGCGCCGCGCCACGCCGCCGAGCAGCCCCGCGCCGGCCAGCAGCAGCGCCCAGGTGGAGGGCTCGGGGATGCCGGTTGGCACCTGCCCGTCGGCCAGCACGCCGATGCGGCCCCAGACGGTGGCGGTGCGGTCCTTGTGGTTGCTCAGCAGCACGGACAGCTCGCCCGTGTCGTGCACGAAGCCGCTGCCCGTGCTGACCTCCTGGAAGAAGTCGGGGCCGTCGATGAAGCGCGAATTGACGAACACGGCGGCGCCGGCGCCGTAGCCGTCGTGGTAGGGCCCGGTGATCGGCGTGGGGATGACCCAGGCGTCGAGCGTGTAATGCGCGGTGACGCGCACGCCGGTGTGCGCCGACAGCACGAACAGCGGGTTGCCACCGCGCCTGCCGCGCAGCCGGGCCTCGGCGTGGTACGGGCCGTAGCCGAGGCCGGCGCCGTTGTCGTACTGCCCGCCGGCGAACAGCCCCGCCGCCGACACCGCCGCGAACGCGCTGGTCGAGCCGCTGAATCCGTCGTCGTATTGCCGGTTGCTGACGGCTGGGGTCGTGAAGGTGCCCTCGCTGCGCTGGCAGAAAGTGGGGCCCAGGCACCAGTGGGCCAGCAGCAGCGACTCGGCCAGCGTGGCCCCGGTGAAGCGGATGCTGGGCGCGATGCCGTCGCCAGGGCGCAGGTCCACCAGCTCGTAGCGCAGCCCGGTGAGGCTGGCGCTGGAGCCGACCGCCGCCAAGGCGGGCAGGACGGGGCCGGCCAGGGCCAGCAGTGCGGCGGCATGCCAGGAAGCTTTCAGCATGGTTCCTCCTTCGGGCACCTCGGCCCGCGGCAGAACTCCCTGGCGGCAAATACTGGCCGGCGTTGCGCCTTCAATGCTTGCTGCAACGGCGTGACATATTGCCAATGAATATGTGCATTCGTTGCCACGCGAGACGGCATACCCGGACGCATGAGTTTATGCGCTGGCGTTTCAAAGGCTTGCTGACGCGCCGGAAATTGCCCCATTGCAGGGGGCGGGGCCGGAAATCGTCACGAATTCATCGGGATGTTTAATATTCGAACAGATTTCGCTGGCAGCATGGTCAATTTCTTCGCGGCTTGAAGATATTCGTTCTGAATATGTTGCGCCGCCACATTCGGGCCGGCGAATGGCGCGGCACGGAGGCGGACCACAATGGCGGCTCCACGACTGCTTCATACCGGCCCATGGCACCTTCCGATTCGCGCCCGCCGCTGTACCTGGACGACCTTGCCGTGGGCGACCGCTTCGACAGCGGCACGCTCGTGGTCGAGGCCGAGGAGGTGAGGAGCTTTGCCGAGCGCTTCGACCCGCAGCCCTTTCACCTGGACGAGGCGGCGGCGCGCGCGAGCGTGTTCGGCGGCCTGGCGGCCAGCGGCTGGCACACGGCGGCGCTGACGATGCGGCTGCTGGTGCAGAGCCTGCCCCTGGGCTGCGGCGTGATCGGCGCCGGCACCGAGCTGGCCTGGCCGCGGCCCACGCGCCCGGGCGACACGCTGCGCGTGAGCAGCACCGTGCTGGAGATCGCGCCCTCGAATTCGAAGCCCGACCGCGGCATCGTCACCTGCCGCAGCGAAACGCTGAACCAGGACGGCGGCTGCGTGCAGCGCATGACGGCCAAGTTGCTGGTGTTGCGCCGCCCGGGTGCCGTGGGCTGAGACACGGCCTGGATCGGGACGACCCGAACGCGAGGCTGACAAGGAAGCTCATTTCACCGGCGCGACGAAGCATCGCCAGTTAGCCTCGTCGTTGCGCGCACGAGCGCGGTCCGCCAGTGACAAAAACAACATACGCGATACTCCTGGTCGCCTCAGATCACACCCGATGAGCCCGCCCGGGCATTGAAGGGGGAACAAGAGCAAACCAGGAGCAGGGCGAAGCGGGCGGGTTGGCCAGGGGCGCGCCGGAAAGTCTCCCCGGTCAGGAAGCCCGGGCGCATCCGGCGCCGCGTGTATGTTGTAAATGAGGCCGCGCTACACCCCTTTCCCTACGCGGTGGGAGTGCTGCATCCCTCCATCCGGGGTTGCCAGGCGGCCCGGAATCGGGGTCTGTCCGCGGCCGCTGCCAAGGCGCACCCTTGCACGCGGTCGGACCGGGGTGGAGGAATGGGCTGAGCCGGCGTGCCGAGGGCGCGCGGCGGCCGCCGTCCGCCGCGGCAGGCAGCCAATGCAAGGAGGGAAGCATGAGCGTGATCGCCGTCATCGGGTTGGGGTACGTCGGCCTGCCGCTGGCCGTGGAGTTCGGCAAGCAGGCGCGGACCATCGGCTTCGACATCGCCGTGGACAAGGTGGCCGCGTGCCAGCGCGGCACCGACCCGTCGCGGGAACTGCCCGACGCGGAGATGGCCGCGGCCAAGCACTGCGTCTACACCAGCGACCCGTCCCTGCTGGCCGAGGCCGACGTGATCGTCGTGGCCGTGCCCACGCCGGTGGACGAGGCCAAGGCACCGGACTTCCGCCCGCTCATCGGCGCCAGCACCGCCGCCGGGCGCCACATGAAGCGCGGCGCCATCGTCGTGTTCGAGTCCACCGTCTATCCCGGCGCCACCGAGGAGGTGTGCATCCCGGTGCTCGAGCGCGAGTCGGGCATGAAGTGGAAAGAGGACTTCTTCGTCGGCTACAGCCCCGAGCGCATCAACCCCGGCGACCGCGAGCACACCCTGACCAAGATTGTGAAGATCGTCTCCGGCGACACGCCCGAGACGCTGGAGCGCGTGGCCGAGGTGTACGAGCGCATCATCGGGCCCGGCGTGCACCGCGCCTCGTGCATCAAGACCGCCGAGGCCGCCAAGGTCATCGAGAACACGCAGCGCGACCTCAACATCGCGCTGATGAACGAGCTGGCCATCATCTTCAACCGCATCGGGCTGGACACCTCCGAGGTGCTGGAGGCCGCCGGCACGAAGTGGAACTTCCTGAAGTTCAAGCCGGGCCTGGTGGGCGGGCACTGCATCGGCGTGGACCCGTACTACCTCACGCACAAGGCCGACATGCTGGGCTACCACCCGCAGGTGATCCTGGCGGGCCGCCGCATCAACGACGGCATGGCCAAGTTCGTGGCCGAGCAGACGATCAAGAACATGATCGCCGCGGGCAGCTACATCAAGGGCGCGCGCGTCAACGTGCTGGGCCTGACCTTCAAGGAAAACTGCGCCGACCTGCGCAACTCCAAGGTCGTGGACATCGTCCACGAGCTGCAGAGCTACGGCGTGGAGGTGTTCGTGAGCGACCCGCAGGCCGACCCCGACGAGGCGCTGCACGAGTACGGCGTGCGGCTGCTGAAGTGGAGCGACCTGCCGCGCGCCGACGCCATCGTCGCCGCGGTCGCGCACCGCGAATTCGCCGAGCTGCCCATGGAAGACCTGAACCGCAAGCTCGTGCGCGGCGGCGTGTTCATCGACGTCAAGGCCGCCTTCGACGCCCGGGCCATCGAGGGCGCAGGCTACCGGCTGTGGCGGCTGTGAGCCCCAGGCCGCCGCGGCGCTGAGCCGCGCCGACACAGGCTGATCGAAGGCCGCCGGACGCTGCGCCGGCGGCCTTCTCGCTTTCAGGGGGCCTGGCTACACCCCGGGCAGCGTCGCCTCCAGGTCCGGCTCCTCGGCGCTGAACCCCAGCGCCGCCGCCACGCGCGCCGGCGCCTGCACCGGGCCCATGTGTCCCAGCCCTTCGAGATGCCGCAGCGTGGCGCGCGGACAGGCCTGCGCCAGCGTCTCGGCCACGCGCAGCACCGGCGCCGGCGAGCGCGTGCCGGCCAGCAGCCGCACCGGCATCTGCAGCCCGGCCCAGGCGCGCAGCGGCACGGTGTCGGCGAAGAGCGCGCCGAACTCGGCATCCACCTTGGGCATGCACGCGGCGATGGCGGCGCGCCGGCCCTCGCCGCACAGCGCCCAGGCGCCGTCACCGCTCCAGTAATCGACGAACAGCGCGGCGGCCGCGTGCAGCCGCCGCGCCCGCACGTGGGCGCGCACCGCGCCGCCCAGGTCCAGCGCCTCGCTCCAGGGCGCGCGGCCGGCCGCCCCGCGCAGCACGCCGAAGCGCACCGGCTCGTAGAGCGTGAGGCTGCGCACGTGTTGCGGCCAGCGCAGCGCCAGCTCCAGCGCCACCGCGCCGCCGTAGGAATGGCCCAGCAGGTGCACGCCACCCTCCACCCCGGACAGCAGCGGCAGCAGTGGCTCGGCCTCGTCGGCGAGCGTCGTGGGCGCGGCGGCGCGCCACGGCGCTGCGCCGTCCGCGCCGTAGCCCGGCAGGTCCGGCGCGACGAGATCCACCGACGCCGGCAGCAGCGCGCGCCATGCCTGCCACTGGCGCGCGCCGCTGGCGCTGCTGTGCAGGGCGACCAGGCGCCCGCGCGCCGGCCGGCGCAGGGAGTTGGAGTCGGGGTGGCTCATGCGGTGCTCCGGGGAGGCGTGTGCGGTTGTGTTCCGGGCGGCCGGCCAAAAGCCGGCAGGCGCCGTGCGGGAGCCGCTGAGTTGCAGGCCCGCCGCACGGCGTTCAGGGCGCACCCGGCCCTGCGCCCGAACCGCGCCGGGGACCGCTGGCCCGGGGCACGGCGCCGAAGCGCCGTGTCGCACGGCGCCGATTCCTGATACAGCCGCCGCGGCGCCCCGGCGCCACCATCACCGCCATGCGCCGCGTCCTGCTGCCGCTGCTCCTGCTGGCCTCTTCCTGGGGCGCGCCGGTTCACGCCGCCGCCGCGGCACCCGCGCTGGATGTCGCGCTGCTGGACGCCGCCGGCGCGCCGGTGCAGGCGCTCGTGGACGGCAACAGCGTGCGCCTGCGCGCGCAGCTGGATCGGGCGGCGCCGCGCCCCGTCGCCGTCACCTTCCGCCTCGACGGCCGGGCGCTGCCGGCCGGCTGCACCGTGCCGCGCGCCGCGCGCGGCTGCACCACCGCGCCGCTGTCCACGCTGAACTGGTACTGGGACGCGCAAGCGGACACGGCAGGCGCCGCCGCCACGGCGCGCCCGAACCGCACGCTCAGCGCCGAGGCCACCCCGGGCCGCGCCAGCGCGTTGACCTTGCGCGCGGACACTGCCGTGGCGCTGCGCCCGCGCCCGGTCGTGCTGGTGCACGGCTTCCTCTCCGACCACCAGACCTGGGCCGCCTACACCGGGCCCGGCGGCTTCCTGGCGCAGGCCGGGCTGCGGGGCTTCGCCGTGGGCGACGGGCAGGCCGAGGGCGCCATGGACACCGGCGCGCTGGCGCGGCTGCGCAGCGCCACCAAGTCACTGCCCGAGAACGCGGCGGCGCTGCAGCGCTACGTCGAGGGCGTGCGGCGCCTGACCGGCGCGCAGCAGGTGGACCTGCTGGCGCACAGCATGGGCGGGCTGGTGTCGCGCTACTACGTGGCGCGGCTCATGCGCGACCGCGCTGTGGCGCAGCTGATCATGCTCGGCTCCCCGCACGGCGGCTCCGACTGCTCGGGCCTGGCCTCGGCGCTGGGCGTGCTGGAGCCCGCGGCGCTGGAGCTCAGCCCCGCCTTCGTGCGCCAGGTCTTCAACCCCGGCGTCACGCGCCGCCACGGCGTGCCCTTCCACATGCTCGCCGGCGACCCGATCGCCGAGGCCTTCCGCGCGCCGTGCAGCGGCGTGCCCAGCGACGGCGTGGTCAGCGTCGGCAGCGCCTCGGCCATCCCCGGCCCGGTGCGGCGGCTGCCGGTGCTGCACACCGACATGACGGCCTCGGCCGAGGTGGCCGCCGGCTTCGTGCTGCCGCTGCTGCGCCAGGGCGCGCTGCAGGACACGGCGGGCTGGAGCGAGTCGGCCGGGGACGCCGTCTCCGAGCCCGACACCCAGTACGCGCAGGTGGCGGCCGGGCACGTCGAGGCCGGCGCCTCGGTGGAGGTGGCGGTGGAACTCGACGACGTGGCCGTGGCCGCCTTCGCGCTGTTCGACCCGAGCCGCGCGCTGGAGACCACGGTGCGCGGCGCCAGCGGCCGCGTCATCGAGCTGACGGCGCGCGAGCACGGCCTGGTGCGGGTGGAAGACCCGTCGTCGCTGCTGACGCTGGGCTACGGCTTCGAGCGCCCGCGCCCGGGCCCCTGGCGCGTGACGCTGCACGCCCCGCGCGAGGCGAGCGACTTCGCGCTGTCCGCGCGCGTCAGCGGCGGGGCCGTGCTGCACGCCGCCGCGAGCCCGCTCACGCCCGCGCGCGGCCAGGCCGTGCAGCTGTCGGCCGCGCTGGAACACCCGTCGCGGGCGCTGGAAGGCGTGGCGCTGCGCGCCGTGGTGCACCGCCCCGACGGCAGCACCGAGGCGCTGGCGCTGCCGGGCGAGGGCGCGCGGCGCAGCGTGGCCTGGCGCGCCGCGCGGCGCGGGCTGCACGGCATCGAGCTGATCGCCAGCGCCCGCGCCGGCGAGCTGCGCATCGAGCGGCGGCGCTTCCTGGTGGTGGAGGTGGGGCCGTGAAACGGCGCCTGTGTTCGCGGACCTCATTGCCTTCGCAACCACAACGAAAAGGCGGGCCCCGAAGGGCCCGCCTTGACGTTCGTGCGGCGCCGCGCGCTGGCTCAGAGCTTCGGCACGCAGGAGGCGAAGGTGGCCGGGCAGGTGGTGGTCAGGCCGCCGGCGGCATCCTTGGGGAAGGCGCTGGAGCGGAAGAACTGCAGCAGCTGCGGGTACGGGGCCGGCGAGCCGATGAACGAGCGCGTCCAGAACATGTAGTTGGCGTTGAGCCGGGTGCGGCCGAAGCTGTAGAGGTCGGCGATCTTCGGCGGGTTGACCGGGCCGTTCTGCACCGTGGCCTGGTAGTTCTCGGGCTGCACCGACGGGCCGATGGGCACCTGGCCCTTGGCCGGGTCGTACATCGGATAGACGCGGGTGTTGAGGTCCCAGTCCTCCAGGAAGATGTCCGGCCCGCCCAGCGCCACCTTGCTGCTGACCATGTTCGAGATCAGGCCCGGCATGTAGGGACGCGGGTAGTTGATGAACTGCATCACCACCGTGTTCGGGAAGGCCTGCTTGGTGGCCGTGTCGATCTGCGCCAGGTTGGCGAAGTAGGCGGTGAGCTGCGCGCTGGTCATCGGCACCTGCGTGGTGCCGATGGCCGTCTCGTTGAAGGTCACGCCCTCGAAGGCGTTGTGGCCGTTGTAGCGCTTGCCCAGCGCGGTGGTCAGCGCGATGAGGCGGTCGCGCACGTTGGCGTTGTGCAGCGCGGCGTTCTCGCCGTAGCGGTTCTCGCTGTCGATGGCCTCGCGGGCGCCGATCAGGATCTTGTAGGCGCCGCCCTCGTACTCGGCGGTGCGCAGGTAGTCGGGCACGGCGCGGCCGCCGGACGTGAACACCTTGGTGCTGACCATCACGAAGAGGCGCTTGCCGGCGGCGGCCATCGTGGCCAAGTCGCGGTCGATCTTGGAGAAGTCGTAGACGCCCTTGGCCGTCTCCAGCTGCGCCCACTCGTAGCGCAGCAGCAGGCCCTTGACCTGCGGGAAGTCGTCGATCTCGGTGAGGATCTGGGCCACGGTAGCCGGGTCGCGCTTGCCGGTGGCGATGTAGTGGCCGGGGTTCCACTTGGTGCGGGTGTCGGCCAGGTTCATGGCCGTCTCGCGGGCCGCGCGGCTGAGCTGGCTGGCCAGGAAGGCCTGCTCGGTGGCCGGATCCTCGGCCAGCTCCCAGGCCGCCGGCTGCGCCCGCGGCGCCGCCGCGTCGGCATAAGCCTGCGTCGTTTCGGTGGCACTCATCGGTTGCGAGGACAGCGTCGCCACGTCGTTGCTGGCGTCGCTGCCGCCACCGCAGGCGGCCAGCATCACCGCCATCGAGAACAGGGAGCCGGCCACGGCCAGCCGGGAGGGGATGGAGGACTTCAGGACATTCATGGCCAAACTCGATTTCCGGTTCAACGGGCGGCAGCAGGTCCACCGTGCCGGTTTTCCGGCGCGGTTTGCGCAGCGTTTCCAAAGGGGTTGTTGCAGTATTCCGGCTTGTTTTGCCGCCGCTTTTCATCGCGGCGGCCTTTCAAGCGGCATGCCTGCTCTTTCGGCCCCACCAGGACCGAAATAAGGCAAGCGCTTGTTAAATGATGTATCGCAGGTAACTCGCTGCGTTACCCACTTGCCGCCTGTCGTAACCTCGAAAAACTTGGTGCAGCGCAGCAGAAAACCGGGAGTCGAGAGCTGTTCTGGCGCACTCGGACAGGGGAAATCCAGAGCATTTTCCTCGACAAAAATGTAACCGGAGCGCCACCTTGGAAAAGGTTTTCCTGTCAGCAGACGAAATATCGCGTATCCATCATCGGCACCGGACTGCCCGACTTGAATTTCGAGCCGTCCTGATTCCGCGACATTGTTCACGCCGCGGCACCCTGAAATTGAAAACAGGCGCCGACTGAATGTCCGGGGACAAACGGAAACTGGTCCCAAAACCGGCTCCAAACTGACCGGAAACTGACGCCGCCGGTCCCGTGCCGGCGTTCGCCCGGCGCCACGCGGGCAGGCGCGGGCTGGAGCGGGCTGGAGCGGGCGGCCCTGGCGCCGGCCGCTGCCGGCTGCGCCCGCAACCGGCGCGCCGGACCGCGCACCCGGTTGCGCTCCAGACCGCTGAGGTCGCAACCGGCCGCGGTGCTTGAGGGCGCAACGGAAATGGTCTTTTCTACCCTGTCGGGCGCCACCGCAAAATCCAGGCACGAAAATATTTGTTGCCCGGCACTACTCCTGGAAAACCCGGAATCGGCCCTCGATTCAGGGTATTCACTGACTCTTGATTTATCCGAGCATCGGGCTCCGATATTCCTTTTCAAGCCGGCGCGCGATTAATCCGGAAACCAGTGCGCAGGGGTAACAACATGCTAATAAATCCCATGCTGGACAATTTTTCACGCGCCGTTACGCTGATCCTCACGAACACATGCAGTAGCACGAGGGAGAGGCAGCATGAAATTCGGCATCACGAAGGCGGTAGGCATGGGCCTGGTCGCGGGCGCGCTGATTCAAAATGTCCAGGCGGCGCCGCAGGCTTATGTGGTCCATGAATTGGGCGCCGTGCAGGGCGGCATGAGCGAGGCGCGCGGCCTCAGCAGCAACGGCAAGGCCGCGGGATATGTCAGCTTCGAGATTGAAGGCGGTATTCGGCCGGCCTATTTTCAATTGGGCCAATTGCCGGTGGTGATCGCCACCGACGGGCCCGGTACGGCCACCGGCGTCAATGCCGGCGGCGAGGTGGTGGGCTCGTACACGCAGGGCGGCACCTCGCAGGCCTTCCGCTGGAAGGGCAACGTGCTCACGCCGCTGCCCGGCCTGGGCGGTGGCGGCAGCCACGCGGCGGCGATCAACGACCGCTCGGAAATCGTCGGCTGGGCCGAAGTCGCGCCCGGCGTGCGGCACGCCGCCTATTTCTTCGGCGGCAAGGCTTACGACCTGGGTTCCTGGGGCGGCGTGAATTCGCAGGCCACCGCCATCAACGCCAACGGCGACATCGTGGGTTTCCGCGAGGTGGAGATCGACGGCGTGCTGGTGAAGCAGGGCGTGCGCGTGCCGCGCGGCGGCAAGGCGCGGCTGCTGCGCGCCACGCCGGCCGGTTTCGACGCGCTGGTGCCGCTGTCCATCAATGAAAACGGCGACGTGGCCGGCGTCCTGCACCGCGCCGGCGCGCTGCCCCACGAAACCCAGGGTTTCACGCTGATCAACGGCGCCTTCAAGCGCCTGGGCACCGACGGCTGCTGCACGGGTTTCCCGTCGCAGGCCAATTCGATCAACCGCGCCGGCCAGGCCGTGGGTTTCAAGTTCGACGGCAACGCCGACCCGCGCAAGCTCGGCCGCGGCTGGGAGCGCAATGCCCGGCCCGTGGCGCTGGATGCGCTGCCCGAGGCCACGGCCGGCGCCGGCGCCCACTGGCACGCGCTGGGCGAGGCCAGCGCCATCAACGACCGCGGCGTCATCGTCGGCGTGGGTCAGACCGGCGAGCGCGCGCTGCGCGCCTACATGCTGGTGCCGAAGAGGTGAGAACCGGGGCGGCGGCTGCCGCCCGCCTCGTCAGAGCTGGCGGCCGAGCAGCCCGCGCGCCGCCAGGTTGTTGATCAGCGCGCGCAGCCCGAAGCGCCAGGGCGGGGCCGTCTCGCTGTGCATGACGCGGTTGTGCAGGGCACCCAGGCGCGCGCTGCGGATCGTCACCAGGTCGCCCAGCTTGTGCGTGAAACCGCCGCCGGGCTGGTCGCGGTCCTCGATCGGGGCGAAGAGGGTGCCCAGGAACAGCATGAAGCCGTCCGGGTACTGGTGCGCCGCCAGCGTCTGCGCCACCAGGTCCTGCGGGTCGCGGCTGATGCTGGCCATGGTGTTGATGCCGCGCAGCTCGTAGCCCTCGGGGCCGCGCACGCGCAGGTGCACCGTCTCGCGGCGCACGTCGTCGAGTGTGAAGCCGGCGTCGAAGAGCCGGATGAAGGGCCCGATGGCGCAGGAGGCGTTGTTGTCCTTGGCCTTGCCCAGCAGCAGCGCGCTGCGGCCCTCGATGTCGCGCAGGTTGACGTCGTTGCCCAGCGCCGCGCCCACGATCTCGCCGCGGCTGTTCACCGCCAGCACGACCTCGGGCTCGGGGTTGTTCCAGGACGAGTCGGCGCGGATGCCGATGTCCTCGCCCGTGCCCACCGAGGCCAGCACCGGCGCCTTGGTGAACACCTCCGCGTCCGGCCCGATGCCCACCTCCAGGTACTGCGACCACAGGCCCTTTTCCTGCAGCAGCGCCTTCACCGCCATCGCCTTGGGCGAGCCCGGGACGATGTCGGCGAGGTTGGCCCCCACCAGCTCCAGCACCTGCGCGCGCAGCGCCTGGGCGCGCGAGGCGTCGCCGCGCGCCTGCTCCTCGATCACGCGCTCGACCAGGCTGGTCGCGAAGGTCACGCCCGCGGCCTTGACCACCTGCAGGTCGCACGGCGCCAGCAGGAACGCCTGGCCCTCGGCACGCGTGCCGGGGGCGCTGTTGGCGATGAGCTCCTCCACGCCGCACACGCGCCGCCCGGGCGTGGCGCGCGCGGCCGCCGCCGGGTCGGCCTCTTCGAGCAGCGTGCTCATGGTGGCAAAGCGCTCGCTCAGGTCGAACACGCCCTCGGCGCGCAGCGCCACCACGGCCGGGCCGGGCAGGTCGCCAGGGAGCCACGCGCGGCCGACCAGGGTGCCGGCCAGGGCGTCGTCGGGGAGGATGGGGTCGAGCGCCTGGGGGTCGGCGGATGCGGTCATGTCAGGGCGTCTTTCTTGATCAGTGGTTGTGCCGCGGCGTCTTCTCCGCGATGCGCTTGAACTGGAGCGCGAAGTCCAGCGTCGCGCCGTCGGCCAGCTGCCCGGTCTTCTCGCGGTACAGGGCTTCCCAGGGCGAGCGGCTCTCGGGCACCGGTGGGGCGGGCAGATCCCGCTTGCGGCGCTCGATCTCCTCCGGCGCCACCAGCGCGTCGCAGGTGCCGGCGTTGAGGTCGATGCGGATCACGTCGCCCGTCTGCAGCCACGACAGCCCGCCGCCCACCGCGCTCTCGGGCGAGCAGTTCAGGATCGACGGGCTGTCGGCCGTGCCCGACTGCCGCCCGTCGCCCAGCGTGGGCAGCGTCTCGATGCCGCGGCGGATCAGCGCGTCGGGCGGCTGCATGTTCACCACCTCGGCCGAGCCCGGCCAGCCGATGGGACCCGCGCCGCGCATCACCAGGATGCAGCCCTCGTCGATGTCCAGGGCCGGGTCGTTGATGCGCGCGTGGTAGTCGTCCGCGCCCTCGAACACGACGGCGCGCGCCTCGAAGATGCCTTCCTGGCCGGGATTCTTCAGGTAGCGGCCGCGGAAGCGGTCGGAGATGACCGAGGTCTTCAGGATGCCGAAGTCGAACAGGTTGCCGCCGAGCACCAGGAAGCCGGCGTCCTGCATCAGCGGCTCGCTGAAGGGGCGGATCACCTCGCGGTCGGTGGCGCGGCGCCCTTGCAGGTTCTCGGCGACGGTGCGGCCGGTGACGCTGGCGCACTCGCCGTGCAGCCGGCCGGCCTCCTGCAGCTCCCACATCACCGCCGGCACGCCGCCGGCGCGGAAGAAGCGCTCCCCGAGGTACTTGCCGGCCGGCTGCATGTTGACCAGCAGCGGCAGGTGGTAGGCATGGCCGGTCCAGTCCTGCGGGCGCAGCTCCACGCCCGCGTGCCGGGCCATGGCCATGATGTGCACCTGCGCGTTGCTGGAGCCGCCGCAGGCGCTGACCACTGCCAGCGCATTCAGGAAGCTCTCGCGGGTGAGGATCTTCGAGGGCCGCAGGTCCTCGTAGGCCATCTCGACGATGCGCCGCCCGGTCTCGTAGGCCATCTGGCCGCGCTCGCGGTAGGGCGCGGGGATGGCGGCGCAGCCCGGCAGCGACATGCCCAGCGCCTCGGCCACGGCATTCATGGTCGAGGCCGTGCCCATGGTGTTGCAGTGCCCGGCCGACGGCGCGCTGTCGCAGGCGCGCTGCAGGAACTCGTCCTCGTCGATCTCGCCGGCCGCGAGCTTCCTGCGGCTGCGCCAGATGACGGTGCCCGACCCGACCAGCTCGCCCTCGTGCCAGCCGTCGAGCATGGGGCCGCCGGACAGGACGATGGCCGGGATGTCCACGGTGGACGCCGCCATCAGCCCCGACGGCGTGGTCTTGTCGCAGCCGGTGGTCAGCACCACGGCGTCGATGGGGTAGCCGTACAGGATCTCGACCAGCCCCAGGTAGGCCAGGTTGCGGTCCAGCGCGGCGGTGGGGCGGCGGCAGTTCTCGAAGATCGGGTGCACCGGGAACTCCATCGGAATGCCCCCGGCGTCGCGGATGCCCTCGCGCACGCGCCGCGCCAGCTCCAGGTGGATGCGGTTGCACGGCGACAGGTCGCTGCCCGTCTGCGCGATGCCGATGATCGGCCTGCCCGAGCGCAGCTCGCGCGGCGTGAGGCCGTAGTTCATGAAGCGCTCCAGGTAGAGCGCGGTCATGTCGGATCGCTGCGGGTCGGCGAACCACTCTCGCGAGCGGAACGGGCGCACGGGCTTCCTGTCCATCATGTCAAGGCTTCCTTTACTTCCGGCGCGCCTTTTCCAGCTCGGCCATCAGCTCGCGCGTGGTGTCCTCGCCGAATTCCTTGCTGAACTTCGCCACCACCGGCTGCAGCTTTTCCTTCAGGCGCGCCTGCTCGGCGGCGGGCAATTCCGTCACCTGCATGCCGGCCTTCTTCAGCTCGCCCAGCGCCTTGTCGCCGAAGGCGCGGATGGTCTGGCGCTCGTAGAGCGTGGCCTCGCGCGCGGCGTCCTGGACGATCTTCTGCTCCTCGGCGGAGAGGGTGTCCCAGGTCTTCTTCGACATCAGCAGCACCCAGGCGCTGTAGATGTGGCGCGACTGCACCAGGTGCTTCTGCACCTCGTAGAACTTGCTGGCCAGGATGGTGGCGGTGGGGTTCTCCTGGCCATCGACGGCCTTCTGCTCCATGGCCGAGTACAGCTCGGTGAAGGGCATCGGCGTGGCGTTGGCGCCCAGCGTGTTGAAGGTGTCGATGAACAGCGGGTTCTGGATCACGCGCAGCTTCAGCCCGGCGAAGTCGTCGGCCTTGGTGATGGGCTTGCGGCTGTTGGTGACGTGGCGGAAGCCGTTCTCCCAGAAGCCCAGGCCCACCAGGCCCTTCTCGGGCAGCTTGGCCAGCAGCTTCTGGCCGAAGGCGCTGTCGAGCACCGCGTCGGCCTCCTGCTCGTTGGCGAAGGTCAGCGGCAGGTTCAGCACGCCGAAGTCCTTGACCAGCGTGACCAGCGTGGAGCTGTCGGGCACCGTCATCTCCAGCGTGCCGCCGCGCAGCGCCGAGGTCATGGTCACGTCGTTGCCCAGCGTGCCGCTGGCAAAGAGCTTGGCGCCGAGCTTGCCGCCGCTCTTCTGCGCCAGCAACTCGTTGAAGCGCTTGACGGCCAGGGCCTGCGGATGGTCGTCGCTCAGGCCGATGCCGACCTTGAACGAGCGCTCCTTCACCTGCGCCACGGCCGGTGCGCCCGCAAAGGCCGCCAGCAGCGTGGCGGCCAGCGCCAGGGTCTTGAACTTCATGAGGTGTCTCCTGTGATGAGCCTGTACTTGTCGCGCCGCGGGCCGCCTTGCCTCCATGCACCAGCGCCGCGCCGGCCGCAGACTAGGCCGGCACGGGAAAAGGGTCCAATCACCATTTCAGTAAAATCCATTCCCTTTGGTTATTGGTCCGAATGTGTCGGGAAAACCCTTATCACCTTCCAGCGCCTGTGCCCGTCTGCGTTTCAGGCACCTGCAGTTTCTCGACATTCTGGGCCGCACGCGCAATTTGCGGCTGACGGCCGAGCAAATGCACGTCACGCAGCCGGCGGCGACCAAGATATTGCTGGATATTGAGGACATATTCGAAGCGCGGCTGTTCGAGCGGCTGCCGCGCGAGATGCGGCCCAACGAGCTGGGACTGTTCGCGCTGCGCTGGGCCGCGGCCACGCTGGCCGGGCAGCGCCAGTTCGTGGACGAATTCAACGCGCTGCGCCAGGGCGGCCACGGCCACCTGGCGGTGGGCGCGATCTCGGGCTCGGCCTCGAAGCTGCTCGCGCCCGCGGTGCGGGAGATGCTGCGCCGGCGCCCGCTGCTGGTGCTGCGCCTCTACGAGCAGAGCAGCGACCAGCTCATCGCCTGGCTGGCCGAGCGCCGCATCGACCTCGTCATCGGCCGCCTCACCGACCGCACGCAGCGCGCGCAGGTGCAGTACGAGCCGCTCACGGGCGAGCCGCTGTGGGTGGTGGCCGGGCCGGGCCACCCGCTGCGCGGCGCGCCGGCGCTGGACCTGGCGCAGCTGGCTTCCTGTCCCTGGATTCTTTACCCGCCGCTCACGGCACTGCGCCGGATTTGCGACGAGATTTTCGGCGCCGCCGATTCGACGCCACGCGCGGGCAGCGTGGAAACCACGTCCTTCCTGTTTGCCTTCGAATTGCTGCAGGGCTCGGAAATGCTGTCGCTGCAGCCGGCGGCGCTGGTGGGCAAATACGTGGACAAGGGCCTGCTCATCCGGCTGCCGGTGGAAATTCCCGAGCGCATGCCCGATTACGGGCTGGTGACGCGGCTGGGCGAGGAGCCGGCGCCGCTGGCGCGCGAGCTCATGGCACTGCTGCGCGGCCTGGCCGGTGCGGCGCCGGTGCTCGCCTGACGGGTAGGGGAAAGCGCTTACGCGCAAATACCAGGCACCCCCGGGCAACCCCTGGGCGCCCGCGCCGTTCAGCTTCGCGTCAAGTCCAGGCCCGACAAAGCAGCCCAGCGGAGGCCTTCCGGCCGCCAGGGGAGGACGCACATGACGCGTGCAGACGAGTCGGGCAGTCGGGAGCTGGAATACGAGAAGGCGTTCGAAGCCATCGAGGCGCGGGCGCGGCGGGGCGAGTTGACGCTGCAACAGCTGCGCCAGGAGGTGCAGGCGCTGCGGCGGCGCCTTTGCGCGCCGCCGCCGGAGCCGGAGCCGGACCTGGACCTGGCCGGCGGCGCGGACACGTCCTGAAGCCGGTGGTGGCCGCGCCCTGTGCGGGCGCTGGATTTGCTCAAGGGTGGGCACCATGCCCGCCACCCGCCGCGTGATGCTGATCCGCCATGCCGAGGAGCCCGACAAGGACGCGGGCATCCAGGGCGTGGACGAGCGGGGCCACCCGGACCAGGACGCGCTGTCGGTGCGCGGCTGGCAGCGCGCCGGGGCGCTGGCGCGGCTGTTCGCGCCGCACGGCGGCAACGGCTCCCATCACAAGCTGCTGGCGCCGCCGGTGGCGATCTTCGCCGCCACCGACCCCTGGAAGAGCCACCGCCCGCTGTGCACGGTGCAGCCGCTGGCGCGGCTGCTGGGCATCCACGTGGACACGCGCTTCGGCTCCGAGGGCGGCGTGACGGAGCTGCTGACGGCCGTGCTGTCCTGCCGCGGCCCGGTGCTGCTGTGCTGGCGCCACCAGGCCATGGCCGACATCGCGCAGGCGCTGTGCGGCACCCGCGGCGCGCGGCGCTGGCCCGAGGGGCGCTACGACCTGGTGTGGGTGTTCGAGCGCGTGGGCGAGAGCTGGCAGCTCACGGAGGTGCCGCAGCGGGTGCTGGAGGGGGATGGGTAGCGAGACAGCACGGGCGGCCTCGGATCAACATGCGTGAGGCGGTGCAGGCGGTAAGAGACGCGGGCCGTAAGAAAAAACCTCGTCATTCCCGCGGAAGCGGGAATCCAAGTTGGGCCGTCCGGCAGGACGGCGGCTTTGTGCGAGGCCGGCCGATTGATTGGTAACACCGAAGGCCGGCCTGCAGCCGGCAGAAAAATGGATGCCCGCGTGCGCGGGCATGACGACATTTTTTTTCGGCCTATCTGACGGCCTGCGTTGCGTCGTTCACCCCTTCAACTCCAGCCTGAAATGCCCCTGCTGCCCCCACAGCGCGAGTTCCTCGCGCAGCAGGTGCAGCGTGCGCGGGTCGGCGGGCACGCCCGCGGGCTCCCAGCGCAGCAGGAGACGCCCGGTGCCGGCGCCGCCGATGCGCAGCCGCGGCCCCTCGTCGTCGCGCCGCGCGTGGCAGCGGATGGCCGCCAGCCGCAGGCACAGTGCCTGGCGCGCGAAGGAGCGCCGCGCCAGCGCCGCCTCCACCTTCTTCAGCCCGCCACGCTGCGCCAGGATCAGCTCGGCGATGCGCCGCTGCTGGCTCTGCGAGAAGCCGGCCGCGTCCACGTGCGCCATCAGGTAGGCGCTGTGGCGGTGGAAGTCGTGGTGCGAGACGCTGCGCCCCATCTCGTGCAGCGCGCAGGCCCAGGACAGCTCGCGCCGCTCGTCGGCACCCGCGTCCGGGGCGATGTCGCGGTGCAGCGCCAGCGCCATGTCGTGCACGCGCCGCGCCTGCGCCGTGTCGCAGTGGAACTGGCGCTGCAGCGCCGCCACCGAGGCGTCGCGCAGATCCACGGCCTCGCCGGCGGCGCTCTGGTGGCGCTCGTGCAGGTCCACGATCACGCCCTGGCGCAGCGCGCCCTTGGCCGGCGCGATCTCGCGGATGCCGAATTCGCGCATCAGCGCCGACAGGATCGCCAGCCCGCCGGCGATCACCGGGCGCCGGTCCTCGCGCAGCCCGCGCAGCTGCAGCCGCTCGACGTGGCCGGCGTCGATGCAGCGCTCGATGCACCAGTTCAGCGCCGACGGGGTGATGCGCCCGTCGGTGATGCCGTGGCTGGCCAGCACCAGCGACACCGCGCCGGCCGTGCCCGAGGAGCCCAGCGCCTCCTGCCACAGGTGGGGCTCGAACTCGGTCTCGGCCTCCTCGAACTCGGCCTGCGCCGCCACGCGCGCGGCCTCGAAGGCGGAGGCCGTGAGCCGGCCGTCGGGGAACCAGCGCATCGACATCGACACGCTGCCCACGGGGAAGGACTCGGCCTCGCCCGGTACGCGCTCGCGCCCAAGCACCAGCTCGGTGGAGCGCCCGCCGATGTCGATCACCAGCCGCGGCAGCGGCGAGGGCTGCAGCTGCGCCACGCCGATGAAGATCAGCCGCGCCTCCTCGCGCCCGGAGATCACCTCCACCGGCGAGCCCAGCACCTCGCCGGCGCGCACCAGGAACTCGTCGCGGTTGCGCGCCTCGCGCAGCGTCTGCGTGGCCACGGCACGCAGGCCGCCCAGCTCGAAGCCCGCCAGCCGCTCGCGAAAGCGCCGCAGCGTCTGCAGCCCGCGCTCGGCGGCTTCCTCGCCCAGCATGCCCTGCGGGTCCAGCCCGCCGCCCAGGCGCACCACTTCCTTGACGCTGTCCAGGCGCTGGTAGCGCCCTCCCTTGAGCTGGCCGATTTCCAGTCGAAAGCTGTTCGAGCCCATGTCGATGGCGGCCAGGGGCAGGGAAGTCGCGGCGTCGTTCATGGGCGTGGCGGGCGGAAGGCGATGTGTCTCGGGGCGGGGCAGGCTGCATGCCGGACGCGCGGCATTGGCGCGGCAGGCGGCCAGGAACAAGGGGCGAAGCGTAGCGGCGCCGGGTGACGCCGCCATGACAGCGCCGGCCAGTCACCCGCCCCGGCTTGTCACGGATCAAACATCAGCGATTCCCGCATATCGAAGCTCGCAAAGCTTCGTTGGGCGCATATGCAGTGTTAAGTATCTTCGCGAACCTTGATATTTGATCCCGTCATAAGCCGCCCGGCCGACGCTTGCAGTCCCATGAAAATCAGAAACCTGGACCTGAGCACCAGCCCGATCAACGTGCAGCACGAGGCGCTGGGCCTGCCGCCGGTGGAGGACGTGATCACGCACCCGGACGACCACCCGGTGCTGCGCGTGGCGATGTGGGCGGCGGTGGCGGTGCTGGTGAGCCTGCTGGGGGCGGTGGCGTGGCGGCTGTTCTTCGGCGACAACGGCGGCCAGAGCGGCTGGGCGCTGATCGAGGGCGCGCTGACCAGCCCGACCTTCTGGGGCGCGGTGGCGGTGGGCTTCCTGGCGCAGGTCATCGACGGCGCGCTGGGCATGGCCTACGGCATCACGGCCACCACCTTCCTGCTGACCACCGGCGCCTCGCCGGCCATGGCCAGCGCCAGCGTGCACATCGCCGAGGTGTTCACCACAGGGCTGTCGGGCATCTCGCACGTGAAGCTGGGCAACGTCAACAAGTCGCTGTTCGTGCGGCTGCTGGTGCCCGGCATCCTGGGCGCGGTGCTGGGCGCGGTGCTGGTGACGCAGGTGGACGGCAAGGCGCTCAAGCCCTTCATCTCCGCCTACCTGCTGATCATGGGCCTGTACATCCTGCGCAAGGCCTGGCGCCATCGCCAGCAAAGGCGCCAGGCGCCGCGGCACGTGGGCAAGCTGGCGCTGCTGGGCGGCTTCGTGGACGCCACGGGCGGCGGCGGCTGGGGGCCGGTGGTGACGAGCAACCTCATCGGCGCCGGCAGCGACCCGCGCACCACCATCGGCTCGGTTAACTTCGCCGAGTTCTTCCTCACGCTCTCCAGCGCCACGGCCTTCATCCTGCTGGCCGGCGACCCGGGCACCTGGACCCTGGTGGCCGGGCTGGTGTTCGGCGGGATGTTCGCCGCGCCGCTGGCCGCGCTGCTGTGCCGGCGGCTGCAGGCGCGCACGCTGATGACCATCGTCGGCGTGCTCATCACCCTCATCAGCGCCTTCAACATCTGGAAGTCCCTGCACTGAGCGACGCGTGCCCGGCAGCCCGGCCCGGGCCGTCGCCTTGCTCGTGGCAGCCTGCGGGCATCACGCCGCACGAGGAGCAGCCGATGGGCAAGGAACAGCAGCGCCACCGCGCCGGGAGGGCCGGCGCATGAGCAAGTCACTGGACAGGCAGCTTGCCGCGCTGCAGCACCGCGACCCCGCCAGGCGCTTCGACCTGGCCGCGGTCGATGCCGGGAGCAAACCGTTCTCCGTGGGCGACAAAGCCACGGACAAGGCCGCGGTGGAGGAGACGGCCGCGCGGCTGGACACGCTGCAGAACCTGTTCTGGGCCGACAGGCGGTACCGGATGCTGATCGTGCTGCAGGGCATGGACGCCAGCGGCAAGGACGGCACGCTGCGCCACGTCTTCGGGCGCATGAGCCCGCTGGGCGTGCACGCCGTGGGCTGGCGCGCGCCCAGCGAGGAGGAGCGCTCGCACGACTTCCTGTGGCGCATCCACCAGCGCACGCCCGCGGCCGGCGAGATCACCCTCTTCAACCGCAGCCACTACGAGGACGTGATCGTGCCCGTGGTCAAGGGCCAGATCACGCGGGAGCAGACCCGGCAGCGCTTCGCGCAGATCAACGACTTCGAGCGCATGCTCACCGAGCACGGCACCGTGATCCTCAAGTTCATGCTGCACCTCTCGCGCGACGAGCAGCGCGCGCGGCTGCAGGCGCGGCTCGACGACCCGGCCAAGCGCTGGAAATTCCTGATGGAGGACGTCGAGGCGCGCCGCCGCTGGGACGACTACCAGGCGGCCTATGCCGACCTGATCTCCGCCACCGGCACGCCCTGGGCGCCGTGGACGGTGGTGCCCGCCGACTCCAAGACGCACCGCAACCTCATGATCGCCACCCTGGTGGAGCAGCGGCTCAGGAGCCTGGAGCTGCGATTCCCCGAGGGCGACCCGGCGCTCGACGGCCTGCGCATCGAGTAGGCGCGGGCGCAACGGCTTGCCGTGCCGGCCCGGCCGTCATGAAATCGTCATCGCCCGTTCACGGCTCTGACACACGGACTTTCAAGAATCGCGGTGTTTTGTCACACACAAGCACCCAGCGATGAACCAAAACCTTTCGCCCGCCGCCGAAGCCAACACCTACGACGACGACGCGATCGTCAACCCCAGCGCCAACGCGCACATGAACCAGCTGCTGGCGGCACGGCTGAGCCGGCGCCAGGCGCTGCGCGGCGGCGTCAGCGTCACGGCCGGCGTGCTGCTGGGCAGCACGGCCCTGACCGCCTGCGGCGGCGGCAACGACGACGACGACACCGCGACCGAGACCCCGCAGGCGCTGCGCCTGGGCTTCGACGCCGTGGCTAAGAACCTCGACGACCGCGTCACCGTGCCCGCGGGCTACCAGGTCAGCATCCTGCACGCGCTGGGCGACCCGCTGCACTGGGGCGACGCCTCCTGGAAGGACGACGGCAGCGAGAGCGCCCAGTCCTACGAGCGCCGCGTCGGCGACGGCCACGACGGCATGCACTGGTTCGGCCTGTCCGAAGCCGGCACGTTCGAGGTGAACCGCTCCGACCGCGGGCTGCTGTGCGTGAACCACGAGTACGTGGTCGGCCCCTACGTGCTGCACGCCAGCGGCCGCACGGTGGCCGACAACGTGCGCACCGTGCCGGCGGAAGTGGAGAAGGAGATCTACGCCCACGGCGTGAGCGTGTGCGAGGTGCGCCGCGGCGCCAGCGGCACGGCGGTGAGCATGGTGCGCGGCTCGCGCTTCAACCGCCGCGTCACCTCGGCCACCGAGATGGACATCGCCGGCCCGGCGCGCGGCAGCGCGCTCATGGTCACGAAGTTCTCGCCCACGGGCGTCAGGACCCGCGGCACCAACAACAACTGCGCCAACGGCTACACGCCGTGGGGCACGTACCTGACATGCGAGGAGAACTTCCTCAACGTCATCGCGCGCGCCGCGGGCGATGACGCGGCGCGCACCCTCAAGGAAGTTGACGCGCTCAAACGCTACGGCCTGCCCGAAGGACGCCGCAGCCCGTACCTGTGGAACACCGCCGGCAGCGACGACCTGTTCGCGCGCTGGACCTCGTCCGTGGTCGGTGCCAGCGCCGCCGAGGACTACCGCAACGTCTTCAACACCTTCGGCTGGGTGGTGGAGATCGACCCCTTCAACCCGGACGCCGCGCCGGTGAAGCGCACCGCGCTGGGCCGCTTCAACCACGAGGGCGCCTGGCCCGCGCCGGCCGTGGCCGGGCAGCCGCTGGTCTGGTACATGGGCGACGACGCGCGAAACGAGTACATCTACAAGTTCGTCTCCAGGGCCGTGTGGGACCCGGCCGACGTGGGCCGCGGCCTGGCCGCCGGCGCCAAGTACCTCGACGAGGGCACGCTGTACGTGGCGAAGTTCAATGCCGACGGCAGCGGCCAGTGGATCGAGCTGACCCACGGCAAGAACGGCCTGACCGCCACCAACACCACCTATGCCTTCGCCGACCAGGCCGACGTGGTGACGCACGCGCGGCTGGCCGGCGACGTGGTGGGCGCCACCAAGATGGACCGCCCGGAGTGGGGCGCGGTCAACCCGCGCAACGGCGAGGCGTACATGACGCTGACCAACAACAACTCGAGCAACCGCGTCGATCCGGCCTCCACCGCCGCCCTGACCGGGCGCCAGGCCAGGCCCGACGCCGCCAACCCGCGCTTCTACGACGACGGCGAGGGCAACAAGAGCAACCCCAACGGCCACATCATCCGCTGGCGCGAGGCCGGCAACTCGGTCGCGGCCACCACGTTCGCCTGGGACATCTACCTCTTCGGCGCCGAGGGCGACGCCGCGGCCGACGTGAACCTCTCCGGGCTCACGGCGGTGAACGACTTCTCCAGCCCCGACGGCCTGTGCTTCGACGCGCGCGGCCTGCTGTGGATCCAGACCGACGACGGCGCCTACACCGACGTGACCAACTGCATGATGCTGGCCGCCGTGCCGGGGCAGGTGGGCGACGGCGGCGCGGTCACCGCCGCGGGCGGCACGGCCACGATCAAGGGTGCGAATGCAACCGCCGAGACGGTGCGCCGCTTCCTGGTGGGCCCCAGGGAATGCGAGATCACGGGCATCGCCATGACGCCCGACCACAAGACCCTCTTCATCAACGTGCAGCACCCGGGCGAGGACGGCAGCCTGGCCGCGCCGACCAGCCACTGGCCGGACAGCCAGGTCAACCCCGCCTCCACGAAGCGCCCGCGCTCGGCCACGGTCGTGGTCACGCGCACGGACGGCGGCACCATCGGGGCGTAAGGCATGCCGCGCGGCGAGGCTGATGCCACCGCCGCCAACATGTTGGGGAAAGGGCCCGCTGACGCGGGCCTTTTCACGCCGTGGCCACGCCGGCCATCGTGCAGCTGCCCAGCGCCTGGTGCAGCGTCACCACCCCGCCCACGATCAGCAGCGCCGGCGCGCGTACCGCGTGCAGCAGCGCCAGCGCGGGCAGCGACTGCAGCGTGCCCACCACGCGGCGGCTGCCGGGCTGCGAGGCGCGCTCCACCAGCGCCGCGGGCGTCTCCGGGCTCAGGCCGTGGGCCGCCAGCCGGGCGCAGATCGGGCCCAGGTTGGACACGCCCATGTAGATCACCACCGTCTGGCGCGGGCGCGCCAGCGCGGCCCAGTCCATGTCGAGCTCGTCGCCGGCGTCGGCGCGGCGGTGGCCCGTGGCCAGCACCACCGAGGTGGCGTGGTCGCGGTGCGTCAGCGGCATGCCGGCCTCGGCGGCGGCCGCCTGCGCCGCGCTGATGCCCGGCACCACTTCGAACGGCACGCCCGCCGCGGCCAGCGCCTGCGCCTCCTCGCCGCCGCGGCCGAAGATGTAGGGATCGCCGCCCTTGAGCCGCACCAGCGCGCGCCCGCTGCGCGCCAGGCGAACCATCAGCGCGCAGATGTCCTCCTGCGGCAGCGTGTGGTGCGCGCTTTCCTTGCCCACGTAGATCAGGTCCGCCCCTTCGGGCACCAAGCGCAGCACGTCGCGCGAGACCAGGTGGTCGTAGAGCACCAGCGACGCGCTGCCTAGCGCTCGCGCGGCGCGCACCGTCAGCAGCTCCGGGTCGCCCGGGCCGGCGCCCACCAGCGTGACGCGCGCGGCGCGCGCTGGGTATTCATGCGGCGCGGTGCCGAAGTACAGCGGTTCGTCGAGGACGCTCATGACTTGATCGGGCTCATGTGTTCATGTCGGTTGCCATGGTCTGCACGGGCAGTGTCCGCGTCCTTGAACCAGTTCAAGGACGCCCCGGGGCCCGGTGCGGAGCATCGCCACCGGCTCAACAAGACCGCAGCCCCACGAGGAGTCGTTCACATGAAGACCTACGAGTTCACAACCCTGGCCGCCGCCGCATTGCTTGCCGCCGTGGCGCTGCAGGCCCAGGCCCAGGACGCCCCCAAGCCGCACACCTCCGCGCCCGAAGCCGGCTACCAGGCCGGCGGCTCGCCCGTGGGCAGCGAGCCGATGTACCAGAGCACCAACCCCAAGGCCCCGCCGATGACGCAGGCCGAGTTCGACAAGGCGCGCAAGATCTACTTCGAGCGCTGCGCCGGCTGCCACGGCGTGCTGCGCAAGGGCGCCACCGGCAAGCCGCTGACCCCGGACATCACGCTGGCCAAGGGCACCGACTACCTCAAGGTCTTCATCGCCTACGGCTCGGCCGCGGGTATGCCCAACTGGCTGACCTCCGGCGAGTTCGACGACAAGGAAGTCGACCTCATGGCCCGCTACATCCAGCAAGACCCTCCGCAGCCGCCGGAGTGGGGCATGGCCGAGATGAAGGGCACCTGGAAGGTCATGGTCCCGCCCGAGAAGCGCCCGACGAAGAAGGAGAACAACTACAACATCGCCAACATCTTCTCCACCACGCTGCGCGACAGCGGCGAGGTGGCGCTGATCGACGGCGACACCAAGCAGATCATCAACATCGTCAAGACCGGCTACGCGGTGCACATCTCGCGCACCTCCGCCTCCGGCCGCTTCCTGTACGTGATCGGGCGCGACGGCCGCGTCAACATGATCGACCTGTGGATGGCCAAGCCCGACAACGTGGCCGAGATCCGCATCGGCCTCGAAGCCCGCTCGGTGGACACCTCCAAGTACAAGGGCAAGGGCGGCGACTTCACCGACAAGCTCGCCATCGCCGGCGCCTACTGGCCGCCGCAGTACGTGATCATGAGGGGCGACACCCTGGAGCCGCTGAAGATCGTGGGCACCCGCGGCATGACCGTGGACAAGCAGGAGTACCACCCCGAGCCGCGCGTGGCCTCGATCGTGGCCTCGCACTACAAGCCCGAGTTCATCGTCAACGTCAAGGAAACCGGCAAGACGCTGATGGTGGACTACTCCAACCTCGACGCGCTCAAGGTCACGGAGATCGCCAACGCCCGCTTCCTGCACGACGGCGGCTGGGACGCCTCCAAGCGCTACTTCATGGTGGCGGCCAACCAGTCCAACAAGATCGGCGTGATCGACGCCAAGGAGGACAAGCTGGCCGCGCTGGTGGACGTGGGCAAGATCCCGCACCCGGGCCGCGGCGCGAACTTCACGCACCCGAAGTACGGCCCGGTGTGGGCCACGGGCCACCTGGGCGACGAGACCATCTCGCTGATCGGCACCGATCCCGTCAAGCACAAGGCCCAGGCCTTCAAGGTGGTACAGACGCTCAAGGGCCAGGGCGGCGGCAACCTCTTCCTCAAGAGCCACCCGAAGTCCGACCACCTCTACATCGACACGCCGCTCAACCCGGACCCGAAGATGTCGCAGTCGGTGGCGGTGTACGACATCAAGCACCTGGACAAGGGCTTCACCGTGCTGCCGATCGCCGAGTGGGCAGGCATGAACGACGGCGGCGCCATGCGCGTGGTGCAGCCCGAGTACAACAAGGCCGGCGACGAGGTCTGGTTCTCGGTGTGGTCGGCCAAGGACAAGCAGAGCGCGCTGGTGGTCGTGGACGACAAGACGCTCAAGCTCAAGGCCGTGATCAAGGACCCGCGCCTGGTCACGCCCACGGGCCACTTCAACATCCACAACACGCAGCACGACGTCTACTGACCGCCGTGCGTTGAGGCCGCAACCCCCGTCCGCCTTGCTCCCTTCTCACGGGAGCGGCGCCGGGCGGCAGGGGGTGGCCCGTGCCGGACCCACAGACCAGCCCCATGAAATCCGTTCTCATCGCCACCGCCGCGGCGCTGGCCGCGCTCGCGACGGCGCCGGCCTTCGCCGATGCCGACGCCGCCATGAGCAAGGCCGGCTGCATGGCCTGCCATGCCAAGGACAAGAAGCTCGTCGGCCCCGCCTTCAAGGAGATCGCTGCCAAGTACAAGGGCCAGGACGGCGCCGTCGCCAAGCTCACCGAGAAGGTGCGCAAGGGCGGCGCGGGCAGCTTCGGCCCGACCCCCATGCCCGCGCACGGCGCCGACAAGATCGGCGACGCCGAGCTGCAGTCCGCGGTCGAGTCGATCCTCAAGTCCTGAGCACCGGGCCATGAAGCCGCTGCTGCCCGCCCTGGCGCTCGCGCTGGCCTGTGCCGGCGCTCTTGCGCAGGACGCCGCGCCCGCGCGGGACCCCGCGCCGGCGCGCCAGGCGCAGCTCATGCGCCTGCTGCGCCAGGACTGCGGCTCGTGCCACGGCATGCGCCTGACCGGCGGGCTCGGCCCCGCGCTCACGCGCCAGGCGCTGGCGGAAATGCCGCTGGACAGCCTGGCCGCCACCATCTTCCACGGCCGGCCCGGCACGCCCATGCCCGGCTGGAACCGCTTCATGAGCGCCGACGAGGCGCAGTGGCTCGCCCGCAAGCTGCACGCGGGCGTGCCGGAGGACAGCCAATGATGAACCGCCGCCACTGGCTGCAATCCGCCGCCGGCAGCGCCGCGCTGCTGGGCCTGGCCGGCTGCGCCGGCACGCCTGCTTCACCCTCCGGCGCCACGGCCGCCGCCATGCCCAGCATGGGCACGGGCGACCTGGGCGTGGTGGTCGAGCGCGCAACCGGCAAGCTGGCCATCGTCAACACCAGCCGGCCGCGCGTGCTGGCCGAGGTCGGGGGCCTGGGCGACCTGTCGCATGCCTCGGTGGTGTTCTCGCGCGACGCCGCCAGCGCCTTCGTCTTCGGCCGCGACGGCGCCATGAGCCGCGTGGACCTGCTGCAGATGAAGCTCACCGGGCGCGTGATGCAGGCCGGCAACTCCATCGGCGGCGCCATCTCGCAGGACGGGCGCCTGGTGGCCGCGCAGAACTACCAGCCCGGCGGCATCAAGGTGTTCGACACGCGCACGCTGGAGCCCGTCGCCGACATCCCCGCCGTGGGTGCCGACGGCCGCGCCTCGCGCGTGGTCGGCCTGGCCGACCTGCCGGGCAACCGCTTCATCTACGCGCTCTTCGACGCGGGCGAGATCTGGATTGCCGACCTGTCCGAGCCCCGGTCGCCCAGGGTCACCAGGTTCCGCGACATCGGGAAGCAGCCCTACGACGCGCTGGTCACGCCCAACGGCCGGCACTACATCGCGGGCCTGTTCGGCGAGGACGGCCTGGCGCTGATCGACCTGTGGGACGAGCAGCCGCAGGCGCGCCGCATCCTGGCCGGCTACGGCCGCGGCGAGGCGCCGCTGCCGGTGTTCAAGATGCCGCACCTGCGCGGCTGGGCCGTGGCCGGGCGCCATGCCTGGCTGCCCGCCATCGGCCGCCACGAGGTGCTGGTGGTGGACACCGAAACCTGGGCCGAGGTCGCCCGCATCCCGGTGGCCGGGCAGCCGGTGTTCGTGATGGCGCGCCCGGACGGGCGCCAGGTGTGGGTCAACTTCGCCGTGCCCGACTACCACCGCGTGCAGGTCATCGACACGCCCTCGCGCCGCGTGGTGCGCACGCTGGAGCCCGGGGCCGCGGTGCTGCACCTGGAGTTCACGCCGCGCGGCGAGGCGGTGTGGATCAGCTCGCGCGACGCGAACCGCGTCTCCGTGATCGCCACCGACGGCTTCGACACGCTGGCGCAGCTGCCGCTGGAGGCGCCCAGCGGCATCTTCTTCACCAGCCGCGCCGCGAGGGTGGGGCTGTGACATGAACGACTGGCTGCGCCTGCTCAACGACTGGCAGCACGGCTTTCCGCTGCTGCCGCGCCCCTTCGACGCGCTGGGCCGCGAGCTCGGCTGCGGTGCGCACCAGGTGCTGCACCACTACCGCGCGCTGCAGGCTGAAGGAAGCCTCGGCCGCATCGGCGGCGTCTTCGCCGCCGGCGCCGGCGGCGCGGCCATGCTGTGCGCCTACGCCGCGGGCGCCGACGCGCTGGAGCACGTGGCCGCCATCGTCTCGGCCCATCCCGGCGTCAACCACAACTACGAGCGCGAGCACGGTTTCAACTTGTGGTTCGTGATCACCGGTCCCGACCGCGCCGCCATCCATGCCGCGGTCGATCAGCTCGATGTCGCCACGGGCTTGCGCGCGCTGCGCCTGCCGATGCTGCGCGCCTACCGCATCGACCTGGGCTTCGACCTCCTCGACGCGAAGCGCCGGCGCATGGCGCTGGCGCACTCGCCGGCCGTGGCCGCGGTGGCCCAGGAGGACCGGCCGCTGGCCGCGCTGGCCGGCGAGGGCTTGCCGCTGGTCGAGTCGCCTTACACCGCGTGGGCCGACCGGCTGGGACGCAGCACCGGCGACGTGCTCGCCACGCTCAAGGGCTGGCTGGAGCAGGGCACGCTGCGCCGCTTCGGCGTGGTGGTGCGCCACCACGAGCTGGGTTTCGACCAGAACGCGATGTGCGTGTTCGACGTGGATGACGACGCGGTGGACGCCGCCGGCGCGCTGCTGGCGCGGCAGGGCGGCGTGACGCTGTGCTACCGCCGCGCGCGCGCGCCGGGCTGGCCCTACAACCTGTTCGCCATGTTCCACGGGCGCGAGCGCGAGCAGGTGCTGGCGCAACTGCAGGCCGCCACCGCGGCGGCCGCCCTGCAGGCCGTGCCGCGCGCCGTGCTCTTCAGCCGCCGCCGCTTCACCCAGCGCGGCGGGCGCTATTTCGGGATGCCGCAGGAACTCCAACATGCCTGACCAAGACACCAACCCTGGCGCCATCGCCTGCTCCGGCGACGACGGACGCGCCGCGGTCGCGCCGGCGCCGCTGCTGAGCCTGGGCGAGGCGCTGCTGATCGAGGAGCTGCACGGCGGCTTCCCGCTGGTCGAGCAGCCCTTCGCCGAGGTCGGCGCGCGGCTCGGGATGGGCGAGGCGCAGGTCATCGAGCGGCTGCACCGGCTGCTGGCGCGCGGGCTGCTCACGCGCTTCGGGCCGCTGTTCCAGATCGAGCGCGCCGGCGGGCAGTTCGTGCTGGCGGCCATGGAAGTGCCCGCAGGCGACTTCGACGCGGTGGCGCGCGTGCTGCACGCCATGCCCGAGGTCGCGCACAACTACCGGCGTGAGCACCGGCTCAACATGTGGTTCGTGGTCGCGGCCGAGACGCCCGAAGGCGCGCAGGCCGCGCTGGGCCGCATCGCCTATGCCACCGCGCTGCGGGTGTGGGCCTTTCCGAAGGAGCGCGAGTACCACGTCGAGCTGCGGCTGCCCATGCGCGGCGCGGCCGGCGCCGGGGACGTGGCCTTCCCGAAGCCGGCCCCGGCGCGGGTGCGCACCGACACGCGGCCGCTGACCCCGTTCGAGCGCGCGCTCGTGGCGGCCACGCAGACCGGGCTGCCGCTGGTCGAGCGCCCGTACGAGGCCGTGGGCGCGGCCGTCGGCGCCGACGACGCCACGGTGCGCGCGGTGATGGCCGACATGCTCGCGCGCGGGCTGATCCGGCGCATCGGCGCCGTGCCGCACCACGTCAAGCTGGGCTTCGTCGCCAACGGCATGAGCGTGTGGGACGTGGACGACGCGCGGGTCGACGACCTGGGCGAGGCCATCGGGCAGCTGCCCGGCGTGAGCCACTGCTACCGCCGCCCGCGCCGCGAAGGCTGGCCCTACAACCTGTTCGCGATGCTGCACGGCCGCTCGCGCGAGGCGGTGCATGCGCAGGCGCGGGTGCTCGCCGAAGTGCTGGGCCCGGCCTGCCGCGGCCACGACATCCTGTTCAGCAGCGCGGTGCTCAAGAAGACCGGGCTGCGCCTGCACCCGCGCCGCACCCAGGAGACCTGAGCCATGTTCCGCATCTCCCACTACATGCACGCGCTGGCCGAGGCCGAGCGCACCGGCCACTACCCGCCGGGCACCGGCCGCAAGCCGCCCGGCCCGGTCGTGATCTGGAACCTGATCCGCCGCTGCAACCTGACCTGCAAGCACTGCTACGCGCTCTCGGCCGACCACGACTACGCCGGCGAGCTCGACACGCAGGAAGTGTTCGCGGTGATGGACGACCTCAAGGCCTTCTGCGTGCCGGTGCTGATCCTCTCCGGCGGCGAGCCGCTGCTGCGCCCGGACATCCTGGACATCGGCCGCCGCGCCAAGGCCATGCGCTTCTACGCGGGACTGTCCACCAACGGCACGCTCATCGACGCGGGCTGGGCCGACCGCATCGCCGAGGTCGGCTTCGACTACGTGGGCATCAGCCTGGACGGCATCGGCGCGGTGCACGACCGCTTCCGCCGCCTGGAGGGCGCCTTCGACCGCAGCCTGGCCGCCGTGCGGCTGCTGCGCGACCGCGGCGTGCGCGTGGGCCTGCGCTACACCATGACGGACATGAACGCGCAGGACCTGCGCCCGCTGCTGGACCTGATGCGCGCCGAGGGCATCCCCAAGTTCTACTTCTCGCACCTGAACTACGCCGGGCGCGGCAACATCCACCGCGGCCGCGACGCGCGCTTCGACGCCACGCGCGAGGCGCTCGATGAACTGTTCGAGCGCGCCTGGGACGACGCCCGGCGCGCCGGCGGCGAGGAGTACGTCACCGGCAACAACGACGCCGACGGCCCGTACCTGCTGATGTGGGCGCGCCGGCGCCTGCCGCAGTGGGCGCCGCAGCTGGAGCGGCAGCTGCGGCAGTGGGGCGGCAACGCCTCGGGCCTGAACGTGGCCAACATCGACAACCTCGGCCACGTGCACCCGGACACCATGTGGTGGAACCACGACCTGGGCAGCGTGCGGGAGCGGCCGTTCTCGCAGATCTGGAACGATTCATCCGACCCGCTGATGGCCGGATTGAAGCTGCAGCCGCGCGCCGTCAAGGGACGCTGCGCCGGCTGCGCCTACCTGCCCATCTGCGGCGGCAACACCCGCGTGCGTGCGCAGCAGCTCACCGGCGACGCCTGGGCCGAGGACCCGGGCTGCTACCTCGACGACGCCGAGATCGGGCTGAGCCGGCCGGCGACGCGCGTCGGGATCACCCCCTTCCGCCACCAGCCCCGGCCGATGAAGGTGACGGCATGAAGCCCTGGATGCAGACCGCATGGCGCCTGGCGCTGGCCGCCGGGCTGGTGGCCATGGGCGCCGACCTGGCCCAGGGCGCGGAGCCCGCGCGCGGCGCCGAAGCCCAAGCCGCCGCGCCGCAGGCCGCCCAGGCGGCGCAGCCCGCCGCGCTCTACCGGCAGCACTGCGCCGCCTGCCACGGCGAACAACGCCTGGGCGGCATGGGCCCGGCGCTGCTGCCGCAGAGCCTGGAGCGGCTGAAACCCGCCGAGGCGCTCAAGGTCATCACCCACGGCCGGGCGGCGACGCAGATGCCGGCCTTCAAGGAACAGCTGTCCGGGGACGAGATCCAGGCCCTGGCGCAGTGGGTGTACTCGCCCGTGTCGCCGGCGCCGGCCTGGGCTGAAGCCGACATCCGCGCCTCGCGCGTCGAGAACGCCGCGGCGAAGGACTTGCCGCACGAGCCGGCCTGGAAGGCCGACCCCATGAACCTGTTCGTGGTGGTGGAAGGCGGCGACCACCACGTCTCGCTGCTCGACGGCAACCGTTTCGAGGTCATCCACCGCTTCGCCTCGCGCTTCGCGCTGCACGGCGGCCCGAAGTTCAGCCCGGACGGGCGCTTCGTCTACTTCGGCTCGCGCGACGGCTGGATCACCAAGTACGACCTGTGGAACCTGAAGGTGGTGGCCGAGGTGAGGGCGGGGCTGAACATGCGCAACGTGGCCGTGAGCGGCGACGGCCAGTGGGTGATGGCGGCCAACTACCTGCCGCACACGCTGGCGCTGTTCGATGCGGACCTGAACCTGGTAAGGAGCTACGCCGCCGCCACGCTCGACGGCAAGGCCGGCTCGCGCGTGTCGGCGGTGTACGACGCGGCGCCGCGCAGGAGCTTCGTGGTCGCGCTCAAGGACATCCCGGAACTCTGGGAGATCAGCTACGACCCCGAGGCGGAACCCATCTTCGACGGCTACGTGCACGACTACAAGATGGGTGAGGGCATCGCCAAGGCCGGTACCTTCGGCATCCGCCGCACGCGGCTGGACGAGCCGCTGGACGACTTCTTCTTCGACCAGAGCTACCGCCACGCGCTGGGCGCGACGCGGCCCAAGACAGCGGCGCCCGGCGACGCGCAGGCCGCGACCGCCCCGCTGCCCACGGCGCAGGTGGTCAACCTGGACATCCGCAAGAAGATCGCCGACCTGCCCATCGCCGGCATGCCGCACCTGGGCTCGGGCATCACCTTCGCCTGGGAAGGCACCACCGTGCTGGCCAGCCCGAACCTGCAGGGCGGCGCCATCGACGTGATCGACATGAAGACGTGGCAGCCGCTGCGCAGCGTGCCCACGCCGGGCCCGGGCTTCTTCATGCGCAGCCACGAGGCCACGCCCTACGCCTGGACCGACTCGATGATGAGCCCGGGCGCCCGGGACACGCTCACGCTCATCGACAAGCGCACGCTGCAGGTGGCGGCACAGATCCGCGAGCCCGGGCGCACGCTGGCCCACACCGAGTTCACCCGGGACGGCCGCCACGCGCTGGTGAGCGTGTGGGAGATGGACGGCGCGCTCATCGTGTTCGATGCGAAGACGCTCCAGGAGGTCAAGCGCCTGCCCATGAGCAAGCCGGTGGGCAAGTACAACGTCTGGAACAAGATCACCCGTTCCGAGGGCACCTCGCATTGAAGGGACGAACCGGCCGCTTTGCCCGCCTTGCCCGCCTTGCCCGCTTGAAAAGGCGCCTTTCGTCCCGCATGTCGGACCTGCGGCCCGTGGCGACCACCCGCGAGAGACCTTGCCGGGAGCTTGCGGTGCCGGGGGTGGTACATTGGAGCCCTGGCATTTGCAGCCACCGGTCTTTTAGCGATGGCCGGTGATCAGCGGCAGGTGCCCGGATCACGAGTTGATCTCCCTCCTTTTCCAGGGCTGCTGATTGCTACGGCGATCTCGACGTTCTGGTTGCACCCGGCTCGCAGCGAATACCCCTGCAGCCCCGCGCCCGGACCGAGTTCATCCGCCGCCTGCGTGCACCTCGCACGCGGTTTTCAGTCAGCCCCGGCACGGCCCCGTGAAAGTCCGTGCCCAAGAAAGTTACCCATCGAATCTTCCATTCAGGTAGGCAAATACCTTGTCTCACCGCTGACCCGGCCCGTCGGCCCGGGTCGCTTTGCCGCCTCCGTCTCGATCCGCAGCGGTCGGGGCAGCGGCACCCACGACCGAGTCATGCGCTTCGTCCCGGAGTTCGCCTCCGCGCGCGAAGCGCTGCATTACGCCACCACGCAGGGACTGGAATGGATCGGCAGCGCCGCTGCCGGCCCGCAGCCGCCGCATGGCGCGCGCATCACCACGTCCTTCACAAACACAGGAGAAACCTCATGGCCAAGGAAGAACTGATCGAGATGAATGGCGTGGTCGGCGAAGTGCTGCCCGACTCGCGCTACCGCGTGACGCTGGAGAACGGGCATGAGCTCGTCGCCTACGCCGCCGGCCGCATGAAGAAGCACCACATCCGCATCCTGGCGGGCGACAACGTCTCGCTGGAGCTCTCGCCCTACGACCTGAGCAAGGGCCGCATCACGTTCCGCCACCTGGAGCGCCGCGGCCCGCCGCCGTCGCCCTCGGCGCAACAGCGCCGCCGCTGAGGCCTGAAGGCCTTCAGCGCGCACGCACCCAACACCTCTGTTTTTTCCCCACTGTCTTAGCAAGGAGACACCCCATGACGACGCAAACCGGAACCGTGAAGTGGTTCAACGAGAGCAAGGGCTTCGGCTTCATCACCCCTGACGACGGCGGCAAGGACCTGTTCGCCCACTTCAAGGAAATCCAGGGCAAGGGCTTCAAGACCCTGAACGAGAACCAGCGCGTCGAGTTCGAAGTCACGCAAGGCCAGAAGGGCCCGCAGGCTTCCAACATCCGCTCGCTGTAATGGCCTGGGGCGTTCTCAACGCCCTTCCAGACCGGGGCACCACGCCGTGCACCTGAGTCCTTCGACGCCGGCGGAGTCCGTGCTGCTGTCCGCGGCACGCATCTCCACCTTCGACGGCCAGCGGCCGTTGACCGGCGCCAGCGGCTTCTTCTTCGAGCGCGACGGCCGGCTGTTCCTGGTGACGAGCCGGCACGTGGTCATCGACGAGGCCAGCCAGCACTTTCCCGACCGCATCGAGATCGAGCTGCACACCGACGCGGTCAACCTGACCCGCTCCATCGGCCTGTCCATGCTGCTGTACCGCGAGGGCAGGAGCGTGTGGCGCGACGGCCAGGACGGCGGCGGCGAGATCGACGTCGCGGTCATCGAGATCGAGCGCGGCGCGCTGCCCACGGGCTGCGTGCTGCGGGCCTACACGCCGGCGCATCTGCCGGCCCATGATTCACCCATCGAAGTCGGCGCCGCGCTGCTGGTCGTCGGCTTCCCGCTGGGCTTTCACGACGCGCTGCACCACCTGCCGGTGGTGCGCCAGGCCGTCATCGCCTCGTCCTACGGCATCCGCTTCCAGGGCAAGGGCTTCTTTCTCACCGACGCGCGCACGCACCGCGGCACCAGCGGCGCGCCGGTGCTCATGCGCGACACCACGCCGGCAGCGGTGAACGACCCGCTGCCGTGGAAGCTGCTGGGCGTGCATTCCTCGCGCATGGACATGGCCAGCCGCGACCTGGTGCTCGACGAGGCCCTGGGCCTGAACTGCGCCTGGTACGCCGACATCCTCATGACGCTCACCGGGCCGCGCACGAGCGCCCCGTGATGCGCCGAGGCCCGCGCCTCACTGCATCGGGTGCCGCGCCAGCCGCTGCGCGTCCAGGATGCGGATGTCGCGCTTGTCCACCTCGATCAACCCCGCCGCTTCCAGCTCGCCCAGCACGCGCGAGAAGTATTCCGGCGTGATCGACAGCCGCGAGGCGATGGTGGCCTTGCTCACCGGCAGCGACACGGTCGAAACCCCCTCGCCGCCGTCGCCCGACTGCTCGCGCAGCAGGTAGCCGATGACGCGCTGCAGCCCGCTGTGCAGCGCGTAGGACTCCACGTCGTGGATCAGCCCGTGCAGCCGCCGCGACATGCCCGCGAGCATGCGCAGCGCGAAGCGCGGCTCGCGCGCGATCTCGCCGAACATCGTTTCCTTGCGCACGCCCAGCAGCAGCGAGTCCGTCACCGCCGAGGCGTTGATCACGCAGGGCTTGTCGGTGAAGACCAGCGCCTCGCCGAAGCTGTTGCCCGGGCCGACCAGCTCGACCACCTTCTCCTGCCCCGCGGGCGAGATGGCATGCAGCTTCACCTGGCCCGTCACCACCACGTGGAAGGCCTCGCAGGGCTCGCCCGTGCGGTACACGGCCTCGCCGCGACCGTAGCGCTGCAGCACGCAGCCCTGGGCCAGGCGCTGCAGCTCGGCCGGCTGCAGCGCGTTGAACAACGGCAGCACCGACAGGTAGCGGGGGGTGTCGAACTGGCGCAGGTCCATGGCGTGGGTACTTCCGGGGTCGAGGACGCAACATTCTGAAAACCGGCCCCATCCTGGTGCTTGATGCGCATCAAGCCGGCACCGCCGCGCCCCGGGCCGGGGTGGCACGGCGTGACATATGCACGCCGCCGCGGTGCCTCTCCAGGGAACTCAGCGCGTGAGCGTGGCGTACACCTGCGCCAGCCGCCCGACCAGTTCCGTGGCACGGTGCACCTGGGCATAGCCTTTGGTGCCGAACAGCAGGGGCAGGTAGTCGTGCCCCTGCTCGTCGATGGTCACGCAGAAGGGCACCAGCCCGGCGGCGCGCGCGGCCTGCACGGCGTGGCGCGTGTCCTCCAGGCCGTAGCGGCCCTCGTACTGGTCCAGGTCGTTGGGCTTGCCGTCGGTGAGCAGCAGCAGCAGCCGCTGGCGCTCGCCGCGCTGCTGCAGCCGCTGCGTGGCCAGCCGGATGGCCGCGCCCATGCGCGTGTAGTAGCCCGGCTTCACCACGCCTACGCGGGCTCGGGCCGTCGCGTCCCAAGGCTCATTGAAACCCTTGAGGTGCTGCATGCGCACGTGCTGGCGGCGCACCGAGCTGAAGCCCAGCATCTCGAACGCGTCGCCGCTGGCCGCGAGCGCCTCGCCGAAGACGAACAGGGCGTCGCGGATCACGTCGATGACGCGCGCGTCGTTGCTGGCGTAGGCGTCGGTGGACAGCGACAGGTCGGCCAGCAGCAGCGTGGCCAGGCTGCGCTCGGCCTTCACGCGGCGCAGGTGCACGGCCGGCGCCTCGGCGCGCGGGCCGGCGTCGCACTGCAGCCGCACCCAGGCATCCAGGTCCAGCTCCTCCCCGGACACCTCGCCGCGCTGCCAGCGCGGCGCCGCGCGCAGCAGCTCCAGGCGCCGGCGCACGCGCCGCGCCGCGGCCTTCAAGGCCGGCGGCGGCACGAAGGCCTCGGCCGGCCGCGCCACGAGGGTCTGCACCGCGCAATGCGCGGGGCGCAGCACGCCGGCCTTGTAGTCCCACTCCGGCAGCTTCACGCCCGGGCCCAGCGGGACGTCGTCGGCGCTGGCGCTGGGCAGGTCGAGGTCGAACTTCACGCGCGAGGCCAGCGTCTGCCCGTCCGGCGCGATGGACAGCGTCTCCATGTCGTTGGCCGCGTCCAGCGCGTTGCCGTCGTCGGCGTCGTCGTCGCCGCGGTTGACCTTGACGTGCTCGTCCCACGACAGCAGCGCCTCGGCGCGGAACACCAGCAGGAACGGGTTGCCGTCGCGGTCGTCGGTGGTCTCCCTGGCGGCGCGGCGCTTGTGGTCGGTGACGCCGGGCGGGCGACGGTCGCCGCCTTCGGGCACGGCCGCGTCGGGCCGGGCGGCCCGCGGCGTGGCGCTGGGGTCGTGCTCGATCCACAGCCACAGCGGCGCGACCTCGTCCGGGCGCACCTCCACGCGCGGCAAGGTGAAATCGTCGCCCGACAGCGAGGCGCGCAGCGCCGCCTGCACCGCGCCCTCGGCCTCGGCGGCGCGGCCCTTGAGCCGGCGCGGGTCGGGCCGCTGCACCAGATGCGCCTGCACCAGCCGCGCGTGCCGCTCGCGCAGGCCCGGAAAGCGCTGCAGCGCCAGGCGGCCCGCGGCCAGGTTCAGGCTGATCCAGCCCGCGTGCGCGGCCTGCGCGTCGGCGGCGGCCTCCTCGAAGCCGGCGGACAGGGCAGCCAGCCACAGGTACAGCGCGCGGTTGAGCCCGGCCTCGGCAAAGACGGCGATGCTCGGCGGCAGCGACAGCACCTCGGGCTCCAGCCGCGGCAGCGCGGCGCGCTGGCCGCTGCCGGCCATGCGCTGCAGCCAGCCGCGCGGCCCGCCGCTGCGGCGCTCGACGGCCGGGGCGATGCGCACCGCCGCCGCGCCGCCCGCGCCGCGGAACAGCATGCCGATGGCGCGCTGCACCTGCGCCAGCTCCACGGCGGCCTGGGGGTGCGAGCGGTCGGCCCAGCGCGTCACCGCGCGGTGCCACCAGGCGCCCACGATTTCTTCCATGGCGTCAACCCGTGATCGAAGAAGGTTGAGAAAGCATCAGCCCTGATCCTCGCGCCGCTGCCGCTGCGTCTCGGCCTCCGCGGCCGCGCCCTGTTCCCAGTGCAGCAGCGGCGCGCCGGGCTTCTGCGACACCTCACACTCGGCGAGGCAGCGCCCGCACTGCACGCACGAGAACATCATCCGCTTGATGTTGCGCGGGTGCAGCCGCATCGGGCAGGCGTTGTCGCAGGCCGCGCCCGAAGGGCTCTTCACCGTCTCGCAGCCGCGGCAGTCGCGCGCGCGGTCGCGGCTGAAGGCCACCACCATGCCGCGCGGATTGGCCATCCAGGCCAGGCTCTGGAACAGCCCCACCGCGCAGCCGAAGCGGCAGAACAGGTGCCGCGCGAAGGCGAACTCCAGCGTGAACACGGTCGTGGCGATGGCCAGGAACTTCGCCTGGTTCGGCGTGGGCGTGCCGTTGAGCAGGTTGCCCCAGATCTCGGAGGGCGGCAGCAGGTAGCTCAGGATCGTCACGGCCCAGGTGAAGCCCAGCAGCAGGCAGGACAGGGCGAACAGCGGCCACCAGCGCTTTTGCGCCGGCCGGTCGCTGCGCGGCGTGGCATGCCGGTCCCAGAGGCTGAACCTCGCGCAGGCGCGGTGCAGCAGGTCGTTGACGACTTCCACCGCCGAGAAGTGCGGGCACAGCCAGCCGCACCAGAGGCGCCCGTAGCGCCAGGCCACCCACAGGAAGCCGCCCACCAGCACGACGGCCGGCAGCAGCGCGCGCAGCACGAAGTTGAGCGCCACCTGCGGCGCGCTGATCTGCCCGGCGGTGAAGGCGTCGATGCCCAGCGACCAGCGCATGCCCAGCACCCACAGCTGGGTCTCGTTGAGGTCGAAGCGCAGCAGGTTGAGCGCCGGCGCCAGCACGAAGAAGGCAAAGAAGCCGGCCTGCATCCAGTGCCGGCGGCGCTGCAGCCGCTGCGCGGCGCGCGCGGCCGGCGCCTGCACCGCCGGCCGGCGCACCGTCATCGGGCGCTCAGGGTTGGCCATCGCCGACCACGGCATGCACCAGCTCCGCCAACGCGGCGCCGGTCTCGGCGTCGTCGGTGAGCGCGTCCACGATCGCCGCCTGGCAGGCCGCGGCCAGCGGCAGCCCGGAGCGCACCAGGCGCGCCGCGACCACCAGCAGCCGGGTGCTGACCGTCTCCTCGAGGTCGTGGTCGGTGAGCTTGCGCAGCGCCTGCGCCAGCCGCACGAGCGTGGCGGCGAGCGGCGGCGGAGCCTCGGCCTCGGCCTCGACGATGCGCTGCTCCACTTCAGGCGCCGGGTAGCCGAAACTCAGCGCCACGAAGCGCTGCCGGGTGCTGGGCTTGAGGCTCTTGAGCAGGTTCTGGTAGCCAGGGTTGTAGCTGATGACGAGCATGAAACCGGGCGCGGCGCTCAGCAGTTCGCCGGTGCGCTCGATGGGCAGCACGCGGCGGTCGTCGGCCAGCGGGTGCAGCACCACGGTGGTGTCCTTGCGCGCCTCCACCACCTCGTCGAGGTAGCAGATGGCGCCCTGGCGCACGGCGCGCGTCAGCGGGCCGTCGTTCCAGACGGTCTGGCCGTCGCCGATGAGGTGGCGGCCAACCAGGTCGGCGGCGGAGAGGTCGTCGTGGCAGCTCACGGTGATGAGCGGGCGGCCCAGCCGGGCGGCCATGTGCTCGACGAAGCGCGTCTTGCCGCAGCCCGTGGGGCCCTTGATCAGCAGCGGCAGCCGCTCCCTGAAGGCATGCTCGAACAGGCCGCACTCGGCTGCCTGCGCCATGTAGAACGGGATGGCGGCGACGCGGGCGGCGGAGGCGAATTCCATGGCGAAGGTTCCGTTGTCAATGGCGTTGTCGGTGGCGAGGACGGGGCGTCCTGGGGACTCGGCGCGCGGCGCCCGCCGAGTCCCCAGGGCACGAGGTGCCCTGGGAGAGAGGGGAGGGGAAAAGGGGCCGAGGCTTCCGTTCCCCTGTGGAGTGCCTGAGCGTCAGGCGCGCTGCGCCGGCGTGGCCTTGAGGGCCTTGCCGCCGCGCTGGGCGGAGAGTTCCTCGGCCGAGGCGCCGACGAAGAAGCTCGCCAGGTAGGCCAGCAGGCCGAGCAGGAACACCACGCCGCCGCCGACGCGCACCCAGTAGAAGGTGGCGAGCTGGTCCTGCGTGGCCATGAAGCTCATGGCGCCGCTCTCGGGCAGGCGCTGCAGCCACACCTGCAGCACGCCGGCGCCGGTCAGGGCCAGCACCATCACGGCCATGCCGATGGCCATGGTCCAGAAGCCCTTGCGCTCCACCGCCTGGGCGCGCAGCGAGTTGCACTCGCGGCCGCGCAGGATCGGCATGGCGTAGCTGATCATGGTCAGCACCACGCACACGTAGGCGCCGTAGAAGGCCAGGTGGCCGTGGGCGGCGGTGACCTGCGTGCCGTGCGTGTAGTAGTTGACCGGCGACAGCGTGTGGATGAAGCCCCACAGGCCCGCGCCCAGGAAGCCCAGCACCCCGGTGCCCAGCGCCCACAGCACGGCGGCCTGGTTGGGATGCTCGCGGCGGCGGCGCTGCACCATGTTGAAGGCGAACACCGTCATCATGAAGAAGGGGATCGGCTCCAGCGCGGAGAAGATGCTGCCGATCCACTTCCAGTAGCCGGGCATGCCGATGAAGTAGAAGTGGTGGCCGGTGCCCAGGATGCCCGTCATCAGCGCGAAGGCGATGATCACGTACAGCCACTTGTCGATCACCTCGCGGTCCACGCCCGTGGTCTTGACCAGCACGAAGGCCAGCAGCGCGCCCAGGATCAGCTCCCACACGCCCTCGACCCACAGGTGCACCACGAACCACCAGTACATCTTGTCGCGCACGAGGTTGTGCGGGTTGACAAAGCTGAAGAGGAACAGCAGCGCCAGGCCCCACAGGCCCGTCATCAGCACCAGGCCCACGCTGGTCTTGCGGCCCTTGAGCATGGTCATGCTCAGGTTGAGCAGGAAGCCCAGCGCCACCACCACGATGCCCAGCTTGGTCGGCAGCGGCTGCTCCAGGAACTCGCGTCCCATGGTCTGCAGCAGGTCGTTGCCCGTGAGCTCGGCGAGCTTGGCGTAGGGTACGGCCAGGTAGCCGACGATGGTCAGCGCGCCGGCGGCCAGGAAGATCCAGAACAGCGCGACGGCGAGCCTGGGGCTCCACAGCTCGGTCTCGGTCTCCTCGGGCACGATGTAGTACGCCGCGCCCATGAAGCCGAACAGCAGCCACACGATCAGCAGGTTCGTGTGGACCATGCGGGCCTGGTTGAAGGGGATGTAGGGGAAGAGGAAGTCCCCGACCACGTACTGCAGGCCCAGCCCGAGGCCGAAGAGGATCTGCGCGGCGAACAGGCCGAGCGCCGCGATGAAATACAGCTTCGCGACGGACTGCGACTTGTACTTGAGTGCGATGGGTTTCATGGTGTCAGCCCTCGATGTTCGGCGGCCACTTCTCGGTATTGATCCTGCCGGTCCACTTCAGGAACTCGACCAGGTCGTCGAGCTGCTGCGCGTCGAGGTTGAACTGCGGCATCTGGCGGCGGCCGGGGGCCCCGGTCGGTTGCGCCTGCATCCAGGCCTTGATGAACTCGCCGCCACGGCGCTCGTGCACGTTGCCCAGCTCCGGCGCGAAGTAGGCGCCCTCGCCCAGCAGCGTGTGGCAGCCGATGCAGTTGCGCGTCTCCCAGATCGCCTTGCCGCGCGCCACCGCGGGCGTGATCTCCGACGCGTTGGAGCGCTGCGGGATCTGCCGCTCGCTGTCCACGATCAGCACGGTGAATAGCAGCGCGAAGAACACGCTGCCACCCCAGAAAATGTTGCGGGCCTTCTGCTTGGTGAACCCGCCGCTGGTCTGGCTCATGTGGGAGCCCTCCTGTTCCATGACGACAGGCAGCAGCCTAGTTATCTGGTCGGGGATTTCCTTGAACCGCTTCAAGAATCGGAAATTGCCTTTGCTCAAGCGGCTCCGGGCGGCCTTTGCGGCGTGAATACGGCACGCCTGGCGGCTTGCGCTTTCCGGTTCTCCAAAGAAAAACGGGCCGGCTGCGAAGCCGGCCCGAAACACGACCGTGGCAAGGATTCAGAAATCCAACAAGCGGGGGGTGGAGATGCTCACGGTGTGGAGGACAACAGAACGGATCGGGGGATTCACGAGAGGGGCGGCTGAAGGCTCCTGTCCTGGTTGAGATTGCAACGGCGTCAGGCCGAGCGCCTGGGCGGCATCGTAGGCTTCGGCGGCCTGCGTTTCCTTGAACGGGTTCAAGCAAAGCACCGCCCGGCGGCAACGGGGTGTTTCCCGGGCCGTGCGCCGCCTTCCCGGGCGCGTCGTCCCCGGCTTGGCCCTGACAAGGACAGGCCCGGCGGCGGCCCGCCACACTGGCACCTTATGACTACCACCGCCTTCCGCTTCGACAACACCTACGCCCGCGAGCTGCAGGGCTTCTTCGTGCCCTGGAAGCCGGCCGCCGCGCCGGCGCCGCAGCTGCTGTACCTGAACCGCGAGCTGGCCGCCGAGCTCGGCCTGGACGCCGCGGCGCTCGACGGCGAGGCCGGCGCGGCGCTCTTTGCCGGCAACGCGCTGCCCGAAGGCGCCGAGCCCATCGCGCAGGCCTATGCCGGGCACCAGTTCGGCGGCTTCTCGCCGCAGCTGGGCGATGGCCGCGCGCTGCTGCTGGGCGAGGTCATCGACCGCCTGGGGCGCCGCCGCGACATCGCCTTCAAGGGCTCCGGGCGCACGCCGTTCTCGCGCGGCGGCGACGGCAAGGCCGGCGTCGGGCCGATGCTGCGCGAGGTGCTGGTGGGCGAGGGCGTGCATGCGCTGGGCATCCCGACCACGCGCGCGCTGGCCGTGGCGGGCACGGGCGAATCGGTCTTTCGCGAGCGCGTGCTCCCTGGCGCCGTGCTCACGCGCGTGGCACTGAGCCACCTGCGCGTGGGCACCTTCCAGTTCTTCTCGGCGCGTGGCGACATCGACAAGCTGCGCCAGCTCGTCGACTACGCCGTCGCGCGCCACGACCCGGACCTGGTCGATGCGCCCGACCGCGTGCTGGGGCTGCTGCGCCGCGTGGCCGAGCGCCAGGCGCTGCTCGTGGCGCAGTGGATGAACGTCGGCTTCATCCACGGCGTGATGAACACCGACAACATGACCATCTCGGGCGAGACCATCGACTACGGTCCCTGTGCCTTCATGGAGGCCTACGACCCGGATGCGAAGTTCAGCTCCATCGACCATGGCGGGCGCTACGCCTATTCGAACCAGCCGCTGATCGCGCGCTGGAACCTGGCGCGGCTGGCCGAGGCGCTGCTGCCGCTCATGGCCGGCGACGAGTCCGAGGCGGCCATTGCCGAGGCCGTGGCGCGGGCCACCGAGGTGATCGACGCCTTTCCCGGGCTGTACGCCGCGGCGCTGCTGCGCGGCCAGCGCGCCAAGCTGGGCCTGCTTTCCGCCACGCCCGCTGACGACGAGGGCGACACCGCGCTGGCCGGGAGCTGGCTGGACCTGCTGCACGCGCACGCGGTGGACTTCACGCTCGGCTGGCGCCGCCTGGCCGATGCCGCGGACGGCAACGACGCCCCGCTGCGCGCGCTTTTCGGCGACGCGCCCGAAGCGCTGGAGGCGTGGCTGGCGCGCTGGCGCGCGCGCTGCGCGGCCGAGGGCGGCGACGCCGCCGCGCGCGCCGCGGGCATGCGCCGGGTCAGCCCGTGGATCATCCCGCGCAACCACCTCGTGGAAGAGGCGCTGGAAGCCGCTTCCGACCGCGGCGACCTGCAACCGCTGCAGCGCATGCTGGCGGCGCTGCAGCGGCCCTTTGAAGAGCTTGCGGAGCACGCCCGTCATGCCGAGCCGGCGCCGCAGGCGGTGACGGCCTGCTACCGGACGTTCTGCGGGACCTGAAGGCCATTTGAGAGCCTGCAACGCGCGGGCCCGCCGGCCAGCACCCGGCGGGCCGCTGTTGGCAATACCCCATCCGCGCGCGGACGGCCCTCTTGCGGGGGAGGGTTCACCCTGAACGCCGCGGGGTCACAACCGTTTCACGGGGCCGACGGCCGTGGCGCCTTCAAAAGGCGCGCGGGCGCCATCCCCTGCACAGGTGAAAAGCCCCGTCAGCGGGGCGCCACACCAAGCTTGCGCAGTCAGGCGGGGCGTTGCGCGCAAGGGGGTTGCACGGCGTCACAGTCCTTCTCATTGCACGGGGCCGCGAGTCGGCCGGGGAGAGGGGACATGCACACACTCAACGCCATGGCTCTGATCGCGCAGGCGGTGCACCTGGCCGATGCGCACTTTGCCGGTGATGCCCTGGTCGAAGCCTGCCGCAGTGCCTCCTGGGAAGACCGCCACGCCGTGCTGTGCATCGTGCGCTCGCGCCCGGAGCTGTCGCTGGAGGCGCACCCGACGCCGCAGAAGGTGATCGACGTGCTGCGCGGCATGCTGCACGAGGCGCCGCTGCCGCCGTCCCCGCCGGCCTCGCTGCAGTAGCACCGCCGGACGGCGGCGGGGCGGCGTCAGCGCAGCTCGGCCGCCTGGGAGCGCTGGGCCGCGCCGGCCGCCCCGCGCACCGTGATGTTGTTGGTCAGTCCCACCAGCCCCGTGAGGTCGCGCATGGCCTCTTCCACGCGCTTGCGCAGCGAGCTGCGGTCCACCTCGCCTTCCAGCGTCAGCCAGCCGTCGTCCACGCCGATGTCGACGTCGTCCATCACCGAGGGCGCGCTCCACTGCAGCGCGGCGCGCGCGGCCTGCGCGATGTCGGCGTCGCTGCGCTGCAGCTCCGGCGGCAGCACCACCTCGATGTCGTACTTGAAGCCGCGCGCGCCGTTGACGCGCTGCAGCGCCTTTTCCACGGCGCAGCGGTCGGTGTAGGCCTCGACGCGGCCGCTGAGCGTGACCACGCCGTCGCGCACCTGGACCTTCAGGCCCAGGGCCTTGACGGCCGGGTCCCAGCCCAGCTCGGCTTCGACGTCGCGTTTCAGGTCGGCATCGGTTTCCATGTCTGTCTCTCTCCTTGATCTCGCTCTCGGGGTATCTGGCGCCAGCGTGCCGCGCAAGCTTTGCGGCGGCCTTACTTCACGCCTCGGCCGGGGTTGAACCCTATGCTCCAAAACCCTGGGGCCTGCGGCAGGAGCGGTTGTGCGGTGCAGCAGGCTCAAGATTCGGCGCCCGCGGCGCCCAGTGTCTTGCGGCAGGTCAAAGCCGCGGCCCGGGTTGGTGCAAGCCCTCCCTGGCAGACAGCGCCCGCCGCCGCGCCGGCACCGCGGGCGCCGCCGTTGCCGGGTGCGGCGCGTGGTCGGATGCCACGGTCCCGCGTCCGGCACCGGCAACCAGCGCGCGGCCCGCGGCGCCGCGAAGGAGAGCGGTCCATGAACGACGTACGCGCCATCTGCGCCATCGGCCTGCGCGGCCAGCTCGGCCTGCACGGGCGCATGCCCTGGGAGGGCGAGCGCGGCCGCGCCTTCCGCGAGGACGTGGCGCGCTTCTTCGAGATCACGCGCGGCCACGTGCTGCTGGCCGGGCCGCGCACCATTGACAGCGTCCCCGGCTTCGCGCTGGCCGAGCGCACCGTGGCCGTGATCCGCTCGCACGAGCCGCCGGCCGAGGTGCTGGCGCGCTATCCCGGCCGCGTGGTCTTCATCGGCGGCGGCCCGGCGGTATGGAACGCCTACGCGCCCTGGATCCGGCACTGGGACGTCAACCGGCTGCCCTATGACGGCGATGCCGACCGCTGGTTCGACCCGGCCTGGCTCGTCGCCGGCGGCGTGCCCGCAGATCCCCCCTGATTCGTCCTGCCCGGCGCGGTACAAAACTCCCATGCGCCGGCTTGAGGGCACGGCTACGGTGGATCGCAATTCAAGAGCGATTTACTGGAAGGCAGTTGCCGATGAATGACCGGGACTGGCGCATGCGGCTTTATGTGTTGTTCCTGAAAGCCTGTTTCCTTGTGGCGGCGGGAATGGTGCTGTGGCTGGTGGTGGCGACGGTGAAAGCCGCGGTGGCTGCGCCCTTTGACGATTCAAACGAATGGTCCGGTTCCGATTCGATGCTTCCAGCGCTTGTTTCCCACCCACCGGCCACCGCGCCATCCACACCCTGGGAGCGCCAACCATGAATTCCGTCGCCGTGCCGCAGGGCAGCAGCCTGGACTGGTTCATCACCGTCGTGAAGAAATACGCGGTATTCCATGGCCGGGCCGGACGCGCCGAGTACTGGTATTTCACGCTGATCTGGCTGCTGATTTCCGTCGTGCTGACCCTGCTCGACGCCATCCTCGGCACGCTGCACGAGCCCGACGGGCCGGGACTGCTGTCGGGCATCTTCACCTTCGGACTGCTGCTGCCCAGCGCCGCCGTCACGGTGCGCCGCCTGCACGACACCGACCGCCGCGCCTGGTGGATGCTGCTGCTGTTCGTGCCCTTCGTCGGGCCGTTCGCGTTTCTCGCGCTGATGGCGTTCAAGGGCACGCCGGGAGAAAACCGGTTCGGAACGGGGCCGGGAGAGGCGGTGTGACGATGCAACGCCAAGCTTGCTTTATATACGGCACTGCCGTATAGTCACCATGCGAACGGTCGCTGAAACACCGATATTCCAGCGCTACGCCCGGGAAATCTGGTCCGACGCTGAGCGGGTCGAGTTCATCAACTGGATCGCTGCCCAGCCTGATGCAGGAAATGTGATTCCTGGCAGTGGCGGGTGCCCCAAGGTGCGATGGTCATCCGGCGGGCAGGGTAAGCGCGGCGGCGCCCGGGTGATTTACTTCAATGCCATCACGGAAACGGTCTGGCTCTTGATTGTCTACAAGAAGGCAGAATTCGACAATTTGCCCACATCGTTTCTCGCCCAATTGAAGCAAGGAGTCGAAGATGCCTTCTGAAATGGAGCAATTCCAGCGCAACCTGCTGGAATCGGTCAGGCAAATGAAGCGCGGCGAGGCGGCACACATGACTGAAGTGCAATTGCCCGACGCCGCCGAGGCCCGCGCAAGAATCGGCCTGTCGCAGCAGGAATTTGCCATCCTGCTGGGCGTGTCGGCCAGGACGCTGCAGGACTGGGAGCAGGGAAGGCGGGAGCCGACCGGCGCTGCGAGAACCTTGCTGCGCGTCGCCATGGCGCATCCCGAGGTGCTTCGGGAATTGCAGCGCTGACGCATCCATCCTGCTGTCGCTCGCTACCCCAGCGCCTGCCGCAACCCGCTCGCCCGCCTCGTCTTCCTCTCCACCGCCGCCGCCAATACCCCCGGCTGCGGAGAAACCAGCGTAAACGCCTCGCGCGCCCGCGTGATGCCCGTATAGGCCAGCTCGCGCGTCAGGACCTGCGACGAGGCCTGTTCCGGCAATACCAGCAGCGTGTGCTCGAATTCGGAACCCTGCGATTTGTGCACCGTCAGCGCGAAGGCGGTCTCCACGTCCGCCAGCCGGCTCGCCAGCACCGAGTGGATTTTCGGCCCCTCCAGGAAATACACCCGCAGTGCCCCGGATCTGGCCCCCGGCGCGCGCAGCGCGATGCCGATGTCGCCGTTGAACACCCCCAGCGCCGCCTGGTTGCGCGTGACCATCACCGGGCGGCCCTCGTACCACTCGCCCGTCTTCCTCAGCAGCCCGGCATTGACCAGGCCGGTTTCGATGGCGGCATTGAGCCCCTGCACGCCCCATTCGCCCTCGCGCACCGCGCACAGCACCCGGAAGCGCTCGAAGGCCGTCAGCACCTCGCGCGCCCAGTCGGCATGCGCGGCCTGCGCGGCCTCGTCGCCGTCGCCGTCCCCGTCCGTACCCGCTGCGGGCCCGCGGCGCAGCACTTCCAGGTATTGGGCGTAGCAGCCGGGCGCGCCTTCGCGCCCGTGCAGCGCCAACTGCACCACCGCCTGCGGCACGGCGGCTTCCAGCCAGCGCAGCGCCGTCTGCTTCGTGTCGCGCAGGGCCTTGTGCGCCTGCGCCACGTTGCCCTGGTTCACGGCCGTGGCCAGGCGGCCAATCGGCCCGCCGAAGCGCCGGCTCTCGCGCAGCATCACCGTCTGCTGCGCCAGCGCGCCGCCGCGCGCGCCGCGGAACTCCTCGGCCATGCGGTCGCCGCAGGCGGCCTCGACATAGGCGCAGGTCTCGGCGTCGTAGCCGCCGGCCTCGGCGTCGCCACACAAGTCGCCCAGCACCGCGCCGGCCTCCACCGAGGCGAGCTGGTCCTTGTCGCCCAGCAGCACCACGCGCGCCGTGGGCGGCAGCGCATCGAGCAGGCAGGCCATCATCTCCAGGTGGACCATGGAGGCCTCGTCCACCACCAGCACGTCCACGTCCAGCGGGTGCGCGGCATTGAAGGCGAAGTGGCGCGTGTCCGGGCGTGCGCCCAGCAGCCCGTGCAGCGTGCGCGCCGCGCCGATGCGCGCGGTCAGCGCCGGCAGGTCCAGCGCGCCGTCCAGGCGCCCGTGCAGCGCCTGCAGCGAGCCCTCGATCGACTGCTTCAGCCGCGCCGCCGCCTTGCCCGTGGGCGCGGCCAGCGCGATGCGCAGCCGATCCGGCTCCGGCGCCGTGGCCAGCAGCAGCGCCAGCAGCCGCGCCACGGTGTAGGTCTTGCCCGTGCCGGGGCCGCCGGTGATCACGGACAGCCGCCCGCGCAGCGCCAGCGCGCAGGCCGCCTTCTGCCAGTCGATCCGGTCCGCGGCGCGCGGCGCCGGCTTCGCCCCCGCTTCCGGCGCGAACAGCCGGTCCAGCCAGGCGCGCACCGCCGCCGTGTCCACCGCCTCGCGCAGCGCGCCGCGGGCGCGCACCTGCGCCGCCACGCGCTGCTCGTAGGCCCAGTAGCGGCGCAGGTACAGCCGCGCTTCCACCAGCACCAGCGGGGCGGTGGGGCGCTCGGTGGCCGCATCGGCAGCGGCAGCGGCGGCGGCATCGGCCGCGCCGGCTGCGCCGTCGGCCGCCTGCACCAGCGCGCAGCCGCGCAGGGCCTGCAGCCAGTCGTTGCGGCTGCCGGGCAGGCGCGCCAGCAGCGCGTCCAGCGCCTGGCGCGGCTCCGCCGTCCAGCCCAGCAGCTCGTGCGGGCGCGCGTGCAGCTCGTCCACCAGCAGGCAGCTGTGGCCGCGGCTTTCCATGTGCGCCACCAGCGCCGCGCACAGCAGCGCCACGGGCGGCGCGTCGGGTGCGAGCGTGTGCGAGAAGCGCGCCATGGCCGCATCCAGGTGGCGCATCCAGCCCGCGCGCGTCCAGCGCTGCAGCTCCTCCAGCAGCTCGTCGGCGCCGATGGGCGCGCTGGCCAGGGCGTCGATCCAGTCCAGGGTGTCGTGATCCTTGCGTGCCTTCATGCGCCCGGCTCCTCGTGCTGCGCGTCCATCGCCTCGTCCAGCGCCTCGATCAGCGCCAGCTCCGGCGGCACCCACAGGCAGCCGCGCTCGGGATGCTGGATGCCGCGCAGGAAGAAGTAGACCGCGCCGCCCAGGTGCTCGGCCGGGTCGTAGGCGTCGCCCAGCCGCGCGCGCAGCTGCCGGTGCAGCGCCAGCATGTACAGCGCCGCCTGCACGTCGTAGCGGTGCGCCGCCATGGCCGCAGCCATGGCCTCGTCGCCGTAGTCGCGGTCCGCCGGGCCCAGCGCGTTGGACTTGTAGTCCAGCACCCAGTAGCGCCCGCCGTGCTCGAACACCAGGTCGGAAAAGCCCATGAGCATGCCGCGCAGCCGGCGCTGCGGCAGGGCCGGGCGCGCGCGGCCGGGCAGCAGGTGCTCGCGGCACAGGGCATCGACCCGCGCCGCGTCCAGGCCCTCGCTGGGCAGCCAGAACTCCATCTCCGGCAGGGTGTTCTTCAGCCCGGACAGCGCCGCGCCCAGCGGCGGCAGCGGCGTGTCCACCGCCAGCGACAGCCACTCCAGCACCTCGTCGGCGCGGTTGCCCCAGCCCTGCCGCTCGCAGCGCCGCTTGAGTTGCGCCTGCAACGCCTCGTTGTCGCGAAGGCCGAAATCCTCGGCGGCGAGCCATTCGAGCTGGTCGTGCAGGAAGTTGCCGGCAAAGGCGCCGCGCGGGAAGCGGTGCCAGGGCGCGGTGGCCGCCGCGCTCGGCAGCGGCAGCGGGCCGGCCTCGAACTCGTCGCTCTCGCGCACCGGCGCCTCTTCCAGCCGCTCCAGCGGCGCGGCCGGCAGGTGCTTCACCAGCTTGCTGAAGCTGCCGATGCCCCAGTCGCGCTCGAAGCGCGCGGCGTACTCGGCGCCGGGCTGCAGCGCCGGCGCGTCGTCGCGCGGCAGCAGGGCGGTGCAGGCGCAACTCTCACAGGCCTCCAGCAGCGCGATGGAGCCGCCCTCGCCGCAGGCCGCCGCCAGCCGCGCGGCGATTTCACCTTCGGAAATCGCCTCGCCGCCGCCGATCAGGTGCCCCAGCGCGCTGCGGTGCAGCACGCAGCTCTTGACCTGCCCCTTCTTCAGCGCCGCCACGCCCACCCACAGCGCATGCCGGGCCCGGGTCAGCGCCACGTAGAGCAGCCGCAGATCCTCGCGCAACCGGTCGCGGTCGCCTTGCTCCAGCGCGTCGGCGCCCAGGTCGAAGCTGATCCGGCGCATGCCGTCCTCGCCGACCAGCTCGATGAAACTGCGCCCGCGCTTGTCCACCGCCCTGAAATCGCAGGCGAAGGGCAGGAACACCAGCGGGTACTCCAGGCCCTTGGACTTGTGGATGGTGACGACCTTGACCAGGTCCGCGTCGCTCTCCAGCCGCACGATGCGCTCGTCGCCCTCGGCCGCGTCCTCGTTCTCGATCTGCTCGCACAGCCAGCGCACCAGGGCCTGCTCGCCGTCGAGCTGCGCGCTGGCCGCCTGCAGCAGCTCGGCGATGTGCAGCACGTTGGTCAGCCGCCGCTCGCCGTCCGCAGCGGCCAGCCAGCGCGCCGGCAGCGCCAGCCGGTGCAGCGTCTGGCGCAGCATGGTCAGCACGCCCTGGCGCTCCCACACCGCGCGCAGCTCGCGCAGCAGCTCCAGCCGCTGCTCCCAGGCCTCGTCGTCGGCGGCCAGGCGCGCCAGCTCGTGCAGCTCCAGCCCGATCAGCGCCGTGGCCCAGGCCGCGCGCGCCAGGCGCAGGTCCAGCGGCGCGGCCACCGCGCGCAGCCAGCGCAGCAGGTCGCGCGCCTCGCCGCTGGCGAACACCGAGTCCTTGTCGGAGAGGTACACCGACGCCACCCCGCGCCGGCGCAGCTCGCGCCGCACGGCCTCGGCCTCCACGCCGGTGCGCACCAGCACCGCGACGTCAGCCGGGCGCAGCCGGGAAAAACCCTCGCCGGGATGGTCGAAGCCCGCCTGCGGGTCGTTGAGCAGCCCCGCGATGGCTTCGGCGCAGCGCTCGGCGCCGCGGCGGCGGTGGCTCTCGGCATTGGCGAGCGCCGCGTCCAGGTGGAAGGACAGCGCCGGCACCTCGCCGCCGGCGCAGACGAAACGCTCGGCGCGGCCGCGCGCCTCCACCGACTGGAAGGGCAGGGGGTCGTCGCCGGCTGCGCGGAACAGGAACGCCCCGGCGCCGCCCGCGCGCGCCTCCGCCTGCTCGAACAGCCGGTTCACCGCGCGCACCAGCGCCTGCGTCGAGCGGTGGTTCGTGCCCAGCACGTAGTGCCGCCCGGCCGTGGCGCGGCGCGCGCCCAGGTAGCTGTGGATGTCGGCGCCGCGGAAGGCGTAGATCGACTGCTTCGGGTCACCGATGAGCAGCAGCGCGCTGTCGCGCGCGCAGTCGGCCGTGCGGTAGAGCCGGTCGAAGATGCGGTACTGCAGCGGCGAGGTGTCCTGGAACTCGTCCACCAGCGCCACCGGGTGCTGCGCCAGGATGCGCTCGCGCAGCCGCGGCCCCGCGTCCGCGTCGTGCAGCGCCTTGTCCAGGCGCTCCAGCATGTCGGCGAAGCCGTAGGCGCCGGCCTGGGTCTTCAGTTCGGCCAGGCGGCGCGCGATGCAGCGCGCGGCGTGCCGGCGCAGTTCGACCTTCAGGTCGGGCAGGGCCGCCAGCGCCGCGTGCAGCCGCTCGATCGCTTCGAAGTGGTCCGGCAGCTCCAGCCCCGGCTTGGAGGCCTCACGCATGCCGTCCGGACACAGCCGTTCCAGCGCCTTGTCGGGCAGGTCGGTGTGTACCTGTCCGGGCGTCTCGGCCCAGGTCTCCAGCTTGCGCAGCCAGGGCTCGTAGTAGCGGGCCTGGATCTTGGACCGGTTGAGCAGGCAGGTCTTGCGCGCCAGCTCCTCGGCGAACCAATCGCGCAACGCCTGCACGCGCTCGCTCCAGCCTTCCTTGAGCCGCCCCAGGTGCCGCGCCTGCTCGGCCAGCAGCTGCGCGCAGAGCTCGCCCAGCGCCGGCGGCTCGGCATCGCCCGCGTCGATGCGCCCGACCAGCGCCGCCACGTCGTCGCGCAGCACGCCCACGTCGCCCCAGAGCTGGAACACGGCGTCGAGCACCGGGCCGTCGAGCGGATAGACCTGCTGGCGCCAGTAGTCGCGCACCGCCTCGTCGCGCAGCTTGCCCTCGTCGGCGAGCAACTCCTCGTCGAAGAGGTTGCGGCTGTCGAAGGCGTGCTCGCGCAGCATGCGCTGGCACCAGGCGTCGATGGTGTGCACCGCCGCGTCGTCCATGCCCTCGGCCGCGCAGGCCAGGCGCCAGGCGGCGCGGGTGCGCTCCGGGCCCTCGGGATAGGCCGACAGCAGCCCGCGCAGCAGCTCGTCGCCGTTTTGGGGTTCGCGTTCGCCGCGAAAGCACTGCGCCGCCTCGATCAGCCGCGCCCGGATGCGGTCCGACAGCTCCCGCGTCGCCGCGCGAGTGAAGGTCATGACCAGGATCTCGGCCGGCAGCAGCGGCCTGTGGAAGGCGCCGTCGCCGTCCTGCGGGCCGTGGCCCAGCACCAGGCGCAGGTACAGCGCGGCAATGGTCCAGGTCTTGCCGGTGCCGGCGCTGGCCTCGATCAGGCGGCTGCCCCAGAGGGGCAGGCGCAGCGGGTCGAGCAGTTCAGCCATGGGCCGCCTCCGCGCCGTCGCCGGCGTCGCCGGTGCCTTCGTCATCGTCGCCGGCCTCGGCCAGCACCCGCACCCCGGAGCGGGCCCAGGCGTCGAGCGGGCCGTAGAGCGTGGACGCCAGGTCCTGGAAGCGGCCGTCGGCCGTCAGCGCCTCGAAGTCGGGATAGAGCCGCGCCAGGCAGGGCTCCTCGGCCTCGCCCGCCACCGGGCCGAAGCCGCCGCCCTCGTACACCGCCTGCACCTCGTGCAGCTTGCCGTCGGCGACGAAGGCCAGCGCCGTGCGGCAAGCCAGCGGCAGCGGCGCCTCCATGCCCTGGCGCCACAGCGACAAGAGATCGCGCAGCGTCGCGGCCGCATCGGCCTGCGGCATCGGCTCCAGCGCCAGCACCGCGTCGCGCGAGACGATGCGCGCGCGCAGCGGCACGCCGCAGGCGCTGGCCGCGAGCTGCCGCACCCAGTGATCGACGAACTTGTCGACGCGCGCCGCGCCCTTCTTCTGCAGCTTGCTGGGCGACAGCTGCAGCAGCACCGGCGCGCCGTCGTCGGCCTGGCGCAGCTCGGTGAGCCAGTCCTCCAGCCGCACGCCTTCGTGCTCGAAGCCGAGCGCCTCCTTCGGCGCGGGCTGCCGCAACTCGCGCTGCAGCTTGAGCCACTCGCGGTGCATCCACTGCGCGGGTTTCAAAAGCTCGTCGCGCTGGCGCTCGCCCAGCGCGTTCATCGGCAGCCGGCCGCTGCGCTGGATGCGCCGCGCGCGCCGCGCGATCTCCTCGGCCGTGCAGTGCTGCGCGTCGGCCAGCAGCTCGCTGATCAGCACCCAGGCCTCCAGGCCGTTGATGCCGAAGGGCTCGCAGTCCTCGCCGGGCGCCGGGCCGTCGTCGAAGCTCACGCCCAGGCGCCGCACGAAGTACTCGGACACCGGGTTCTTCACGAAGGCCGCCAGCCGCGCCAGCGTCAGCGGCACGGCCGCATCAGGCTCGAAGCGCGGCAGCGCCGCCGCGGCCGATTCAGCGCCATCGGCCTCGGCATGGTGCGCCGCGCGCCACTCGCGCGCCCAGGTGCGCAGCGCGCCGCCGGACTCGAAGTAGCGGCGGCTGAAGGGCTGCAGCGGGTGCTCGGTGGTCAGCCGCTTCGACAGCTTCTCGCCCCAGCCGGCGTCCAGGTAGTCGCGCAGCTGCGACACCAGCACCGAGGGCGGCTGCTCGCTGTTGTCGCGCACGCTGCGCCCGCTCCAGCTGATGTGGAGCTTGCGCCGCGCCGACAGCAGCGCTTCGAGCATCAGGTAGCGGTCGTCGTCGCGGCGGGAGCGGTCGCCGGGGCGGCGCTGGCCGGACAGGCCCATCAGGTCGAAGTCGGCGCGGTGCGTGCGGCGCGGGTAGTCGCCGTCGTTCATGCCCAGCAGGCACACCACCTCGAACGGGATGGCGCGCATGGGCATGAGCGTGCAGAAGGTGACGCCGCCGTCCAGGAAGCGCCGGCGCAGCGTGGGCTCGTCCAGCCCCGCGAGCCAGCCCTCGCGCAGCAGCTCCAGCGGCACGGTCTCCTCGAAGCCGCCGGCCTGCGCCGCCTCCAGCCAGCCTTCGAGCGCCTCCTGCAGCAGCGCCAGCTGCTGGCGTTCGGCCTCGTCCACCGGCTCGAAGAAGCTCTCCAGGAGCCGGCGCGCGCGCTCGGCCCACTCGGCGGGCGTGGCCGGCGTCACGGCCTGCTCGTGCCAGCGGTGCAGCTCCTCGACCAGCACCGCCAGCGATCCGGCCGCCGCGGCTTCGAGCCCGCCGACCTCGCCGTAGGACTCGATCTCGCCCCAGGCCGCGCCGTCGCCGGCGGCATAGCCCAGCAGCATGCGGCGCAGCCCGAACACCCAGGTGTTCTGCGCGCCGCAGGCGGAAAGGCCCAGCGCGGCACGGTGCCGGTCGTCCAGCCCCCAGCGCACGCCCGCACCGGCCAGCCACTGCGCGATGCGCGGCAGCTCGTCCTCGGTGACGTCGAAGCGCCGCGCCAGCGCCGGCACGTCGAGCAGGTCGCGGATCTCGGTGAGCCGGCAGCGCTGCTGCGGCAGCCGCAGCAGCCACTCCAGCGCCACGAACAGCGGCACGTGGCCGCGCTGCTGCAGGTCCGCGATGCCGTAGGGCACGTGGCGCGCGTCGCCCGGCCCGTACTGGCCGAACACGGCGCGGATCGACGGCGCGAAGCGGTCGATGTCCGGCACCATCACCAGGATGTCGCGCGGGCGCAGCGGCTGCCCGCCCGGCGGCTCGGCCAGCAGCTGCAGGATCTCGTCGTGCAGCACCTCCACCTCGCGCTGCGCGCTGTGCGCGACGTGGAAGACGATGGAGCGGTCGGCCGCCTCCGGCGCGGTGCGCGGATGCTCGGCCAGCGGCAGCAGGTCGCGGATGGCGGCCTGCACCCGGCCCAGCAGCGTGGTGCCGGGGCCGTCCTCGGTGTCGAACAGGTCGATGCGCGGCAGGCTCGTCTCGCGGCCCAGCGCGTGCGCGTCGAAGGCGTCGAGCTGGCGCACGAAGTCGCGGCCCTGGCGGCCCCAGGCCGCCAGCAGCGGATGCGCGTGGGCGTGCATTTCCTCCAGCGACACGGCGGCCAGGTCGCGCCCGGCGCGGTGCTGGAAGCGGCAGCGCTGCAGCCGCAGCAGCTCGCGCCCGTCGATGACGTCGGCCCAGTGGTACTGGCAGGGGTTGACCACCGCCAGCAGCACCTGCGCGTGGCGCGACAGCGCGTCCAGCGCCTGCAGCATCTGCATCGGCAGCTGCGACATGCCGAACACCACCACGCGGCGCGCCACCGGCGCGCGCAGCGGCGCGTCGCCGTCGAGCGCGGCCAGGAAGCGGTGGTGGATGGCGGGACGCACCACGAGGCGCTGTGCGTCGTCGAGCTCCTCCAGCAGCGCGTGCCACAGCAGCGGCTGCCAGCGCTGGTCGTCGGGCAGGGCGGCGAACTCGCCGTCGGCGCGGCGCAGCCGGTCGTGGCCGGCGCCCCAGTCGTCGAGCCAGTCGGCGCGGTGCACCTGGTACTGGTCGAACAGGTCGGCCAGGCGGCGCGCGAGCTGCAGCCGCCGCGCCACGTCGCCGCCGGCCAGGAAGCGCGCCAGCGGCGCGAACTCCGGACGCTCCAGCTGCGCGGGCAGCAGCCGCATCAGGCGCCAGGTCAGCGGGATCTCGTCGAGCGGGGACAGCGACGGCACCGCGGCGCGGCCCAGCACCTGCCGGTAGGTGCGCCACAGGAAGCGCGCGGGCAGCTCCACCCGCGCCGCGGCGCAGACGCCGCGCGAGCGCGCCAGGGCCATCTTCAGCCACTCGGCCACGCCGTTGCTCTGGACCAGGAACACCTCGGATTCCAGCGGTGCCAGCGGCTGGCGCTGCAGCCAGTCCACCACGGCCTCCTTGAGCAACTCCAGCCGGTTGCCGTGCAACACCAGCAACCCCGTGCCGATTTCGGCGCTCATGAAGCCGACCTCCCCGTCCAGTTATTCAACGCGCCGCCGACGCCGTGCCGACGGCTGGCGATTTTGGCAGCCGCCGCCTGCGGCGCCCGTGGCCGATGTCTCGTTTTTGCCGCAATCCCGAGACTTGCCAAGGGCATTGCGGACGGCCCCGCGTGCGGCTTTTCACAACCCCCGGGAAACGCATTCCCGGCCGGGCCCTTCAAATCCAGTATGGCGCCGCACCACGCCCACCGCCGCACGAAGCTGCGCTGGATCAAATTCCCGCCACCGGCCCAGACCGCGGCGCCCAATGCGGCCCGTCGCGCGGGAACGATTGCTTACGGATTTGTCAAGTCGGTGGCCGGCATATCGGACGCGGGCGGCAAGTCCGGGGTTTGCAATCTTGTGTAATCACTGCGTCATGGCTGCGCCCCTGCCGTGAAAGCTGCGACCAAAAGCAAAAAGCCCCGCCGGGGCGGGGCTCTCAACACGGCCGGTGTGAAGCCGCGGTTATTTGAAGCCGGGGTCGGGCTTGCAGCCGGCAATCAGGCCTTGATGGCCAGGTCGTCGAGCGTCTTGCCGCTTTCCAGGGCCTCGGTGACCCATTTCGGCTTGAGGCCGCGACCGGTCCAGGTCTTGCCGGAAGCCGGATCGCGATACTTCGGGGCGACGGTGCCCGTCTTGCCGCCGGATTCACCCTTCTTGCCGCCGCTGCGCGTGTTGCTTTGCAGGTCTTCGATGCTCAGGTTGTTCTGGGCCATCAACTCCTTGATGGTGTTGATCGCTTCCGAACGGGAGCTTTCCTGCAGTTGCTTGATCTGGCGCTCGAGTTCCTCGCGCTGCTTCAGAAGGTCTTGAATGTTTGCCATACGCTTTGCACCTTGGTGAATGTCTTGGACATTTCTGATCTGGGGCGTGGTGCCCTGTCGGGCTTCCGCGCAAACGGATAATGCCACAGCTCAACCAAACGGGAACCCTTGGCACCGAAATTTTTTTCCCGTCACCCGCATTGCGGCGAACCCGCCCGGAATCCGCCAATACGGCATATGCCGCTTCCCGGGCAGTGCTGGCCCGCGTGGGCGCCGGAGTATGAATCGCATATCACGCCGGGTGCACCACCGTTCGGATTGTTGCTGCCTTGTGTGCAAGCGGTGAAGGCGGCCGGTGCCACCGGCAATGGGCGCCGTGGAAACGATCGAATCGAAACCGGGTTTCAAGGCCCGGTGAATCGCGCGGTGCCGGCAATGGTTTACGCAGTGGGGTTTCTCCGGCGCCGTGATTCGAAGGAGGGGCCGGCGTGACCGACGGCAACCCGGCAACGGGATGACGGTCCTGCCCGGGGGTGCCCTTTGCTCCCGGGCAGGACCGCGCCGGCTCGGAGCCGGCGCTGCACCGCGTTCAACCACCCGAAACCGAAATACGCTGGGTCGTCGTGATGGCACGGCAGCCGTGCAGCGCGAAGGCTGGCCTGCTGCCAAGGCCGGGCTCGCGGCACGGCCGGCATTTGCACTGGCTGCGGCAAGACAATTCACGGCCTGGCCGGTATCCCGCTGCCGACACAATTCGGCCAACATTGCGGCTGGCGAGGGCAGCAAGATGCGCTGAATCACCCGGTGCGGCAGGCGGAATTGCAGCGGCGCTTCGGTCGCCCACAGGTCCGCCGCCCCGCCAAAGCCGCGGAGATTGAGCCCGCTTTGGTAACGGTTTGCTAACCTTCGGCATCAGTGAAAGGAAGTCCCGACGCCCCGGATACTCCCGTTTGCACCTTGGTGCCATGGCACCGGGGCGTGAGAAGTTCACGTCGTCGCCGGTCTTGCGGATGTGGGCCGGGAAAATGACGTGGAAGGCGTGCGGTTTCGGGTTGAACGCGCACCACCGCGCTGCTAGGCGTGCGGCGCGGCCGGCACAGGCCATGGCAATCACAGCCCGTCACACACTGCCGCCGGGATGGATGGCGAATCGGGGGCGGCCCTCCCGATACTTGATCTTGAAAGCGCTGAAAGCCCACCGGCCCGGAACCAGGAAGCGTCGCCAATTCGGCGCCGGCCTTTCAGCGCCCCGAGGCATCGACGCAGAGGAAAACATGCGCAACATGGACGAAAGCGCCTGGACCGCTGGCTTCATGGCGGGCGGGATATTCGCCGCCCAGTGTCCCTACGTGCGTGGCTCGTTCGAAGCGCTGGATTGGTATGGCGGCTGGATCGAAGGCGCCGCCACCGCGCTGGACCATGGCGAATCCACGCCACGCTGCGGCGTGGCCGAGGCTGCAGCCCGGCGCCATTCGGACGGCATTCATACCCCGCGCCATTGAGTCGCGGCCGCGCCGCGACTGCGGTGGCGCCGGGGCCGGGCGCTTCCCGCCGCACGCGGCCGCTGCCTGACATATTGCAGCGCAGCAATATGGTCTGGTTCCCGGTCAAATCCGGTAGCCGGACCTGAAACCGGGCCAGGGCAAGGCGGCGAAACCGCCCGAATCCCGGAACAGGACTTCAGGGTCTTTTTCAGCACATTTCCAGCGTCCCTGACGGCAGGGCCCGCCGCCTGAAAGCGGCAAGATGGCGCTCATTCCGGATCTCGACGACGAGGTGCCCGCCATGCGACTCGAAGGTTCCTGCCACTGCGGCGCCGTGCGTTTCTCCGTGGAATCGCACGAGCCCGTTCCATTCATGCGCTGCTACTGCTCGATCTGCCGCAAGACCGCGGGCAGCGGCGGCTTCGCCGTCAACCTGGGCGCCGACCACGCCACGCTGCAGGTGCACGGGCGCGAGCACCTGGGCGTGTACCGCGCGCGCATGGAGGACGGGCGGCGCAGCAGCGGCGAGCGCCATTTCTGCCGCGAGTGCGGCACGGCCCTGTGGCTGTACGACCCGACCTGGCCGGACCTGGTGCATCCGCACGCCGGCGCCATCGACACCGCGCTGCCCGGCGTGCCCGCGGTCACGCACATGATGCTGGGCTCGAAGCCGGCCTGGGTCGAGGCGCACGTCAGGCCCGCAGACAAGAGCTTCGACGCGTACCCGGACGAGTCGCTGGCCGAGTGGCACCGGCGCCACGGGCAGACGCGCTGAGGGGACGAGGTGGCGCGCCGGGGCCGGGGCCGGGGCAGGACGTGCTTGCGGCGACGCACAATGGCGCGTCCATTGAAAGGGTCCCATGCAACAACTCACGCCGGAAGGCCGGCAGGCCATCGACGACATCGCCCGGCGCCACGGCTTCAGCAGCGAGGCGGTGACCGCCATGCTCTGGGCCGTGATCCAGGGCAACGGCAGCATGGCGCAGTTCGGCCATCCCGAGTTCGGCGGCGCCGGGCAGTGGATGCGCGGCGGCATGACCATGGTGTCGGACATGTTCAACAACGCGCTCAAGGCGCGCGTGGACGGCCTGTGCAGCGAGCTCGCTAGCCTGGTTGCCAGCCAGCCCGGGCTGCTGCAAGCCGGCAGTTTCCAGACGCAGAGCCAGGACGGCGGTGGCGGCTACGGGCAGCAGCAGTCGTCGTGGGGCGGCGGCAGCCAGCCGTCGATGGGCGCCGCAGCGCCGGGCGCGGCCAGCCTGTTCGTGCCGGGGCCCCAGGGCGGCGGTGACTGGTGGGGACCCAGCCTGCGCTGGCCCGACGCCACCGGCGCGCAGAACGGCGTGCGTTACGCCTGGTTCTCGCAGGCGCGGCGCCTGGCCATCGAGCTGCACGGCCGCGTCACGATCTACGACACGCTCGACCACCACATCGGCGGCTTCTCGCAGCAGCAGTCCGGCAGCGGCTCGCTGAGCTTTAACAGCCAGTACGGGCTGGTGGACGTGGGCAGCCTGCCAGTGGTCTCGGTGGACGGCCAGGCGCCGGCCGCCCCGGCGCCGGTGGCCGCCGCGCCCGCGCCGTCGGCCTCGATGCCGGCGCCGGCCGCCGGGCTGCCGCAGGGCCTGGACGTGTTCGCCGCCATCGACCGGCTGGCCGAGCTGCATGCCCGCGGCGTGCTCACCAGCGAGGAGTTCGCCAGCAAGAAGGCGGAGCTGCTGAGCCGGCTCTGAGCCGGACCAATGTCCGTTATGTCAATTCCGGCGGATGCCGGCGCGGCGCGGTGCCGGATCAGGACGATCGGGCCTTGGCCGCCTGGACCGCCCCGGCCGTGCCGGCGGCGGGTTGCGGCGCCGGGTGCGCCGCCGCGTAGCGCTCCAGCAGCAGGTACAGCGCGATGCCGCCCAGCAGCGGCAGCAGGTAGTACAGCGCCCGGTAGGCCAGCACCGCGCCCAGGACCGTGCCCTGTCCCAGGCGACCGGACAGCAGCCCCAGGTACACCGCCTCCAGCACGCCCAGGCCAGCCGGGATGGGCGTGACCACGCCGACGATCGACGCCGCCATCAGCACTGCCAGCGTCTGCGCGTAGGGCAGCCGCTCGCCCAGCAGCAGGTACATCACCGCGCCCATGAGCGCCCAGTTCACGGCGGAGAACAGCAGCTGCGCGATGGCGCGGCCCGGGCTCGGCCAGCGCAGGCACCGGCCGCGCAGGTGCCATTCGCGCCCGCGCCACTTCGCGCAGGCCAGCACGTAGCTGGCGGCCAGCCCCAGCATCAGCACGCCCACGGCGCGCAGCGTCCACGGCGGCAGCCCGGCCTGCGCTGGCAGCGCGATCTCGCCGGCGGCGAACAGCGCGCCGGCCAGCAGCCCGTAGCCCAGCCAGTTAGTGGCCAGGCTGATGCCCACCACCTGCGCCACCGTGGTCTCGTCCAGCCCCGCCTTGGCGTAGAGCCGCGCGCGCAGCGCCACGCCGCCCACCAGCGAGCCCAGGTTCAGGTTGAAGGCATAGCTGGCCACCGCGATGGCCCAGCTGCGCCAGCGCGCCACGCGGTGGCGCACGTGGCCGCGGCCGATGAGGTCGAAGCAGCCGTAGACGGCATGGCTGAGCGTGGCCAGGGCCCAGGCCGCCAGCAGCAGCTGCAACGGGTAGCGCTTGAGCGCGGCCCAGGCGCCGGCCCAGTCGATCTGGTGCGCGCGCGACAGCAGCAGCCCCAGCACCACCAGGCCGAAGATCGGCACGGCCCAGCGCCGGATGCGCGGCCAGGCGGCGGTGAAGGCAGCCCAGAACGGGCTGGTCGGCACGGGAGGGGCGTCGCTGAGCATGGTGGCTCATCCTCGCCGCTGCCGCCGCCGCGTGCCAGACGACGCCGCCGCGCCGTGCTGTAGGCGCTGTCCGACTCGCGCGCCGGACAGCGCCGCCCGGGAGCCCTCGCCTTCAGTCCGCGGGGGCTGGCGGCCAGCCCGGGGCGGCGGCCAGCGCGCGGCGCAGCGCGTCGCCATGCTGGTCCAGCCGCGGCGGCGCGCGCCGGGCCGCGGCGCGCTCGCCGTCGAAGCACACCGGCGCCGCCACCAGCGGCATGGACGCCGCATCGCCCTCGCCGCCGCGCTCCACGACCATGCCGCGCGCGCGCACCTGCGGCGCCTCGAACACCTGGGCGATGTCGCGCAGCGGCGCGCAGGGCACGCCCGCGGCGTCGAGCCGCTCGCACCATGCCGCGGTGCCCAGCGCCAGCATCCACCCCGCCACGCGCGGCACCAGCTCGGCGCGGTGGGCCACGCGCGCGGCGTTGGTGGCGAAGCGCGCGTCGCGCGCGAGCGCCGCCTCGCCGGCGAGCTCGCACAGCCGCGCGAACTGCGCGTCGTTGCCCACGGCCAGCACGATGTGGCCGTCGGCCGTGGCGAAGACCTGGTAGGGCACGATGTTGGGATGCGCGTTGCCCATGCGCCGGGGCGTGAGCCCGCCCACGAGGTGGTTGCCGGCCTGGTTGGCGAGCATGGCCACCTGCACGTCGAGCAGCGCGGTGTCGATGTGGCAGCCCTGCCCCGTGCGCTCGCGGCCCTGCAGCGCGGCCAGGATGGCCGTGGTTGCGTACACACCGGTCATGAGGTCCACCACCGCCACGCCCACCTTCTGCGGCTGGGTGCCGGGCGTCCCTTCCGCCTCGCCGGTGATGCTCATGAGGCCGCCGGCGGCCTGGATGGCGAAGTCGTAGCCCGGGCGCGCGGCCTCCGGCCCGGTCTGGCCGTAGCCGGTGATGGAGCAGTACACCAGGCGCGGGTTGAGCGCGCGCAGGGAAGGCGCGTCCAGGCCGTAGCGCGCGAGCTGGCCGACCTTGTAGTTCTCGATCAGCACGTCGGCCTCGGCCGCGAGCGTGCGCACGAGCGCGGCGCCTTCGGCGCTGGCGAGGTCCACGGCGATCGAGCGCTTGCCGCGATTGGCGCACAGGTAGTAGGCGGGCATGCGCTCGGCCGGCGTGCCCCACCACGGCGGGCCCCAGGCGCGCGTGTCGTCGCCGCTGCCCGGGCGCTCGACCTTGATCACGTCGGCGCCGTAGTCCGCCAGCAGCTGCCCGGCCCAGGGGCCGGCCAGCACGCGCGACAGGTCCAGCACCCGCACGCCGGCCAGCGGGCTCATGGCCGGCCTCCCTCGAACTGGTTGTTCATGAAACAGCTCCCATTGACTCCCGGGATTGTGCAATGGGAGCCGGGGCCTCAGGGCGCCAGCAGGTCGCCCAGCGCCGGCAGCAGCGGCTTGCCGCGCGGCAGCACGATCACGGTGCCCTCGCGGCGCTTGTCGGCGCCGCCGTAGTAGCGGCCGGTCCTGGGGTCGATGCCCACGGCCTGCACCGAGCCGATGTCGGCCGGGTTGACGGTGTAGCCCAGCGCGGCCAGGCCGGCGGCGGCGGGATGCCCCGCTTCCAGTTGCACCGTGGGCCCGACGCCGGTGACGGCCAGGCGCCGCGCGTCGATGGCCTGCTGCAGCGTCATGCCGTGGTCGATGAGGTTGAGCGTGACGTTGAGCACCGAGCTGATGATGGTCGAGCCCCCGGGCGAGCCGAAGGCCAGCAGCGGTGTGCCGTCGGCGCGGAAGATCATCGTCGGCGTCATGCTGCTGCGCGGGCGCTTGCCCGGCTCGACGTCGTTGTAGCCCGCGCCCTGGGTCCAGGGGTTGGTGGTGGGCGCGAGGTTGAAGTCGGTGAGCTCGTTGTTGAGCAGGAAGCCGTGGTTGCGGAACGAACCATCGGGCTTGCGGTAGCCGGCGAACACGCCGATGCCGTGCGAGGACTCGATGGTGTTGGTGTAGGAGACGAAGTTGCCCCAGCGGTCGGCCACGGCGAAGTGCGTAGTGGTTTCGCCGGGGCCGTCGATGGGCGCGGCCACGGCCAGCGGCCTGACCGGCTTGATGCCGCTCCACTGGTAGGGGCGCGGATCGCCCGACTCCGGGTTGGGCGCCAGGCGCACGCCCGGCAGCAGCGCCGCGCCGCGCAGCGCCGTGTACTGCGGCGCCAGCAGCCCGCGGCCCGGCACCGACACGAAGTCGGCGTCGCCCATCCACACGGCGCGGTCGGCAAAGGCGACGCGCAGCGCGTCGGCCATCAGGTTGGCGGTCTTGACGCCGCCCCAGCCGTAGCCCTGCGCCGGGTCGCCCAGCGGGAAGCGCTCCAGCATCTCCAGCACCTGCAGCAGCGTGAGCCCGCCCGACGACGGCGGCGACATCGCCTTGACGGTGTAGCCGCGGTAGCGCGCCTCCACCGGCGCGCGCAGCGCCGCCCGGTAGCCGGCCAGGTCGGCGTAGGTCATGCTGCCGCCGCGGCCCTCGGTCTCGCCGGGCAACTGCGGCGCGCGCTTGAACTTCTGGCCCTCGACGATGCCCCGGGCGATGTCGCAGCCCTTGGCCGGCAGGTACAGGTAGAAGCAGTCGGGCCCGTGCGCGGCGATGAGGCGCAACGTCCCGGCCAGCGGCTTGTTGGTGATGAGCTGCCCCACCGCCGGCGGCTTGCCGCCGGGGCAGAAGAAGGCCGCCGCCTCGGGCGAGTTCTGCGCGCGCGCATTGCACGCGACGCTGGGGTCGGCATAGCGCGGCGTGGCGTTGAAGCCCTTGTCGGCGAGCTTGATGGCGGGCTTGAGCACCTGGTGCAGCGGCAGGTTGCCCCAGCGCTCCAGCGCCAGCGCCGTGCCGCGCACCATGCCCGGCACGCCCACGGCCACGCCCTGCAGCGAGGGGTTGGACAGCTTCGTGAACATGGCCGGCGTCGCGCCGGCGGGTGCCTTCTCGCGGCTGTCGATGTAGAAGGTTTTGCCGCTGGCGGCATGGTGGATCATCATGAAGCCGCCGCCGCCGATGCCCGCCGACTGGGGCTCGACGACGTTGAGGGCGTAGGCGACGGCCACCGCCGCGTCGATGGCGTTGCCGCCCTTCTCCAGCACCTGCGCCCCGGCCTCGGCGCCATAGGGGTTCGACACCGCGACCACCGCCTGCTGGCGCAGCAGGCCCGGGGGCAGCGCCGGCAGCGTGCCCAGCTTCAGCTCGACGCCGACCTGCGCCGCCGCCGCCGCCGATGCGGCCGGCACCGCCACCGCGCCGCCGCAGGCCAGCAGCAGCGCGCGGCGCAACCGCGACAAGGCCGGGGACCGGACTTTCCGTACAACCATGGACCGACTCCTCGTTGGGATTGAGTGATGCGACACGGGCGCCCGCGTCGCGCGGGCGCCCGGCCGATTCACTGTGCCCAGCGGGTGCGGCCGGATCAACCGCGCCGCACCGCCCGGATGCGGGCAGCGGGCACGCCGGGGCTGTGGCAGGCCCCCGGCAGGCGCGCCGCGGGCATCGGGCTTGCCCCGAGCGCACCTGGCACCGGCACAGGGCCCCGCGCTCAGGCCCGGGTGGTTGAGTCCGGAACGGTCGTGGCACGTGCTTCGCGGGCCTGCGCCTCCTCGGCCGGCTCGAGCCGCTGCGCCGCCTCGCGCAGGCCGCGCAGCAGCCCGGCGGCGCTGGGCTTGTCCACGAACACGCACTGCTTGCCGGTGCGCTTGCAGTGGTCCTTCACGCGCCAGTAGGCGCCGTGGCTGATGCAGCCGGTCTGGCAGATCACGAGGTCTGCCGCCGCGAGGCTGGATTCGAGCTGCGCGCTGTTCTCCTCCTCGCCGCCGTCGTGGTGCAGGAACTGCCCGCCGGTGCGCTCCACCAGCTGCCGGTACACCGGCACGCTGCCGGCGCGCCCGCCCACGCACAGCACCGAGCGGTCGCGCAGCCGCGGCGCCACGGGCAGCGCCATCACCACGGCGCGAACCGGCGCGCCGGGCGGCGCCGGCGTGCCGGCGGCGGCGCAGGCCGGCTCGGACGCCGCCGCGCGCCGGCCCTCGGCCAGGCGGCGCTCCAGCGCCTCGATGCGCGCGCGCTGGCGCGTGATCTGCTCGGCCTGCGCGCGCCGCGTGCCCAGGTCGGGCATGCCGCGGCGCAATTCCTCCAGCTCCATCCGCGCGGCCTGCAGCGCCGTGTCGCGCGTGATCAGCGCCGCGCGCAGCCGCACCAGCTCGGCCGAGAGCTGCTCGATGCTGGCCGCGCGCTGCGCCAGCGCCTGCGTGCTGCGCTGCTGCGCCGCGGCCAGCTCGCGCACCAGCACGCCGTGCTCGCGCGCCAGCTCGGCAAAGCGCGCGCGGTCCACGCGCTCGGCCGCGCCGGCCTGGTGCTGCAGCATGTGCACGTCGCGCAGCACCCGCTCCTCCAGCACGGCGTCGCAGTGCCCGTGTGTGAGCACCGCCCAAAAGGCCGCGGGCACCGTCACGCCCTCGTCCAGGCGCTCGCGCCACCACTGCGCCAGCGCCGGTGCCGACTTGCAGCGCTGGGCCGCGCCCAGCGCCGCGGCGAAGCGCTCGTCGAGCTCGCGCTGCACCCGCTCGGCCAGCGGCGTGCGCGACTTGCATTCCTGCACCGCGGCCAGGTGCAGCTCGTAGTCGTCGGCAGGCACGGCCGCGCCGAGCAGCTTCTCGGCCAGGCGGCGCAGCAGCGGCAGGGGCAGGCACACGCCCACCACCGGGCAGAAGGCCGTGGGCGCGAGGTCCCACAGCCGGCGCCGGCGCGAGCCGCGCGCGAAGCCCGCCTCGGCGGCCGCCCGCGCATGGCGCTCGGGCAGGGACAGGGACAGCAGCGCGGACAGCGCCGCGGGACGGTGCTCGGCACACATGTTCAGGCGGCTCCCGTGTCAGTGCAGGACCGGCGCGGCCACGGCGGCCGTGCCCGCGGCGCCGATGCCCGCGTCCGGCGCCCGCAGCGCGCGGCCGGCCGACTGCACCAGCCCCGCCATCTCGGCGAAGGCCTCGACGGTCAGGCGCAGCGTCACCGGGCCCAGCTGCAGATGCACCTGGCCGCAGTCGGCGCAATGCAGCACCTTCCCCACCCCGGCCCGCGCCAGCGTGCGCGGCGCGCAGCCGGCGGCCGGGTCCGGGTCGCGTTCCGGCTCGGGTGCCAGGTCCAGGTCCGGGTCGATGTCTTCGCGGTCCAAGTGCGTTCCTTGCTGCTGCGCCGGCGGCGCCGATACGGCACATTATCGCGAATCATTCTCATTTGCAACCAGGATGCGGGGCCGGTGCAGGACCGGGCGGCGGTGGCAGCACGCCGCCGCCACGGCTTCCTGCGGAGCGCCGCGTCCGGTGCCTCCGATGCCGCCGGCATCCCCGGTGCCGAATTTCCCGACGCGGCCTCGACGGGTATTCCAGTGAAAGGCATTGGTTTGAACGGGCTGCTCCACCGGCAGGCCGATTTCCGGGCACCGATGGCAACGGCAAATCACTCACCGGTCAGCCTTGAAGGAACGAACCTCACCTCGAAAACCGAATTCCATGTAACCGGGATACCCGTTTCTGACACGCTTTCTGTAACTTCCCCATTGCAAGACGAGAAGGCATCCCGCGGCCAATGTATCCAGGGCGACCTTGATCCAGCGCAACACATGCCCGTCGATGCCGGGAACTTCGACCTTCCACACCCCGCATGGCCCTGCGATCAACGTACCAGCACGGTGCCAGGGCGCCTGATTCATGAATCCGCCGCCATGTCGTCACCACATCAGCAAATTACTGTAGGTTACTTGGTCTACTTATTTTAACAAACACACATCTAACAGCTTTTTACAGTTCGTCGATAAGTTGCTTGTGTCGCCTGAATAAGGCTGCTTCTGAAAACACAGAGGCGGGAAATCAATCCGGGACCCGCGGCCAATAAATGCTTTTTGCGCCGATCGACCCCGACAAATCCGGCACCGGCCCTGAGGGGGGCTGCCCTGAAATATTGCTGGAAGAACCATCGTGAATACCCATCGACTTCAATTGCGCCCGGCGCTGGCCGGCTCCCTGGCTTCGGCTCTCGTGCTGCTGGCGGCTTGCGGTGGCGGCGGTGACACGCCGGCGTCCGCCGGCGCCACGGCCATGGTGGCCGCGACGGAAGCGTCCAAGACGCTGCCGCCCGGCGACAACCGCGTGAAGTGGAACCCCGGCCACTACATCCAGCTCAACGCGGGTGCGGGCGAGTTCATGATCAACCGCACCTTCAGCGAGATCGCCGCGCTGCCCAACGTGCGCGGCGTGCAGATGCGCTACCAGTGGCGCGACCTGGAGCCGACCAAGGGCAACTACGACTTCTCCCGCATCGAGCGCGACCTGGCCTTCGCCCGCGCCTCGGGCAAGAAGCTGGCGATCCTGGTGGGCACCAAGGCCTTCGCGGCCGGCTCGCGCGCGCTTCCTGACTACCTGCGCACCGACGAGTACGAGGGCGGCGTCTACCGCATCCTCATCGACGGCCGGGACACGCTGGGCACCGAGTCCACCACCGGCGAGAACATGGCGATTTGGGTGCCCGGCGTGCGCGACCGCCTCATCGCGCTGACCCAGGCGCTGGGCCAGCGCTACAACGCCGACAACACCTTCGACAGCATCTCCTTCAACGAGACCGCCTTCGGCAACGCCGTGGTGCCGCTGACCAGCGCGCAGAAGCAGGGCTACTTCGACAACCTGGCGCTGATGAACAACGCCACGCGCCAGGCCTTCCCCAACACGGTGGTGCTGCAGTTCTTCAACTTCCCGCGCATCTACCTGCCCAACCTGGTCAACAACGCCATCAACAACGGCGTGGGCCTGGGCGGCCCGGACACCTTCCTCAACGACCCGGCGCTCGACCTCTCCACCTACCCGTTCTACGACACGGCCGCGGGCAAGGTGCCGCTGGGCCCGTCGGTGCAGGGCGAGAACTACTTCACCACCTACCAGTACGGCCCCTACAACCCGCCGGCGGTGACGGACCTCTACGCCTACGCGCGCGACCGCCTGAAGGCCAACTACATCTTCTGGAACAAGGTGCAGACGCAACCGCTGGTGCCCTACAACAACGTGCTGGCGATGTTCAGGTCGGCGAGCTTCCCGAAGGACGCCGCCGGCGGCCTGGCCACCACCTGCCCGACCAGCCTGCCCGCGTGCACGCCGCAGCTCTGACAGCCGGCCCGCGACTCCGAGCTTCCGCCGCGCATGCGAAACGGGCCCGCCAGGGCCCGTTTTTTTCGTCTCAGCCGTCCGTGCGCAGCCGCTGCAGCACCGCGCGCAGCGCGTCGGGCAGCGGCACCGGGCGGCGCGTGACGCGGTCCACGTACACGTGCACGAAGTGGCCCTGCGCCGCAGCTTCGGCGTCCTCGTTGCGGAACAGCCCGACCTCGTAGCGCACGCTGGAGTTGCCCAGGTGCGCCACGCGCAGCCCGGCGCGCACGCGGTCCGGGAAGGCGATCGGCGCGAAGTAGCGGCAACCCGTCTCCACCACCAGCCCCACCGTCTGCCCGGCGGCGTAGTCGAGCACGCCCTGCTCGATGAGGTGGCCGTTCACCGCGGTGTCGAACCAGCTGTAGTAGACGACGTTGTTCACGTGCGCATAGACGTCGTTGTCCATCCAGCGCGTGGTGATGTCGCACCAGGCGCGGTAGGCGTCGCGGTGCTCGCGGCCGGGCTTGTCCATGTTCGGCAACTCTCCTGTACGGCTTCGGCCCCAGCGGCCGAGGGTCCGCCGGATGCTAGGGTCCGCTGCCGCCGCGGCGCAAGCCGCGCCGCGCGCGCCGTGCCCGCCCGCCGCCATGCCCGCCGCCCCGCCCCGCTACGTCCTCGCCACCGCCGGCTCCACCGGCGACATGCATCCCTTCATGGCCCTGGCCCGGGCGCTGCAGGCCCTCGGCCGCCGGGTGGACATCGTCGGCCCCGCCGCCCATGCCGACCTGGTGGCACCCACCGGCCTGCCCTTCACCGGCCTGGGCACGCACGAGGAGTACGAGCGCGTCATCGCCAACCCCGACCTGTGGCACCCGCGCCGCGGCTTCAAGGTGATGTTCGGGCGCTACCAGGCGGTGCTGCTGGAAGGGTTTCATGCCTTCATGGCGTTTCAGGGCAGCGCGCCGCTGGTCGTCATCGGCCACCCGCTCGCCCTGCCCGCCGCCGCCCTGGCCCGGGAAAAGGGTTCAGGGGCCCGCCTGGTCGGCACCTGGCTGGCGCCCTCGAACCTGCGCAGCCGCCACGGCCCGCTGCAGCTCGGCCCCGTGGCCGTTCCGCGCTGGGTGCCCCCGCCCGTGCGCGGCGCGCTGTGGCGGCTGCTCGACCGCGCGCTGGTCGATCCGCACGCCGCCACCGCGCTGGCGGCGGCACGCGCCGAGCTGGGTCTGCCGGCGCTTGGGCAAAGCTTCCTGCCCCACATGCAGGCCCTCCCGGAGCTGTCGCTGGCGCTGTTTCCCGACTGGTTCGCCCCGCCCCAGCCCGACTGGCCGCGGCCGCTGCTGCAGGGCGACTTCCCTCTCTACGACGCCGGCGCCGACGCCCCCACGCCGCCGCCGCTGGCCGCCTTCCTGGAGGCCGGCAGCCCGCCGCTGGTGGTCACCCCCGGCACGGGCAACACCCACGCCGGCCGGCTCTTCGACGCCGCGCTGCGGGCCGCGCAGTGCCTGAGGCGCCGCGCCGTGTTCCTGACCCGGCACCGCACGCAGGTCCCGGCCACCCTGCCCGACACCGTGCTGTGGCTGCCCTACGTGCCGCTGGCGCGGCTGCTGCCGCATGCCGCCGCGCTCGTCCACCACGGCGGCATCGGCACCACCGCCGAGGCGCTGCGCGCCGGCGTGCCGCAGCTGGTGACGCCCTTCGCCTGGGACCAGTTCGACAACGCCGCGCGCGTGCGCGCGCTCGGCGTGGGCGCCGTGTTGCCGGCCGCGTCGATCGGCGCCGCCCGGCTGCAGCGGCGGCTGCAGGCGCTGCTGTCCAGCGCCGACACGCCGCGCCGCTGCGCGCAGGTTGCGGCGCGCTTTCCGCAGCGTCCCCGGCTGCAGGCGCTGTGCCGCGCGCTGGAGACGGCCCTGGGCCTGGCGGCGCCTTGACCAGCGCCACGGCAGGAGGGCGAGAAGCTGAAGGCCGGAAAACCGCAACATGCCGACATTTCGTTAACAACCGTTAACGACTTCACGTCGCGGGCTTTAACACGCGGCGCGGCTCTCGAAGCGCCGATCAGCGGGTCGATGAACCGGCAAATCATCGATTCGAGAGCGAGGGAGCCGTGAAGAGGGAGTTGTGGATGTGTGCCGCCGCGCTGTGGGCCGTGGCGGGTTGCGGCGGCGGCTCGGCGCAGAGCGCCATGGAGCCGGCGCAGGAGGTCCAGGTGTCGCAGGCAGCACAAGCAGCACGGGCCGGGGCCTCACCCGCCATGTCCGTGCCGCGGGTCGCCGGCGCGGCGGCCGGCACCGAGCAGGCCAAGGCCATCACGGGCACGGGCACCGGCGCCAGCTTCAGCGACGACCTCGATGCCTTCGACGCGAACCGCTGGCAGGCGGCGCAGTGGAACAACGGCGCGCCGTTCCTCAACGGCTGGCACCCGGGCCAGATCGGCTTTGGCGGCGGCGCGATGCAGATCCGTCTCGAAGCCGACCTGCTCGGCCTCACCGGGCTGCCCGCGGTCTCGGGCGAATACCGCAGCTGGCAGAGCCACGGCTACGGCCTGTACCAGGCGCGGATGAAGGCCTCGAACGTGCCGGGCACGGTCAGCGCCTTCTTCACCTACACCGGCCCCAGCGACGGCACGGCGCATGACGAGATCGACGTGGAGATCCTGGGCGACGACCCGACGCGGCTGTGGATCAATTACTGGACCGACGGCGTCCAGCACCCCACCGTCGTGAGCCTGGGCTTCGACGCCTCGGCCGCCCCCCACGACTACGCCTTCCGCTGGAGCGCGCAGCGGCTGCAGTGGTTCGTGGACGGCGTGCTGGTGCACGAGGAGACCGGCAGCCGCGGCCCGCTGCCGCGCGTGGCGGGCAAGATCATGCTCAACCACTGGGGCACGGTCGGCGCCGAGCCGTGGAGCAGCAGCTACGTGGTCGCTCCCGCAACCGCCTCGGTGATGGTCGTGGAGCGCGTGGACTTCACGGCCGAGGCCGCGGCGCCGCTGGCGGTTTCGGTGGGCGCGCTCTCCGGCAGCGCCTGGACCGACGCCAAGGGCTGGCGCGCGGTGGCCACCATCACCGTACGCGACGGCGCCGGCGCGGCCGTGCCCGGCGCCACCGTCAGCGGCGACTTCACGCTGGGCGGCACCGGCTTCACCTGCACCACCGGCAGCGCCGGGCTGTGCAGCGTCACCAGCGCCGCCATCAACCGGCTGCGCACCGCCACCACCTTCACCGTGCGCGGCATCGCAGGCAGCGGCTTCAGCTACGACGCCGCGCGCAACGCGGTGACGTCGGTGCCGATCGCCCGGCCCTGAGCCGGCGCGAGGCCACGCGGCCATGAAAAAGGCCGGTGCCTCGCGGCACCGGCCGAGCAAGCGCGGGCTGCGGGCCCCGCGCGTCCCCTGGGTCAACACGATTGATGCCGGGCTGCAGTCACCAGGGCATCGATGGACCCATCGTAGGCAGGCACCGCCGCGGCCGCACCGGAGCTTTCGACTTCGGACCCGGTCGTTTTGTCCGGCCCGGCATGGGAGCTTTGTCCCGATGGCAGACGCCACGGCCGCGCCGCCCTCAGCCCCGCTTGGCCACCAGCGTCAGGATGTCGTAGCTCGCCACCAGCTCGCCGTGCTGGTTCGTCACCTGCACGTCCCAGGCCACCACGCCCTGGCCCCGGCCCTGGGCATCGACCTTGTTGCGGTCGATCTTGCGCTTGGCCGTGAGCCGCGCCTGGATGGTGTCGCCGATGGCCACGGGCTTGACGAAGCGCAGCGCGTCGAGCCCGTAGTTGGCCAGCACCGGCCCCGGCGCCGGCGACACGAACAGCCCCGCCGCCGCCGACAGCACGAAGTAGCCGTGCGCGATGCGCTGGCCGAAGGCCGTGTCCTTGGCCGCGATCTCGTCGAAGTGCATGTAGAAGAAATCGCCCGAGATGCCGCCGAAGGCGACGATGTCGGCCTCCGTCACCGTGCGCCGGTGCGTCAGCAGCGAGTGCCCGATCTGCAAGTCCTCGAAGTGGCGGCGGAACGGGTGCACCTCGCTCTCGCTCACCTTCGCGCCGCGCACGTACTCGCCCGTCACGGCCGTGAGCATGGTCGGCGAGCCCTGCACCGCCGCACGCTGCAGGCAGTGTTTTACAGAGCGCAGTCCGCCGAGCTCTTCCCCACCACCCGCACGCCCTGGACCGCCGTGCTTGAGCGCCGGCAAAGGCGAGCCATGCCCCGTGGATTCCTTGGCCGCCTCGGCATCGAGCACCAGCAGCCGCCCGTGCAGCGCCGCGGCCACCGGGATGAAGCGCGCGGCCGTGGCCGGGTCCTTCGTCACCAGCGTGCCCACCAGCGAGCCGCGCCCGCGCGCAGCCAGCTGCAGCGCCTCGTCCAGCCCGTCGTACGGCATGAGCGTGCTCACCGGCCCGAAGGCCTCCACGTCGTGCGCCGCGTCGTGGTGGAGCGGGTCGCGGCTCAGCAGCAGCGTCGGCGCGAAGAACGCGCCCTCGGACACGCCCTCGCCTTGCAGAGTAAAGCCGTCGCGCGCGCCGAACACCAGCTCCGCGCCCTGCAGCAGCTTCTCCACCTGCGCGCCCACGTCGCGCAGCTGCTCGTGCGAGGCCAGCGCACCCATGCGCACGCCCTCGATGGCCGGGTCGCCCACGCTGGTCTTGCGCAGCCGATCCCGCAGCGCGGAAGCCACGGCGTCGAGCATGCCGCGCGGCACGATGGCGCGGCGGATGGCGGTGCACTTCTGTCCGGCTTTCACCGTCATCTCCCGCGCCACCTCCTTGACGAAGAGCTGGAACTCCTCGTCGTCGGGCGTCACGTCGGGCGCCAGCACGGCGCAGTTGAGCGAATCCGCCTCGGCATTGAAGGGCACCGAGTGGCGCACCAGGTTCGGATGCACGCGCAACTTCGCTGCCGTGTCGGCCGAGCCGGTGAAGGTCACCATGTCCGAGCCTTCCAGGCGGTCGAGCAGGTCGCCGGTGCTGCCGATGACGAGCTGCAGCGCGCCCGCGGGCAGCAGCCCCGAGCGCTCGATCAGCCGCACCAGCGCCTCGGTCACGTAGCTCGTGGCCGTGGCCGGCTTGCCGATGCAGGGCAGGCCCGCCAGGAAGCTGGGCGCGAATTTTTCGAGCAGCCCCCAGATGGGGAAGTTGAAGGCGTTGATGTGCACCGCCACGCCGCCGCGCGGCACCAGGATGTGCGTGCCGGCGAAGTGGCCCTGCTTGCCCAGCGGCAGCGCCGGCCCCTCGTGCAGCAGGTTGCCCGACGGCAGCTCGTTGCTGCCGATGCTGGCGTAGGCGAAGAGCGTGCCGGTGCCGCCCTCGACGTCGATCCAGCTGTCCGCGCGCGTCGCGCCGGTGTGCGCCGAAATCGCGTAGAGCTCTTCCTTATGCTCGGCCAGGAATTTCGCCAGCGCCTTGAGCCGGGCGGCGCGCTGCTGGAAGTCGAGCGCCAGCAGGTTCGCCAGGCCGGTGCGGCGCGCGTAGGCGACGGCCTCGCCGAAGTCGGGACGCTCGCCATGCGTGGCCGCCACGGGCCGGCCGTTGACGGCGCTGCGCAGGGTCTGCGCCGCTTCCTGGCCGAGCCAGCGGCCGGCGATGAAGCTCTGGAGGACGGGGGTCATGGGGGTGGTCTCCTCTCAAATGATCAGAACAGCCAGTTCCCGCAGGCGGGAGCGAATGCATGAACCCTGAGACGCTGGTCCCAGCTTGCAGGCTGACTGAAACCTATTCGTTCCAGCCGGTGAAACAACGGGCGGCTGGCCGGAGCCGGTAGGAGGCCCGCTTGCGGGCCGAACCCTGCCCAGGCTGCGGATTCGGCCCGCAAGCGGGCCTCCTACCAAGCCTTCGCCCAACGTCCCGGCAGTCCTGCGCCGACAGTCAGGCCGCCTTCTTGGTGCCGAGTCCCAGGTACGTGTCGATGATGCGGCGGTCGTGCAGCAGCTCCGCCGCCACGCCGGTCAGCGCCACGGCGCCCATCTCCAGCACGTAGGCGCGGTCCGCCACCTGCAGCGCCGCGCGCGCGTTCTGCTCCACCAGCAGCACCGACACGCCCAGCTCTCGCAGCGAGGCCACGATGCGCAGCACCTCGCGCACGATCAGCGGCGCCAGGCCCAGCGAGGGCTCGTCGAGCATCAGCAGCTTCGGGCGCGCCATCAGCGCGCGGCCGATGGCCAGCATCTGCCGCTCGCCGCCGGAGAGCGTGCCGGCCAGCTGCGCGCGGCGCTCGTGCAGGCGCGGAAACAGCTCGAACACCTCCTGCATGCGCGCCTTCTGGTCGCGCTGCCCGCGCCGCCAGCGGCTGAAGCCGCCCAGCAGCAGGTTGTCCTCCACCGACATCTCGGCGAAGAGCTCGCGCTTCTCCGGCACCAGCGCCACGCCGTGCGCCACCATCTTCTCCACGCTCGGCCGCGCGATGGTCTCGCCCGCGAGCCGCAGCTCGCCGCGCGAGGGCAGCAGCCCCATCGTCGCCGACAGCAGCGTCGTCTTGCCCGCGCCGTTGGGCCCGATGACGGTGACGATCTCTCCCTGACCCACCGCCAGGTCCACGCGGTGCACCGCCTCGACCTCGCCGTAGGAGACGCAGAAGCCCTGGAGTTCCAGCAGCGGCTGCGGCAACGACGCAGCGCCGTTCATGCCCTTCACGTCGGCCACGCTCATGCTGCCGCTCCCTGGTCGTCGGCGCCGCCCAGGTAGGCGTCGAGCACGCGCTGGTTGCCCTGCACCTGTGCGGGCGTGCCCTCGGCGATGACGGTGCCGAACTCCAGCACCGTGACGCGGTCGGCCAGGTTCATGACGAACTCCATGTCGTGTTCCACCACCAGGATGCCCAGGCCCTCGGCCCGGAGTTGATCGAGCAGCTTGGCCAGCGCCTGCTTCTCCAGGTGGCGCAGGCCCGCGGCGGGCTCGTCGAGCAGCAGCACCGCGGGCTGGCTCGCCAGCGCGCGCGCGATCTCGACGATGCGCTGCTGGCCCAGCGCCAGTGAGGCGGCCGGCGTGTCCATGTGGGCGCCGAGCCCCACGCGCTCGATCTGGCGCCGCGCCTCGGCCAGCACCGCGGCCTCCTCGGCACGGTCCAGGCGCAGCATGGAGGCGATCCAGCCGCGATGCGCGCGCCGGTGCGCGCCCACCGCGACGTTCTCCAGCACCGAGCGCTGCCCCAGCAGGCGCACATGCTGGAAGCTGCGCGACAGGCCCAGCGCCGCGAACTCGCGCGAGGGCTTGCCCGTCATGGCCTGGCCCATCAGCCGCACCTCGCCGCTGCTGGGGTCGTCCACGCCCGAGATCATGTTGAAGAAGGTGCTCTTGCCCGCGCCGTTGGGGCCGATCAGCGCCAGGATCTCGCCGGCGCGCACCGTCAGGTCCACCGCGTTGTTGGCCACCAGCCCGCCGAAGCGCTTGGTCATGGCATGGGCCTGCAGCACCACCTCGCCGCGCGCGGGCAGCGTGCGCTGCGGCAGCGCGGCGGGCACGGGCAGCGACGCCGGCGCCGGGCGCACCCAGCGCCGCACGCGCGCCGCCAGTTGCGGCCACAGCCCGTCGGCAAAGCGCTGCAGCACCACCAGCATCAGCAGCCCGAAGACGATGACCTCGAAGTTGCCGCTGCTGCCCAGCAGCCGCGGCAGCCAGTCCTGCAGCTGCTCCTTGAGCAGCGTGATCAGCGCCGCGCCCAGCACCGCGCCCCACAGGTGCCCGGCGCCCCCGACCACGGCCATGAACAGGTACTCGATGCCGATGTGCAGGCTGAACGGCGTCGGGTTCACGAAGCGCTGCAGGTGCGCGTACAGCCAGCCCGAGATCGCGGCCAGCAGCGCCGCCAGCACGAACAGTTTTATCCGCTGCCGCCCCGTGTCCACGCCCATCGACTCGGCCATGACGCGCCCGCCCTTGAGCGCGCGGATGGCGCGGCCCTCGCGCGAGTCCAGCAGGTTGTTCAGCGCCCACAGCGCCAGCAGCAGCACCGCCCAGATCAGCAGCCCCAGCACCCGCGGCGAGGCCAGCGAGTAGCCGAACACCACCAGCGGCGGCACGCCCGAGAGGCCCGTGTGCCCGCCCAGCCACTCCAGGTTGCCGAACAGGAAGTACAGGCTCAGGCCCCAGGCGATGGTGCACAGCGGCAGGTAGTGGCCCGAGAGTTTCAGCGTGATCGAGCCCAGGAACCAGGCCACCGCGAAAGTGATGGCCAGGCCCAGCGCCAGCCCGGCCCAGGGCAGCAGCGCCGGCGGCAGGCCGCCCAGCACGGCAGCCGCCTGCGGCGAGGTGCAGGCCCAGGCCGTGGCGTAGGCGCCCAGGCCGACGAAGGCGGCCTGGCCGAAGCTGGTCATGCCGCCCACGCCGGTGAGCATCACCAGCCCCAGCGCCACCAGCGCATACAGGCCGATGTAGTTGAGCAGCGTGACGCTGAACTCGGGCAAGAAGCCCCAGGAGGCCAGCAGCAGCGCCACCGCTGCCAGCACCAGGTGCCGGGTGGTCAGGCCGCCGGCGCGCGCGGGCGTCGCTTCCGCCGCGGGCTTGGAGACGATCGGGGACGTGCTCATTCGTCTTCCTCCACGTGGTGGCTGCGCAGGCTGCGCCACCACAGCACCGGGATGATCAGCGTGAATACCAGCACTTCCTTGAAGGCGCTGGACCAGAAGGATGCGAAGGCTTCCAGCTGCCCCACCAGCAGCGCGCCGGCCAGCGCCAGCGGGTAGCTCGCCAGTCCGCCCACGATGGCGGCGACGAAGCCCTTGAGGCCGATGAGGAAGCCCGTGTCGTAATAGACGGTCGTGATCGGCGCCACCAGCAGCCCGGCCACCGCGCCGATGAGCCCGGCCAGCGCGAAGCTGAGGTCTCCGGACAGTTCGGTGGGAATGCCCATGAGCCGCGCGCCCACGCGGTTCATGGCCGTGGCGCGCAGCGCCTTGCCGACGATGGAGCGCTCGAAGAACACGAACATCGCCACCACCAGCGCCAGCGCCGTGCCCACCACCACCAGCGACTGCCCGGTGATGGTCAGCCCGCCCACGTCCATGCGCAGCTCGGAAAAGGCGCTGGTGCGCGAGCCCTCGGCGCCGAAGAACAGCAGCCCCAGGCCCACCATCACGCCATGCAGCGCCACCGAGACGATCAGCAGCATCAGCACGCTGGCGCGCGCCAGCGGCCGGTAGGCCAGGCGATACAGCAGCGGGCCCAGCGGCGTGATCAGCAGCAGCACCGTCAGCGCCTGCAGCACCTGCCCCTCGGGCTTGAGCGACACCAGCGCCACGGCAGCGGCGGGGCTGGCGACGCACCACAGCAGCGTCGAGCGCCAGTCCACCGTGGCGCCGCGCTGCGCGCGCCAGGCCTCCAGCGCCAGCACCACCGCGGCCAGCGCCAGCAGCAGCCACAGGCTCGCCGGCGTGCGCCCGGATTGCAGCAGCGCCATCGACAGCGCCGCGAAGGCGACGAACTCGCCCTGCGGGATGAAGATCACGCGCGTGACCGAGAACACCAGCACCAGGGCCAGTGCCATGAGTCCGTAGACGGCACCGTTGACGATGCCGTCCTGCCCCAGCAGGAGGGCGATCTGGAGGTCCATAGGGTTTGACTTCTTGAAAGGGTCCTGCGAGGGCAGCGGACGCTGCGGATGCCGATGGCCTCAGCCCGTCAGGGCTGCGCGCCCGGCTGGTACTTCCAGGCGCCGTTCTCGATCTTGACCATCACGCGCGCGCGCTGGTCGAGACCCAGGTGGTCGTTGGGCGTCATGCTGAAGATGCCGTGCGCGCCGGCCAGCTCCTTCGTCTGCTCCAGCGCGTCGCGCAGCGCGGCACGGAACTCGGGCGTGCCGGGCTGCGCCTTCTTCAGCGCCGCCGGCACGGCATTGGCCATCAGCAGCCCCGCGTCCCAGGCATGCGCGCCGAAGGTCGAGACGCTGCCCTTGCCGTAAGCCGCTTCATAGGCCGTGACGTAAGCCATGGCGCTCTTCTTCACCGGGTGGTTCGCGGGCAGCTGCTCGGCCACCAGCACCGGGCCCGAGGGCAGGAAGGTGCCTTCCACGTCCTTGCCGCCCACGCGCAGGAAGTCGGCATTGGCCACGCCGTGCGTCTGGTAGTACTTGCCGGCGTAGCCGCGTTCCTTGAGCGTCTTCTGCGGCAGCGCCGCGGGCGTGCCGGCACCGGCGATGAGCACCGCGTCGGGCCTGGCCGCCATGAGCTTGAGCACCTGGCCGGTGACGGAGGTGTCCGGGCGCGCGTAGCGCTCGTTGGCCACGATCCTGATCTTCTTCAGCGCCGCGGCCTTGGCGAACTCCTGGTACCAGCCTTCGCCATACGCGTCGTTGAAGCCGATGAAGCCCACGGTCTGCACGCCCGCGGCGGCCATGTGCTCGGCAATGGCCAGCGACATCGCGATGTCGTTCTGCGGCGTCTTGAACACCCAGCGCCGCTTGGCGTCCATGGGCTCGATGATGCGGGCGCTGGCGGCCATGGAGATCAGCGGCGTCTGCGACTCCGCGGCCACGTCGGTCATGGCCATCGAGTTGGGCGTCGTGGTCGAGCCCAGCAGGATGTCCACCTTGTGCTCGCTCACGAGCTTGCGCGCATTCGACACGGCGGCCGTGGTGTCGGTGGCGTCGTCGAGCACGACGTAGTTGACCTTCTGCCCGGCAATGCTCTTGGGCAGCAGCGCGATGGTGTTCTTCTCCGGGATGCCCAGCGAGGCCGCCGGCCCGGTGGCCGAGACGCTCACGCCGACGTTGATGTCGGCCTGCGCCAGCGTCGCGGCCAGCAGCGCAGCAGCCGCCACGGCGGCGAGCCGGAAGCGCTTGTTCATGTCGTGATCTCCTTCAATGCGGGAAACGGCGGCGGGCGCGCGTCGCAGCGGCGCTGCGGCCGTCAGGGTGCGGGGCTTGGTGTTCGATGCCGCGGCAACGGCCGCCGCGAGGGCGGCCGGGCCCGGCGCAGCGCCGGGCGGACATCGCGTCGATCATAACCAGGCCCCCTCGGCTCAAGGCCTGGCCAAGCTGCCCTGGATCAAGCCGCGGCCACGTCCCGCACCGCTTCGAAGGAAGGCCTCAGGGCTGCGCGCCCGGCTGGTACTTCCAGGTGCCGTTCTCGATCTTGACCATCACGCGCGCGCGCTGGTCCAGGCCGAGGTGGTCGTTGGGCGTCATGCTGAAGATGCCGTGCGCGCCGGCGACTTCCTGCGTCTGCTCCAGCGCGTCGCGCAGCGCGGCGCGGAACTCGGGCGTGCCCGGCTGTGCCTTCTTCAGCGCCACCGGCACGGCCGCGCTCACCAGCAGGCCCGCGTCCCAGGCATGCGCGCCGAAAGTCGAGACGCTGCCCTTGCCGTGCGCGGCCTCGTAGGCCGAGACGTAGGCCATGGCGCTCTTCTTCACCGGGTGGCTCGCGGGCAGCTGCTCGGCCACCAGCACCGGGCCGGCGGGCAGGAAGGTGCCTTCCACGTCCTTGCCGCCCACGCGCAGGAAGTCGGCGTTGGCCACGCCGTGCGTCTGGTAGAACTTGCCCGCGAAGCCGCGCTCCTTGAGCGTCTTCTGCGGCAGCGCCGCGGGCGTGCCCGAGCCCGCCACCAGCACCGCGTCGGGCTTGACCGACATGATCTTCAGGGCCTGGCCCGTCACGGAAGTGTCGGTGCGGGCGTAACGTTCATTGGCCACGATCTTGAGCTTCTTCAGCGCCGCGGCCTTGGCGAACTCCTGGTACCAGCCTTCGCCGTACGCGTCGTTGAAGCCGATGAAGCCCACCGTCTGCACGCCCGACGCCGCCATGTGCTCGGCGATGGCCAGCGACATCATGATGTCGTTCTGCGGCGTCTTGAACACCCACTTGCGCTTGGCGTCCATGGGCTCGACGATGCGCGCCGACGCGGCCATGGAGATCATGGGCGTCTGCGACTCGGCGGCCACGTCGATCATGGCCAGCGAGTTCGGCGTGGTGGTCGAGCCCAGGATCACGTCCACCTTGTTCTCGCTGACGAGCTTGCGCGCGTTGGACACCGCCGAGGTCGTGTCGCTGGCATCGTCGAGCACGATGTAGTTGACCTTCTGCCCGGCGATGGTCTTGGGCATGAGCGCCACCGTGTTCTTCTCCGGGATGCCCAGCGACGCGGCCGGCCCCGTGGCCGAGACCGTGACGCCGACGGTGATGGTGGCTTGCGCCTGCGCCAGCGTGGCAGCCAGCAGCGCGGCGGTGGCCGCGGCGAGCTTGAGGGTCTTGTTCATGCGTCGTCTCCTTCGGTGGATGTGGCCGCCGCGCGCGCGCTGCGCTCCCGCGGGACCTTGTGGGTGTCTTCGTCGTTGTTGTCGTGTTCGTTGCCGCCGCTGGCCTCGGCATCGGCCTCGGTGCGCATGGGCGGCCGCACCGCCGGCACGCCGGCCACGAGCAGGTCGGCCACGATGGCGCCCATGGCCTCGTGCGAGAGCCCGCCGTCGGGCTTGAGCCAGGTGAACATCCAGTTGACCATGCCGAACAGCAGCATCGTCACCGGCTTGACCAGCCCCGCGGCCTGCTGCGCCGGGCACCACGCGGCAATCGCCTCGGCGAAGCCGCCCGTGACGCGGCGCTGCATGTCGAGGATGCGCTCGCAATCGTGCGGCTCCAGGAAACGCACGTCGTCGGTGAGCACGCGGTGCGCATGCTGCGCATGCGCGTACTCGCGCAGGATGCGCACGACCAGCTCGCGCACGCGCGCCTCCGGCGTGAGCCCCTGCTGCGCCAGCACCTCGTCCGTCATCGCCACCAGCCGCGACACGTGCCCCTCGGCGATCTCCACCAGCAGGCTGTACTTGTCGCGGTAGTAGTGATAGAGCGTCGCCTTCGAGAGGCCCGCGGCCTCCGCCACCTGGTTCATGGACGTGGCCGGATAGCCGCGCCGGGCGAAGAGCTCCGCCGCGCGCTCCAGGATCATGTCGCGCTGGTCGCCGTAACTGGCGGCGCGTCCGCGGGCCATGCGGCGCTTACCTCTCGTCGAAGGACAGGATCACGCGCTCGGTGAGCGGGTGCGCCTGGCAGGTGAGGATGAAGCCGGCCGCGACCTCGGCCTTGTCCAGCGCGAAGTTGCGCTCCATGCGCACCTCGCCCTCGACCACCTTGGCGCGGCAGGTGCCACACACGCCCGAGGTGCAGGAAAAGGGCACCTCCATGCCGCAGGCCGAGGCCGCGTCCAGGATGCTGGGCTGCTGCTTGTGGAACTGGATCTCGCGGCGCAGCCCGTCGCGGATGATGACGATGCGCGCGCTCTCCGCGTCGCCCGGCTGCGCCTCGTGCACCACGGCGTCGGCCTGCTGCGCGGTGAGCCCGGCGGCGCCGGCAGCAGGCTGCGCGATGCCGAAGCGCTCGATGTGGATGCGCCCTTCAGGCACGCCCGCGGCCAGCAGCGCGGCCTCGGCCTCGTCGTTCATCTGGAACGGCCCGCACACGTAGGCGTGGTCGATGCCCTCGGCCGGCACCACGCCGCGCAGGAACTCGCCGATCTTGTCGCGGTTCATCACGCCCATGTTCAGCGGCGAGTCCGTCGGGTCGTCGGAGAACACGTGGTGCAGCACCAGCCGCGCCATGTAACGGTTCTTCAGGTCTTCGAGTTCCTCCTTGAACATGGTCGACTGCAGCGAGCGGTTGCCGTAGAGCAGCGTGAAGCGCGAGCGCGGCTCGCGCGCCAGCACCGTCTTCATGATCGAGAGGATCGGCGTGATGCCGCTGCCCCCGGCAATGCCCAGGTGGTGGCGCTGCGCCTGCGGCTCGATCGGCACGAAGAAGCGCCCCTGCGGCGCCATCACGCTGATCTCGTCGCCGGGCCGCAGCTCGGCGTTGATCCAGTTGGAAAAGACGCCGCCCTTGACCTTGCGCACGCCCACGCGCAGCTCGCCGTCGTCCACGCCGGCGCAGATCGAATAGGAGCGGCGCAGGTCCTGCCCGCCGATCGTCTTGCGCAAGGTGAGGTACTGCCCCTGCGTGAAGCCGAAGGTCTCGCGCAGCTCCGGCGGCACCTCGAAGCTCACGACCACGGCCTCGGCCGTGTCGGGCTCGACGGCACGCACGCGCAGCGGATGAAACAGAACGCTCATGGCAGGCAACCCCGGTGCAGCCTCAGATCGGCTTGAAATGTTCGAAAGGCTCGCGGCAGTCCAGGCAGCGGTGCAGCGACTTGCAGGCGGTGGCGCCGAAGGCCGACAGCTGCTCGGTGTGCAGGCTGCCGCAGCGCGGGCAGGCCACTGCCACCTTGCGCCGCGTCACCAGCCGGATCGGCACCGCCGCGCCGGGCTCCACCGGCGTCGGCGGCGCGATGCCGTACTCGCGCAGCTTGCGCCGCCCCTCGGCACTGATCCAGTCGGTGGTCCAGGCCGGCGCCCGTTGCAGCCGCAACTTTACCGGACCCAGCCCGGCCCCGTCGAGCGCCTCGACCACGCTGCGCTCGATCACCTCGGTGGCCGGGCAGCCGGAGTAGGTCGGCGTGAGCACCACTTCCAGCGCGTCGTCGGCCTCGTGGGCCTCACGCACATCGCGCACGATGCCCAGGTCGCACAGCGACAGCGCCGGCACTTCCGGGTCGAGCACGCCGCCCAGCACGTCCCAGGCGCGCTGCACGCGCGTGGAGGACGGGTCCTGCGCCGTGTTCACCACGCACCTCCCGGATAGGCGCGCTGCAGGTGCTGCATCTCGGCCAGGATGTAGCCCATGTGCTCGCTGTGCACGCCCTGCCGTCCCGTGCTGCGAAACGGCTTGTCGTCGGGCGGCTGCAGCGTGGCGGCCTGCAACAGCGGCACCACCTCCGCCATCCACTCCTCGCGCAGTTCGGCCCAGGCCGGGCCCAGGCCGGACTCGGCCGCAGCCGCGTCCACCGCGTCCGCGGCGAACAGCTCCGCTACAAAAGGCCAGAGCTTGTCCAGTGCCGCCTGCATGCGCCGGTGCGACTCGTCCGTGCCGTCGCCCAGGCGCAGCACCCAGTCCGCGGCATGCTCCTGGTGGTAGCGCGCCTCCTTGAGCGCCTTGGCCGCGATGGCCGCCAGCTCCTCGTCGGCCGAATCCTGCAGCCGCTGCCACAGCAGCTTCAGCAGCGTGGAGACGAAAGCATTGCGCAGCACGGTGAGCGCGAAGTCGCCCGGGCGCCCGTCCCCGTTGGGCAGCTCCACCAGCGTCGGGTTGAAGTAGTCGCGTTCCTCGCGCAGAAAGGCGAGCTGGTCCTCGTCCAGGCCCTGCGGCGCGCCGGCCAGCGTCAGCACCGCGCGCGCCTGGCCCAGCAGGTCCAGCGCCATGTTGGCCAGCGCGATGTCTTCTTCGAGCACCGGCGCGTGGCCGGTCCACTCGGAGAGGCGCTGCGCCGAGATGAGGCAGGTGTCGCCGATGCGCAGCAGGTACTGCTGGCGCGCGTCGCGCTGGAGCTGGATGGAAGCTTGCATGGTCAGTGCCCTCGCCTCACATGTGGTCCACCGAGTCCGGCAGCTTGTAGAAGGTGGGATGGCGGTAGACCTTGTCCTCCATCGGGTCGAAGTACATGTCCTTGTCGCCGGGATCGCTGGCCGTGATCTGGTCGGAGCGCACCACCCACACGCTCGACCCCTCCTGGCGCCGGGTGTAGACGTCGCGCGCCATCTGGATCGCCATCGGCGCGTCGGCCGCGTGCAGGCTGCCGCAGTGCTTGTGGTCCAGGCCGGCGCGGCTGCGCACGAACACTTCCCACAGCGGCCATTCGTTCTTCGTGTCGGTGCTCATCGGGGGTCTCCTTGGATTCGTGTCGGCTTCGGACTCGTCAGGCGGCCTGGGGCTCGCGCTCGCGCTGCTTGGCCGCATGCGCCAGTGCCGCCTCGCGCACCCAGGCACCCTCGTCCCAGGCCTTCACGCGCGCGGCCAGGCGCTCGCGGTTGCACGGGCCGTTGCCGTTGACCACGTTCCAGAACTCGTCCCAGTCGATGGCGCCGAAGTCCCAGTGGCCGCGCGCCTCGTTCCACTTCAGCCCGGGGTCGGGCAGCGTCACGCCCAGCACCTTGGCCTGCTCGACGGTGGCATCCACGAACTTCTGGCGCAACTCGTCGTTGGAGACGCGCTTGATGCCCCAGCGCATGCCCTGGGCGCTGTTGGGCGACTGGTCGTCGGGCGGGCCGAACATCATCAGGCACGGCCACCACCAGCGGTCCACCGCGTCCTGCACCATCGCGCGCTGCGCGTCGGTGCCCTTCTCCATCATCACCAGCAGCGAGTCGAAGCCCTGGCGCTGGTGGAAGCTTTCCTCGCGGCAGATGCGGATCATGGCCCGCGCATAGGGCGCGTAGGAGCAGCGGCAGATGGGCACCTGGTTCATGATCGCCGCGCCGTCCACCAGCCAGCCGATCACGCCCACGTCGGCCCAGGTCAGGGTGGGATAGTTGAAGATCGAGCTGTACTTGGCCTTGCCCGAATGCAGCGCCGCCAGCAGCTCGTCGCGGCTGGTGCCCAGCGTCTCGGCCGCGGCGTACAGGTACAGGCCGTGGCCACCCTCGTCCTGCACCTTGGCCAGAAGAATCGCCTTGCGCTTGAGCGTGGGCGCGCGCGAGATCCAGTTGCCTTCGGGCAGCATGCCCACGATCTCCGAGTGCGCGTGCTGGCTGATCTGGCGGATGAGCGTGCGGCGGTAGTTCTGCGGCATCCAGTCCTTGGCCTCGATGAAGCCGCCGTCGTCGATGGTGGCGTCGAAGCGCTGCTGCAGGTGCGCCTCTTCGAGGCTGCGCACGTTCCTGTCCTCGGGCTCGCGGCCCTGCGTGTCCATGGCTTGGGTGTACATGGCGTTTGTCCTTCGGAAAGTCTTCAGGCGTCCGTTGAGGGCTCAGCTTTTGGGGCGGCGGTCGCTCAGCCCTTGGGGCGGCGGTCGATCACGCGGCGCGCCTTGCCGGTGAGGGTGCGCTCGATCGACTCGGGCACCAGCACCTCCACGCGCGTGCTGATGCCCACCAGCGTCTTGATGCGCTGCTGCAGCCATTGCGCGATCTCGTCCATCGCCGCCGGCGACTGCGGCGGCGTGCCGGGCTGCAGCTCGCAGCGCACCAGCACCTCGTCGAGCAGCCCCTCGCGCATGACCTGCACCTGGTACTGCCCCGAGAGCTTGCCGTGCTGCAGCACGATCTCCTCGATCTGCGTCGGGAAGACGTTGACGCCGCGGATGATGAGCATGTCGTCGCTGCGGCCCACGATCTTGCCCATGCGCCGGAACGCGCGCGACGTGGGCGGCAGCAGCCGCGTGAGGTCGCGCGTGCGGTAGCGGATGACGGGCATCGCCTCCTTGGTCAGCGAGGTGAAGACGAGCTCGCCCTCCTCGCCGTCGGGCAGCACCTCACCGGTCTCCGGGTCGATGACCTCGGGATAGAAATGGTCCTCCCACACCACCGGGCCGTCCTTGGACTCGACGCACTCGCTGGCCACACCCGGGCCCATCACCTCGGACAAGCCGTAGATGTCCACCGCGTCGAGGGCCGCCTTGCCCTCGATCTCGCGGCGCATGGCCTCGGTCCAGGGCTCGGCGCCGAAGATGCCGACCTTGAGCGAGCTGTCCCGGGCATCGAGCCCCTGGCGCGTGAACTCCTCGATGATCACCTGCATGTAGCTGGGCGTGACCATGATGATGTCGGGCCGGAAGTCGCGGATGAGCTGCACCTGCTTCTCGGTCTGCCCGCCCGACATCGGGATCACGGTGCACCCGAGGCGCTCGGCGCCGTAGTGCGCGCCCAGCCCGCCGGTGAACAGGCCGTAGCCGTAGGCCACGTGCACGATGTCGCCGGCGCGCCCGCCCGCGGCGCGGATGGAGCGCGCCACCAGGTCAGCCCAGTGGTCGATGTCGTTGCGGGTGTAACCCACCACCGTCGGCTTGCCGGTGGTGCCGGAAGATGCGTGCACGCGCGCCACCTGCTCGCGCGGCACGGCGAACATGCCGAAGGGGTAGTTCTCGCGCAGGTCGCGCTTGGTGGTGAAGGGAAACTTCGCGATGTCGGCGAGCGACTTCAGGTCCGTCGGGTGCACGCCGCGCTCGTCGAAGGCGCGGCGGTAGTGCGGCACGTTCTCGTAGGCGCGCTCCAGCGTGGCGCGCAGGCGCTGCAGCTGCAGCGCCTGGACCTCGTCGCGGCTGGCGCGCTCGATGGGCTCCAGGTCGCCGGGGGCGGGTTGCTTGACGGGCATGGCGTGGTCTCCTGTCTTGTGCTGTCTGGGGCGCGCGGCCGGCGCTGTCCTGCTCAGGCCTTGACCGCGGGCCGGCCCTTGGCCGTGTACGAGCGGCCGCGGAACACCGCGATGCGCTCGCCGCGCTGGTTCTCCACCGTCACGTCGTAGACGCCGGTGCGCCCGGCGCGTGACACCTCGGCGCAGCGCGCCGTCAGCACGTCGCCCAGCCGGCCCGGGGTGACGAAGTCGATGGAGAAGCCCGAGGCCACGGTCAGCTCGTCGTAGGAGTTGCAGCCGTAGGCGAAGGCCGTGTCGGCCAGCGTGGCGATCAGCCCGCCGTGGCAGATGGCGTGGCCGTTGAGCATGTCCTCGCGCACGGCCATGGTCAGCGTGGCGCGGCCGGGGCCGATCTCGGTCACGGCCATGCCCAGCGCCTGCGCGGCGCGGTCCTCGGCGAACATGCCGGCGCGCACGCGCTCGGCGACTTCCTGCGGCGTCGCAGTCATGGGCAACAGCTCCCGGATGTCAGCGGTCGGTGAAGACGGGCGCGCGCTTGGCGCCGAAGGCGGCCACGCCCTCCTGGTAGTCGTGCGCGAAGCCCAGTTCGCGCTGCAGCCTGGCCTCGTGGTTCAGCGCGTGCGTGAGGTCCAGCTGCTGCGCCTCGTCCATGGCCTGGCGCGTGGCCACCAGCGCCCTGGTCGGCATCGCAGCCAGCCGCTCGGCCAGTGCCAGCGCCTGTGGCATCAGCTCGGCGTCGTCCACGCAGCGCCAGACCAGGCCGATGCGCTCGGCCTCTTCCGCCGGCAGCTTGTCGCCCAGCAGCGCCAGGCCCAGTGCGCGCGCCCGGCCCACCAGCCGCGGCAGCAGCCAGGTGCCACCGCTGTCGGGCACCAGGCCGATCTTCGAGAAGGCCTGGATGAAACTGGCCGAGCGCGCCGCCAGCACCAGGTCGCCGCACAGCGCCAGGTTGGCGCCCGCGCCCGCGGCCGCGCCGTTGACCGCCACCACCACCGGCACCGGCATGCTGCGCAGCCGCCGCACCAGCGGCGCGTAGTAGCGCTCGATGGCCACGCCCAGGTCCTTGGGCGGCTGCCCGCTTTCGGGCGGCGCCACCAGCGGGTCCGACAGGTCCTGCCCGGCGCAAAACGCCCGCCCTGCCCCGGTCAGCACCACGCAGCGCACGCCGGCATCGGCCGCCGCGCTCTCCAGCTCCGCGCGCAGCAGCGAATGCATCACGCCGTTGAAGCTGTTGAGCGCCGCCGGCCGGTTCAGCGTCAGCACGCGCACCGCGCCGGTCTGGGATTTCAGGATCGGGGTCTCGGACACCTTGGCAACTCCTGCGGCAGTTCCGGCCGGCGGCGCCTCGACCCAGCGCCTCAACATATACCGACCGTTCGGTAGATGATAGTTTTGGACGATGGTTTGAGCCAGATCAGCCGCACTCGGACAAACCCGGGGAATCAATGCCCCTACGGGAAAACCCGCACGCTCAAGTGTGAAATAGTGCCGGCCCGCCATGTGCTCGCCACGCAGGCGCAGGGCCCGCTGCCGCCGGTGGCGGGAAGATGGAACGAGGGACGCGGCCCGCGAAGTGGAAATGAAGGCGGCGCCGCGCGGCCCTCACAAGACAAGCCAGGACGGAGACAAAGCACATGAATCAGCCATCCGCGCCCGACAGCACCCAATGGTTCAGCGAGCTGCTGAAGTCGCAGCAGGCGGCGTTGGGGCCCTTCGCCGCCGACCAGGCCTTCGCGCCCTGGATGCAGGCCGCCACGGCCTTCACCTCGTGGCAACAGGAGACGATGAAGGCCATGACGGCCTTCTGGCCGATGTCGATGGCCGCGGCCATTCCCGGCTTTCCCGGTGCCGTGAACGTGGCCGCCGACCAGGGCGACCGGCGCTTCTCGGCCGAGGCCTGGACCAGGAATCCTGGCTTCGACATGCTTTCGAAGAGCTACCTCACGCAGGCGCAGGGCCTGCGCCAGGCGCTGGAGGCCGCGCCGATGGACGAGCGCACCAAGGCGCAATGGGGCTTCCTGCTGCGCCAGGTGGTGGATGCGCTCAGTCCCGCCAACTGCCTGCTCACCAATCCCGAGGCGCTGCAGACCGCGGTGGACACCGGTGGGCGCAGCCTGATCGAGGGCGCGCGGCTCTTCCTGGAGGATTTCGCCAAGGGCCGCGTCTCGATGACCGACGAGACGGCCTTCGAGGTCGGCAAGAACGTGGCGCGCAGCCCGGGCAGCGTGGTGTTCGAGAACGAGATATTCCAGCTCATCCAGTACGCGCCCAGCACCGAGCACGTCAAGCGCACGCCGCTGCTGGTGGTGCCGCCGTGCATCAACAAGTTCTACATCCTGGACCTGCAGCCCGAGAACTCGCTGGTGGCCTACGCCGCCAGCCAGGGCCACACGGTGTTCCTGGTGTCCTGGCGCAACGTCGATGCCTCGCTGGGCCACCTGACCTGGGACGACTACCAGCAGCAGGGCGTCATGAAGGCCATCGAGGTGGCGCGCGAGATCGCCGGCAGCGACCAGGTCAACGCGCTGGGCTTCTGCATCGGCGGCTCGCTGCTGGCCACGACCCTGGCGGTGATGGCCGCCAAGGGCGAGGCCGACAAGGTCGCCAGCATGACGCTGCTGACCACGCTGCTGGACTTCAGCGACACCGGCGAGCTGGGGCTGATGATCACGCCGCAGTCGATGGCGCTGCGCGAGTCCACCATCGGCAAGGGCGGCGTGCTGCACGGGCGCGAGCTGGCGCACATGTTCGCGGCGCTGCGCGCCAACGACCTGATCTGGCCGTACGTGGTCAACGGCTACCTGCAGGGCAAGGCGCCGCCGCCCTTCGACCTGCTGTACTGGAACGCCGACGACTCCAATCTGCCCGGCCCGCTGGCCTGCTTCTTCATGCGCCAGGGCTACCTGGAGAACAAGCTGCGCGTGCCCGGCGCCGTGAAGCTGTGCGGCGTGCCGCTGGACCTGCGCCAGGTCAAGCAGCCGGCTTTCCTGTACGCCTCGCGCGAGGACCACATCGTGCCGTGGAAGTCGGCCTATGCCAGCACGCAGCTGCTCGGCGGCCCGCTCACCTTCGTGCTGGGCGCCAGCGGCCACATCGCCGGCGTGATCAACCCGCCGGCCAAGAAGAAGCGCAGCTACTGGGAGCTGCCCCCGGTCGATGCCGATGCGGCCGCACCCTCGCCCGAGGCCGAAGTCCAGTTGCCGCTGCCGGCCGACCCCGAGCACTGGTTCAAGCAGGCCCAGCAGTACCCGGGCAGCTGGTGGACCGCGTGGAGCGACTGGCTGGCGCTGCAGGGCGGCGACGACGAGGTGCCCGCGCGCGCGGAGCTGGGCAACGCGACGTACCCGCCGATCGAGCCGGCGCCGGGGCGCTACGTGAAGGCGAAGGCGACCTGACTCCGCGCTGAAGCACGGTCGGCCGGGACGGCAGCGTCCCGGCCGTTCTCGCTCCTCAGGGCCTGAACACCACGTCCACCCAGTAGTTCGACGCCTGCCAGGTCGACGCCGGGAACAGCACCGACGTGCCGCCGTAGGCATAGACGCCGTTGCCGCCGCTCTCGCCGTCGCGCAGCAGGTGCAGCGGAGCGCGGCTCACGCCGGTGTCGGCGAAGTAGCCGTTGTCGGCGGCGTAGCGGCCGTTGGGCGCGCGGTACGAGGCCACGTACACCGTGCCGGCCGCCACCGGCACCGGGCTGGCGAAATTGGCCTGCTGCCAGCCGGTGGCCGTCTCGTTGACGAAGGTGGCCGTGGCCAGCAGCGTGCCGTCGGCGCGCCACAGCGCGCCCACGTGCGTGCCGGTGTTGCCCGCGCCCTTGTAGAAGCGGATGGCGGTGACGAAGCCGCTGCGGTCGCTGCGGAACTTGACGCCGAGGTTGACGGTGGCCGCATCCGGGTCGCTGGCCACCGCGGGCGTGGCCGAGGCCGGGAAGGCCGTGCACGGGCAGGCCGCCGCGGCCACCGTCACGCCGCGGCTCGCGGGCGTGGCCTGAAGGTTGCCGCTGTCATCGACCGCGCGGCTCATCAGCGTCACCGGCCCCGTGGCCGTGGGCGTCCAGGCGTAGCTCCAGCTGCCGCGGCCGCTGGCCGGGTGCCAGCGCGCGCCGCCGTCGGTGGACACCTCCACGCCGCCGACCACGCCGCCCCCGGTATCGCCGGCCGTGCCGGTGATGGTGACGCTCGTGCCCGCGGCCACGCTCGCCCCGGCCGCCGGCGCGGTGATGACCGACGTGGGCCGCGCCGTGTCGGTGGAGGCGCTGGCCGCCACCAGCGGCGCGCGCAACGACGCCGGCTGCACGCCCATGTCGGCGAACAGGTTCACGGTGGCCTGCTGCATGCGCGGGTCCGCCGGCGTGCCGGCGTTGTCGTGCGTCGCGTCGAGGCCCCAGGACCACTGGATCGTGCCCGCGCCGAAGACGCGCGCGCCGCTGGCATGCCGGTAGAGCGTGAGGTGGTGCGTGACGGTGCCGTTGCCGTAGCTCGACCCCCAGTCGAGCAGCTTGCCGTTGGAGGTGATGCTGGTCTGCGACAGCCGGATCAGCCCCAGCGGGCGCGCGCCGTTGTCGAGGTCGGCGTCCCACTCGTAGCCCAGCACCCCGGTGGGCAGCGTGGCCACCGCGCCCGCGGCCTGCGTGGCGATGGAGGTGTGGCGCCAGAAGCGCATCTTCCCGTCCGCAGCCGGCACGCGGATGGCGTAGGAGCTGCCGGTCCAGTTGTTCATGAACGCCGTGCCCGTGAGCGCGTTCTCGGGCCGCCCGCCATCGGCCGGCGGCGAGAAGCGCGGGTCGCGCCACGTGCCCGTCCAGATGCCCGTGGGGTCGATGCGCGCGTTGGCGTGCGTCTCCTTGTAGCTCACCAGCGTGCGGTTGGCGGCTGCCGTGGCGTCGATGCCGGGCTCGAAGCGCGTCTTCCAGAACGCCTCGTTGCCGCTGAAGAAGGCGAGGTTCACGCCGGCATTGCGCGCGGCCTCGACGTTGGCGCGCTGCTGCGCCGACCAGTACTCGTCATGCCCCACCGAAAGGAACACCTTGTGCGAACGCAGCAGCGCGCCGGCGCGGTGCGTATCGATGCCGCTGAGGTAGCTCACGTCAAAGCCGTTCGCTTCCAGCCAGCGCACCATCGGGTACTCGGCGTGGAACAGCCAGTCCTGCCCGCCGTCCACCGCGCGCGTGTTGAACGGGCGGTTGTAGCTGACCTTGTAGGCCCGGTTCGGGCTCGTGCCCGGGCCGCCCTTGTAGAGGCTGTTGCCGCCGTAGTCGTTGTAGGCCTGCCACGTGGTGTCGGAGGTCTGGAACAGCAGCGCGGCGTTGCCGGCGTCGTTGCGCACCACGAACACGACGTGGCTGGCGCCGCCGGTGTCGTTGCGCACGAGCCGGGCGATGTAGATGCCCGACGTGGCCGTGGCCGGCACCGCCCAGGACGCCGAGACGGCCCAGTTGCCGCAGTCCACCAGCCCCGTGGCCGCTTGCGTGAGGCAGCCCGGCTGGCTCTGCGGCAGCCGCGCCGACGGGCTGACGCCGGCGACCTTGCGCGCGCCGCTGCCGCCGTACCAGCCCAGGCGGTAGAGGTCGATGCGCCAGCTCGCCGCAGGTGTCTTCACCTTGAAGAACACCGTGCCGCCGCGGTTCACGCTCATCTGCGTGGCGAAGCCCTGGATCGACGCGTCGCCGGCACCGCTCACGTCCCACTCCGAACGCGGGCTGCCCGGCAGGCAGTTCTCGGCCACGATGGCGTTGCCCGGCGCCGCGCACTCGGCGCCAGCCGCGGCAGTGGCCAAGGCGGCCGCGAGATCGGCCGCACCGGCCGCCACGGGCATGAGAAGGCCCGCGCCGGCGCCCTGCCCCGTGCCGACCGCCGGCACGCGCTGCGGCGGCGCGGATGGTGACGGCGCGGCCGCCACCGCCGTGGCCCGCTCGGGCTCCGCGGCCGGCGCGGCCGCCACGGTGGCGGTGGCGTTGAACACCACGTCCACCCAGTAGTTGGTGGACTGGAAGCTCTGCGACGGGAAGCTGGAGCTGCTGCCGTAGGCATAGACGCCGTTGCCCCCGCTCACGCCGCTTTGCAGCAGGTGCACCGGGCCGTTGCTCACGCCGCGGGTGGCGAAGAATTCGTTGTCGCCGGCGTAGCGGCCGTTGGGCGCGAAGTACGAGGCCACGTACACCGTGCCCGCCGTCACCGCCACGGGCGAGGCGAAGTTCACCTGCTGCCAGCCGCTGGCCGTCTCGCTGGTGAAAGGCGCCGTCGCCAGGCGCGTGCCGTCGAGCGTCCAGAGGTTGGCGACGTGCGCGCCGGTGTTGGCCGTGCCCTTGTAGAAGCGGATGCCGGTGACGAAGCCGCTCACGTCCACGCGGAACTTCACGCCCAGCTCCACCGCGCCCGGATCGGCCACGGAGGGGTTCGCGGGCATGGCCGTGGCGCTCCAGCCGGTGCAGGGGCAGCCCGAGATGGGCGAGGACGCGCCGGTGGTGAAGCTCCAGACCCGGCTGGAGGGCATGGGGTTGCCCGCCAGGTCGCGGATGCGCGGCTCGGCGCCGCCGCCGCGTACCGTGGCGGTGTAGCGCGTGCCTGGCGCCAGCAGGCTCGTGGGCTGCAGCAGCGCGGTGCGCGTGGCCGCGTCCCAGCGCACGGTGGCCGGCACGACGGCGCCGGCGGCGTTGCGCAGCTCGAAGGTGGCGTTGCCCACGCTGGCCGGGTCCAGCGCGTCGTTGAAACGGGCCTGGACGGTGGCGTCTGCCGCCACGCCGGTGGCGCCGGCCGCCGGCGTGGTGGTGGTGACGGCGGGCCCGGTGGTGTCGGCCGCGTAGGTGGCGGCATAGGTGCCGGGGTTGGCCGGGAAGAAGGCGTACTCCACGCCCTTGACGCTGCGCACCGTCAGCCCCACGGGCGTGCCGCCGCGCGTGAGCGTGCTCAGCAGCCCGCTGGTCGAGCGCCGCGGCAGCATCGCCTGCAGCCCGCGCGCGTTGGCGCTGCGCGTCAGCGAGAAGTTGAGGACGCTGCCGTTCCAGCTGAAGCCGCTGAAGGAGGAGGCATTGCGCGCATCGACCCACGTCAGCAGCTGTTTGGCGCTGACCACCGGCACGCCGCGCGCCAGGCCGAGGCCACCACCGTCTCGGACTCCGTGATGATGGCCTCGTCGGTGTGCGCGTTGACGACGTAGGCGCCGTAGTAGCCCTCGGGCCCGACGGCGCGATCCAGCAGCGTGTCCACGGTGTAGGGATAGCTCTGCCCGGACTCGTCGGTCATCTGCGTGGCCGCCTGGTACACGTCCAGCAGCGAGCCATCGAGCCGCGCAAAGCGCATGGGCATGGCCGAGCCGGTGAAGACGCCCGGCACGTCGCCAACCCAGCCCGGGGGCCAGAAGTAGTAGTTCGTGTCCAGCCGCATGCCGTACTTGGCCTGCACCTCCGGGCCGCTGGTCCAGTCGCTGTAGACGATGCAGTGGTGGCGCTGCGTCGCCGGCGCGGACAGCCCGGGGTAGCGCAGCTGCAGCTCGGCGATCTGCGCGGCGTAGCGCCCATCCAGCCAGGCCTTGCTGTAGTCGTAGCAGTCGGTGTTGACGTGCAGCCCGATCTCGAAGCCCTGCGCCTCGAACTCCAGCGCCTTGGCCGCGGACAGCGGCGTGTGCGGGTAGATGTAGGAGGTGCCGCGCACGCACTGCCAGTCCGCCACCGAGCAGCCCGCGGGGCTTTGCGCCAGGAAGCGGTTGAAGCGCCCCTCGGTGCCGTTGTGCGCGTGGTCGTCGCCCGTCATCACCACCACGGCCTTCTTGCCGTGGGGGAAGTACCAGAAGCGCGGCAGCGGCTTGCGCGCCAGGTTCATGTGCGTGATGAGGTTGGCCAGCAGCCGCTGCTGCTCGTCGGCCTGCGGGATGGCGACCTTGGTGAGGTCCACCCAGTCCGCACGCGGGTCGGCCGCTGCCGCGCCGTAGAACTTGTCGTCGGAGCGGATGGGCGGCAGCCCGTCGCGCTCCTGCGCGGCCCACGCCGGGTTGCCCTGGCGC